>NZ_JAMXSI010000001.1:0-719579 GCF_024124705.1 Halomonas sp. Mc5H-6
GTTTTCCGCCTAAAAGGCGGGAAACGGGCAAAAAACACACACATAACGGGAGAAGCGTGTCTGAATCTTTGATTTTTTGTCGACTCAAACCGCGATTGGCGATAATCGGCAGTTATTCAGACCTTCCTTAGCTGAATAGACCATTGGTGTTTTAGGTGGGTCCGGTCATTTTTATGGCTTGATTATTGTTGCCAAGTTCTGATGCGGTTGTTTTTTCCATCTCTGGTTAAAGTGGCGAAAGTATCGGTTAAAAACTTACTCTAACGGTTTACTGAACAAGTTTGCGCGACATAAAAATACGCTTCTCCATCAGTTGACCAATCCGTGATAGAGCTCATCGGTATTAGGCTCGTCGGACTGTTTGGTGGACTTCTGTTTGGCTTCGAAGAGGTCAGGAGCGTTCTCCAGTACTTCACGCTCCAGGTACTGACCATGGCTGGATGAGGCTGGAAACGGGCAGCCGTCTCGGATGTTATTTAGTCCCCTTTGACATTTTAAAGGGCGGGAATACCTACAAAATGTAGAGGCTTGATGTGACAAAACACGTTGACAATAAATCTAGATTCCATGAGCTCTGTGGATATGTCATATGCTATGTCACAAACGGGTATCACATAAGTAACTAATGTAGGCAGTGATCGGGGGAACTTTACCGGGTGTCCAAGTAGTCACGTGATGCTAGTTGCTTTAGCGACCTCCATGGCGTAGCTGATCGCGGTTACTTTAAGAGACGGAAAATTCTTGCTTGCCACGATGCCGGTTTAACGTCTTATTTCCCTAAGCCAAGAACCTCGCCTAACAAGCTACATTGCTATTGGTGCTCGGCCTATCAGTGTTGCTCAATGAAAACGCAATGCACCACGGGCACCTATAGGCGTATCAAAAGCTGGGAACACTAGGATAAACTGGAGGTGGTAAAATCTCTACTGGACCGGACGCCGAACATGGTGCGCCTCCGTCGTCAGAATGTCGAGCACCTCTTTGGCAAGTTGAAAGCGTGCATGGGAATAACGCACTTCATGTCCAAGAGCCTTAAGAACGTCAGCACGGAAATGAGCCTTCAGGTGCTTGCTTACAACATGAAACGCCTCATGAATATTCTCGGTACTGGGGGGTGATCCAAGCAATGCAACCATAGAGTTGCTGAGCTTGGCGCTACTGCGCTTGTAGAATCTGGTAAGGCTCTTTAGTAGAGGCTTCTTAGACTTTTATATCGATCAACGTAGATGTTGGTTTAATTATTGAGGACGTTGTGAACCTATCTAGCTGACCGTTAATGGCGCAATTGCGGTTGTATACTGTAATCCCCAACTGGTTTTTTTGTTTTCACACAGCCTCGCCCGATAGCTGATATAAAAAAGAAAGAAAACATCCCAACTTGGACCCGCCCAGGCGGGCGGATCCAAGTTGCTCTCCATTTCCGCTACAAATATCCCATTTCTGCAAACGACTTACACCCCTCGCTTCCTACCACCACATGATCAATCACCCGAATGTCCATCAGCCCCAGGGCTTCCTTGAGTTGCTGGGTGATTCGCCTATCCGAATCGCTTGGTTCGGGGTCACCGCTTGGATGGTTATGTACGAGGATGACCGCCGCGGCGTTGTAGGTGAGGGCAGCTTTGAGCACTTCCCGGGGGTAGACGCTGGATGTATCGATGGTACCCCGAAACATTTCCTCGAAGCATATGACACGGTGCTGAGTATCGAGAAACAGGACGCTGAACACCTCGTGCTCGTAGTCCTGGAGCAGTAGCCGCAAGTGCTCAAACGCTTGCGAGGGCTGGGTGATCTTGCAGCCTCTGGCAAGCTTGCGACGCGCAAAGCCTTTGGCGAGGTTGATGATATCGGCTTCGGTAACCGGTTCTACGACGTGGTAAGTGCCTGCCACTTCACCGGCCTTGAGTTTGCTGCGGGTCATGGTTGTCTCCAAAAAAAGAAAACGCCGGGGTGGTGGCCCCGGCGTCTATGTCGTTATGTGATAGATAGTTCGTCGATGATGAGGTTGGCTCATGCCACCATCACTTGGCTGATACGCCGCTCCATTTCCTCATGGAAGGCTTCGACCCGCTCGGCAATGGTGCGGATCATGATGTCGTCGCGGTAGGCCCGCTTGATAAACAGCGGCATGCCGGGCCAGTAGCTGACAAAGTCGATCCATTCCCGCTCGCTGACCCATAAGCCGCCTTGGCACTGGGCAACGTGCTCTGATGGAATCTCCCCGCTTAACAGCACATCGATCTGGAACTTGGGCAGTTTGGTTTTGATCTCCAGCAGGCCGTTAGCACCGACCAGGCTATCAGGCGAATAGCCCACGTCATGGTTGAGGATGATACCCACTTCCTGCGGGCTCGGCTCGCCGGATGCATTGACGTAGAGCGAACGGGCCACCCCTTCCAGTTCATGACCACGCCGGGTATGGGCATTGCCCTGAAATGGCTCGGCTAGCTCGCCGGTCATCCGCTCACCCATCAACTGGTGCATGTAGGTAATGGCCCCGGCACCGAATCCACAAGGGCCCTTGCCGTTGACCAGCAAGGTCTTGAGCTCCGACATGGTGACGCGCCCCAAACGCGCCGCCAGCCACTCGGGAGAGCCTTGCGTCATGTTGAGGATCTGCATGGTCGCCTCCTTAGGGTAGATAGGGGGAAAATGCCTGTTACTTATTGGCCCGTTTGGTGAGGGACGCCCGTAGTTTGTCGAAGTCGCTGTAGGGCACCTGCACGGCAGACCCGTACTTGCCGCTGAACCACTCCTGAGTCGTTGCTGGGCACTGGCTGATCAGCCGCTGGATCTGCCCCGCCTGGAAAGCAGTGACTGTCTTGATGCCTGCTTTAGTGCTGGCATTGCCGTTATCGTCCTGGCCGCGGGTGGTGATATTGAGCAGCGCGCACAGCACGTAGCGCTTGCCGTAACTGGTGGAGGAGCCAAACGCCTGAACCGCATTCTTGTTACCGCTGATATCGGCGGGTAGCAGCATGCTGGTTTCTTCACGGTGGCCGTCCTTGTGCATCAGGACGCCGGTGATCTGAATGCCACGTTCCTGCGTCTGAATACGAAAGCTCACCGCAAAGCCATGTTTCTGCATGATCGGGCGTACGGTATCGACGATATCCTCCAGGGTGGCGTAGAAGCCGTTGTTGGTTTGTCCTCGCTCCTCGATGCTGGGTAGTTCGGTCTGCATCGCTGCCATGGCCGCGCTGTAGGCCATCATGGCCTGGCGATCCATCACCCGCTCCTGCATCTGCAGCAAACGCTCCATCTTGTCGATGTCGACGTCCGGGTTCAGCGCAGCCCGCTCGATCACCTGAATGATCGCGGTACTGTCAGCGGTGGGATGAGCCTCCAATGCGGCCGGCGTGTTCGACGAGGCAGCGTCTGGCTGAATAGCTGATGACGATGTTTCGGGGTGATTGGAATTGATGACATGGGTGCGTTGTGCCATGGGGCACCTCCGGTTATCTCGAATCGATACAGGGATAATCCAACGCCCAAACGTTGCTGGGCTGGTTGGAAGCGGTGAGGCGGGTAGGGTTAGTCACCCAGGTGATCGGCCAATGTCTCGGCATCCAGGGGCTCTAGACGGACTTCCGCCCGGTAGAACTTTCCTTGGGCGCAGACGACGGTCTCGGCGTGATGTTTTTGGTTGGCCAGCAGGGCTTCGGTCAGCTGGGTCAGTCCGGTTTCGACGGTGTGAGAGACGAATGTCATGGCAGTTCCTCGTAAGGTAAACCCCACAGCAAAACGCCCGGCCTTGATAGGGCCGGGCGTTTATGCCGTGGAGGTGGTGAGTGTCACTGGATAGGGAATAGCGTGATGGTGGGATATCCGGGAAATCGATGAAGCGAGGTTAAGGGGCTGATTACGCCACCAGCGCAAGCGCTGCATCGAGCGCTTCCTGCTTCAACTGTGCGCCCTGACCGAACCATGCCGAATCCATGCGGGTATCGTTGCTACGTGCCCGTTTCTCATGGTCGACATACTCGGTGACCGCATTGAGCAGGCCCCAGGCCGTGTCCTTGGCGGTCACCAGGTGCGAGCCCCGACCTTCGCCGGTATAAAGCTTCTGCACTTTATTCAGTGCCCGGTAGTTCGGCAGCTTGGAAGGATCATCCAGAGGCGTTTCGGCCCCGCAAATCACCGACTGCAGGTACTGCTGGGCTTCACGGCGGTCGATCTTGCGTTCCGACAAGGCCTTCATGCGGTACATGAAGTCATTCCACTGGGATACGGAAATGCCCAGCTGTCGCTTGACGGCCCGCGGGTCGAACTCCGAGCGATGGGGCACCTTCACTGCCTGCGATGTACCATCAACGGCGATCTGCAATGTGTTGTTGCACACCACCCGTACCGTGGTGGGGGTCGCCATGGTCGCCAAGGTGCCATCACACGAGGTGGCCAGCAGCAGGTAGTCGTTCACCTCATCCTGGCCTTGCAGCGATGTGCTCAAGCCACTGCGCGCCAGGGCCCAGAACTTGCGACCACCCTTGAGAACCCCGGCGGTTTCCAGCTCATACCCCGCGTACTCGGTCAGGTCACGGTAAAACTCCAGGATCTCTTCCGGCTGCACCACCTTGTAGCGCTGCGATACCACGGAGAGCGGGGCCTTGTTGTCCGAACGGTAGAGCACCTTCTGCTCGGGGAAGGAATGAATGCTGCCCAGGTGACTTGCGCCTTCGGCAATAAAGCGCACCGGGGCCTCTTCAATGTGCCAGTTCATACCGGCCTGTTGTTGCCAGACTTCCAGCGGTTGATGACGGGTCAATTGCTGTCCCAGGCCATGCCAGGGGGTAGCGCCTACGTAAGCCATTTGTTCAACGAGATGTGCCATCAGTCATTCTCCAGACATAAAAAAAGCGCTGACACAGCTGTCAGCGCATGGGTGGGTGGTGAGTAAGGTGTATCGCCGTAAAGCGATGTATCAACGTGCGGGGGCCAGGGGCGGAAAGGGGTGACGAAAGATATGCCCGCACGACAGGCAGAGCCACGGGGTGCCTTCACCGGGCGGCAACCATTGCGAGAAGAACAGGGCGGCTACCCGCGCCCCCGACTGTCCTCCGGCAATGGCGCCCATCATCGCGACGGGCAGTTTGGCGAGCGGAAAGCGCGAGCTGGCTATCGACAGAGGCTGGGTGACGGCGGCTGATCGCCAGGCACCGATCGCCCCGCCAATCAGGCAACTCCCCGTGGTACCGATCCGTTGAGCGGTATCAAGGTTGAGCATGCGCGTTTCAGCACAGTTAAAGCAGGGTGGTGGCATAAGCGGCACTCCTATGGTCAGGGAAGCGATCCCTGTGGTGGGCTCATAGGAGTGATATAGGTCTCAAAATTAGTGGCGTTGATCGTGGTGGTGTTGCGTCAACCGGTGTCTTTCTTGATACTGGCTATATATACAGTTATCGAGAGGCACCTTACCATGTCATTGCCCGTTTCCCTGCTGGGCCGAGCAGACGCTTATGCCCCATCGTGCCCGTTACCGCTCTATTCGAGTGCGGTGCGTGCGGGGTTTCCGTCTCCCGCCGATGATCACCTGGATACCGACCTGGACCTTCACCAGTATGTGGTGAAACGTCCGGCAGCGACCTACTTCGTACGTTCCGAAGGGGATTCCATGACGGGTGATGGTATCCATCACGGTGACTTGCTGGTGGTAGACCGGAGCCTTGACGCGATGCCAGGCCGGATTGTGGTGATCTGCGTGGACGGCGAACTGACCGTGAAACGGCTGGAACGGGTTGGCCAGCGCACCTACCTCAAGGCAAGCAATCCCGCTTACCCTCCGATTCCGATTGATGGTCGTGAGTCCCACGTCTGGGGCGTCGTCACTCATGTGCTGCACAGCCTGCCAGGGGCACCGCTGCAATGATGGCCTTGGTCGACTGCAACAATTTCTACGTGTCCTGCGAGCGGGTCTTTAACCCGACACTGGAAGGTCGTCCGGTGGGTGTGCTCTCCAATAACGATGGATGCGTTGTAGCCCGCTCCAACGAACTGAAAGCCCTCGGCGTCGAGATGGGTGCGGCGATGCACCTGCTTTCGCCCCAGATCCGTCGACAAGCCGTGCTGCTGTCGAGTAATTACGCCTTGTACGGCGACATGTCCCGGCGCGTCACGGAAGTGCTTGGCGAGTTTTCTCCCCATGTCGAGGTGTACTCGATTGACGAGAGCTTCGTGGGCTTTCAGGGCTTTGATCCCGACGCGCTGGAGCAGTACGGGCAAACGTTGCGAGAGACCGTTAAACAATGGACCGGCATTCCGGTCTCGGTGGGTTTTGCACCATCGCGCGTCCTGGCCAAGGTAGCCAACCATGCCGCCAAGAAACATCCCGCCTACCGGGAGCAGGGCGTGTGCAAACTCATGGCTGACGGTATCGACACTCAGGCGCTGTTGAAGCAGTTGCCCGTCATAGAGCTGTGGGGCGTGGCCCGCCGCACCGGTGAGCGCCTGCGGGTCATGGGGATTGAAACGGCGTGGGATCTACGCGAAGCCGATCCCAAGCACATACGACGGCATTTCAGCGTGGTGCAGGAACGCATCGTGTGGGAGCTGAGGGGCCAGCCGGTGATACAACTGGACGACATGAGCGAGCCCAAACAACAGATCATGGTATCGCGTTCGTTCGGTCGACTGACCGGTAATCCGCATGATCTACGCGAAGCGCTCCGGCAGCATGCCGCCAGGGCCGGTGAGAAGCTTCGCAAGCAAGGCAGCGTGACCAGCGCCGTCATGATTTTCATCCGCACCAATCCCTTCCGCAACGACTTGCCGCAATATACCAACCGGGTGGTTATTTCACTGGAACGACCCACCGACGACAACCGAGAAATCACGGCCGCCGCAGTACAGGGCTTGCGGCGTCTATGGCGTAAGGGCTACGCCTACCAAAAAGCCGGCCTGATGTTGCTCGACCTTTCCCCCAAGGCCAACCGCCAGCTCACCCTTGCCGAGACCCCGCAAACAGAAGCGGATGCACAGCGCAGCGAACGCCTGATGACCACGGTTGATAAGCTCAATCGGGAGTTTGGTCGGGGCACCATACAGATGGGCCTGCCCCGTAAAGGTAATGCCTGGGCGCTGCGAAGCGAACGGCGCACGCCGCGCTACACGACTCAATGGAATGAATTGCTGGCTGTTAAGTAAGAGGGCTACTAGTCGGAGTACTTTTCCGAGCCGGGGGGAATCAGGGCGAGTTTTGACGATTTTTTTTGGCCCATTTTACTTGGATGCTTGCGAGTAACTTTGGCCAACATCCATATCACCATCGGCAACCCGACGTGCTATTGCTGCTATTTTTGCTATCGAGTAGCAAAAATAGCAGCCTTTTTGAGGTGTTTTGCCTCTCTGAATACCCACCCAACAAGGCTAACACGGCCAATATCCCATTCAATTTTCCATTTTTTATCAATGCGTTAGAAAACGTCAGCATTCGTCACAAGCCATGCGCCGTCTTATGAACCAACATACCTGTGTCAACCGCGACACAAGAGGTAAGAACGATGACGGCAAGTAAGAAAAAAGCTCCAGTGATGCTACGTATAAAGCAGGTCAAAGAACGAACAGGGCTATCTCGATCAACGATTTACAACAAGATGGATCCATCGTCCCCTTTCCACGACCCAGACTTCCCTCGCCGGGTTCAGCTTGGTAGAGCGAGCGTTGCCTGGGAAGAGAACGAGATTGACGAATGGCTGCATAAACGCATGAATCTACGGGACTAAAATTGATGCAAGGAATGGTGTATGGCGATCACGGACACTTCCCCCATGCCACGAGCTTACCCCGTAGTAAGAAAATACTTGTTGGATGGGTTCGTGGAGGAGGTATCCCAGAATCAGCAGGTTCACAGGGATATGGTTCAATTAACAGCCTTGGCGGCTATATCAACGGCAGTACAAGGGCTTGTGGTTGCAAAGTGGCCCGACGGAAGAAGTAGTTCAGCAAGTCTTTACACGTTGATAATAGCCGGCTCGGGGGAAGGTAAAACCCCCACCTATTCAGAGGTTTTCAAAGGCGTGCTTGATTTCCAGAAGCGCGAGAGGACTGTATATGAAAATGCGAATAAAAATTACTTGGCAGAGCATGAGGTATGGGTAAAGAAAAAGGAGGTTATTCTTAAAAAGATAGCTCGGATGACGTCTAAAGGGGAGGGGACTGTTGAACTTGAAGAGCAATTTAAAAAACACTTGGCAGACGAGCCTGTAGTAAAAAAAGAGCCTATCGTGCTTTATGAAAATTCGACAGCGGAAGCATTGATTGATGGCATGCTGAAGAGTTCAAAGTACGCCACATTGGTATCAAGCGAAGGAGGAAGCATACTTAAAAGCAGTGCATTTAAAAACGATTCACTGATGAACGGATTATGGAGTAATGAGACCGTCAGAATCCATCGAAAAACGACAGGGTCAGGATATCTTTCGGGAGGAAGACTTACAGCATGCATTATGGTCCAGCCCGATGTCTTTGGTAGTTATTTACAGAGCGCTGGTAGAGCTGCCAAGGGGTCTGGAATGTGGGCTAGATTTCTAATCACAGAGCCCGAAAGAATGGTAGGTAAAAGGAGTTATAGCGCTGGGCAAAAAAGCATAACGTATAGTGTAAATTTTGCTAATAGAATATTCGAGCTTCTTGAGTTAACCAAAAAAAGGTTTGAAAGTGAAGAGAGGGAATTGTCAGTAAGATTATCTCATGCCGCACAAGTTCGATTCATGGGAGTTTGCAATGGCATCGAGTCGGATACTGCTCCTGGATGTCTGTTTCATGGCTTTGAAGACCATGCTGCAAAGCTCCCTGATAACATATTAAGAGTGGCTTGCTTAATGAGTGTTTTTATAAATGACCCAGAATCTGAGATATCCGAAGAGGTGCTTGAAAAATCAATCGATATTGTAATGTATTACTCGTATCAATTCAGAAATAATTTTTACAGTCCAAGTGACAGTGATATAGATGACCAGGAGATGATGGATTGGATTGAAATTAGAAGAGGCAACGGTCAGCGTTATTACCGTAAAGCGGAATTGCAAAGGTATTGCCCATCAAGGCTGAGGAAAATAAAAAGGCTGGATCCTTGTTTAACTCGACTTAGTCAGTCGGGGGTGGTGAGCTGCTTTCAGCACAAAGGAGTGAATTGCGTAGACTTGGCTCCAAATTATCCTTTAGACCAATCTTCCTTTAGTTTAGCTGGGATAGAAAAGAGGTATCCAAAAATATACTAACTTTTAAACTATTAGCTAGCTGTTTATTTGCTTTACTTCGCATTGTAGCTGTTATATATAATATATCTGAGCTTTTATATTCTGCTTTATATGTTATTGGGGTTGACTGCGATAGTAGGAAATACTTATGGAGTTTATTGTATGGTGAATCTAAGCGAAGAAAATAAGGTAGCTGAAAAAGCTACCTGTAACATATCCATGAATGATGGGGGATATGGAGTTGAAGAAAGGTGGTTGATAAACCATTGCGTACAGGCAGAGGCCCTGGTTAAGCGTGTTGCAGAAATAAATGGGTCTTTATATTCAGTAAAAAAAGATCGTCATGGAAAAAGCGTAGTTGGCTTTGAAAGCATCACGGCGAAGCATTTAAAGAAAATGCTGGAAGCGGGGTGTCAGAATGAATGTTGGAATAAAACAGCTGTAAACATGAATCCTTATGTCAAAATATACCATGAGGCAGCATTAATTTACGGTCTACATATCTGTACGGAAAATACAGTGAGCAATGAGGTGGAGTGCTTAAACCGATCAGTGCAGGTTATAAGGGAATCAATTAATAGCGAAGAATTTATATTAGCAAGAAAACGTCAGGAATTAGCAAGGAAGAAAAGGCTGAAAGGCTCTTTCGAATATATAGATGAAATTAGGAAAAAATACGCAAGGGTAAATTATATTAGAGTTGATTTAGGATATAGAGAGGGAAAGTTTGTAGATAGTGATTATTACTCAGAAGATATAGAATTAGTGAAATCTCATTGGGATACGATGCGATCTGATTTAAGGAGAGGAGTGCCTATTGAGGGGTTGATAGGCTTCATTATGACATTGGAATATGGGTTGCTAGCAGGTTATCACTATCATCTCTTATTAATAGTGGATGGTTCTCGGCATCAACAAGATATCACTTTGGGTATGTTGGTAGGAGAGCATTGGAACAACTATGTTGTGTCCGATGGAGAAGGTAGGTACTTCAACTGTAACAGGTATAAAGAAAACTATCGGCACGTTGGAATAGGAGTGATTAATCATTACGAGGAAGATAAGTACAGAGCACTAAAATACAAAGTTATCGATTACATGGTTAAAACCGACTTCGTCTTGAGACATGTAGCACCTGCCGAACGAGCTTATTCTAGAGGAAATAACCCAACACAGGATGCTATCAAGCGTGGACGACCCAGGGAGAGTAGTTTAGTACATCAGAGAATATAGCATCATTATCTATCAGGATATTGATATATTAAACATGAAGCCCTCAAAGATTGGGCTTCATAAAACTAGCCAGCGAGACAATCCGGCGCTCAGGTAGGGCGCTCAAACTTTTTGCTTTATCGCGCGCTATTCCACTAGTTATTTGTCTTGCTCTACCTCCGTTATCAATAATTTCACTATGCTCTATGTATAATTGCCTCGACACCTCGTTCATGTTGACAAGACAATACGGGAAATAGTCTGGGTACCTTTTACGTTCTTCTTTTGAGGGTATTTTTATATTGTTGACTGAATTACTTTCAGTGACAATCTCTACGCAAAAATCCAAGGCTTTATTGGATATGCCGTCAATTTTCTCTCTTAGAAAATTCTTTAAATTCTCTTTTTTATCGGAGATGTCGAACACATTTTGGTAGTAGTTAATGCAAGCCAGGTTTAGTGCTTTCAAATTTTTATTCGGCCAAGGGTAGTCCGTTATATATTCATCTAAGGGTGTTTCGCCAACAGAGGAAAGGAGTGACTCCCTAGTGATCCATAAATCGTCTATCTTTATAGTGGTATCGATTGTTCCACCAGGGCGATTGGCGAAAAATATATGCCCAAATATTTTTTGAGGATTGTTGGGGGTGCGGTTTTTAAATATGCGGAATTCGTTGCGAAAATATCTTTGCATCATTGACGAAGAGCTTTCAAGTTGTCTAGGTTTATCTTTATATATGTCTTTTATACTTGATGCATGAGTATATTTTAATATCTTTTCTCTTTTGTCCAATACAGCAGCTGTGGTGAAAGATCTTAGTGCTGCTTCCCCTTCTAGTATAACTGATTCATAATGCAGATGAGTTAATACTGCATAATCATAATCGTTTGATTCTAAATAAGAGGTTTTTGGGTTTTGAGAGAGGTCGGCACCTTCAAACTGGTTGTTAAATTGCGCATTTTCTCTTCCAGGTATTAAGCAGTAAACGACCTCGTCAGTAGGGATTCTGTAGAGAAATTCAATTTCTTTTTCTTCGGCTTTATCTAGAAACCAATTTTGGGACTTGCCTGTTAATTCAACAGCCTCCCGAACCTTGAACAGAACCCTCGTATCCGATTCCAACTTATCCTTCAAAAGCATTTTGGCACCTCACATAGCGACGATCCTGATAGGAAATCGTAACTCAGCTCCAGATTTTCGACATCCCTTGTAAAGCCCAATCCTAGGCAGTCGGGAGGTGGCGACAAAGGGTATATTTAACCACTGGGTGTTGTTGGGTTGTCCACATCATAGTAATACGCCAGTACCTGTTTGGCATTGTCCTTGAGCGCTTTCCGCCAGGACGCTGGTTTAAACACCTTCACGTTGGCACCCATGCCCATCAGCCACCAGAGCGTTTGCTGGTCGGTTGGAACATGCGCAGTTAAGTGATAAGTCTTATCCCCGAGAGGCTTGATGGTCTGCGACTTGGCCAGAGGTGTCTCCTGCAGTAGCCATGCCACCGAGTGGGCAATTTCCGCATCTAGCATTACGTAGTCTAGCTCATGCCTGTAGTCAAAAGCACCTACCTGAATATAAGCATCGATATAGCTCCCCCCTCCTGTCGGCTCCCAGGGTACATCGCTCATCGCTGCGTCCGTTATTCGGTGCAGAGCAAATTGTTGCAGGTCACCAAAGCCGTCCACTTGAGCGATCAGGTAGTTAACGCTATGGCGACTAACAATCCCTTGGGGATGCAGCGTCAGGTCTTTTTTACTCTCTGTGGCGAGGTACACATACATGACCTCCATGGTCTTTTGTTACAACAATGCCTGTGTGACTGTCTGCCAAGAGGTTTGGCGGCCTCAAGTTCCAAGTGCAACACTATTGAAGCGTGCTCGGTCCGGCGACGGATTTCTTGAGCACCTCGGCGTAGACTTCCAACGGCGTGCGCCAGTCCAGTGTCTTGCGTGGCCGTGTATTGAGTGAGTCGGCGATCTCGTCGAGCTCTTCCTGACTGTAGACCGACAGGTCCGTGCCCTTCGGCAGGTACTGTCTCAACAGCCCGTTGGTGTTCTCATTGGAACCCCGCTGCCAATGGGCTATGCGGGTCGGCAAAGTAGATCGCTGTCCCCGTCTTTTGAGTGATCTCGGCATGCTTCACCATCTCTTTGCCCTGGTCATAGGTCATGGAGAGGCGCAGAGCGCGCGGCACCTCATTGAGCATGTCGCTGAAGCCAACAGCCGCCGCTGTAGCCGTGGTGCCATCCACTTTCGCCAGGACCACTAAACGCTTCGTGCGCTCAACCAATGTACCAACGGCAGAGCGATTGTTAGCGCTAATGATGAGATCCCCCTCCCAGTGGCCAGGCATCAGGCGGTCTTCAATCTCAGGTGGCCGAAGGTGGATGCTCACCAGGTCAGGAATCTGTTGCCGCCTATCCTTGCCACGGCTGCGAGGGCGTCGTTTACCGTTACCCTGGCGCAAACAGGCAATCAGCTCCTTCATTGAGCGAGCCGCGCGGCATGAGGTAGAGCGCATTGTAGATGGCTTCGTGCGAGACGTGGCGGTCAGTGTTATCAGGAAACATACGCTTCAGTGTGCGGGCTATTTGCTCTGGTGACCAGTACTTGCGCAGCAGGTAGATCACCAGCTCAAAAAGCTCACCATCGAGAGGTAGCTTCGGGCAATGGCGAGGCCGACAGCGGGTCAGTCGGGCTCTGTGTCCAGCAAGGCTGGCGTCATACGCCCCGTCCCCGTCAGGCTTGACTGTATGGCGCACCAGTTCTCGTGAAATCGTACTAGGTGCACGTCCCAGTTGGCGGGCGATAGCGCGAATCGAGT
The DNA here is from genome assembly GCF_024124705.1 of Halomonas sp. Mc5H-6. Taxonomy (NCBI): domain Bacteria; kingdom Pseudomonadati; phylum Pseudomonadota; class Gammaproteobacteria; order Oceanospirillales; family Halomonadaceae; genus Halomonas; species Halomonas sp. Mc5H-6. The sequence continues at coordinate 13,232 of NZ_JAMXSI010000001.1, forward strand.
AGCTAACCCGCATCAGCATGATGGCGGCTCTGTCTTCAGCAGAAAGATGGCGATAACAGTGAGTCATGGCAATACCCTACCTGATAGGTTAGGTGTTGCACTTGGTCATTGAGACCGCCTTTCTTCCAGCCTTGTTGGAATCAGTGCTCTTGATGTTTGGCTGGATTTATTTTGTAACTCAAAAGATCAATAAATTAAAAAATAAAACTTGATGAGTCTTGGATTTCATTCTTCCTTAGCGATTTAAAAGCTACCGCAGCCAGTGAAATATTGCTCTATAATGTGCCATATAGATCCTCACGGACGCCCATAATGAATGATAGAGAGCAGCAAAAGGTCACACGCATCAACGAGCTCTCGACCCTGGCCCGAACTTCGTGGATCGCATTGCTCGCCTATCTCGGCTATATCGGTATTACTTTGCTCGCTGTACAGGACGCCGATTTCTTCGTTCCATCTAGGCAGACGGAGTTGCCTCTGGTGGGTATTTCTATCCCCACCTTCTGGTTCTTCGTATTCGCACCACCTCTGGCCGCAGCTCTCTATGTCTATCTTCATATTCACCTGCTTAAGCTCTTCGACGAGCTTGCCTCAGCGCCTGCCCGTATCGACGGCGAAGCGCTCGGCGATCGTATACATCCATGGTTAGCTAATAACTTCTTTCTGACGATGCGCTCAGATGGTTCGGCTAACGAGCGGCCACTGAGTCGCCTATCAAATCTAGCAACCCTTGTACTAGTCTGGGTGACAGCACCGTTGGTGTTGACAGGGTTCTGGTGGCGCTCAATGCCCGCACATGATGAGTGGCTAACGCTACTTCTGTCACTTAGTCTAATCATATCTACCTATGTCGGCCTTACCAGTTGGTGGAGTGCTCGGACTGCCGCCTGCCGAACTTTCCGACGACCTTGGGCAAACCCTTGGAGCGGATGGATGCGAGTTGGCTTCGGATCTTTGGCTCTGGTTGTTGTTATCACCTTGAGTTGGCTGCGCACTGAGGGAGGCATCGATCATTACGCAAACCGTGCAATTGACCTAGTTGAGGCTGCGCTTGGGAAAGATTTCTTCGAAGGGGGGTTCTACCCTAACGGCGACTGGAAATCTGAACAGGTTGTTCAGGAAGAGTGGGTTGCTTCACGTGAATGGATTCCTAACCTCGGTACGTTCACCTTGGGGTCTGAACACTGGCTAGCAGGCCGTTGGCTTAATCAGCAAGAGGCTTGGGATCCTATCGCTCATACCGACCTTTCAGGGGTTGAGCTTGTAGTGCTGCCAGCCTCATGGCGTCCTTCTCATACTGCCCAAGAGGCTTTTAGAGAGGAATGGTGTCGACGCGAAGGGTTACGAATGGCTGTCTGTGGTCATATGCCCTCTGTCCACAGTCCGCTACCCGTCACACTGTCGGCGGAGCGGAAGAATTGGTGTGCCCAGTTTCTGAGCCTGCAAGTCGATGTCTGCCTAAATCAGTTTGAAATTTTAAATCAGCGTTTCGAAAGCGACTGGGAAGAGGAACGTCGCGCTATGCTTGCCAAACTTCCCAAGCTTGAATTAGATGGTCGTGACCTTCGGAGCGTTAATGCATCAAGGGTCTCACTTGTTAACGCGAATCTTGCATCAACTCGACTTGAGGGTGCGGACCTCACGTTAGCGAGGTTGGAAGGTGCAAACCTCATGTCAGCGAGTCTGGATCGGACAAACCTTAAGGAAGCAAGCTTGGAGAGGGCGAACTTAAATGAGGCGAGTCTAGAGCGGGCAAGCCTTGAGAGGGCTAGGCTAGAGGGCGCGAAGCTCGTAGGTGCTAGAATGGAGGAAACAGGCCTTCGGGAGGCGAATCTAGAGGGGGCAAACCTCTCGGCAGCGCAACTAGAAGGGGCAGACCTTAGATCATCGAAATTAGAAAGAGCTTATCTAACGTTTGCTCTGCTGGAGGGAGCCTACCTAACGTTTGCACAGCTAAATGAGGCCAATCTGGTGGGGGCTAAATTAGTGGGAGCCGACCTCCATGGGGCGCGGCTGGAGAGCGCAGATTTAGAGGGGGCGAATCTAGAAAGGGCAGACCTCACATTTGCAAACTTGGAAATGGCAGACATCAAAGGGGCAAACTTCGAGGGGGCGGAACTAAGATGGACTGTTATGCGAGACGCTGATCTACGTAACGCTCGCCATCTTACTCAGGCTCAGCTCAACGGTGTGATTGGCAATGCCAATACACTTCTTCCCAATTTACCCGCCCCCGATACCGGCGAGCCATATCACGTTTGGAGTTGTTGGGAGAAAGAACCACCTGACTTTAATCGGCTTGTACTGATAACAAATGAAACGGTCTATTGGGGGGATGAGTTCACTGGTTTAACTTCTAGGCTGCGCGAAGAGTTGCGCTGCACCAATGGTCCACGGAAACGTGTTGGCACACCTCTTGCTCCGAATGTCCCCTATCCTGAAAGCTATCCTCTGGCGAATGTTGACTAAACTTAAAGTTTTATCCTGCTCCTCGCTTATCTCATGCGTTGACCTGCCTTTACAACAGTTTTAGATCAAAATGTTAATTCTAATCAAGCAGCTAATTCGCCAAAATTCTAGTGAATTAGCATTTCCGTTGGCACTCATGCATGCACATGTGTACCCACAGTGTTTTACCTGGGCTCAAAGCGTGGCGATAAAGTCCGCCCAGTCTTGCATCATAGATCGTCGCTTTTCAAACAGGTCGCCGCGGCGATAGGCAGCCTCCACCTTATTCTCGATGGTGTGGGCCAGCGCCATTTCGGCTACGTCGCGGGGGTAGCTGGTAACCTCGCCAGTCCAGTCACGAAAGCTGGAGCGAAACCCATGGGGTACATAATTGCCTTTTTCGCCGCTTGGGCCGTATCCCATTCCGCGCATGAATTGAAGTAAGGCCATGTTGGAAAGCGGGCGGGCGTGCTTCATGCCGGGAAATACATACGTACTACCTTTTACGTGGTGTAGATTCGAGAGTAGCGATAGAGCTTGCTTGGAAAGCGGTACTCGATGTTCGCGGTTGGTTTTCATCCGATCAGCAGGGATCGCCCATGTGGCATTAGCGAGGTCAATCTCGTTCCATTCGGCATTCAGCACCTCGGAGGTGCGCGTTGCGGTCAAAATCAAAAACAGGAGCGCTTTAGAAGACATGCTGCTGTACTGTTGAACCGACGCCATGAAATCAGCAACGTCATCATAGGGCATGGCAGGATGGTGATTAACCTTCTGGATACGTGACGGTTTGGCTAGTAGTTTATCCAAGTGCCCGCGCCAACGGGCGGGATTGACCGGATCGCGATAGCCGTGTGCAGCTGCATAATCCAAGATATTCTCAACCCGTCCCTGCACGCGTTTGGCCGTTTCGTTTTTATTTGCCCAGATAGGTTTTAGGACTTCAAGCACGTCCTGGGTCGAAATATCTTCTATGGGCTTTCCACCGATTTTTGGACGCACATAGGTTTTGAGAGTGCTGACCCACTGACGGGCATGCTTGGCATTTCGCCAACTGCGGCGGTGTGCCTTGATAAAGCGAGCGGCGCAGCTTGTGAATGTGACAGCTTCTTTCTGAGCTTCTTTCTCTTCTTTTAAGCGCGCTTCCAGTGGGTCAATCCCTTGCTTGACCATTTTGCGGTTATCCGCTGCGAGCTCGCGGGCTTCGGATAGGCTTACGCCAGGATGCGACCCTAGGCCCATATAGCGCTGCTTGCCTTGAAGCTTAAAACGGTAAATCCAGCTAACCGACCCGCCAGCGGTAATTTGCAGGTATAGGCCTTGGCCGTCACCCGTCGATCCCTTTTTACCTTCTTTCGCAAGCTTCTGAACTGTTTTGCTAGTGAGCTTACCCATGGCAATGCCTCTCTGTGGTACAGCCGACTGATTGCTGATGAGCCTACCACAATATAACCCACACTTTGACCCACATCTTTGCTCTGGGATAAGCTGGATTTGATTGGAAAGGATTGGGCGCTTAATAATGTATTTATCAATAAAAACAGATAATTAATATACGACCTTGGATTTGCCTGGAAAGGGTGTATGCGGACTCCTCCTCCGCCAAGATTATTGAAAAAGCCTGCTGAACTACTTTCAGCGGGCTTTTTTGTTGTCTGCACTTAAGTTTATCTTCAGACAGTTGTCTTCGTTAAGTACGCTACCCCTGTTTTCTGCCATCCTTGCACTCAGGTGGCGCCATAGGCGTATCATGGCCTTAGCGTACAAGGAGAATGGCAACCAATGGCTCGCAATCGCACATTACTCAGTGCTGTCGTTCTTCTGCTACCCAGGTTGTTGCACTTTTCTTGGCGAGTATTGTGCAATTTTCTGAAGAACCGCGGCATTCTGCTGGCGGGAGGTGTGGGGTACAACGTCCTGCTCTCCATCGTGCCGCTGTTTGCGTTGCTGGTTGTGTTGTTAGCGCAAGTCGTGGACGAGCAGCATCTTCTCAATGTGTTGGCGTTACAGGCGCGTCATTTAACGCCTGCCAATGCCGAGGTTTTGCTGGAAGCCGTAAGGGGGATACTGGATTCCCGGGATGTGATCGGCATTTTCGGCTTTCCTATCATGCTGCTTTTCAGCTCGTTCGCTTTTCGGATGCTCGAGGATGCGCTGGCGATTATTTTCCATGCGCCAGAGACGCCACATATCAAGCGCAGTGCCTGGGTGTCCGTGATGCTGCCATATGCCTTCATGCTGGTGCTTGGGGCCGGATTAATGGCGTTAACGCTGGTCGTGACCCTGGCGAGTTCGCTCAATACGATGGTGCTGGCAATTTTCGAGCGGGAACTGCCGCTGGCGCAATTTTCCGAGCCGGTGCTTAATTTGATCAGCTTTGTCGGTGTTTTCCTGTTATTCAGCGCCATCTACAAGGTACTGCCGGTTGTGCGTATCGCCTTGAGGCGAGCGGTGGTGGGCGGTTTTGTTGCTGCGCTTTTATGGGAAGGTGTACGGCTGTTGCTGGTCTATTATTTCACCCATCTTTCTTTGGTCAACGCCGTCTATGGCTCCTTGGCGACACTGGTGATTGTGCTGCTCAGCCTTGAAATTGGCGCGATCATCTTATTGCTGGGTGCCCAGGTGATCGCCGAACTGGAACGTAATACTCGCCTGGGGCTGCCATGGTATATCGACCCAGGCCGCCAGCCGGTCACTCGGCTGGAATGACCGACAGACTCACCGATGACCGGGGACAGGAGATAAATTGGCGACGCACAGGCAGAGAAACCGCTATTTATACTCAGCCACTTGTAGGGGGGCGGCCTGGGCGCGCAAGATGGTCGTCAATGTTCATTTCGGAGTCGTCATCCTATGCGTGTTTTCGCCAATCCCGTCGGCACGGGGAATCTCTGGTTCGACAATCTCAGCACCGCAGATGGCACCCCTGTCGGCTATGATCCCCAGGCGCGGGCGTTCGTGCCGATGCCTCCCTTTTGCGCCAACCGGGAAAGAATCGGTTGCAACTGGATTGCGCCAGAGAAAGGAGCGTTTTGCCGGTCCTGCGCCATGACCGCACTGGCACCTGATCCTTCCATCCCCGATGCCATCCCCAACTGGGCGCAGACAGAAGCGGCCAAACGCTGGGTATTGGATAATCTGGGGCGTTGGCACTGGTTCCGGCCTGAAGATCCAGGTGCACGGCCTGTGTTTCATCTGCTGGCTGAGGGACCTACCCCTGTTCCCATGGGGCATGCGCAAGGTGTGGTGACCATCAGCGTTGCGGAAATGGACCCGGTGTTGCTCACCACGCGCCGAGAAGCCTTGGAAGAGCCTTACCGGACCATGATTGGCCATATGCGCCATGAAATTGCCCACATGCTGTGGTGGCGGTTGAGCCTGCGCGAGGATTTTCTGGATGAGTTTCGGGCCATGTTCGGTGACGAGCGGATCGATTATCCAGCCGCGTTGCGTTACCACTACGAAAATGGCCCACCGCCGGAGTGGAAGCAGCATTATCTGACGAGTTACGCTTCAGCGCATCCCCACGAAGACTGGGCCGAAACGGCGGCGCACCTGCTTCATCTGACCGATATTGCCGACAGTTTTGTCGCCACAGGCCTGTCGTCGCCGCAAATACCCAGCGCCGGTTGGGACCCGTATTCGGAGCCTGACGCCGGTCAGTTGATCCACATTGCCGCCTCATTGACCGTGGGTGTCAACCACATCAATCGTTCCATGGGGTTATCGGATCTTTATCCGTTTGTGCTCTCGGAGCATGCGCGTCATAAGCTGGCTTTTGTGCATAACTGGTTAAGGCGCGGCGCGCAGGGGCTTTAAACGTCTCAGAGGGCAGAGGCTCAATGCTCTTGGCGCAGCGCCGTGCCTAAGGTCGAGAAATAGTCGTCAAATAGCCGATTGATGCGTTCGCGCTGCTCGCCTTGGGGATAGAGCCCCTTTGCGGCTTCCGGCGAGGCCTTGCTGCCTTTGACCAGAAAATGGTTGGTGATCGTGGCGTCCTGTACAAAGGCTTCGAAAGCGCGGGCGCAGAGTTCTTCGGGTCGGCTGTAGTACAGCTGGCCAAGTTGTTTATCCATCCGTGCAGAATGCCTGAAAAGCTCGCTCGGCCGATCGCCTTCCGGCTGTAGTAAAATGGCCTGAAAACAGTGCATCAATCGGTCATTAAGTGGGTGAGGAACCGGTTTGGCATCCGCAAGCCAGGCGGTCGAGGCAAACAATCCGCTTGGCGCGCCGCGAAAACACTTGGTGACAATGTAGTGATCGAACGCATGAAACCACTCGTGAGCGATACTCCCGGGACCCGCGTTTTTGGCTAGTGAAAAGCTGCGCTGGCTGGGGTCGTAATGGGCGGACACGCCCGGCCTTCCGCCGCTACCGTACTGCAAGGCGAGCGAGCCGCGTAGCGAAATCAATGCTTCAGGTCCCCGCAAAATCAACATCAAATCGCATAGCGCATCGTGGAAAAGTTCCGCTGCACGGTCGCGTTCGGCGTTGGTCACCCAACGGCCAATCTCGATAGAACGAAAATCAAACTGGCGACGAATCAGCGCAAAGCTACTGACGTGCGCTTGGCGGTGGATCGGTCCGTTACGATAAAATTCACGTGCACTGATACTCACGGTATGGCTCGCTGAAGGGGGCAAGAGACGTCGTAGCTTTATGATATCGTTTAAGCATCTGGTTTGCGCGGTGTGCGCGTGCCACAATCGACCAACGCCTGTATTGACCAGTAAGGAATGCAATGAAGTCGAGTATTAATGTAGGCCTTGTCGGCTACGGTTTTGCCAGCAAAACGTTTCATGCCCCGCTGATTCAGGCGGCCGAAGGTCTGGATTTGGTTGCTGTCTCCTCAAGCGATGCAGCAAAAGTGCATGCTGACCTGCCCGATGTCGAGGTTGAAAGCAAAGCGGTGGCGTTATGCGATCGCAAGGATATCGACCTGATCGTGATTCCTACACCCAATGACACCCACTTTCCGCTTGCCAAGGCGGCACTGACGGCTGGCAAGCATGTGGTGGTCGATAAACCCTTTACCGTTACGCTGTCTGAAGCCAAGCAGCTAAAAGCATTAGCGACGGACAAGGAGCGGATGGTGTCGGTGTTCCATAACCGGCGTTGGGACAGCGACTTCCTGACCATCAAGGCACTGCTTGAGGCGGGTACGCTTGGGCGCGTGACCGGGTTTGAGTCGCATTTTGACCGTTTTCGGCCCGAGGTGCGCGATCGCTGGCGGGAAAAAGCGACTCCCGGCGGCGGTATCTGGTATGACCTGGGCCCGCATCTTCTGGATCAAGCCTGCGAACTGTTTGGCATGCCCAACGCCATTTTGCTGGAACTGGACGCGTTGCGTGATGGGGCCAAGGCCGATGATGACTTCCTGGCCCTGCTTGAGTATGAGGGGTTTCGCGTCACGCTTGCGGCGGGTACCCTGGTGGCTGAACCCACGCCGCGCTTCCGGATTCATGGCACTCAGGGAAGTTTCGTCAAGTACGGTCTGGACCCTCAGGAAGATCGCTTGAAAGCCGGTGAGCCGCCTACCTCCCAGTGGGGCGAAGATAGCCAGCACGGTACGCTGACGCTGCGGGAAGGCGAGGGAGAAAGCGCTTCATTGGTAAGCCACGAATACCCCACCCAGCATGGCGATTACCTGGCGTATTACCAGGGTGTCGCCAGTGCGCTCCTCGATGAAGCGCCAATGCCGGTAAGTATTGACGATGCGCTGCGCAGCATGTCACTTCTGGAAGCTGGCCTTGACAGCCATCGCCAACGGCGCTGGATCTCACTGAAAAATCATCTCTAAGCATGATGCAAGACTGGGACGGCCAGCCGGTCGTCCTGTGTCAAAGCAGATTCGTCGCGCTATTGCGTTTATCTTCACGCAGTTTATCCCGGGCAATGTACAGCGCGGCGATTGCCCGTGCTTCATGAAAATCCTCCCGCATTAACAAGGCGGGAAGTTCTTCCAGCGCGTGGGTTTCCACGATCAAGGGCTCGGGCTCGTCGCCCGGAAGACGCTTGGGGTAAAGGTCAGTCGCCAGCAATACCTGCATCCGGTGGCGCATATAGTTGGGCGCCAGGGACAGCTCTGCGAGTGGCTCAAGGTGATGCGCACCGAAGCCGCATTCTTCCATTAATTCCCGGTTAGCCGCGGTGACGATGTCTTCGCCAGGGTCCACCAAACCTTTGGGTAATGTCAGCACGTAATCTTCGAAGCCCGCTGCGTATTCGCGGATCAACAACACGTGTTCCGGGTCGGGCATGGCGACGATCATTACCGCGCCTCTATCGGCACCGGTCAAGCGTTCAAACTGACGCTCCTCGCCGTTGGAGAAGCACAAGTCCAGCGCTTCAATCTGAAACAAGCGACTTTGTGCCACGGTATTGCGCGCCGTGATCTGCGGTCTTTTCAGATAGCCCGGCGAGGTGTGATCGGTGGTTGAGTCGTGTTGGGACATCGAGCCTCCATGGCTGGTAAACGGCAGTTGGGCTACAATAGCACGCTTATAACTTTCACGATGGGAGTGGCAATGATCGAGTGGAGTGAAATTGACACCGTGCTATTGGACATGGACGGTACGCTGCTGGACCTGCACTTTGACAGCCACTTCTGGCTAGAGCATTTACCACGTCGTTACGTGGAACTTCATCAGTTGGATGAAGCCTCCCAGGACACGATTCGTGCCCGTATTATCGGCGAGCAGGGTACGCTTAACTGGTACAGTTTAGCCTATTGGAGCCGCGAGCTGGGCGTCGATATCGTGGCACTCAAGCGGGAAGTACAGCACCTGATCGGCCTGCGCGGCGACGCCCAGGATTTTCTGACCTGGCTCAAGCAGGCCCATCCGCGTGTGATACTGGCAACCAATGCTGACCGGGCCAGCCTGGCCCTCAAGCTGCCGCTCACGGGGTTGGAAAACTACCTGGATGCCATCATTTCTTCGGAAGACGTCGGTGCGGCAAAAGAAGAGCAGGCGTTTTGGTCCGCGCTACAGCGGCTTGAGCCGTTTGATCCCGCGCGCACCTTGTTCATTGACGACAACCCTCAGGTTCTTGCCAGCGCCCGTGCCTTCGGCATCCAGTACTTGCTGGGAATTAAACAGCCGGATAGCCAGCGTCCAGAAAAGGCGCTCGAGGAGTTTGTCGCCCTGGACCGATTTGCCCAACTGCTGCCGCATGCTTGAGCAGCTAGGAGAGCGTTAATGAGTGATGGAGTTCGCCTGGATAAATGGTTGTGGGCTGCGCGTTTTTTTAAGACCCGCGCCCTGGCGAAAAAAGCCATCGAAGGTGGCAAGGTTCACTACGACGGTGGCCGGGCCAAGACCAGCAAGAATGTGGAGCTTGGCGCGTTGATCAAGGTGCCCCAAGGCTGGGACGTGTATGAGGTGGAAGTGACTGCACTGTCAGATCAGCGCAGGGGCGCTCCAGAAGCCCGCAAACTGTACGCCGAGACCCAGGAAAGCGTTGAGCGCCGCGCCCGTGAGGCCGAGGCCCGGCGGTTGAACAACGAAGTCATGCAGCATCCGATCAAGCGGCCTGACAAAAAACAGCGCCGCGATATCCAGCGTTTCCAACGCGAGCAAGGGGGCTGAGTTCCCCGCTCGTCGGTTCCTTTTTTATTTCCCCCAACGGTTGTCTTATGTCTGACCAAATCCAACGTTTCCTGTTTGACCAAACCAATGTGCGCGGCGAAATCGTGACGCTATCAAACGCCTACCATGAAGTGCTGGACCGTCACGCCTACCCACCTGCAGTCAACCAGCTGCTGGGCGAATTACTGGCCGCCGTTGCATTGCTGACGGATACCGTGAAGCTGGACGGGACCCTCAGCATAGAGGTTCGCGGCCAGGGCGAACTGTCGCTGCTGATGGCTGAATCCAACCCGGGCGGCGAGTTGCGGGCTATTGCCCGGATTGCCGATGGCGGCGCTTTACCCAGTGAGCACGCCAGCTTTCGTGACCTGGTTGGTGACGGGCAGATCGTGATTACCCTCGACCCCCGCGGCGGCAATCGCTACCAGGGGGTGGTTGCACTTGACCACGATACCTTGAGTGGCTGTCTGGAGGCCTATTTCAGCCAGTCGGAGCAACTGCCCACACGGCTATGGCTGGCCGCGGACGGTGAGCGGGCAGGGGGCTTGCTGTTGCAGCGCCTGCCGGACGCCTCCCAGAACCAGGACGTGGACGCCTGGGAGCGAAGTGTGCACCTGGCCGATACCATAAAGCCCGAAGAGCTGCTGGGTCTTGAGCAGCGTGAAGTGCTGTACCGGCTTTATCACGAGGAAACCGTGCGCGTCTTCGAGCCGAAAGCGCTGCGCTTTGGCTGTACTTGCTCTCGCGAGCGTATGAGTAGTGGATTGCTGACACTGGGTGGTGCCGAGCTGCGGGATATTTTGCGCGAACAGGGTGAAATCAATACCCAGTGCCACTTTTGCCACACGAAATATCACTACACGGCCGCGGATATTGAAAGTTTATTGGACAACCCTGACGCGCCGTCGCCCACGATCCATTGATTTTGTAGTCATGCCGGTCAAGGCCCATGTTTAAAACGCCACTGACGGGCGCGAGCCATACCAGTCACTTGGGCATATTGGCTAAACGGTTGTTTGAAAAAATACTGCGCCGCAACACAAAATATAGTGTCAATGTTGTAGTTTAACTACAACATATTTGCTTCTAGCCCCCGTTTTCCGGGGGCTTTCTTTTTGCCATAATGCGCCGGACTTAAGCGCCCAGCCACGTGCCGGGATGAACTTTAAGGCGTCGGTGGCGCCCGGTAATCGAGAAAATCCAGGAATCGACATGACCACGACTCAAGCCGCTCATCAAGCCCACGTTAACCTCTGTAGCGCCGAATTGATCGAGCGCGCCGTTGCGCGTGGCGAAGGCCGCCTGTCGGCAAACGGTGCTCTGGTAGTGAACACGGGCATTCGCACCGGGCGTTCACCGAAAGACCGCTTTATTGTTGATGAACCCTCTACTCGCGACAGCATTGACTGGGGCAGCGTCAACCGGCCTTTTGATGCGGACAAGTTCTCGGCGCTCTGGTCGCGGGTTGAAGATTATCTGGTCGAGCGCGAGCACTTTGTTTCCGAGTTGCACGTAGGTAGCGACGACGTTCATTACCTGCCGGTGCGGGTTCAAACGGAAACCGCCTGGCAAAATCTGTTCGGGCGTACCATGTTTGTGCGGCCTCAGGTGTTTAACCCGGCCGTAAAAGATGAGTGGACCATTCTCAACGCCGCCGATTTTGCCTGTGACCCCAGCCGCGACGGCACATCCTCCGAAGGGTGTGTCATCATTAACTTCGCCGAGAAAAAGGTCCTTATCGCCGGTATGCGCTACGCCGGTGAAATGAAGAAAGCCATGTTCTCGGTGCAAAACTTCCTGTTGCCTGGCGCCGATGTGCTGCCCATGCACTGCTCAGCCAACGTGGGGGAAGATGGCGAAACCTGCCTGTTCTTCGGCCTTTCCGGTACCGGCAAAACCACCCTTTCCGCCGATCCGGCGCGCTACCTGATCGGTGACGACGAGCATGCCTGGGGCGACGGTATCGTGTTCAACATGGAAGGCGGCTGCTACGCGAAGTGCATCGACCTGTCTGAAAAGAACGAGCCGGTGATCTGGAACGCCATCAAGTTCGGCACCGTGCTGGAAAACGTAGTGCTGGACGACCGTCGCGAGCCGGATTACGTCGACGATAGCCTGACCCAGAACTCGCGAGCCGCCTACCCGCTGGAGCACGTTGAAAAGCGCGTGCCGGAAAACCTTGCGGGTGAACCCAACGCCATTGTGTTCTTGACCTGCGACATGTCCGGCGTGCTGCCGCCAGTATCGGTACTTTCCAAGGAAGCGGCGGCGTATCATTTCCTGTCGGGCTACACCGCCAAGGTGGGTTCGACGGAAATGGGCTCTTCTGAAGGGCTGGCGGCGACGTTTTCTACCTGTTTCGGCGCTCCCTTTTTCCCGCGCCCGGCGCGGGAATACGCCGACTTGCTGATCAAACGTGTGGATAAGCAAGGCGCCCAGGTGTATCTGGTGAATACCGGCTGGACAGGCGGGGCCTTTGGTGAGGGCGGTGCACGCTTTTCAATTCCAACCACTCGCGCCATTATCAGCGCGATCCAGTCGGGTGTGCTGCGCGATGTGCAAACCAAGCACATCGATGGGTTGAACCTGGACGTCCCCGTCGCGGTGCCGGGCGTGGATTCAAGCCTGCTTGATCCGCGCGATACCTGGGAAGACCGCACGGCTTATGACCGTCACCTGCAAGAGTTGGTTACCAAGTTTGTCGATAACTTCAAGAAATTTGAAGGCGTTAACCAGGCGATTGTGCACGCAGGTCCGCGGTTGACTTGAGCTTGATGCTCAGCCTGAAGGGTTTAGAACCCAAGCGCTGCTAAAGTGTCTTAAGGGGTAACGCCACGGCGTTACCCCTTTTCGGTTCGCCTGTCTTTAAATCGCTATGGGAGCAGACGCATGAAACGTCGCCACTTTTTAGGCCTTGCCGGTTTTACGGGACTGGCCGGGGTCATCCCCGGTGTCTCGTTTGGCTTTCCAAGGCTCGATCTCGAAGCAGCGCCGGATATCGAACCACTTGAACTCAGCGAAGCGGAGTGGCGTGAACGGCTTTCCGATAAAGCCTTTGACGTACTGCGCGATCATGGCACTGAACCCGCCTTCTCAAGCCCGCTGGATGATGAGTGGCGGGAAGGCGAGTATCGCTGTGCGGGCTGTGATCTGTTGCTGTTTACCAGCGCCATGAAATTCGACTCCGGCACCGGCTGGCCGAGTTTCTTTGAGCATGTTGAGGGCCATCTGCTGACTGAACTTGATTTCAAAATGGTCTGGCCGCGTACTGAATACCACTGTGCCCGCTGCGGTGGTCACCAAGGTCACGTGTTCGAGGATGGCCCCGACCCGACGGGGCTACGCTGGTGCAATAACGGCGTGGCGTTACGGTTCGTGGCCGCGTAGCGCTGGCAGCCTCTAAAGCCTGAAACCTTCACCAATATGCTCGGCCAGGCTATCGATAATCGGTGACTGAGTGGAGGAAGTGTGCAGCAAAACGATGGATGATTCTGGCAACTCGGGAAACCCTTCCTCTTTACCCAGTATCTGCATCTCGGCGGTTACCAGGCTGCGCATCCAGGCAGAGACTGCCAACCCCGCTCCCACAACCGCCTGCAGTGTCGCCAGGCTCGGGCTGCTGTAGGCGACGCGATAGGCACGGCCTGCACGGTCCAGCGCATTGCAGGCATGGCGGCGACAAAAGCAGGGCGCTTCAAAGAGCGCAAGCGGTACCGGTGTCTGTAAATGGGTGCTGTGACTTTCGGCCGCGACCCATACGGTAGGCTCTCTTCTTAGTATTGTGCCAATCTCGTCGCCTATTTCCCGGGTCATGATGATCAGGTCCAGGCTCCCCTGCGGCTGCTGGGAAAGCACGGAGGAGGGCGCACAGTGTACGTCCACATCCACCAGCGGCCACGCCTGGGAAAACGTCTTGAGAATGCCCGGTAGAAAACGCATCACATAGTCATCGGGTACGCCCAGCCTGACGCGGCCCACCATATCGGGTTGGCGAAGCAGCGTCAGCGCCTCGCCCTGCAGCGATAAAATCTTCCGTGCATAGCCGAGCAGGGTGTTGCCCTCGCTGGTCAGCAGTAGCTGGCGGTTCTGACGCACAAACAGCGGGCGCTGAATCACGTCTTCCTCCAGCCGTTTGATTTGCATGCTCACGGCCGATTGCGTGCGGTTGACGGCCGCGGCGGCACGGGTAAAGCCGCCTTGATCCACAATGGCAACAAAGGTGCGCAGCAGCTCGTGATCGATGGTGGGTAGTGTCGCCATGGGTATCAATCTTCTTGATGTTGTGCATAAGCACTATTCGTTGGATTGATTTTAGGCGCCGTTTAATACTTCTTTCAACACTTAACTTAAATTGCCCTGCCGAGCGTATGGGTGATCTAACCGGAGAGGAGTGATTGAAATGGAATGCTCGCTATCATGCCGCCAAGCCATTCAGAGCCATCAGGTCGATGAAGCCAAGCCGCTTGAACAGAGCCAACAGGGGAAGAATCGTTCTTGCAGGGTAACCTGGCGCGAAAGGCTATACCGCTGGCGCCAGCTGCGCCACGAGCGCAATACGTTACGTTATTTAAGTGACGACATGCTGAAAGATATTGGACTGAGTCGTGAGGCGGTTAGGCGCGAATCCCGCCGTCCGTTCTGGGACGACCGCGGGTGGCGTCGTTGATGTCTCGATTCATGCCAGTCAGAGCGGGATTGTGGTACCTTGTAGGCACTAAGAAGTGCTGCATGAGTTAGTTGCCATTTATGGATGTTAATCAGCGAATTATTGCCCGCTTGGCCGACGAGTTGAGCGTTCGCCCCGAACAAGTGGCGGCCACGGTAGAGCTTATTGATGGTGGCGCTACCGTGCCGTTTATCGCCCGTTATCGCAAGGAAGTCACCGGCGCGCTGGACGACAGTCAATTACGCCAACTGGATGAACGCCTACGCTACCTGCGCGAGTTGGAAGAGCGCCGCAGCGCGATTCTGGCGTCTATTGATGAGCAAGGTAAGTTGGACGCGACGCTCAAAGCAGCGATTGATGATGCCCAGACCAAGCAGCGTCTGGAAGATTTATACCTGCCGTTCAAGAAAAAACGCCGTACCAAAGCACAAATTGCCCGTGAAGCCGGTTTAGAGCCGCTGGCGGATGCGCTGCTTGGCGATCCAACGCTCGACCCTGAAAGCGAGGCGGCCGATTATCTACGCCCGGCAGAGGGCGATATTCCGGCGATTGAAGACGCCAAGGCTGCCCTCGACGGGGCCAAGCAGATTTTGATGGAACGTTTTGCCGAAGACCCCGATCTGATCGGCCAGCTTCGCGAGCGGCTCTGGCAGGAAGGTGAATTAAGTGCCCGGGTGCTGGACGGTAAGCAGCAGGAGGGCGCCAAGTTCGCCGATTATTTCGAGCACGACGAAAAGCTTGCCAAAGTGCCATCGCACCGCGCGCTGGCCATGTTCCGTGGCCGCAACGAGGGCGTGTTGAGCCTCGCCATTCGCCTTCCGGGCGAAGACGAAGCGCCGGTTCACCCTGCCCAGGTGGCGATAGCCAAACACCTTGGCATCAGCGACCAGGGCCGTGCCGCCGATAAATGGCTGTTGGAAGTCGTGCGCTGGACGTGGCGCGTCAAGCTCTATACGGCGCTGGAAACCGAGCTTTTGGGTCGCCTGCGTGAGACAGCAGAACAAACCGCGATTGACGTCTTTGCGGCCAATCTCAAGGACCTGCTGCTGGCCGCACCGGCGGGGCCGAAAGTCACCCTGGCGATTGACCCGGGCCTGCGAACCGGCTGCAAAGTAGCCGTCGTCGATGCCACCGGCCAGTTTGTCGACCAGGCAACGATTTACCCCCATGCGCCGCAGAAGCGCTGGGATGATGCGCTTGGCGTGCTGGCGAGGCTGGTCAGGCAGCACGGCGTTCAATTGATTGCCGTGGGTAACGGCACTGCCAGCCGTGAAACCGACAAGCTGGCAGGGGAGTTACTCAAGTCGCTGGCGCCTGACCATCGGCTCAGCAAGGTCATGGTTAGCGAGGCTGGGGCCTCGGTTTACTCTGCCTCGGAATACGCTTCCAGAGAGCTCCCGGACCTGGACGTGACGGTGCGCGGCGCGGTGTCGATCGCCCGCCGTTTGCAGGACCCGCTGGCCGAGCTGGTCAAGATCGAGCCCAAATCGATTGGGGTTGGTCAGTACCAGCACGATGTGTCGCAAATGCAGCTTTCCCGCAGCCTGGAGGCGGTCATCGAGGATTGTGTGAATGCGGTGGGCGTGGATTTGAATACTGCATCGAGCGCGCTGCTGTCGCGAGTGGCCGGGTTGAGCGCTGCCATTGCCGAGAATGTGGTTGCCCAGCGTAATGTTAAGGGTGCCTTCAAAAGCCGTCAGGCACTCCTCGAGGTCAGTCGTCTTGGCCCCAAGACGTTTGAGCAGTGCGCCGGTTTCTTGCGTATCAGTAACGCCGACAATCCGCTGGATGCCAGTGCCGTTCACCCCGAGGCCTACGTGGTGGTGGAGCGCATGGCGAAGCAAAGCGGCCGCGATGTCAAAGGGCTGATTGGCGATAGCGCCACCCTCAAGTCATTAAATCCCGCCGACTTTGCCGACGAACGCTTTGGTGTTCCCACGGTGAGCGACATTCTTGCGGAGCTGGATAAGCCCGGCCGCGACCCCAGGCCCGAATTCAAGGCCGCCGAGTTCCGCGAAGGCGTCGAAACCCTCAACGACTTATCGCAGGGGATGGTGCTGGAAGGCACGGTCACCAACGTGACACACTTCGGTGCCTTTGTGGATATCGGCGTTCATCAGGATGGCCTGGTGCATATCTCGGCGCTATCCCACCGCTTTATCGACGATCCGCGCAGTGTGGTCAAGGCCGGTGATATCGTCACTGTCAAAGTCATGAGTGTGGATATCCCTCGCAAGCGGGTAGGGCTCTCCATGCGTCTGGACGATGAGCCAGAACGCGAGCCAAATGACGCTGGCCCTTCCAGAGATAGGGAGCCGCGCAAACCATCGCGCAGCCAGCGGCCGACGAAAAAGGCCAACGAAACGCCCGCAGCGGTGGGCGCGTTGGGCGCTGCATTGCTTAAAGCCAAACAGGACAAATAGTCGCGCGTCTTGAAAGTTGAACGGCTGCCGCCATATCCTGCTGTCTATTCTCGATGGGTAGACGTCGGCAATGCCACCTGATTCCACCAAGGCCCGCGCTTGCGCGGGCTTACTAACAAGGAGTGTTCACCTTGCCTGAACCACTCACTGTGCCATCTTCACTAACGGCCACGATTGACCGCTTGCTGCCCAGCGCCCGGTTGGGTCGGCTCGGTCGTCTTCGCCGTGGACTCGAAAAAGAAGGGCTGCGGGTCGATTCGCAGGGGCATATTGCGCAAACGTCGCATCCTTATGCGTTGGGATCGAAACTGACTCATCCGCACATTACTACTGACTACTCCGAGTCGTTGCTCGAGTACATCACGCCGGTTTATTCCGAACCCGGAGAAGCGCTGGCGTTCCTTTCCGATCTGCATACCTTTACCTATCAGCATCTGTCGGATGAGTGGATCTGGCCAGGCAGTATGCCATCGCGCCTATCGGGTAATGACAGTGTGCCGATCGCCGACTACGGCCACTCCAATGTCGGCACCATGAAGCACGTCTATCGCAAGGGACTCGATGTACGCTATGGGCGGATCATGCAGGCGATCGCCGGGGTGCATTACAACGTGTCTCTGCCTGACGATATGTGGCAGGCGCTGCGTGAGCTGGAACAAGCCACCAATGTGCCCTTCAACGATTATCGCTCAACCCGCTATTTCAGCATGATCCGGCATTTCCGACGCCATAGCTGGCTGCTGCTGTACCTATTTGGCGCTTCGCCTGCCGTGGACAAAAGCTTTCTGCCCGATGGCAAGGTGCCAGACAAGCTCAAACCCTTGAGCGACGATACCTACTATGCCCCTTACGCGACCACGTTGCGCATGTCGGATCTTGGTTATCAGAACAAGGTGCAGTCGCAGCTGAAAATCTGCTTCAACTCGCTGTCCAATTATGTCAATACTCTGCGGCATGCGATTTCCTCGCCCTGGCCCGATTATCAAAAAATGGGTGTGAAGGTGGGCGATGACTGGCAGCAGCTCAATGCCAACATTCTGCAGATCGAAAACGAGTACTACAGCGATATTCGCCCCAAGCGGGTCGCCAAGCATAATGAAACCCCCAGCCAGGCGCTTGAAGCCCGCGGTGTCGAGTACATCGAAGTACGCTGCCTGGATTTAAACCCCTTTGATCCGCTGGGCATTGACGAAACGCAAATGCGCTTTGTCGACACCTTCTTGATGTGGTGTCTGCTGAGCGAAAGCCCATGGATTTCGGACGAAGAATGCGACAGGCTCGATGACAATCGTCGCTTTGTGGTGGAGCGGGGGCGTGATCCGGCACTGACGCTGATTCGGGATGGCGAATCGACCACGGTTGCGGCATGGGGTGAGCAGATATTTGCCGAGATGGCAGAGGTGGCGCGACTGCTGGATGCGGTCGAAGAGGGCAAGCCGCACGCGAAGGCATTAGAGGCGTTGGCGCCGCGTCTCAAGGATCCTTCATTGACGCCATCGGCGCAGTTGCTGGCGCAGTTGCAAGCCGGTAATGGGTCACTCAGCGATACGTTATTAAGTCTTGCCCAAGCCCAGGCCGCTGAGTTGAAAGCCAAGCCCATGCTGCGCTCACGTGAGGCGCTCTTGGCCCAGCTAATTGATACCTCCCACCAGCAACAGCACGATATTGAGGCCGATGATCAGGTAAGCTTCGACGATTTTCTGCGTGACTATTTTGCCCATGCACGGGAATCTCGCGCGCTATCTTCACTGACAGCGGAGAAGAAATGATGAAGACGCCGTCCATACGTTCAGCGGCGCTATTGGGCGTTGTTTTTTGTATTTTCATGATGGCGGTTGCGCTGGGGCTTGAGCATATCGGGGGGTATGAGCCCTGCCCGCTATGCGTGTTTCAGCGCGTCGCGGTGATCGCAACCGGCGTGGTGTTGCTGATAGCCGCGATCCACGACCCGGCGAGCCGCGGCGGCAAGGTGATCTACGGCGTCTTGGGTCTGTTGGCGGCGGGGGCAGGGGCCTTCATTGCCGGTCGTCACGTCTGGCTTCAGTCATTGCCCGCGGATGAAGTGCCTACCTGTGGCCCAGGCCTTGATTACATGATTGATATTCTGCCCATGCAGGAGGTCGTCGCCATGGTTCTGACGGGCTCTGGTGAATGCGCTGAGATCGATTTTAGCTTATTGGGGCTATCGCTACCGGCCTGGACACTGATCGGTTTTGCACTGCTGTTGCTCATACCGTTGCGTATGATCGTACTGGCACGCCAGCGTGCCATGCTTTTCAGTTAGTAGGCTTAATCATGGTATGAGGGAAACCATCCCGATGAGGATTGACAGCGCAGAGTGGAAAAGCGAGTCTAGCCTTGTTAACGGCGGCGACAAGCAAGGAGAGCCCCATGCTCGAAGATTGTAAAAATGCCCAGGAGCGCTGGGGCGGTGTGCACAGCCTGATTGATCGTTGGCTGCAGCAGCGCCGCAATCTACTGATTAGTTTTATCGAGCTGAAAGAGGCTTGCGACTCAGAACTCGAAAGCGTCAGCAAGGCGCGCATTGATCATTTCAGTGAATCGCTGATGGATTATATCAGCGCAGGGCATTTCGAGATTTACCCACAGTTGGCCGAGGAAGCGCGGGCTTTTAATGATGAGGGTGCGCTGAACATCGCGGAAAAATTGCTCGAGCGGTTGGAAATGTCGACAGAAATGGTGTTGTCGTTTGACACCGACTTTGCTTCCACCGCCAGTTGCGAACAGAACATCGCCCGTCTGCCAGCCTGGATTGACCGACTGGCCCGAGGCTTGACCGAACGCTTTGCCCTCGAAGACCAGCTTATTGCCCGGCTACACGCCGTGCACAGCCCCGCAACGTCCAACGCCCCCGCCTGAAGTAAGTGTTCGTGCCACCGCAGTTTAATGCTTGTAGATAGCCTGATCGCCCGACAAGTCGGGCTCCTACGGGGCTATGTGCCCGCATCGGGTTTGTAGGGTCGCAATTCATTGCGCGATCAGCAGCGATCGTGCCGCCGAAGATGAACGCTTTTAGAGCCAGATTGCCCGACAAGTCGGGCTCCTACGGGGCTATATGCCCGTATTGGGTTTGTAGGAGCGCAATTCATTGCGCGATCAGCAGCGATCGTGCCGCCGAAGATGAACGCATTTAGAGCCTGATCGCCCGACAAGTCGGGCTCCTACGGGGCTATGTGCCCGTGTTGGGTTTGTAGGAGCGCAATTCATTGCGCGATCAGGAACCATCGAGGCGCCGAGCTTGATTGCTGGGTGTCAGCGCCATCTGCCGCCAATCACCAGCATGCAGGGCGTCAGCAGCAGCGTTAGCGCCGTGGCGAAGGTAAGTCCGCCGGCAATGGCGCTGGACATTTGCGTCCACCACTGGGCGGAAGGGGCATTAAAGCCCAGTGCCGGGGTAAATAGGTCCACATTGATCCCCAATACCATCGGCATCAGCCCCAGCACCGTGGTGATCGCCGTTAACAGCACCGGGCGCAAGCGCAAGCAGCCCGCTTCCAGGGCGGCTTCGACCGGCGTCATGCCCTGGCCACGCAGCTCGTTGTAGGTATCGATCAAGACGATATTGTTATTGACCACGATACCCGCCAGGGCAATCACCCCCATCCCCACCATGACAATGCCGAACGCCTGTCCGGTAATCAGCAAGCCCATCAACACCCCCGCGGTGGAGAAGACAATCGCCGACAGCACCAGGCCTGCCTGATAGAAACTATTGAACTGAGTGACCAGAATCAGCGCCATCAAACCGATAGCAATCAGGAAGGCGCTTGCCAGGAACTGCATTGATTCCTGCTGATCCTCCTGCTCACCGGCGACATTCACCATCAACCCGTCGGGCAGGCTATCGCTGCCTGCTTCTAGCAGAGCGCCCAGACGTTCATCGGCGAGATAACCGGGGGCAAGGTCGGCATCGATGGTAATGGCCCGGCGCCCATCGATGCGGTTCAGCGTGCCGACTTTAGGGGCCGGTTCCAGAGTCACGAAGTGCGAGATAGGTACCTGGCCCCGCTGGGTATTGATGGTCAAGCGCTCGAGCTGATTCAGCGAGCGCCAGTTCTGCGGCAGCCGTACGCGGATATCCACTTCATCGTTCACCTCGGGCGGGCGGTAACTTGCGACCTGAAGGCCGGTGGTGAGCAACTGAACCGCGCTACCAATGGTTGTCACGTCGGTGCCCATTCGCGCCGCAGCTTCCCGGTCCACGTTCACCCGCCACTCCACACCGGGCAGGCTGCGGTTATCCTGAATATCGGTAAAGCCGCCCAGTTCGCGCATTAATTGCGTCAGTTGGTCAACGCCGGTATCGGCAACGTCAGGGTTGGTGGCGCTTACTTCCAGCACAATGGGTTTGCCGCCGCCGGGGCCCATCTCCTGCTCCTGGAATTCCAATGTAATGCCGGGGATATCCCCGGCTCGCTCGGCCATGTCGTCCAGAATGGCCTGGGCAGGGCGGCGCTCATGCCAGTCAATAAACTGGAACTGGAGCATGCCGATGACGTCGTTGCCCATCTGCTGGTTGGGCACCGCAAAGGAGCGCGCATACAGCGCCCGTACTTCGCTCATGCCGGATAGTCTGGCTTCTACCCGCTGCACGATGGCGTCGGTTTCCTGCGCCGAAAAATCGCCCCGGGCGCGTACCAGGACCTGGGCACTGTCGGGCTCCACATTGGGGAAGAAGTCAACGCCGTGGTTGAAGCGGGCGTAGCCGGTATATAGCAGCGCGATCAACAACAGGGCGATCAACAGCACCCAGGCGGGATGCTTGAGCAACCTGGCCAGCAGATGGCGATAGCCGCGACCAAAGGATGTCGTCGCCTCTTCAGGGAGAGCCCTGCTAGAAGCTGCCGCGGTACGAGTAAACAAACGACCCAGTGTCGGCAAGAACACCAGCGCCATGGCCAGCGACGCCAAAAGGCACAAGATCACCGTGGCAGGCAGGTACTTCATAAATTGGCCGACCACCCCGGGCCAGAACAGCAGAGGAATAAACACCGCGAGGGTGGTGGCCGTGGAGGCGATAACCGGCCAGCTCATCCGTGAAGCGGCGTTAAGCCATGCCTGGTGGGGCGCTTGGCCATCGCGCAGGTGGCGATCGGCCAGCTCGCTGACGACGATGGCGCCGTCCACCAGCATGCCCGCGACCAGAATCAGCGCGAACAGCACCACGATATTGAGCGTAAAGCCGAATGCCCACACCAGCAGGATACCGGTCAAAAAAGCGCCGGGTATGGTAAGACCGACCAGCAAGGCCATACGCCATCCCATCGCTGCCACCACCACGATCAATACCAGTACCACGGCGGTGAGCACGTTGTTCAAAAGCTCGGAGAGCATGTTTTCGACGGTGGTCGACTCATCCAGAATGGTGGTGAAGCGCAGTTGGTCGGGGAGCAGGTCATCGGCTTCGGCTAATCTGTCACGCACCGCGCCAATGGTGGCGATAATATTGGCCCCGGCGCGCTTGGAAATTTCCAGTACTACGGCAGGTTGGCCGTCAATGCGGGCAAAGCCCTCCGGGTCCTTGTAGGTCGGGTTGATCCACGCCACATCGCCAAAGGTGACCACACGGTCCTCATCGACCTTGACCGGCATATTCATGACATCGTCAAGGGACTGAATAATACCGGGGACTTTTAAGGCCAGGCGCCCCGCGCCGGTATCCAGGCTGCCTGCTGCAACCAGGCGGTTATTGCGCGATACCTGATTGAACAGCGTATCAAAATCGACCCCGTAGCTCTCCAGCACCAATGGGTCGACCACAATCTCCAGCAGGTCTTCCCGCTCACCGGCAATATCGACTTCCAGCACATCGGCAATGCCTTCGATCTCTTCCTGCAAACGTCGGGCGACGGTCATGCGTTCGCGGGTGTCCAACTGGCCTGAGAGGCCGATGGTCAATACCGGGAACTCCGATACATTGACTTCCATTACCCGAGGCTCATCGGCCTCGTCGGGCAGCTCGCTACGGGCAATATCCACCCGGTCACGGACGTCGGTCAGCGCGGTGTCGGGGTCAAAGCCGGGGTCGAACTCCAGCGTAATCGAGCCATGGCCTTCACTGGATTGAGCGGTGAACTTGCGCAGTCCCTCGATACCGCGCAGTTCCTGCTCCATGGGACGAATCAGCAGCCGCTCGCCGTCCTCGGGGCTTACGCCCTCCAGCGACAGCGAGACGTAAATCATCGGAATGGTGACGTCGGGGTTGGCTTCCTTGGGGATCACCTGCCAGGCTGTAATACCTGCTAGTATCAAGCTCACTAACAGCAGAAGCGTTGTACGGCTGTGGGCTAGCGCGGCATCAATCAACTGGCGCATGAACGCTATCCTGGCCAGTGGATGGTTGCGAAATAGTGGCTTCTTCCGTTGCTACCGGGGTGACCGTTTCGCCAACGTCGACCATGCCTGCGCCAAGCGTAATCAAGCGTAGCGGGTCGGGCAGGCCGGTCACGTAGGCGCGCCGGGTGTCAGCACTGACCAGTTCCACGGTGGTCTGCTGTACCTGGTCGTCGTCATCCAGATGCTTGACCGCCAGTTGGCCTTCGCTATTCAGGCTGAGCAGCGCAGGGGATAGGGTATGCACCTGGCGAGGCGGCAGGGTGATGGTCAGCTCGGCGCTGGCGCCTGCCAGGGGCTTACTGGCCGGGTTGTCCAGCGTGGCTTCGACATAGAAAGTGCGTGTGGCTTCTTCGGCGCGATGGCTGATAAAGGTCAGCTCGCCCTCCAGGTGGTCGCCGTTCAGCAGCCGGGCGGTGACCGGCAGCCCCACGCTCAAATCGCCCACCTGTTGCTGTGACACCCAGGCAACGCCTTTCAAGCGGCGATCATCAACCAGTTGGCCCCACTCTTCGCCGGGCTGGAGCAAGTCACCCAGTTCCACCTCTACGCGGTTAAGCACGCCGTCAAAAGGGGCGGTGGGGCGGCTGTCATCCAACTGCTTCTTCAGCTGCGCCACCGAGGCGGCGCTGGCGCTAAGCGCGCTCTGCAGGCGTAATAGTTCGGGCTGGGAAATCAACTCCCGCTCACGCAGGTTGCGGGCACCGGCATATTCCGCCTCGGCAACGGCCAGCTCGTCACGGGCCTGCTGCAGTTGCTCGGGCAAGGCGTCGTTATCCAGCACTAACAGTGTATCGCCCGCCTCAACGCGGCTTCCCTGGGCCATCGGCTTGTCGGTCACAAAGCCCGCCATATTGGCACGCAGGGTGGTTTCGCGCTGAGCCGTCAGTTGGCCCTGGGTAACTTGCTCGGGGATAAAGGCGATGCTGTGTTGCTCAACCACCTCGACCCTTGGGCCTTCGTCCTGGCGATCAGGGGTATCCGGGGGCGCGTTTTGAAAGCCCTGGAAGTTACCCAAGGCGAGCCATATCACCAGTGCCAGCACAAGCAGGCTGGCGAGGGCGTAAGAGAACGGGATTCTTCGCATGGGGCGTCCATGTCCTTGGCAACACGATAAAGTTAGCAGTAAAACGTTGACACCATAGCGCAACTGAACAGGTTCGGCGAGTCGCAGACGGCTGTGTGGATGACCCGCATGCCAAATGGGGACTAGTCGGATGTCTGATTGAGTTTTTGCCTAACTGGGCATACCATCTTCGCGTCTTGAGTTCTGTCGACCCACCCTCAGGCGAACCAACCAAGGAGCAATGATGAAAGATCCAGTACGTATTGCGATTACCGGCGGTGCCGGTCAGATTAGCTACTCTCTTATTTTCCGCATCGCCGCTGGCGACATGCTGGGGCCGGATCAGCCTGTCATTCTCCAGCTGCTGGAAATTCCCCAGGCAATGGACGCCCTGAACGGGGTGGTAATGGAAGTCAACGACTGTGCCTTCCCGCTCGTTCAAGATATTGTCGCCAGCGATGATCCGAATGTTGCGTTCAAAGATGCCGACTTTGCGCTGCTGGTCGGCGCACGTCCGCGTGGCCCGGGCATGGAGCGTAAGGATCTGCTGGAAGCCAACGCGGCGATCTTCTCCGTTCAAGGCAAGGCGCTGAATGACCACGCCAGCCGTGATGTGAAAGTGCTGGTCGTCGGTAACCCGGCCAACACCAACGCGCTGATTGCTTCCTGCAACGCGCCGGATCTGGACATGGGTCAGTTCACCGCGATGACGCGCCTGGACCACAATCGCGCCCTGACGCAACTGGCACAGAAAACCGGCAAGCACGTCACTGATGTTGAAGACCTGATCATCTGGGGCAACCACAGTGCAACGCAGTACCCGGATCTGGCCCAGTGCAAAGTCGACGGCAAAGCGGCGTTCGATCTGGTTGACCGCGACTGGTACGAAAACGACTTTATCCCCACCGTGCAGCAGCGCGGCGCGGCGATCATCAAAGCACGTGGCGCCTCTTCTGCCGCCTCTGCTGCCTCTTCGGCCATCGACCATATGCACGATTGGGCGCTGGGCTCCAAAGGCATCGTCAGCATGGCGATTCCATCTGACGGCAGCTACGGCATCGAAGAAGGCATCATCTACTCCTACCCGGTACGTTGCCAGGGTGGCAAGTATGAAATCGTTCAAGGCTTCGAAATTGACGAATTCAGCCAAGAGAAGATGAAGGCTACCGAAAAAGAGCTGCGCGAAGAGCGTGCTGCCGTCGAGCACCTGCTCGGCTGATCGGAGAAAAGCAAGAGATTAGAAGTAAGAGTTAAGAGGTAAGAAAACCCCGCAGGGTGTGTGACCTGCGGGGTTTTTCTTGTTTGATATCTTTAGTTACCCTGACTTCCTTCTTCCTTCTTCCTTCTTCCTTCTTCCTTCTTCCTTCTTTCAGGCGCGAAGCGCCGCTCTTCAAGCTTCCAGCTTTGGTTACCAGTCCCGCAAACTCATGATTCGCCATTGGCGCTCTTCGGCGACTTGGCGCAGGGTGTCGTCAGGATCGACAGCCACCGGGTTGTCGACTTTCTCAAGTAGCGGCAGGTCATTGTGGGAGTCGCTGTAGAACCATGCGCCTTCCATGGTCATCTGCTGTTCTTCCAGCCATTGCTCCAGGCGGGTGACTTTGCCTTCGCGGTAGCTGGGCACACCCTGCACGCGGCCGGTGTAGTGACCGTCGACGCATTCGGGCTCAACGGCAATCAGATGTTCTACGCCCAGGCGCTTGGCAATCGGCCCGGTAATAAACCGGTTGGTGGCGGTAATGATCAGCAGGGTATCGCCCATGGTACGGTGGCGGGCCAGCAATTCTTCAGCTTTCGGCAGGATATGGGGCTCGATTTTGCTGGCCATGAACTGCTGATGCCAAGCAGCCAACTGCTCTGGCGTGTTGTCGGCAAGCGGCTTCAGCGCGACGGCTAGAAAGTCGGCCATGTCGAGTGTGCCCGCTTGGTAATCGGCCATAAAGCGGTCATTGGCTTCCCGGTAGGCAACGGGGTCTACCGCACCCTGTTCAAGCAGGAACTCTCCCCAGGCATGATCGCTATCGATGGATAGCAAGGTATTATCCAAATCGAAAATGGCCAGACTCACGGCGCTCCCCTTATGCTTGATGATGGTCGTTTACAGCCAGACGTAAAGCGCCGGATTATCGCAGAGTCGCTGTTGCTTTGACACCGACACACCGCGCTGCGTTAGTAACTTGACGCTATATTGTATTGATACGCTTGTTGTCCTTGTGGAAAAATGGGCATAGTTCAAAATTTATAAGGTGATGTCCGTGATCGACGCTGACGGCTTTCGCCCCAATGTTGGCATTATTATCACCAACCGCCAGGGGCAGCTGCTATGGGCGCGTCGTGTAGGACAGAATGCGTGGCAGTTCCCCCAGGGAGGCATCAAATCAAGCGAGACGCCGCAAGAAGCTCTTTTTCGTGAACTTCACGAAGAAATTGGCCTGACTGCCAATGACGTTGATATTGTCGCCTGCACCCGGGGCTGGCTGCGCTATCGTCTGCCACGACGCATGATTCGCACACATTCGCGGCCAGTTTGTATTGGCCAGAAGCAGAAGTGGTTTTTACTCCAGATCCGCTGCGAGGATAGCCGTATCTGCATGACGGCGACGCCCAAGCCTGAATTTGACGGGTGGAGATGGGTAAGTTACTGGTACCCTCTTGGTCAGGTCGTGCCGTTCAAGCGTGAAGTGTATCGACGTGCACTCCGCGAGCTATCGCCCCGCGTTCAACGCTTGGCATTAATAGACGGGTGAACCGTCGCCCTGCAAATGGGCAGCGGTTAATGGCCAAGAAATTCCTCAGCGAGGCAAATAACAGTGAAAAGTAAAACGTCCATGCTTGAGGTTCTGCGCCGCGTTATTCAGGAAGTGAATGGCGCGCGCAACCTGGATGCTGCATTGGCCACCATGGTGCGACGCATTCGCAAAGCGATGCAAACCGATGTTTGCTCTTTTTATCTTTACGATAAAGAGCTTGAATCGCTGGTGCTCATGGAAACTATCGGCTTACGCACCCAGGCCGTCGGGCAGGTGGTACTTCCGTTAGGCGAAGGTCTGGTGGGGCTCGTCGCCAAGCGCAGTGAGCCGCTGAATTTGGAAGATGCCCAATCCCATCCCCACTTTCGCTATTTTGAGGCGACCGGAGAGGAGCGTTATTCGAGCTTCCTCGGTGTGCCCATTATCCACCAGCGTCTCATGCTGGGCGTTCTGGTCGTGCAACAAGCCGAGCAGCGTCAGTACGATGATGAGGACGAAGCCTTCCTGGTGACCATGGCGGCACAGCTCGCGGGTGTGCTGGCACACGCGTTGGCTACGGGCAATTTGAACCGCCGTGCCTTGCCCAGTGGGCAGACCATGTTCAAGGGCGTGGCCGCGTCGCCTGGGATGGCGATGGGTGAAGCCGTGGTGATCACACCACCGTCGGATCTCAACAGCGTGCCTGACCTGGTCCCCAGTGATGAGGATTTCGAAGTCGCGCGGCTGAAGGAAGCCATTGGCAAAACGCGCGCTGAAATCCGGGCGGCGGCCGAGCGATTGGTCAACCGTATTTCGACTCAGGAATTGGCGCTGTTCGACGTTTATCAACAAATGCTGGGTGAGGCGGCGCTATCGGAGGAAGTTGAGAAACGTATTCGTGAAGGTCAGTGGGCACCTGGTGCCCTGGCCGACGTGGTGCGTCGCCATGTGCAATATCTCGAGCGCGTGGATGATAATTACCTGCGCGAGCGGGCGGCGGATATTCGCGACCTGGGGCGTCGTGTACTGGCCCACCTGCAGGAAGATTCCCCCTCGACTCCCGAGACCTATCCTGACAATGCCATTCTGGTCGGGGATGAGATCAGCGTGGCGATGCTGGGTGAGGTGCCCCGCGATAAATTGAAAGGGCTGGTTTCGGTGCGCGGTTCCAGCACCTCCCACGTGGCGATCGTCGCCCGCGCCATGGGCATTCCCACGGTGCTTGGCATGGTGGATCTACCGCTGCCACGTCTGTCGGGAGCGCCAGTCGTGCTTGACGGCCACCGGGGGCGGTTGTTCGTCAGGCCTGCCCCTGAGCTGAAAGCCCGCTATGAAAGCCTGATTGCCGAAGAAGAAGCCTTAAGCGAGCTGTTGTCACACGAACAGGACCTGCCCAGCGAGACACCCGACGGCCACGACATGCCGCTGATGGTGAACACGGGGCTTGCGGTCGATGCCGCCGCCTTGCTTAAAAGTCGCATCAGCGGCGTAGGGCTCTACCGTACCGAAGTGCCGTTCATGATTACCGAGCGCTTCCCCGGCGAGAAAGAACAGACGCGACTCTACCGTGATCAGTTGGAAAGCTTCTCACCGTTACCGGTGGTCATGCGCACGCTGGATATCGGCGGCGACAAAGACCTGCCGTATTTCCCGATCGAGGAAGCCAACCCCTTCCTGGGCTGGCGCGGTATGCGCGTGACCCTAGACCACCCGGAAGTCTTGATGGTTCAGCTGCGGGCGATGCTTAAAGCGTCCAAAGAACTCGATAACCTCTACGTACTTTTCCCGATGATTACCAACGTCGAAGAAGTGGATGAGGCTTTGCGATTGCTGGACCGTGCCATCCTGGAGCTGGGCGAGGAGGGCATCGACGTAGAGCGCCCCAAGGTGGGGGTCATGATTGAGGTGCCGGCCACTATCTATCAAATGGATGCATTGGCCAAGCGGGTGGATTTCTTCTCGGTGGGTAGTAATGACCTGACTCAATACCTTCTTGCGGTAGACCGTAACAACCCGCGCGTTTCCAGCCTCTATGATGCACTGCATCCGGCACTGCTGGGGGCGTTGCAGGAGTTGTCGCAGGATGCACTGCGGCTCAAAAAGCCCATTTCGTTATGCGGTGAGCTGGCTGGTGATCCGGCGGGGGCGCTGTTGCTGATGGCGATGGGATTCACCAGTCTGTCCATGAACGCCCCCAGCCTGCCCAAAGTGCGCGCGGCGATCCGCCGTGTCTCTTTGAAGGATGCCCAGCAG
Organism: Halomonas sp. Mc5H-6; assembly: GCF_024124705.1. Classification (NCBI taxonomy): domain Bacteria; kingdom Pseudomonadati; phylum Pseudomonadota; class Gammaproteobacteria; order Oceanospirillales; family Halomonadaceae; genus Halomonas; species Halomonas sp. Mc5H-6. Next base: position 42,760 of record NZ_JAMXSI010000001.1, read on the forward strand.
TTGCTGTCGGAAGTCATGCTGCTGGATACACCTGCCCAGGTACATATGCACCTGGATAAACGAATGGATGACTGGCAGCTCTCGCATTTGCTTCCCCCGCGTGACTGAATACTTTGCTCAGCGCTCGCAGGGGACGCTGAGCGTCGTTTCTCCTTCAAATGCTCCCCAAGGCCCAAAGCGTTGCTCGGTCAGAGAAACGTCGCCATTGTCAGCCAGCGTCAACCAGCTGGTGGCGCGGGTGCCGTAGCGCTCGCCGACGATAAACGCCGCTGATAGCTGTCGTTCAAGCTCGGTGCCCACGCCGGTGTCCGGTAGCGCCGATATGGGCGCTTGGTGGGGGTCCTGGAAGGCGGTGAGTGCCTTCCCCGGGAAGTGGCTGGGGTCAACCTGTTCAAGCGCGGCCCTGGCCGATAGCAGTTTCGGCCAGGGGCTGTTGAGCGCCGCGTTGGACAGGCCGTGAACACCAGGCGAGACACTGTGGAGCGATACCTGCTCGCGGCCGCGATGCAAGCACCAGAGCCGGGTAGGGGTGGCAACCAGCAAGTTGAACCCCGCATACTCTGCTGCCCCGCCTTCAGCAAGGCTGTTTAACCAGTCCATCATGTTGTCGCATTCCAAGGCCTGTTTGACCAGGTGCCCGCGGCTCGGCGCGCCGGGTGCAGAGATCAGGGCAGGATCACGAACATTGGTAATCGCCGCAACCCTGCCCTGATGGTTGGCTGCAAGCCAGCTTCCACCTGCCTCCAGGTCGCGCCCACCAACGAGATTGGGAACATCCTGCCAGGGCGCAAGGGGGGCTGTCGGGCGCGCGTGGAATTCATCGCGGTTGCCGATCAGTTGCAAAGGCGTTGCAGATCCAGGATGCCAGCGGAAAGCGATTAAACACATGGAGGGCCCATTTGTCAGGTCAGTGTTGGTCAGGTCAGATTAGTGCTTCAGACAGTGTGTACATGACACTTCAAGCGTCTCGACGTACACTTGCTGCCAGTCATTTCCTACACTAACGCAAATGGCTTTACAAATGTGTAGGTTATCGGGATGACGTATCCGCTTGTGTCGTTTTGCCAGAGAGGAAGGCGCTATTCTATGCAACCTAGTCAGCAGGAGCATTTCTGGAACACCTTGATATGGCCGGTGCTCTGGCCGTTACTGGCCGTGCAGGCCACCCTGGTGGTGCTTTGTGTGCTGGTGGTGTGGTTGGTGGGTTGGGTTTCGCCTGGCTATGCCTCATGGAGCATTTCGCTCTGGTTGATGTTAGCGCTGCTGATCGGTAGCTGCTTGAACGTGGCGGCGTTTTTGATGCTGGTAAAATCGCGAGCCAAGCACAAAGAAGCGCGTCTGATGCAGCATTTGGCTGAGCTTGAGCGGCATGCGCGAGCCATTATTCAGCAAACGTCAACAGCGTCCGCTCAACAGGCGCCAGCGCTGGACGAGCTGCCAACGACACCCCCGTTCGCACGCATTGCGAACGTTAGCCGCGTGTTGTCCAGCTTGTCGACATCAATGACTGGTTGTTCGTCATCGATATCAGGGGAATCGGCCAGCCCTGAGGAAGATGCCCAAGTGCTACTCGATGACCTGCATGACCAGCAGCAGCAGGTAAAACGCTTGCTTGCCGGGCGTGACCGTGCGCGAGAAGAGTCGCGGCTCAAGTCCGAGTATCTGGGCTTGCTGCAACGCGAGACTGATGCACTGTTTGCGCGTTTAAGTGAGCAATTAAATAGTGAAGTCAGCGAAGACTGTCGGGCCAACATGCTCGAGGTGCGCGAGCGAATCGCCGATATTCGGGCCTTGCTAATGAATCTGGTGCAAGACAGTGACGGCCAGAGTGAGGCTTCCGGTACAGCGCCGGTGGCAACGTCGTTGCGCGTGCTGGTGGTCGATGATGGCCCCGTTAATCTCATGTTGGCGCGACAAATGCTCGAAAATCACGGCCTGCATGTCGAGGGTGTGAGCAGCGGTGAACAGGCGCTCGAGCGTCAACAGCAAAGCTATTTTGATCTTGTTTTCATGGATATTTTCATGCCCACGCTCAGCGGGCTGGAAACGACCCGTCGCTGGCGGGAGGTCGAAGCAACCCAGGGGGGACGCAAAAGCGTTCTCGTCGCCCTGACGGCGAACGCTGACAACATGGGGCAGGACGAATGCTTGTCTGCAGGGCTCGACGACCTGCTGACCAAGCCCTATCAGCCCGACACCTTGCTTGGCATCATTGCCAAGTGGTTCCCCGATAAACAACGGATACCATCTGACGAATGAGCACCCTGGCGACGACGTTACTCGGCTACTGGCTGCTTGGCGCTGTCGCCGGCACGATGGCGGGCCTGTTTGGCGTTGGGGGCGGGTTGATCATTGTGCCCGCTTTAGCTGCGGCCTTCACCCTGCAAGGGCTATCCCCTGATGTGGTGATGCATCTTGCCATTGGCACCTCGCTGGCTACCATCGTGGTGACAGGGATGTCATCGACATTGGGCCATTGGCGACGGGGGAGTATCCATCTGTCCTGGTTTCTCGCCTTGCTGCCGGGGTTAATGACCGGTGCCATTCTGGGAGTGCTGGTTGCCGGGCAGTTGGCCGGACCGCTGCTGGGCACGCTATTTGGTCTGTTCGTCCTGTCGGTTGCCGTTAAAATGGCGCTGGGGTTCACGCCTTCACCACGCCAGGCTGCCCAACCCCCGCGCTATGCGATGGTGCTGGCCGGGAGTGTGATTGGTGGCGTGTCGGCGTTGTTTGGCATCGGCGGTGGTACCTTGGCGGTTCCCTGGCTGTCACGCTGCGGGGCGAGTGTGACCCAGGCGGTGGCGACATCAGCCGCTTGTGGTGTACCCATTGCGCTATTGGGCACCGTCACCTTCATATGGATGGGCTGGGGCAATTCCCAGTTACCTTCCTGGGCCACGGGTTATGTCATGTGGCCTGCCTTTATCATCATCGTCATGACCAGTATTCCTTTCGCCCGGGTAGGCGTTCGATTGGCACACCGGTTGCCCAGCCATATCCTGCGTTGGGCGTTTGCAGCCCTGCTTACCGTGGTGGGACTCAAGTTTTTATTGAGCTAGACATTGCGGAGTAAGGCATTATTGAGAAAGACACTGTTGAGAAAGGCATTGTTGAGAAAGACCTCGTTAAGCAAACCATGATTGTTGAGCCAATCGCGTCAATCCATTCAGACACATCAATAGACCCACTAATTAGAGAGCCTAGATGATTAATTATCCAACAATCGACCCGGTTGCCATTGCCATAGGGCCGCTGCAAGTTCATTGGTATGGGCTGATGTACGTCGTAGGGTTTGTGGCCGCCTGGTGGCTGGGTTGTCGGCGAGCGGCACGAATTGGCTTGAGCCGAGACGATATCGGCGATTTGCTGTTTTACTGTGCCATCGGGGTGGTCGCCGGAGGGCGCTTAGGCTACGCGCTGTTCTATGGCCTGGGCCAGTGGGCGGACGACCCGCTATGGGTGTTTAAAGTCTGGGATGGCGGCATGAGTTTCCATGGCGGCCTTATCGGGGTAATGCTGGCGGCCTGGTTCTTTGCACGGCGTAAGCAATTGGCCATGTTCACGTTAACCGACTTTATTGCCCCGCTGGTGCCCATCGGGCTTGGCGCTGGCCGCGTCGGTAATTTTATAAATCATGAATTGCCCGGACGTATCACCTCGCTGCCCTGGGGAATGCCATTTCCTGGCATGGGGCCTGAACCTCGTCATCCATCAGCCCTATACGAAGCCATACTAGAAGGTCTCGTGCTGTTTTGTATTTTGTGGTTTGCATCAGCCAAGCCAAAGTCTCGCGGCTTTATCTCAGGCCTGTTCTTGCTTGGCTACGGCGTTTTCCGCTTCCTGGTCGAATTTTTCCGCATGCCCGATGCCCACATCGGCTTTATCGCCCTTGGCTGGGTGACCATGGGCATGTTGCTGACGCTACCCATGATCGCCCTGGGCATCGTGTTGATAGCGTGGTCGCGCCAACAGCCGGTAGATGCAGTGCGATGAGTAGTGAATAGGGAGTCGTCAGTGGTTCACTGTTCGCTGACGGCCCACATGTATAGAATAGACGTTAATTGATGACTTGATCTGGGATTACCGTGACTGCAACGACGCCGATGAAAGAGGCTCTCGAACAGCCCTATCTGGATTTAATGCAACTGGTATTGAATCAGGGAACCGATCGCCATGACCGCACCGGAGTGGGTACCCGCTCGGTGTTTGGCCACCAAATGCGCTTCGACTTGTCGCGTGGGTTTCCGCTGTTGACCACCAAAAAGCTGCATTTGCGCTCGATTATTCATGAGCTGCTGTGGTTTTTAAAAGGCGATACCAATATCGCCTACCTGAAAGACAATGGTGTGCGTATCTGGGATGACTGGGCGGATGAAAACGGCGACCTGGGGCCGGTTTATGGCTATCAGTGGCGTAGCTGGCCCGACCCCAAAGGCGGCAGCGTTGACCAGATTGCCAATGTACTGGAGCAGATTCGCACGTCGCCCCAGTCGCGCCGCCTGATCGTATCAGCCTGGAATCCGGCCCAAGTGGACGATATGCAGCTGCCGCCATGCCACTGCCTGTTCCAGTTTTACGTGTCGAACGGGCGGCTCTCCTGCCAGCTCTACCAGCGCAGCGCCGATATTTTCCTGGGCGTGCCGTTCAATATCGCAAGCTATGCCTTGCTGCTGAGCATGGTGGCCCAGGTGACCGGGTTAAAGCCTGGTGAGTTTGTGCATACCCTGGGCGATGCCCATCTATACAGTAATCACCTGGCGCAGGCGGAGCAGCAGCTTGGGCGCACGCCCAATGCACCGCCGCGGCTGAACCTGAACCCTGAGGTCAACGATCTCTTTGATTTCCAGTTCGACGACTTTGAGATAGTGGACTATCAGCCGCATCCTCATATCAAAGCCGAGGTGGCGGTATGAGCCAGTTAGAACCGCTGGTGCCCGTGGCCATGATTGTGGCAATGGCGAAAAATCGCGTCATCGGGGTGGAAGGGCAGCTACCCTGGTATTTGCCCGAGGATCTGAAGTTTTTCAAGCGCATGACCCAGGCCAAGCCGCTGGTAATGGGGCGCAAGACCTTTGCCTCGATTGGCAAGCCGTTGCCTAATCGGTTAAACATAGTGGTGACCCGTCAGGAAGCGTTCACTCACGAGGGTGTTCGTGTCTGTCATGACCTGCCCGCGGCGCTTGAGCTGGCTGATCAGCAGGCCACCATCGAAGCGGCCGAAGAGATCATGGTGATGGGGGGTGGGGAGATATATCGTCAAGCCTTGCCGTACGCGACCCGGCTTTATGTCACAGAAGTTGACATCCAAGTAGAAGGTGATGCGTACTTCCCCCTGTTAGACTCCAGCGAATGGCGCGAAACGCAACGCGTGGCCGGGCAGCCTAACGAACAGCAGCCTGATTATGCGTTTGTTACTTATGAACGCATCGTGGCAGACGCCTAGCTGTGTTAAAGCTGTGTCTAAAAGCACTGCGAAGGAGAGCCCAGGATGTCGGTTAGCACTAAATCGGTAAGCGCCGGATCAAGCCCTATGACGTTATTGGACGATCTGGAGCGGCATTTGATGCTCACGCAGGCAGAGCTGGCAAAGCTGCGTGAAGAAAACGCCAGGCTAAAGCAGCAGTTGGCAGAGGCTCGCAGATCGACGCCGCCGGAAGTTGAAGCATCTGATGCGCAACAGTCGTCTTTTGAGTTCGTTGAGCCAAATGAGCAAGCCAAGCCGGAGCGTGAGCCAACGGGAGCATCACCCGTTGATACTCCCTCTCTAGAAGAAACCAAGCCCGAGCCCCCATCCCCCCATGCACTGCTGGCGCAATGGTACAAGCGCTACCCAAAGGCGTTTTTCAAGGGCCATACCCAGCCGCTGAAAGTGGGCATACATCACGACCTGGCTGAACGCGAGCCATGGTCGGGTAAGCTTATTCGCCGCGCGCTGGCAAATTACGTCAATCTGCCGCGTTACATAAAGTCGGTGCGCGAAGGGGCTACGCGGATTGATCTGGAAGGCAACGAAGTCGGCGTGGTTGACGCAGAGGCCGCGCGCCATGCGGCAGAAAAACGCGCCCAGAAGACGCCTGCTACCCGGGATGAGCGTTCACCGTCGGCCCGAGAAGATAAGTCTCGCGCTAAAGCGTCCAAACCCAAGAAAAAAGCATCCATAGAGGCGAGGAAAAAGGTAGAAAAGACGCCGCCTGACGTTGAAGCGCCTCAAAAACAACTTAGCCTGGAAGATAAGCTCTTGGGCTTGCAGCAAAAATTCCAAGGCCGCTAGGACCCCGTTCCAGTGGGCTTGGTTCCAAAAAAAATCACAAATAATAAAAAAACAGTGTTTTTTTCTATTGCGTTCCTCTGAATCCCGGTATAGAGTTTGCCCTGCGAGCATTGGAATATAACAAGGTGTTGTTGAGGAAGTGCCGCATTGTATTGGGAACGCTCCCACCAGTGACACAAGAGCACTCCCAGCAGCCCGACTGCCGACCTTAGGTCGGACAGAAACGATCAAAACAGTAAGCTAGTTAAGGAACCTACATCATGAAAAAGACACTTTTAGCGACTGCTATCGCTGGTGCTGCCTTCGCCTCTGGCGCCCAAGCAGCCACCATCTACAACGAAGATGGCACCAAGCTTGATCTGTACGGCAACATCCAAATTGCCTACAAAAGCATTGATCAAGGTGCTGATGGCAGCGAAGACGAAATCTTTGATAACGGCTCTACCATCGGTTTTGCTGGCGAGCACCTGATCACTCGTGACTTGACTGGTTACTTCAAAGCTGAATTTGAGCACGATGCCGACGAAGCAAAAACCGCTGGTGGCCTCAACACTGGCGACCAAGCCTACCTGGGTTTGAAAGGCAATTTTGGTGATCTGCGTGTCGGTTCTTGGGATCCGCTGATCGACGACTGGATTCAAGATCCGATCACCAACAACGAATTCTTTGATGTATCTGATTCCAATGGACGCATTGTAGGTATCGAAAGTCGTGAAGGTGATAAGTTCACTTATACTTCTCCGTCTTTCAACGGCTTTACTTTCGCGGTTGGTACTCAGTATGAAGGCGATGCTGAAGGCGGTGGTACTGTCAATACTGGCGGTGATACCGGTGCTAACATTACTGTTAGTGACGAGACTGGCAGCAACGCATCCGCTTTTGCTGGTGTTGAATACTCAGCTGGCGCCTTCTCTATCGCTGCCGTTTATGACGATCTGGGTAATAACGATGGTACTTTCACTGGAACAGATGCTGACGGCAACGCTGTAAGCGGCGACTACGACGCTGGCGAACAGTACGGTATTACTGGTCAGTACACTGTTGACACGCTGCGTGTTGCTCTCAAGCTGGAGCGTTTCCAGTCTGATAGTGACTTCCTGGCTGATACCAACTACTACGGCGTTGGTGCTCGTTATGGCTACGGCAACGGTGACATCTACGGCGCTTACCAGTATGTTGATGTTGGCGGTGACGACTTCACCGATACTGCCGATGCAGCCTTCACCAGCGGTGACTTCCCGAACGAAGTTTCTGACGAAAGCTACAACGAAATCGTTCTGGGTGTCACTTACAACGTTTCTGATGCAATGTACACCTTCATCGAAGGCGCTATGTACGATCGTGAAAACGACGAAGATGACGGCGTAGCGGTTGGTGCTGTCTACTTGTTCTAAACCCTCTTTCGAGACATGGGGGTTCCCAGTCTCCTAGGGTTTTGATATATAAAGCCGATCCCTTAGGGGTCGGCTTTTTTATATGTGGGTACAAATGGAGTGTGGTGATATGAAGAAAGTAACGTTGACGGTTAGTCTGCTAGCTCTTGGAATCTGTGTTGCGAGCACTCCCGTCGTCGCCAGTACCATCGAAGAGCGCTTTCGCGAAGAAGGCAAGCAAATGGATTTGACGCGTTTTCTTAGCTCCGAAAACGATGCCCGCAGTCGGAGCTTTTTTTACGGTAGCGTTCACGAGCATGACTTCACGGTGGATGAGGAAGGCACTTATATATTCAGTAGCCAGGTGCCGGCGGGAGAGTCGGATGACTACCATGTTGACGTTGTCTTGATGAATGATGCGGGCAATGTAGTCGCACGTGATGAACTGAACAGTAATGAGCGGTTGAGCCAGGCACTTGTGCCCGGCGACTACGTTTTGCAGGTACAGGGCTATAAATACGGTAGCACGAGCTCTGGCGGAAACAGTTTTTATGTTACCGTGGCCGGGCAGAATGTTGACCAAGGTGTTTCAACCGGTGACGCCATTGCCTTTACGGGTAATCGTCGCGAAGGCGGCCAGTCAGCCTTCGTACGCCGATCAGACACGGTGGTCGCCATTGCCGCCAGTAATGATTCTGTGTCTCAAGAAGAGCCCGCTTCATCGTCTAACACCAATGAGCGAGTAGCCAATAATTCGGCCGACCAGGCATCGAATTCTGATAGCCGTCAAGGCTTCCAGGAAATCGTCACCGACGTGAAGATTCGTGCCAAAGGGGAGGTGCTCAACTTCGAAATGCTCGAGGCCGGGCCTATTCTCATTACCACTTCCACCTTTGGTAATAACAGCAGTGAGTACCGCATTGTGGCAGAAGTGCTGAACGAGCAAGGCCAAATTGTAGCCCGTGATAGTGGCGAAGGCTTTGATGGTGATATCGATTTACGCACAGAGTTGCCACAAGGTCGTTACAGCATCCGTGTTGAGGGGCAAAAATTTGGTGGTGCACGCTCAGGTGTTAATAACTACGAGTTGAGAGTTAAGCGTCTGGATCCATAACAAATCGTTCATATGCATCAGGATAAGCCCCAGCAGGGTTGGGGCTTAGGGGTCGAATCCTGCCGGTTTTTTACCCTTGTCTTATGACGACTTCGCAATGTTGACCGAGCCGCTATACCGATGGCGATATCGTTACAAGGCTCTGTGGTGACAGATGTTTACCAGAAGGAGTTGTCATCAGGGTATCAGTCACGCTTGATTCTTTTGTCGTAAACGCTCAGGTAACGGTACTATAGGCCGATACACAAACAAGATAGCAATTTCCTACGTTGAATATTCGGCAAAGTAAGCGAGGTGCGAGGGTTTGGTTCGCTGGTTAACACGCAAAACTTGCATCAGCTCGCTTCAGAACCGAATGCTGATGGGGCTGGCAATTACCTGGCTACTGGTTGTGATGTTGGTACTGGGTATGGCCTGGCAGCTCGGCAGTTCCATGGTAAAAGCCACCAATATGGCGCATTTGCGTTATGAGTCGACGTTGGTGGCTGATGAGGTTACCGAGCAGGTAGAGGCCCGCATTGATGCATTAAGTCTTCTCAATGACCAGATTGAGAGTGATGCGAACCGAGACACCATGCGAGCCACCTTGAAACGCAATGAAGCCCTGATGGCATGGTTCGAGGGCGTCGTAGTAGCCAACAAAGAAGGGCGAGTGGTGGCTGACTGGCCTGTTGTTGAAGGTCGCGAAGGCCTGGACACTTCTCAGTTGGAATATTTTAAGATGCTGCGCGGCACACAAAGGCCTTACGTTAGTGAGCCCTTTGTGGGCCGTGCCAGCAGTATGCCCATGGTCCTGATTAACGTGCCGCGCATTGATGGCAGCGGTGAATTTAACGGCTTTGTGGGCGGTATTGTCAGTCTTGATTCCGGTGGCCTGTTCGATCGCCTCTCCCGCGTCCGGCTAGGTGAAGAAGGCTATGTCGGGATAGCCACGGCCTCGGGGAAGATTCTGTATCACCCTAACCGAGATCTGATCATGACCGATGTGCCGGATAGGGATTTCAATCCCTGGCTCAATCTGGCATTGGATGGCTGGGAAGGTGAGTCCATCGGCTCGCTGCTTAACGGCCAGGAGGGTTTTCAGTCCTACGGTCAGGTTTGGTCGGCAAACTGGGTCGTGGGCCTTTATTTGCCCAGTGATCAAGCCCTGGCGCCGTTGAGTGATTTTCTGCAGCGACTGTGGTGGCTCGGTGTTGCGCTGACATTGCTGATGCTACCAGTACTCTGGTTGATCCTGCGCCGCATGCTGTCGCCATTAAAGCATTTAGCCAAACAGATCGGTCAAGTAGGGCGTGGTGAGCGTGATCGAGTGGAGCTAGGTACCAGGATGCAAGAATTACAGCACGTGGCGGGTACCTTCAACCGCGTTGAAGACGAACGCCAGGTATTAATGACCAATCTCCAGGAACGTGAAGCTTTTCTTGATTCCGTGCTGAATGCCACTCCCCAAGGCATGTTCGTCGCCAATTTTGACGGCGATATTACCTACATGAATCCAGCGTTGCTGGATATGCTCGATATTCAGCCGAATACGCCGATGAACGCCTGGTTACGTCAAATTCACGCCGATGACCTGAGTGGCGCCCAGGATATGTGGCAACATAGCTTGAAAAGCGGGAGTGATTTCGTCCGACAGTTACGTTTTATTCGCAATGATAAAGAAACGCTGTGGCTGGATATTCACGCTCGGGTGGTCATGCTTTCCCAGGGTGGCCATTCGCTTGGTTTGGTGGGAGTGGTCAAAGACATTACTGAGCGTCGCGAACAAGAGGCCATTCAACGCTGGGAAGCCGAGCATGATCCGCTGACCGGCTTGCTTAATCGGCGAGGTTTCGAAAGGCGTCTTGATGATGCCTTTGCTGAGTTTCAAAAGACCAGCACGCCCTCCGCGCTATTATTGTTCGACCTTGACCATTTCAAGCCGATTAACGATGAAGGCGGTCATGCACTGGGCGATGAAATGCTTAGGCGCATTGCCCAAGTGGTGGCCTGGGAAGTGCGCCGCAGCGACCATGTTGCCCGTCAGGGCGGGGATGAGTTCGGCGTACTGCTGCCCAGCTGTACCTTGAGTCAGGCACGAAAGATAGCTGAATCCCTGTGCCAGTCTGTTGGAGAAATTTCGGTCGTTCACGAAGGCAAGGAATATAGCGTAACGCTCAGTATTGGGGTCACTACCTTCCATGAGGATGATGGTAGTACTGATGACGCAGTGGCGCGTGCCGACGCCGGAAGCTACGCGGCGAAAGACCAAGGCCGCAACGGTGTGGTGATCAATTTGCACGACGAAACAGACGCTGACGTTGTCCATCTCTTTGAGTAGTGTCCAGCCTCTAAAACCTTCCAGCTCCCTAAACAATCGACAAATCTTTGCCAACCGTAGAATATAAGCAGGTGCTGTTCTTGCTATCTGTACTCAGGAAAAGAGATGGTCGCCTGTGAGTCTATTTGAACTTTTTGCCCGGACCCTTGATGTCACCCTGCCGGTCTTTGCCATGGTATTTATCGGTTTGGGCTTAAAACGACTTGGCTGGATTGACCGGCCGTTTGTATCCACTGCCTCTGCGCTGGTCTTCAAGGCGACCTTGCCGACGCTGATCTTCCTGAGTTTGATTAAAGCCGATCTGTCGGTGGCACTGGATATACCACTATTGGTGTTTTTCGCCCTGGCGACGTTTTGTCAATGTGCACTCAGTTGGGTGTGGGCGAGCTTCCGGATCCCGCGTGAGGAGCGCGGGGTCTATGTTCAAGGCGCGTTTCGCGGTAATTGTGGTGTGGTGGGGCTTGCCTTGGCGGCGGGAATGTACGGCAACTATGGCCTTTCGGCAGGGAGTTTATTACTGGGTGTTGTCATCGTTACATACAACGTTCTTTCGGTCGTGGTGCTGGCGATGTACCAGCCTGGTCAGGCCACCGACTGGCGAAGTCTGCTCTGGAAGATCGTTACGAATCCGCTGATTATCGCCGTAGTCGTCGCATTGCCATTTACCGCCTGGTCAGTTGAGTTGCCCCGTTGGTTGATGACATCGGGTGATTATTTTGCCTCTCTTACGTTGCCGTTGGCATTGATTTGTATCGGAGCCACCCTGTCGGTGAGGAGTCTGCGGGATAGTCAGCAGGTTGCGCTAAGCGCCAGCGTCATGAAAATGGCCATTCTCCCCGTGTTAGCGACCGGGGTTGCTTGGATGATAGGCTTTTCTGGGCAACCGCTAGGTTTGCTTTTCCTGTTCTTTGCCAGTCCTACTGCGGCAGCCAGCTTTGTCATGGTCAAAGCGATTGGTGGTAACGTCGCATTGGCAGCCAATATCATTGCCATTACCACGCTGATGGCAAGCGTGACGGTGACCGCTGGGATTTTTGCGTTGCGGCTGCTTGGCTGGATATAGTGCATGCCTTGGCCTGGGTTGGCCGAGACGTTATACTTCTGCCCCTATAAGTCCCTGTAGCTCAGCAGGATAGAGCAGCCGCCTCCTAAGCGGCAGGTCGCAGGTTCGAATCCTGCCTGGGACGCCAATTGAATTCGTAAGGCGGCTTTGACTTTCGTGACACTCTGTTCCCGACGGCTAGCCGTCACAGAAAATTGGCAACGATAAGTATGAAGGTTGCGCTGAATGCCCCCAGTGCCAGCAGCACCAACAAGCCGTCATGCACGACGAGTGCCAGCCCTAACGCTAATAACGCCAGACCAGCCGCTGAAGATGAAAATGGCACCAGCTCCATGAAGGGCATGCAAAATCCGACGACGATGCATAGCGAGGCAATCCCATAGCTACCGCCGTTACGAACGAGAAATGTTAACCTCGGCTTGAGAACGCGATCTATACCCCGTGCTGGCTTGTTTAACCAATGGAGTGCCTTTTGAAGCTTGCCGCGCTCGATGGAACGGTTGAGGATATAGCTGGGCAACCAGAACTGTTTTCGACCCATTAGCATCTGTACGGCGATTAGCAAGACGAACGACCCCATGAAGATGGACATGCCGGGTAAGCCGCTTAGCGGTGAAAACAGCGTGATACCAATCAGCATCAGCAGCGGCCCGAAAGAACGACTGCCAGTCGACTCGACCACCATCCCTACTGAGACCTGATCGTTGTCGTGGGTCAATTGACTAACTCGATCTAGTAGTTGTTCAAGGCTCTGCAGCGGCTGGTTCATTGGAGGTTTCCATGTAGAAGTCCAGCGCTTGATGCGCTGCTTCTGGTGACTAAAAGTGTGTAAGACAAAATGTATAAGACGCTGGGACCGCTTCACTGACCGAATAATTCCCTCGTCCCGCATGCAAGCTGATCTATAGAGAAAGCCATTAAGCTTTCGCTCGCATCGGCAGAACGTCACGGGGAAGAATTGATCGCAGACAGGAGGGGAAGCCCTTCAAGAGATAGTCGTTACGTCTCTTGAAGGACAATGCGATTTCGACCCGTGGATTTAGCTTCGTAGAGACCGCTGTCAGCACGCTTGATAGCGGCTTTTAAGGCCTTTTCGTCGTTGGCGATGTGCGTCAGTCCGAAGGAAGCGGTGATGGCAATGGTAACCGGCATGTCGTCGTGTTCAATGGGCACCTGGGTCTGTTCCACGGCAACTCGAATGCGTTCTGCCACTTGCCATGCTTTCTCCAGTGGCGTGTCGGGAAGCAAGATAGCGAACTCCTCCCCGCCGACACGGCACAAAAGATCCTCCTGGCGCAGCAATCCTTTAATCACGCTGGTAAAGCGTTTAAGCACTTCATCGCCGGCGTCATGACCATATTCATCGTTGATGCGCTTGAAATGATCAATATCGATAGCGATGAGAGAGATCGGCGTTTGGTGCCTTGAGGCACGTGATATCTCGACGCTGGCCTGCGCTTGCAGATAGCGTCGATTGTAGACGCCGGTTAACGGGTCCGTCATGGCCTGGGCGCGCAGCTTTTCTTCCAGTTGCTTGCGCTCGGTAATGTCAAAAACGGTGGCGTTCGAGTACTTAAAACGATCATTTTCCAGATATCCGACCCCCTGAATGACCACTTGGCGCTTGTGGCCATCGGTGGCTATCAGCGTGCATTCTGCCTCGCCTTGTCGGCCTGCTTGTACGTCCTGAAAGGCGGCATCAAAATCGAGCAGTGATTCCGGTGAAATAAAATCCCGGTAGCTGCGTTTTCCGACAACATCGCGGGTTAAACCTAGCCAGTCAAGTTCGGTCTGGTTCATTTTAAGGATCACGCCATCGGCGTTCAGCGAATGGTAACCACAGGGAGCGTTTTCATACAGGTTGCTGACTTCGGTGGCCTGCTGCTGCGCCTCTCGACGCAGCTTGCGTTGTTGGTGGCGGCTAATTGACCAATAGATGCCCAGCGCCACAGCCGTGGAGTAGGTTAGCAATAAGAACCAGACAACAATGGCTTCATCTTGTAGCAGAGACTTCCAGGTGGGGGCAGGTAGGCTAACCCCTAATACCCAGGGGAGAGTATCGTCCTGGCTGAAAATGCGTCCTGCTAGCCCCTGGAACCCCTGGCTGCGTATATCCAAACGTTGGAAACGTAATAAATGGTTGCCAAGGGTGAACGTCCCTTCATCTTGCTCGGTCACGGGTTGCCAGGGTTTAGCTGCCAGTCTGGCGTAATTGTCACCAAACCTGATCATCGGCAGTCGTTGGCTGCCCTCCGTTAGGAGCCAACCGCCCTGGGCATCAGCCAATAGAACGCCTGCGTCCGGGGCAATGAGCATGGCTTGTTGGACGGCTTCCGTCAGAAATTGCCAGTTAAGGCTCAACAGGACCATCCCCTGGCGTTCGCCTTGATCGTTAAAAATCGGTGTAGCGACATTGACGACCGGGATTACCTCACCGCTGAGTAGCTCGTATTGGAGGTTGCGGCCGGGTGGCGAGATGTAAAGATCACGGGCGAACAGCTTGCTGGCGGCTTTGAAATAATCGGTATTTGCATGACGATGGTCATCAAAGCGAGGGTCGGATTTAATCCCGACCGGAGCACGCAGGACTTCGTTGCCCTGATTATCGATCAGTATAAGCTTGGTGTAGCGCGGGTAATGTTTGACCAGCGTCGATAAAAAATCGGTCAACTGTGCTGTCGTCGAGCTGTCGACGCCTTCACCATTCTTGTCGGTCATGTGGGCCTTGATGATAGGCATCTCGGCGACTGCGAGCGCGTAACTGAGCGTCTCCTTGATATCGCGCAATAGAGTATCTTTGCCCACCTGCATGATGGCGCGTGTTTCTGCACGGATGCTTTCCTGGCGGGTTTCCAAGTGCACATGAAGTACCGGCCATAGTATAGCCGTTACTAAAATCAACGGTAAGGTTACGGCCATCAAGAGGCGCACGTACAGGCGCTGTTGAGTCAATTGAGATTCCTGTGATTATTTTAAAGAGCTATTGTCTTTAGTATATAAAGTATACGCCAATAGCCGATGATCGGATATGCGCGAAAGCCAGCATGCCGGGGGTATTCGATAGTTTGCTAATTGCTGCGAAGACGCTTCAAATGGCTGATAAGCTGCTTTTCTCTCCACGTTTAAATGTACTGAAAGTGAGCACTTTTATGCGTCTTAGTTACCAGGGTCCGTCACCAGAAATGGTCGGGTTTTTATTGTTGCCGCAGTTTTCCATGATGGCTTTTTTTGCGGCCGTTGAGCCGCTGCGTATCGCCAATCGCATTGCCAGCCGCCCGTTGTTTGATTGGACCTTGATCAGTGCCGATGGCGGGCCGGTAACGGCGTCCAACGGCATGACGCTCATGGCAGATCAAGCCACCCGGGAGGTGCATCACTTGCCATCCTTGGCAGTATGCAGTGGCTTTACCCCAGAGGCGCATCTCACTCGGCCGTTAATGGCGTGGCTTCACCAGTTGGATCAGGCGGGCTGCTGTTTGGGCGGCATTGATACCGGCGCGTTTCTGCTCGCCGCCACCGGGCTGTTAAAACGTGAACGGGTGGCGCTGCACTGGGAAAGTCTGCCTGCTTTTCGCGAACGCTTTCCGGGTATCGATACCACCGATGAACTTTATGAGTTGGGCGAGCGGCGTTTTTCCTGCGCTGGAGGAGCCGCCGCGATGGATATGGCGTTGGAGGTGATTGCGCGGCGCCATGGCGCGAAGCTGGCCATCGATGTTTCCGAGCAGCTCATCCATGATCGTATCCGCACCCGCAGCGACCAGCAGCGCATGGCCCTGGTAAAACGCCTGGGCACCCACAACCGGCGCGTGGTCGAGGCTGTGGCGCTCATGGAGCAGAACCTTGAAGAGCCGCTCACGCTTGAAGAAGTGGCGAGCCGGGTAGAGGTGTCGGTGCGGCAGCTACAGCGGCTGTTTGAACAGGAATTGAAAGCCACCCCGCGTCAATGGTACTTGCAGCTGCGCATTAAACGCGCCCGGCGACTGCTTGCCGAGACCGATCTGGCGATCTTGGCAGTAGCCGTGGCCTGCGGGTTTAGTTCGTCGTCGAGCTTTGCACGTGCGTTTCGCGCCTATTACGGCGTCTCGCCACGGCAGATACGCTATACATCAGCGGAATAAGCCATTTGTATCCGGGTGGTCGCCTAATGAGTAATAATTGTCGCTTGGCGATTAGTAGTGGGATGGAAGCCGCGCATACTGGCAGAACCTAATCAACAAGAGGGTTTAGCCAGATGCCGACCACTATCAAATCAATGTCGTTAAAAGCGGGTTTTTTACTTACTGCGTTGACCGCTACACCTGCGATGGCAGAGCTCGACGAGCTGCGCTTTGGGGTGCCGCCGTGGCCAGGTGTCACCGTGAAATCCGAAGTGGCGGCCCAACTGCTCGAAACCATGGGTTACCAGACGCGGCAGCAGGATCTAGCCGTAAGTGTCATTCTTGAAGGCTTGTCGAATAACGATCTTGAGGTCTATTTAGGCGGCTGGTACCCCGTGCAGACCGATATGGTCGAGCCGTTGGTGGCGGACGGCAAAGTCGAGAAAGTGGTTTCGAACATCAGCGGTGCCAATTCCGGGTTGGTAGTTCCCCAGTACGTTTACGACGCTGGCGTGACGACGGTTGCTGAGCTGGCAGAGCATCACGACCGGTTCGACGGTGAAATCCAGGGCATTGAAGCCGGAATTGGTATCAACGAGGCGATTCTCAACGCCATTGATAACGACCTTGCCGGCTTGGGCGATTGGCAGCTCCGCGAAAGCTCGACGTCGGCAATGCTGGCCCAGGCTGAGCAAAAAATGGCCGATGAAGAGTGGGTGACCTTCGTTGGCTGGGAGCCTCACTGGATGAACGTGAGCTTCGACTTGGCCTACTTGGCCGATAGCGACGACGCGGGTGTGGCGGCTATTGAAAGCACCGTATGGACTATTACGCCTGCCAGCCTGGCGGACGAAGCACCGGAGGTCCACCGTTTCCTCTCGCAGTACGTGATCGATATCGAAGACCAGAACGAGTGGGTGCATGAGTACAGCTACGAAGAGCGCCCGGCGGATGAGGTCGCGCATGAGTGGATCGGCAACAATCTGGATACTGTAGCCGAGTGGCTAGAAGGCGTTGAGACCCGAGATGGTGAACCCGCTATTGAGCAGGTACGAGCAGTCTATCAATAAACTCTAGCTCGCTTAGGGCCTGTTGACTTGGTCGATAAGCCGTCTATGAAGCGCCTGGCAGAAATCCTGCCAGGCGCTTTTCATTGAAGGCAGCAGCGCATGAGCGTGTAGCACACCGTGCACCATCTGCGGTGCGCAACGATAGCCCACTGAGGCGCCCACTTCCTGCCAGTTAGTGACTGCGGTTTCGATGGGCCGAGTAAGCGGGTCGTGCTCCACCGTCAGTATTTCGATGCCAGTCGCAGGTGGCGCAAGATCGCGCTGGGCGGCGCTGATCTCTGGGCAGCGTTGGCGAACGCCCAGTATATCGTCGCGTGAGAGCAGTGGAGCATCCTCCCCGAGACACCCAGGTGATAGCTCGCCAACCGTTGGATAAATCAACCCGAGCGGCGGTGCCTCGATCAAAGGGTGGGCAAGATCGATCGCCAGCCGCCCGCCTGCGCTGTCACCTACCAGCGCAATGGGCTGTATCGCTTCCAGCACCGTTTGACAGTCTGCCAGCATATCGGGGTAAGCGACCTCGGGCGCAAGCCGGTAGTTGACGCTTACCACTTCACGACCCAGCGCATGGGCCAGGCTGGCGGCGGGGCCATGGTGGCTTTCGGTCGAGCCGATGGTAAAGCCGCCACCGTGTATGAATAGCACACATCCCGTTCGGCGTTGCGCGGGGATAAAATGGCGTACATCGACGCCCTCTATAGTGCCGTTTTTAATCTGCATACCGGTCGGATCAGAAGGGGCGAATGTTCGGCAAAGACTGTCATAGGCGCGCCGCGCCTGGGGTAATGGCATTTTTTCCATTTCCGCCAGTTGTGCACTGAAGCGTTGAATAAAGGCATCAATGTGCATGGCGTTTGCCTTTTCGCATCACCTGTCGTGGATAACCTGTTTTATATAGCCTAGCGTCGTATGCCGATAGTGCGTCCTGCAAGCTCCGGCCACAGGTCTTTGTTGGCTTGAGGAAGCTTCGCCACGGAGCTTGCTACCGGCTCAGGAAACGCGCTGGGTCGTCCTGATCCCTGTTCCATGCCCATCAGCATCTGTTCGCTGCTGGCCAGCAGGTTGTCTTCATCATCGAACATGGCGAAAAACACGTGCAGGCGTTTGGCATCGCTATCCAGTAGCGTCAGGTCGACGCTTAACGGTTGGTCTTGGTGTGCCTCGCGGCGATAGCAGAGGTGGGTTTCCAGCGTGTAGATCGTATAGCCGTAATGCGCCCGGCCCGCTTCGTCGAGCCCTATCTGGTCGATCAGCGCTTCACAGGCCTGGGAGAAGACGCGGGCGTATGCCGCGTCGTTCATATGCCCATTGTAGTCGACCCACTCAGGGGCGACTTGGGTTTCATGGATGATCATTAAATGCGTCCTTTTAAGCCCTCGGCTTCCGGCCAGTACTTGTGGACGACCTCAAGCAGCTCGACCAGAAAGTCATCGCGACGCTTGTCCAGTGTCGCCACCGAGCGCCCCGCGGCCTGATGTTCACAGCCTTCTACCACTTTATCAATCAATTCGTCGGTAAGTTCCGGGGCTTCCAGTTTGGTCCAGGGCAGTTTTAACGCCGGGCCGAACTGTTCCAGCATATGGCGCATGCCTGATTCACCGCCCGCAAGATGAAAGGTTAAAAAGGTGCCCATCAACGGCCAGCGAAGCCCACAGCCGTAAACCACGGCCGCATCGATTTCTTCGGTGGTCGCCACGCCATCATTGACCAGGTGCAAGGCTTCCCGCCACAGCGCTTCCATCAAGCGGTCGGCGATATGGCCTTCTATTTCTCGGCGAACCACCAGCGGGCGCATGGCGAGCGACTGATAACGTTCCTGGGCGGCGGCCATCTGCTCGGGCTGGGTGGCCTCACCCCCCACAAGCTCCACCAGCGGCAGTAAATATACCGGGTTGAAGGGGTGGGCGACGATCACGCGACCGGGTGCCTGTTGGCACTGCTGCTGCAGATCGGTGGGCTTGAAGCCGGAGGTGGACGAGCCGATGATGGTGTCCGGTGCGGCCGCAGCGTCAATGGCCGCTAGAATTTCTTGCTTGAGCGGTAGACGTTCGGGCACGTTCTCCTGAATCAGGTCAGCGCCGCTTATGGCCTCCTCAATCGTTGCCACAAACGTCAGCCGCTCAGGGTTGGCATCAGGTGCCAGGCCGAGCTGGGTTAACGACGGCCAGGCGTTATCGATAAATGAACGGGTACGTTCCGGAGCTTTGGGGTCTGGATCGAAAGCGACGACGTCCCAGCCCTGGGCGAGGGCGCGGGCAATCCAGCCGTTGCCGATCACGCCGGTGCCAATCGCGGCTAAACGGCTCATGCATCACCTCCTGATGAGATGCCCATGACATTTCCGGTCATTGGGTCGCGTAGTTTGAGGTGGGCGCGGGTTTCTGCAGGCGTCATCACCCGGGCGCCCAGGTTCTCGATAATGGTCGAGGCTTTCTCGACCAGTTGACCGTTGTTAGCCAGCACGCCTTTCTCTAAAAACAGATTGTCTTCCAACCCAACCCGGGCATGGCCACCCAGCAGTACCGCCTGGGCCACCATGGGCATTTGATGGCGACCAATGCCGAAGGCGGCCCAATTGGCGTTTTCCGGCAATTTATTGCGCATGGCAAGCATGGTTTCGGTATCCGCTTCGGCGCCCCAGGGGATGCCCAGGCAGAGTTGATACAGCGGGTCGTTGTCGATCAAGCCTTCTTGCTGCAGCTGGCGGGCAAACCAGACATGACCTAGATCAAAGCACTCAAGCTCTGGCTTGACGCCTGCCGCTTGCACCAGGCGAGCATGTTCGCGCAGCCAGTCGGCGGGGTTCACGTAGACCATGTCGCCAAAGTTGAGGCTGCCGCAGTCCAGGGTGCACAGCTCGGGGAGCAGCTCACCCACCGGTGCGTGACGTTCCGCGGGCGTTTGAATATCGGTGCCGGGGCCGCCGCGGGTGGGGTCGCTTACGTCTGGTATCCAGTCACCGCCGCCGCCAGCGGTGATGTTCATGACGATATCGGCGTCTGCCTCGCGAACACGCTCCATCACCTCACGGAATTGCTCGGTGGAATGGCTGACACCACCGGTTTCCGGATCACGCACGTGGATATGCGCGATGCTGGCTCCGGCGCGGGCCGCGTCAATGCAGGAAGCGGCGATAGCCTTGGGGGTGACGGGTACGTTGGGGTTTTTAGCGGTGGTATCACCCGCGCCGGTAACGGCGCAGGTGAGGATGACATTGCGGTTCATGGCGCGCTCTCTCGTCAGGCGTTCATTCGCTGACCAGTGTGTCGCGATGGGTGAAAATTAGTTGTCGATAAGCGTCATTCAGTGTGCACAACCTGCCTAACCTTCGACGCGGTTAACCTGGGGAAGGTCGAACCAGGCATGAGTTGACACGAAAAAATTGACCGCAAGGTTTGCCGACCTAAACTAAAAAAGCGTTCAACAAAGTTGGTAAAAATGACAACAACAATGGAAGGAGAACCTTCGATGTCTCAACGACTAGCGTTACGGCCGCTGTGTGCGGCTATTGCTTCGGCGGTGATTGTCGGTTTCCCGACCGTCGCCACTGCCAATGAACCTCAACTCAGCCAATCTGAAGTATTGACTGGTCTTGAAAACCCCTGGGATATGGCCTTTCTGCCTGATGGGACAATGTTTTATACCGAAAGATGTCGCGGACTGTCGGTGCGGCTTCCTGACGGCGACGTAGAGCATCTGTTAGGCATGGAAGGCACTGATGACTATGCCACCACGGCAGATGATCTTGTCTGCCAGGGGCAGGCAGGGATGAACGGTGTTGCGGTCGATCCGGATTTTGACGACAACCGGACGATCTACGTCTACTCCGCTTCCAGCAAGTCCGAGCCTCGTACTAACCGTGTGCTTCGCATGACGGTGAACAGTGATTTTGATGAGGTTTCGGATCGTACTGATATCATTGATGATATTCCGTACAAGCCCGCTGCCACCGACCACCCGTTTGGCGACGCTGGTGCCCATAATGGCGGGCGACTTCGTTTCAGTCCGGATGACGGTTACCTTTATGTGACCACTGGCGATAACCATAACAGCGAGATTCCGCAGTCCCCGGAGTTACTCGGGGGCAAGGTGCTGCGCATCGACCGGGATGGCGACGCCGCCGAGGGTAATGAACCGCCGGAAGGCTTCGATCCACGTATCTACACCTATGGCCACCGCAACGTACAGGGCATCACCTTTCATCCGGACACTGGCCAGCCCATCGTGACGGAGCACGGTCCCTGGCATTCGGATGAGATCAATGCGCTGGTCAATGGTGGCAACAGTGGCTGGGATCCGCGGCCCAATATGGCTGGCCGCGGCGACTGCCCCGATGATTACTGCGGCTATGAACCTAATCAGAATGAGGGTATGGATCCGCAAGAGCGCGCTGACTACATGCCGGTGACAGATACTGAGACCTACCCTGATGCCATGCAGCCAGCCTGGACCAATAATGGCCTTTCGCAGGGCATAGTAGCTGCCGAGTTTTTGACCGGTGAGCAGTGGGGGAATTGGGATGGCCGTCTGCTGGTTGGCTTTATGGGGATTGGTTTCGGCGGTACGCCGGTGGGGCAACGCATTAACCTGATTGATATTGCGGAAGATGGCCTGTCGGTCAATGACGTTGCCGAAATGCCGCTGCCGATGGGCTCGGCTCGTTTCCGGTCAATCGTTCAGGGGCCAGAAGGTGATCTCTATACGGCGGTGGACGAAGGCATTATTTATCGCATCACGCCAGAATGAGTTGATTGCAGTCGCACTGGCGAATAGCCGTGCGGCTGCACTTTCATCTCCTACTCTTTGATTAATACTAATCTACCGGGAAAAGGCAATTGATGAAGATATTACTGCTCTGGAGTATGTCGACTGCTCTGATGATGGGTGCGACTGTTGTTCAAGCGGCGGACAAGTCCGCAGGCGAAACGTTGTATGCGGATAGCTGCGCCCAATGCCACGGTCCGAGTGGAAAAGGGATGGCCAGTTTTCCAGCGCTTACCGGCCGGGATGCGGATTACATCACTTCACGCCTTGAGGCTTATCGGGCCGGGGAAAAGGTGGGATCAAACTCTTCCCTGATGATCCCCAACGCCACCGACCTGTCAGATGATGACATCGCCAACCTTGCCGCCTATATCGCGGATATCGCCGAATGACCCCAAGCGCATGAGTTTGATGAATTTACCACTCAGCTTTCCTCCTGCCAGGCGGCGCCGTCCGGGAAACGGTGCCTGGCCAGCGAGTCGGCATGCATGGTGATGCTATAACCGGCGGCAGTCGGCACCTGGTAGCGGCCTTGGCGGATGACCACGGGGTCGACGAAGTGCTCGTGCAGATGGTCGACGTACTCCAGTACCCGGCCCTCGAGGTTACCCGACACGGCGATATAGTCGAACATCGAGATGTGCTGGACGTATTCGCATAGCCCAACGCCGCCAGCGTGGGGGCAGATCGGCACGCCGAACTTGGCGGCCATCAGCACCACCAGGATGACCTCGTTGAGCCCGCCCAGTCGCGCAGCATCGATCTGGCAATAGTCGATGGCGTCGGCCTGCAGGAACTGCTTGAACATCACCTTGTTATGACAATGCTCGCCGGTGGCCACGCCAATCGGCGCGACACGGTGACGTATCTCGGCATGGCCGAGGATGTCATCCGGGCTGGTGGGTTCTTCGATCCACAGCGGGTCGAACTCCGCCAGGCGGCGCATCTTGGCCACTGTCTCATCGACTTCCCACACCTGGTTGGCATCCATCATCAGCACGTTGTCCCAGCCGATTTCCTCGCGCAACAAGGCGGCGCGCCGGGCATCTTCGTCGAGATCGCCGCCGATCTTCTGCTTGAAGTGCGTCCAGCCCTCGGCCAGGGCTTCGCGAGCCAGTTGGCGAACCTTGTCGTCGGTGTAGCCGAGCCAGCCTGCCGAGGTGGTGTAGCCGGGAAAGCCGTCACGACGCATTTCGGCTTCCCGCCCGGCCTTGCCGGGGGCCTGCTTGCGCAGCAGGGCGATGGCTTCTTCCGGCGTCAAGGCATCGGTGACGAAGCGGAAGTCGAGGCAGCGTACCAGCTCTTCAGGGCTCATGTCGGCGAGCAGCTTCCACACCGGCTTGCCTTCGCGCTTGGCCCACAGGTCCCAGACAGCGTTGACCATGGCGGCGGTGGCCAGATGGATTGCGCCCTTGTCGGGGCCGATCCAGCGCAGTTGGCTGTCGCCGGTGATCTCACGCCAGAAGGCACCCATGTTGGCGGTGATCGTCTCCAGCGAGCGGCCCTCAAGGAGTGGAGTGAGTGAGCGAACGGCGGTGATCACGATCTCGTTGCCGCGGCCGATGGTAAAGGTCAGGCCATGGCCCTGGGGGCCGCTTTCGTCATCGGTGTGCAGGATCACATAGGTGGCCGAGTAATCAGGTGCGGCGTTCATGGCGTCTGAGCCGTCCAGCGAACGGGAAGTCGGAAAGCGTATGTCCTGGACCTCAACGCGAGAAATGGTGGTCATGGTGGCGTCCTCATGGTCGTTGGCGTTGGTGGGTAATGCGAATGGCTAAGAAGGTGAACTGGCATCTGGCCAACTTTCACCTATGATGCAAGCAATGTCATGATGTATGAAAGGTATGCCATAAACCCTAACGCAACCTAATGGCGATTGCCACACGATATCCAATCAGGAGTACAGCATGTTCGATGAAATGAAAGGCAAGCGAATATTGGTGACCGGTTCGAGCCGGGGGATCGGCGCGGCAGTTGCCAGGCGGCTCGGCGGACTGGGGGCGCGCGTGGCGGTGCATTATCACCGTAGTGAAGGACCGGCCCAGGCGGTCTGCGACGATATCCGCCAAGCGGGCGGTGAGGCCTTTCTGATTCAAGGTGATATCAGCCGCACGAAAGAAGCCACCGCGATCGTCGATCAGGCGGCGGAGCAACTGGGTGGGCTCGACCTGTTGATCAACAATGCTGGCGATATGCAGGGACGCGTCAGCCTGGACGAGATGGATGATGACTATTACGACCGCGTCATGGACCTCAACGCGCGCTCGGTCGTCATGGCCAGTCGGGCGGCGCTGCCTTATCTGCGCCAGGCCGGGGCTGGCAATATCATCCATACCGGCTCGATTGCAGCACGCAATGGCGGTGGCACTGGCGCGGGTCTCTACGCCTCGGCCAAGGGCTTCGTCACTACCTTGACCCGCAACATGGCCAAGGAACTCGCCGGCGACAATATTCGTGTCAATGCCGTAGCCCCTGGCGTGATCACCACGGATTTCCACGCGCGCCACTCCAACGATGCCCAGATGGAAGCCGCGCGTGCCACGATCCCACAAGGTCGTCTCGGCAGCGCCGAGGATTGTGTTGGCGCCTATCTGTTCCTGGCGACGGACGCCCTCAGCGGCTACATCACGGGGCAGATTATTGAAGTCAACGGCGGGCAGTTGATGCCATGAGCCGCAATATGCAATACGACATCGCCATTACCATGGGGGATCCGGCGGGTATCGGCCCCGAGATCATCTGCCGGGCCGTCGCTGACATGTCGCCTTCGGCGCGAACGGGCACGCTGCTGGTCGGCGATCCTGCGATCTTTCGACGTGCCGCGCAAACCATCGGTAGCGACCTGGATTTCGCGCCTTTGGATATGGTCGACGGCCACGCAGATTGTGTGGCCGTCGCCGTGGTGGAGGCGCCCGCCGGTGCCGACATTCCCGACGGCGAGATCAGTGCCGGTGCCGGTGACATGGCTTTTCGCTGTATTGCCAGGGCCGTGGAGCTGGTGCAGAGCGGTCGGGCCGGGGTGATCGTCACGGCGCCATTGAACAAGGCGGCACTGCATGCGGCCGGTCATTATTACGATGGCCACACCGGCATGCTGGCGGCGCTAACCGGTGCGCCCTCGTCGTTCATGCTGCTGGCCTCCGAGCACTTGTCGACCCTGCATGTGTCGACCCATGTGTCGTTACGTGAGGCCATCGATCGGGTAACGCCCGAGCGGATCATTGCCACCGTCGAGGCCGGTGACGCGCATCTCAGGTCGCTGGGAATGGCCAATCCGCGCATCGCGGTGGCCGGACTTAATCCGCACTGCGGTGAGGGCGGTATTTTCGGCGACGAAGACACCCGCTGTATTGCACCGGCCGTCGAGACCCTCAAGACGCGTGGATTTGATGTGAGTGGCCCGATTTCCGCTGATACCGTCTTTTATCGTGCCTCAAAGGGCGAGTTCGACCTGGTGGTGGCCCAGTATCACGATCAGGGGCATATCCCGGTCAAGCTGATTGCCTTCGACACCACGGTGAACGTCAGTCTTGGTTTGCCGATCCGGCGTACGTCTGTGGATCATGGTACCGCCTTCGACATTGCCTGGCAGGGCAGGGCGGATGCGACCAACATGGGGGCGGCGATTGCGTACGCGCATCGGTTGGTGGCCGGAATGAGAGCTGGCGCCAATGAGCGTGAGTGAGTGCCGAGTCGCCATCGTTGCCGACGACCTGACAGGTGCGTTGGACGCCGCGGCACCTTTCGCCCAGCGCGGTGCGACGACACGCGTGGTCGTGGCATTGGAGAACCTGGAAGTTTCCTTGGGCGAGTGGCAAGGGGCGCCCCCTGACGTGATCGCGGTGACGACCGAATCACGCCACCTGACGGCATCGGCGGCGGCAGAGCGCGTGGCGCAGGCGACCCGGATACTCGCTCGTCTGGCTCCTGCTGTGTGGTTCAAAAAAATCGACTCGACACTGCGCGGCCAGGTAGTGGCTGAGAGCCTGGCGATGCACCGGGCTTGTTGTCGACGGCTTTTGCTCGCTCCCGCCGTTCCTTCTCAGGGCCGCACGACCTGCGATGCCCGTATTCTCGTGCACGGTCAACCCCTCGGGGCGACCGACTTTGCCCGTGACGCACGTTCCCGACCCCCCAGTGGTGGGCTGGATGCCCTGTTCGCCGATGCCGGATTACCCCTGGCACGCCATGTTCCAGGGCAGCGATTGCCGATGGCGGACAGCGTGGCGGATGCCGAGACAGACGCCGACCTTGAGACCCTGGCCAGCGAGGTCGGCGATGAGCCGGGTAAGTGGCTGGCGGTAGGCGCGGCGGGGCTGAGTCGCGCCCTGGCTCAGGTCATGTTCGGTGAGGCGGTGTCATGTGTTCATGTGCCTTTTAGCGGGCTCTGGATGGCTGTGGGATCACGCAGCGAGCGAGCCGCGCAGCAGGTGGCCGCGCTGCGTCGTGACACCCCTGATTTACCGGTGGTAACGGATAGCGCTGACGTGACGGTCGAGTCGCCTTACCTGTTGCTGACGCCTGATCCAGAAGCGCCGCCGCGGGATGCCAACGAGGTAGCAGCGACGCTTGCCGACGCTCTTGCCGTGGGCATGGTAGCGGCCAAACAGCGCCTCTATCTGATGACCGGTGGTGATTGTGCCAGTGCACTGATGAAAAGGCTGGCGGCCCGCTATATCGAGGTGGTGGGCGAGTGGGAACCAGGAATGGTACTGGGCTATCCGCAGGGCAACCGGGAGTGGCCCTTGCTGACCAAGGCAGGCGGCTTCGGCGATGAGGCGTTGCTGGTACGCTTGCTCCGGTCTCTGGAATGAACGCCCACCCAGAGGTTGCATTGCTCAGAATTGGCGACTAGATTGGATTATGATGGTATGACACGTATACAAAAAGTCCATCACCTACACTTTCAAACCACCCAACAATCCTAACTCCCCAATCATCACGTTATGGAGCACAATAAAATGGGTAACGCCAACTTCCGACTCAAGACCTTCCATCGCCTCGCCTCCGGCACCCTCCTGCTGGCGGGCATGACGGCAAGCGGCTACGCCTTCGCTGAAACGCTCAATTTCGCCCACGTCTACGAGACATCCGAGCCCTACCATGAGTGGGCACTGTGGGCAGCCGATGAGATCGAGGAGCGTACCGACGGCCGCTACGAAATCGAGGTTCATCCCGCCTCGTCGCTAGGCAAAGAAGCCGATATCAACGAGGGCCTCCAACTGGGTACCGTGGATCTGATCTACACCGGCAACCAGTTTGCCGGGCGTTTTTACGGACCCATCGGTATAGCGGGAGCGCCCTACATGTTCCGCGATTTCGATCACTGGCGTGCCTATGCCGACAGCGATCTTTTCGACGAGATTGCCCAAGGCTATCAGGATGAGACCGGCAACGTGCCGCTGGCGATGAACTACTACGGGCGTCGTCATGTGACTTCCAATGAACCCATTAACGAGCCGGCGGATATGGAAGGCCTCAAGATCCGCACGCCGAATGCGCCAATGTACATGATGTTCCCCGAGGCCGTGGGTGCCAATCCGACGCCTATTGCCTTCGCCGAGGTCTATCTCGCGCTTCAACAAGGGGTCGTGGATGCCCAGGAGAACCCACTGCCGACCATTCGCGCCAAGGCCTTCTACGAGGTGCAGGACTACATCAACCTCACCGGGCACATCACCGACTCGCTGATCACCATAGCCGGTGGGCCCTTGTGGAACCGCCTTTCCGAAGAAGACCGCGAGATTTTCCGCGAGGTCTACATGGAAGCGGGTGAAAAAATCACCGAAGACATCCTCCAGTCCGAAGAAGACCTCGTTGCCTGGTTCGAGGATCAAGGGGTGACCGTCAATGAAGTCGACATCACGCCCTTCCGCGAAGCAACCGTGCCGTACCATACCGGTGAAGATGCAACCTGGGACCAGGAAACCTACGACCGCCTTCAGGCGATCGGTCAGTAAGCCTCTCCTCATAGCCGACACGCCATCCCCTGAAGGGGGTGGCGTCATCTGTGGAGCCTGCAAATGACAATCGATAAATGGCCTGCCGAGACATCCGACTTCCAGATGGAGGAAGACGATACCTTTGAATGGCGCGACTATGGGGTCGAGGATTACGCCACCCTGGTGGTGTTCTGGCTGCTGGCGCTGGATGTGTTCATGCAGTTCTTCAGCCGTTACGTATTGGGGAACTCGATCGCATGGACGGAAGAGATGGCTCGCTACCTTTTGGTGACCGTGGGGTTCATGGGAGGCTCCATGGCTGTTCGCACGGGTACGCATATTTCCGTCGAATTCTTCTATCGCTATATGCCCGGCTGGATGAGTCGGCTGCTCATGACCCTGGTGGATATCGTCAGCATCGGCTTCTTCGCCATAGGTGCCTGGATCACCTGGAAACTCGCCGACCGGACCACGGCGTTGATGGCGTCTGTCGACATCCCCAAGAGTTTTCTCTACTACCTGGTGCTATTGGGTTTCCTCTTGATGTTGGGCCGGGCGATCCAGATGGCGGTACTTCGCTGGCGCAACCGCAGCCCCTCGCATCCTGACGTTCCATAACGACCACTTTGGCCGGAGTTTTCCCCATGTCCCATTTCCTGGCTGTGCGCCCTCGGGGGGCGTTGGTTTCACCCTTGATTGCCGCGCTTGCGGTATCGGGTTGTCTGACCCTGGCCTTCTTCGGCGAGTATCTACTGTTCCTGTTTGCCGCGCTGTTCACCATGTTGCTGCTGGGTGTGCCGATTGCCATTAGCCTGGCGGGTTCCTGTCTGCTGTATGTCTATCTCACCGGGCGCGTGCCCGATGTGGTAGTGGTGCATCGAATGGTCAACGGCGTTGACAGCTTTCCGTTATTGGCGATCCCGTTCTTCATCCTGGCGGGTAACCTGATGAACAATGGAGGTATCACCAAACGCATTTTCGATTTTGCCAAGGCCTTGATGGGGTGGA
Source organism: Halomonas sp. Mc5H-6 (assembly GCF_024124705.1). NCBI lineage: Bacteria > Pseudomonadati > Pseudomonadota > Gammaproteobacteria > Oceanospirillales > Halomonadaceae > Halomonas > Halomonas sp. Mc5H-6. Next base: position 71,785 of record NZ_JAMXSI010000001.1, read on the forward strand.
TGCGTGGCGGTTTGGGCCATGTCAATGTCGGCGCCAGCATCGTCTTTTCCGGCATGTCCGGTGCGGCGGTGGCTGATGCCGGTGGCCTAGGCACTATCGAGATCAAGGCCATGCGCGATGCAGGCTACGATAAGGAGTTCTCGGTGGGCATCACGGCCGCCTCCTCGACAATCGGGCCGATTATCCCTCCCAGCTTGCCCATGGTCATCTACGGCGTCATGGCGTCGGTCTCCGTGGGTCAGCTGTTCGCCGCCGGGCTTATTCCAGGTCTGTTGATGGGCGTCGCATTGATGGTGATGATCACGATCATGGCCAAACGCCGGGGCTATCCCCGGGATTCAGCCTTCTCGATTGCGTACCTATGGACGACGTTCCGCCGTGCTTTCCTGTCCCTTTTGACACCGGTGATCATCGTCGGCGGCATCATTTCTGGTGTCTTTACCCCTACCGAGGCCGCCATCGCGGCGGTGGTCTATGCGCTTTTCCTGGGCGGGGTGGTGTATCGAATCCTCACCTGGCGTCGTCTGATGAAGGTCAGCATGGAAACCATCGAGACGACAGCCGTCATTCTGCTGATTGTCGCGGGTGCTTCGATCTTTGCCTGGATCATGAGCAGCAACCAGGTAACTCAGCATGTCATGGGACTTTTGGGCCCCTTTGCCGATAATCCCATCGCGCTGCTGATCATCATCAATCTGGTGCTGATCCTGGTCGGCTGCTTCATGGAGACCATCGCGGCCATCACCATACTGGTGCCCGTGCTGCTGCCGGTGGCGGTCTCTGCCGGTGTCGACCCGGTGCACTTTGGCGTGATCATGGTGCTCAACCTGATGATTGGCCTGCTGACGCCACCGGTGGGTATGGTGCTTTATGTCCTGTCACGCGTCTCGAATATTTCCTTTGAGAGCTGTATGCGCGGCACGCTGCCATTCCTGATTCCATTGGTGATTTCGCTGCTGCTGGTGACCTTCATTCCGGCGATTTCGCTGTGGCTGCCAACCCTGGTCTACCGTTGAGTTTGACGTAAGGAGCTGAGTGTCGATGACAATCGATTCGCCGGATTTTCGCGTTGCCGTGGCTGACTTGGAAGGGTTCATGGAGCGCATCCTTCCTCGCGCGGGAGCAGACACAGCCTCCGCCCAGGCCGTGACCCGCGCACTGGTCACGGCCTCGCGTATGGGGACGGACAGCCACGGGTTACGGCTACTGCCGCACTATATCCAGGCATTGCAAGGCGGGCGTATCAATGGTCGGCCCAAGATGCAGTTTAGCCAACGCCTGCCAGCCACCGGGTATCTGGATGCCGATGATGGCCTAGGGCATTTGGCGGGCTACACGGCCATGGCGCATGCCGCTGACATGGCCGAAAAAGTGGGGCTGGGCGCGGTGGCGGTGGGTAACTCATCCCACTTTGGCGCGGCAGGTTGCTATGCGCTGGCGGCCGCTGAGCGCGGGTTGATCGGTATGGCCTTCTGCAACTCTGACCCTTTCGTCTTGCTGCACGAGGGGCGGTCGCCGTTTCATGGCACCAATCCGATTGCCTTTGCGGCACCGGTCAATGGGCAAGCTCCCTACCTGCTGGATATGGCGACCAGTTCGGTGCCCTGGAATCGCGTCCAGCAGTACGGTGCCATCGGTCGTGAACTTCCGGACCAGGTGGCGGCGGATGCCGCGGGTCGCGTGACCCGCACGCCAGCCGAGGTGTCAGCGCTGTTACCGCTGGGCGGAAGTGATTTCGGCTTCAAGGGGGCCGGGCTTGGCGGCATGGTCGAAATATTGAGTTCGACGCTTTCGGGCATGCTTAACGGTTTCCGTCTTTTGCCGATGGGCGGTCCTGATATGGCGACGCCACGGGGAGTAGGGCACTTTTTTCTGGCAATGAACCCTGATGCCTTTAATGGCAATGCCTCCTTTGAAACATGTCTGCGCGAATACCTCGAAGACCTGCGTGCTCAGCCCGCCAACGAGGGTGCTGAAGTCCTGGCACCTGGGGACCGGGAGTGGCGATGCCTTGGTATGCGGGATGCTAATGGCATCCCCCTGGACAGGGCGAATCAGGCCGCTTATGCCGCGCTGGCCGAGCAGTTCGATGTTGAGCCGCTTACATCTGTGCGCTGAAAAAGACGCCTTTCCTGCCCCGAAATGACGGCGAAATGCGGTAAAATATGGCTATAAGGATAAAGAAAGGTGTGTTTTCTTTATCAAGGACAGTCAGGAGAAGGCGTGCATGAGTCGATATCAGGTAGAGCGTAAGACACTATCCGAGCAGGTAGCCGAGCAGTTGGAAACCGAGATACTCGAGGGACGTTTGAGCGAAAACGCACAATTGCCTTCAGAGCGAGAACTGATGGAGCAGTTTGGGGTAGGTCGCCCGGCGGTGCGCGAAGCGTTGTTCTACCTGCAGCGGCTGGGCTTGATCGCCATCAATAGCGGGACGCGTGCCCGGGTTATTCGGCCTACGGCCGAGGCGGTGATGTCACGCCTTTCAGGGGTGACCCGGCAACTGCTATCTAAGCCTGACGGGCAGCAGTACTTCCAGGAGGCCCGCGCCATGTTCGAGATATCGCTGGCGCGTTACGCCGCCGTCAATGCCAGTGAAGAAGACCTTCAGCGCCTGCGCGATGCCCTGCAGGACAATCGCGATGCTATCGGCGACGAGGCGCGTTTTAAGCGTTCAGATAACGAATTTCATGGGGTGCTGGCCAGTATCGGGCGTAATCCGATTTTCGATGCCATTCATGTGGCGCTCTCCGAGTGGCTTGATGACCGTCGTGCACAAGTGCTGCAGCAAAAAGACGAGGATAAGGCGGCCACAGCAGCCCATACCGAAATCATCGAGGCCATCGAATCGCGGGACCCCGATGCCGCCGAGGCAGCCATGCGCCGCCACCTGGACCGCCACTATGGTACCTACATGCAGCTCAAGAAACGCCTGTCAGCTTCAAACTGAGCACGAACAGGCGATTGGGGGGCAGTTCAGATAGCGGGCTTTCCCAGTTCACGGTGAGGTGGGTTGTGATGCTTTCGTTTCAGCTCGGGTCATCGGCAACCACATGCTGGTTCTGTTCGCCCAGCCCCTCGATACCCAAGCGCATGCGCTGGCCAGGGCGAAGGTAGACCGATGGTTTCTGTCCCATGCCGACGCCTGGCGGGGTGCCGGTCGAGATAACATCACCCGGCTGCAGGCTCATGAAGCGGCTCAGGTAGCTGATCAGGAAGGGAATCTGGTACACCATGGTGCGCGTGCTGCCGTCCTGGTAACGCTTGCCATCTACCTCGAGCCACATGTCTAGCTCGTGCGGGTCGGCTACCTCGTCGGGCGTGACCAGCCAGGGCCCCATCGGGCCGAAGGTGTCGCAGCCCTTGCCCTTGTCCCAGGTGCCGCTGCGCTCGAGCTGGAACTCGCGCTCGGACACATCGTTGATCACACAATAACCTGCCACGTGTTTCATGGCATCGGCTTCGGCAATGTACTTGCCGCCTTCACCGATCACCACGCCCAGTTCGACTTCCCAATCGGTTTTCTGCGAATCACGCGGGATGATGACGTTGTCATCGGGGCCGCAGATGGCGCTTGTCCATTTGTTGAACACCACCGGCTCAGGGGGCACCTGGGCACCGGTTTCGGCGGCATGGTCGGAGTAGTTGAGGCCGATGCACAGGAACTTTCCAACACCGCTGACGCAGGGGCCGAGGCGGGTGTCTTGAGGCACTTCCGGCAGTTTGTCGGTGTCCAGCTCAGCCAAAACCGCCAGGTGGTCACGGCTGAGGTGAGGACCATCGAGATCGGGCAGATGGGCCGACAGGTCGCGAATAACTCCTTGGGTATCCAGCAGGCCGGGCTTTTCGTGGCCCGGAGGGCCGAAGCGCAGTAATTTCATGTGTGCTCCTTATGAATGTGGGCATTGATGTCGTGCATTAGCCATCATCTGACATGGCATTATCAGTTTAACCAGCCGCCATCGATTATCTGAGTGGTACCGGTGGTATAGGCGGATTCGTCGGCAGCCAGATAGGTGGCAAGTGCCGCGATCTCGTCGGCGCGCCCCAGTCGGCCCAAGGGCTGTCGGGCGTTGAATTCGGCGTAGACGTCATCCTCATCGCGGCCCTGCTTTTCGGCCTGGGCGTGAATGCGCTGGCGCAGCGACGGTGAGTCCACGGTGCCTGGACAAATGGCGTTGCAGCGGATGCCCTGGCCGATGTAGTCGGCAGCTACCGACTTGGTCAGCCCCAGAACCGCGGCCTTGGTGGTACCATAGGCGCAGCGGTTGGGCACGCCCTTGAGGCTCGAGGCCACCGAAGCCATGTTGATGATGCTGCCACCACCGTTGTCGAGCATGGCGGGCAGCATGGCGCGGATCATGCGCATCATGGCCATGACGTTGAGCGAGAACGACAGCTCCCAATCATCGTCGGTACCTTCCAGCAACGAGCCGTTGGCCACATAGCCTGCGCAATTGAAAAGAATGTCGACAGGGCCGAGTTCATCGGCCAGGGCCTTGATGGCGTCTGCATCGAGTACGTCCAGTTGGCGAGTCTCGATGCCTGGCGTAGCGGCCAACTCGGCCAGGGTAGCGTCATTGATATCCGTGGCGATGACCTTTGCGCCTTCAGCAGCGAATCGCAGGGCAGTGGCTCGACCGATGCCCTGGCCCGCTGCGGTGATCAGGGCCGTCTTGTTATTCAATCGCATGGCAGGTTCCGTGATCGTGTTTGTTGAGACCTGTTGGCCTGTTGTTGTTTTATGAAGCGATAGGCTGTATGACAGGATGACAGTACGATATCTTCGTTTGAGTATGGCTCAATCGACTATCTTTGCCAAATGGTCTTCGGCAGCTGATGACGTCTGTTGATCAGGTGACGGCGCCCACCATCCAGGGGACGAATTCGTTACTGCCATAGCCCAGCGATTCGCTGGCCGTTTCTTCGCCGGAGGCGATGGCAATGATCTTCTGGAATATCGCTTCGCCACAGCTCTTGACGGTGTCATCACCGTCGATGATGCCGCCACAATTGATATCCATATCCTCCGACATGGCATCAAACATGGCGGTGTTGGTGGCAAGCTTGATGCAAGGGGCAGGCTTGAAGCCCGACACCGAGCCCCGGCCGGTGGTAAAGCACACGATCGTCGACCCGGAGGCAATCTGTCCCGTCACGGAGACCGGGTCGTAGCCAGGGCTGTCCATGAAGTTGAAGCCGGGCTTTTTGATGGGTTCGGCATACTCGAGTACATCATTGAGGCTCGAGGAACCGCTCTTGGAAACGGCACCCAGTGACTTTTCGAGTATCGTGGACAGGCCACCGGCTTTATTACCCGGCGAGGGGTTGTTGTTCAGCTCAGCGCCATTGATCCAGGTGTAGTGCTTCCACCAGGCGATACGCTCAAGTAGCTTGCGAGCAACGTTCACATCGACGGCCCGGTTGAGCAGCAGGTGTTCGGCACCGTAGATCTCTGGGGTCTCGGCCAGAATGACACTGCCCCCATGCTGGACGATGAGGTCGGCCGCATAACCCAGGGCCGGGTTGGCGGTAATGCCCGAATAGCCATCGGAACCGCCACACTGCAGGGCAACGGTAAGGTGTTTGAGTGGCGCTGGTTGGCGCGCGGTGTGCGCATGTGTATTGGCCATGGCGAGTACCTTGTCGCTGGCCAGTTTAATACTGGCACGTGTTCCCCCCGCCCCCTGAATGTTGAAGTAGTCGATCCGTTGGCTATCTGTCATTCCGTACTTGTCGACCAGCGCCTTGACCTGGTTGCTCTCGCAGCCCAGTCCGATCACGATCACAAACGCGAAATTCGGGTTCACCGCATAGCCGGTGACGACTCTTTCCAGAAAGGCAAATCCCTCCGACTCGGTGTTCATGGCACAGCCTGATCCATGCGTGACGGGAACCACACCATCGAAGCCGAGTTTCTCAAGCCCTGCCGACGCGTTAAGTTGGTCCGCGGTGGCCTTGACCACGGTTGCCGAGCAATTGACCGTGGCCACGATGCCAATGTAGTTACGGGTACCGACGCGGCCATCACTGCGGTGAAAGCCACTGAAGGTCAGGTCACTCTCCATGACGGGGGTCGGTACGGCGGGCGTGAAGTTTTCAAGCGAGGTATCACGCTCCAGCATGGCCAGATTATGTGTGTGGACATGGTCACCCGCACGGATCGGCTGGCTGGCCAGGCCTATCGTCTGCCCATATTTGACGACGGGGGTATTCGCCTCGATATCGACCAACGCCACCTTGTGGCCAGCCATGATGTTTTCTCGTGCAGCCCCTAATGCCTGACTGAGCGAAAGCCCTTCGGCGATATTACGGGTGGCAACGCCCACATTGTCATCAGGGTCCAGGCTGATCACCATCGGGTAATCATTGATAAGTTCCATCGTTTTCTCCAAATCGCGACAGGCAGTTCGCATACCGTCGGGCTCAGGGCTATCCTCGGTGTGATGGTATAGCTGTCATGCCAGCATACTACACGTTTATATGAGCCCTTGAGTTGAGTCAAGACGCTAGTAGCGTTAACGAAAGTCCTAATCAAGTCACCCCTTGGCTCTATTAGCTATGAACAGTTGGCGACGAAAGTATAAGCGCTATATGGTTTCTATATCCCCGTCCAACTACCATACTAGTCATATCAGTCGTTGTTTTACCTATTACAGACACACATATTCGGACTTAGGTGCTATGCAAACGACATTACAAAGGCTATGGCAGGAAACCCACGATGGAGAATCGGTACGCCAACGGCTATTTCATGTGCTGAGGCGGTCGATTATCCAGATGGTGCTGGCGCCAGGGCAGGCGTTGTCGGAGAAAGAGCTTGCCGACATTTTCTCTGTCAGCCGCCAGCCAGTACGTGAGGCCTTCATAAGGCTCTCTGAGGCCGGATTAGTGGAGGTGAAGCCTCAACGCGGGACTTATGTAGTGAAAATATCTCAGCGGGCGGTGCTTGAGGCGCGCTTTGTGCGTGAAGCAGTGGAAGTGGCGGTTGTAAAAACGGCGGCTGAAAAAGGCCTTGAGACAGAAGTGCTAACAGAACTGCATGATCTGTTAGCGCGGCAGCGTCGTTGCATTGAGCCTAATGATAATGATCGATTTTATCGCCTCGACGAAACCTTTCATCGAACGCTTTCGCTGGGAGTAAAGCAGCAGGCAGCCTGGAAAGTCATTGAAGAAGTCCGGGCTCAGCTTGACCGGGTGCGCTATCTCAGCGTGCCCCATAGCACTCCGCTGGAAAGGCTTGTGAATCAGCATGCCAGCATCGTTGCGGCTATTGAGGCGCGAGACGTCTCCCGAGCAGAGCAGGCGATGTCACTTCATTTACGCGAGATTTTGGTCTCCATGCCCGACCTGGTGCGTCGCTTCCCCGATTTGTTCGACGTACAAGAAAACCAAACCTTGATACAGGAGGCGATCCAATGAAAATCGAGCGGGCCTATACCATTGTGACCTCGCCAGGGCGCAATTTTGTGACACTGAAAATTGTGACGGATCAGGGCGAGTACGGCATTGGTGATGCGACGCTCAATGGGCGCGAAATGGCCGTGGTGGCGTATCTGGAAGAGCACGTAATCCCGACGTTAATCGGCCGCGACCCTCAACGCATCGAAGACATCTGGCACTACCTTTACCGCGGCGCATACTGGCGGCGTGGTCCTGTCACCATGACCGCGATTGCCGCTGTTGATATGGCACTTTGGGATATTAAAGCGAAGCTGGCAGGGATGCCGCTTTACCAGTTGTTAGGTGGTAAGAGTCGTGACCGGGTGATGGTGTATGGCCATGCTACCGGCCGAGATATCGACGCCTGTCTGGAAGAGGTCGCTCGCCACGTCGATGAGGGGTACAAGGCTGTCCGTATTCAAGCGGGTGTCCCAGGCATTGCCAGTATCTACGGCGTTGCCAAGAAAGATGGCGAACCCTACGAGCCTGCAGATGCCGACTTGCCCGCAGAGCACGTGTGGAGTACCAGCAAATACTTAAACCACGTACCTAAACTGTTTGCTGCTGTTCGGGAACGCTTCGGTGATGATTTGCACGTGCTACACGATGTTCATCATCGTCTGACCCCAATTGAAGCCGCCCGTTTAGGCAAAGACGTTGAGCCCTATCATTTATTCTGGCTTGAGGACTGTGTGCCTGCTGAAAATCAGGAGGCGTTTGGACTCATTCGCCAGCACACCACCACACCGCTGGCGGTAGGTGAGGTGTTTAACAGCCTCTTTGATGCCAAAACGCTGATTGAAAATCAGTGGATCGACTATATCCGTACCACTTTGACCCACGCTGGGGGAATTACCCACGTACGGCGAATCGCCGACTTGGCGGGCCTTTATCACGTGCGTACCGGCTTCCACGGGCCGACGGATCTCTCGCCGGTTTGCCTTGGCGCGGCGATTCACTTTGACACCTGGGTACCCAACTTCGGCATTCAAGAGTATATGCCGCATACCAGCGCCACCGACGAGGTCTTCCCCCACGATTACCGGTTTGAAAACGGGCACTTCATTGTGGGCGAAACGCCCGGTCACGGCGTCGATATCGATGAGCAGTTAGCCAAGCAGTACCCCTATAAGCGGGCCAGTCTGCCGGTTAACCGGTTGGAAGATGGCACTCTGTGGCACTGGTGAGGAGAATCATGACGATGAAAGCATTTCAGGTGAAGGCGCCCCACGACTATCAGATAGCAGATGTTGCTCCCCCTAAGGCTGCCGCTGGAGAAGCGCTTGTCCGGGTAGCCTTTGCAGGTATCTGTGGTTCGGATATGCATATTATCCATGGTGATAACGCTTTTGTGCGTTTTCCTCGCATCACCGGTCACGAGTTTGCCGGGGTAGTGGAAGCAGTAGGTGATGGAGTGCAAAACGTCGCTGTCGGGGATCGTGTTTGCATTGACCCTGTTATTAGCTGTGGTCAGTGCTATCCCTGCCGAATTGGGCGTCCCAATGTGTGCAGCGCGCTTGAAGTCATCGGCGTGCATCGTGACGGTGGTTTTGAGGAATCTGTTACCGTCCCCGCCGCAAATGTTCACCACCTTCCCGATCATATCGGCCTGGACGCTGCTGCCCTGGTTGAGCCTTACACCATTGCCGCCAATGTGCTTGATCGTATGCAGCCGCATCCCGGTGACCGGCTAATGATTTTGGGGGCGGGCGTTATTGGTATGACGATCCTTCAGATGGCCTTGGCCAAGGGCATTGAAGAAGTGATCGTAACGGACGTGATCCACGAACGATTAGTGGCTGCGAAAGAGCTCGGTGCAACGTACGTGTTCAATAGCCGTGATCAGGATGTCGAAAGTGAAGTGCTGACCTTGACCAACGGTGAGGGGGTGCCACTGATCGCTGATGCGGCCTGCGTGCCAGCGCTTTTACCCCAAATGCTGCGCTTGGCGTCTCCCGCCGGGCGCATTGGTTTGCTGGGTTTCAGCGTTCAGCCAAGTGAGCTTGTTCAGCTAGAGGTCATCAAGAAGGAGCTGACCCTGGTGGGGTCGCGCCTTAATAATCGCAAATTTCCGGAGGTGCTTAAGCTAATGGCAAGTGGCCAGTTGGATCCATTGGCGCTGGTGAGTCATCGGCTGCCACTCAGTGAGATGCCAAGTGCTATTGACATGCTCGATCACCGTCCTGAAGAGGCCCGTAAGGTGCTGATTCAAATCAGTACGTGAGGGTAATAACGCCAACTCACGATTCACAAACAATCTACAACACCCGTGCGCAGAAGAAAAATCATGATCAAACAACTTATGACAAGCGCTGTTCTTGGGGCTGCCATGTTAGGCAGTCATTCACTCATGGCAGCAGATTACACGTTGCAATTTGGCCACTTGGCAAATGAGCAGAACATTTGGCACCAGGCCGCCGAAAAGTTCAAAGAGGAAGTTGAAGCGAATTCCGACGGACGGGTTGAGGTACAGCTTTATCCCAACGAGCAGCTTGGTAATGAAATGGACGTGATCAATAGTATCCAACTAGGTACGGCGGATATGACGATCACCGGTGAAAGCTTGCAGAACTGGGCACCTAAAGCCGCGATGATGGCGGTGCCTTACGCTTTTCGAGACGCCGAGCATTTGCATGCTGCGGTTAACGGTGACATTGGCGCCGAAATTGAAGCGCAAATCACCGAGCGCACTAACCTGGTACCGCTTGCGTGGTTTGAGCGCGGCCCCCGTCACTTGACCTCCAATCGGCCTATCCGTACGCCTGAGGACCTGGATGGCTTGCGTCTCCGTGTGCCTAACGTGCCGTTGTTTGTTGATACGTGGCAAGCACTGGGCGCGCGTCCTACCCCAATGGCCTTTAGTGAAGTCTTTACCGCGCTTCAGCAAAACACTCTGGAAGGCCAGGAAAACCCGCTTAGCTTGATTGAAAGCGCCAGCTTCAATGAGGTTCAGGACTACATCAACATGACAGGCCATGTGCGCAGCTGGATCTATGTCGTGATTGGACGTGATCAGCTGGAAAATATGCCTGACGAGCTCCAACAGGTGGTGCGCGATGCTGCTCAAACGATGCAAGCGTACGAAGCAGAGCTGTTTGAAGAAGACCAGGCACGTCTCGAAGAAGCGCTAGAAGAGCGTGGCATGGAGTTCGTTGAGGTCGATGTCGATGCGTTTGCTGAAAAGGCGCGTCCTGCCGTACTTGAAGCACTTACGGATGAACAGCGCGAACTCTTTGACGCTATCCAAGATTTGTAAGACCACTGGAAGGCTTTTGTAGTGAATTGGTAATAGCGATGGGCTGGCATCTTGCTGGCCCATTTTTGAACGGCAAAGGCTGCTTGCCCATGAGGATACGGTTATGAACTCGGATCACAAAGCGCTTGAACAGGAAGCGCTAGAGAGTCTGGATTCAATGTCGGCGGTGCCTAAATTGAAAGGCCCCATTGGGCGCGTGATTGGCTGGGTGGATAATTGCTTTCTGACCTTGGCCGTTGTGGCGCTTGTTTCGATTGCCGCCACGGTACTGCTGCAAATATGTTCGCGACTGTTTTTACCGTTTTCGATTGCCTGGACAGAAGAACTATCGCGCTATCTGTTCATTTACATGGTGGCGTTATCGGTGGGGGTGGTATTGCGCCAGAATCGCAATATCAGCGTTGAGCTGTTCCATCATCGGCTGAGTCCTCGAATGAAGGCGGCTTTCCAGGTCTTGATCAGCTTGATGATTGGCCTGTTTGCCTTACTGGTGCTGCCTTATGCTTGGCAGTATGCCCAAAATGGCACCTGGCAGACCTCACCAACGCTGCATGTCCCCATGCTGTATATCTTTTTCTCAACGGTCGTCACCTTTGCGCTACTCCTGGTGTATAGCTTACTCGGGTGCCTTGAGGGGATTATCGCGATGTGTCGCTCCTCTGCCTACCTTCAGGAGTCGTAAGCATGGAAGTTATTATCCTGTTCAGTGTTTTCTTGGCTCTTCTGCTGGTAGGGATGCCGATAGCCTTTTCGTTGGGGTTGGCATCGCTTTCTTACCTCCTGCTGGAGGGCATTTCATTAACCATTGTGCCGCAGCGGATGTATGCGGGCATCGATACCTTCGTTTTGCTCTGCATCCCGGGGTTTGTATTGGCCGGTAACCTGATGAACGCGGGCAATATCACTGATCATATTGTGCGCTTTGCCAACGCTTTATTAGGCCATATTCGCGGCGGGCTGGGGCTGGCGAATGTAGGTGGTTCGATGATTTTTGGTGGTATTTCAGGTACCGCCGTGGCGGATTCTGCCAGCATCGGCTCGGTGATGATTCCCGGTATGGCGCGTGCAGGCTATGACAAACCCTTTGCCGCCGCCGTCACCGCCGCGTCGTCGACCATTGGGCCGATTATACCGCCTAGCGTCCCCATGATTATTGCTGGATCGCTTAGTGGTATTTCGGTAGGGCGGATGTTTCTGGCAGGGGCCGTTCCCGGCTTGTTGCTGGGGCTCGCCATGATGATTACGGTGTATATTCTGGCCGTTCGCCGCGGGTATCCAAAAGAGAAGCGTGTATCTTTTCTGCAGCTGCTTTGTGAAGCGAAAACAGCCTTTTGGGCACTCTTGATGACCGTGATAATTCTCTACGGCATCATTGGTGGCTTCTTCACACCCACGGAAGCATCCATCGTTGCCAGCCTTTATGCATTAGTGGTTGGCATGTATGTTTACAAAGGGTTGTCGTGGAAAAAGCTTCCGGCGATTTTGTCCGACACTGTATTGACCTCTTCGGCATTACTGCTGATGGTCGGCTTAGCGAACTTGTTTGGCTGGATCCTCACCAGTGAACAGATACCTCAGATGATCGCTGAGCTTATCCTCTCCATTAGTGATAATCCGCTGATAGTTTTATTAATACTTAATCTGATCCTGCTATTCGTCGGCGCGTTTATGGAAACTATCGCCGCGTTAATAATTCTTTTCCCCGCCCTGGTGGGTGTAGCGACTGGCGTGGGTGTCGATCCGGTTCATTTTGCGGTTATCGCGGTATTAAACTTGATGATTGGCCTTACAACGCCGCCGGTAGGGGTATGCCTATTTGTTGTAGCGGGGATTGGTAAGCTGCCGATGTTGACGGTGGCAAGAGCCATTGTGCCATTTTTACTGTGCAACTTAGCCGTACTGTTGTTGGTAACTTACGTGCCCGCTATTTCGCTTTGGTTACCCAACTTACTGATGGGGAGTCATTAACCATGCCTTCACACCGCATTGAAACCTCATCCAAAAGCGGAGAGATTGGCGTCGTTCATCTAGGCCTGGGCGCTTTCCACCGCGCCCACCAGGCGGTGTATCTAGAGCGTTACCGCCAACGTACAGGCGACACTCGATGGGGCGTTTGCAGCGCTAACCTTCGTGCCAGCATTGGTCTGGTCGATGGATTGCGCGCAGCAGGATATCGATACCATGCTGCCGAGTACGCCGGCAGTGAGAGCCTAACGCTTCGCGAAATAGGCGTGATCGAAGAGACACTGTTCACTGGCTGCGATACAGAGGGTAACTGGGGGCGCGACCTGGAGGCCTTGCTGTCGCGGATGGCATCCGCGGATACGCGCATTGTGACCTTGACGGTCACTGAGAAAGGCTATTTCTTGAACCCTGCCAGCGGTGAGTTAAGGAACGATGACCCAATGATTGCCGCTGATATCGCTGCCCCCAAGCAGCCACGCACCGCGCCTGGGCTATTGGTGGAAGCGTTGGCCCGGCGGCGTGAGGCAGGTATTGCCCCCTTTACCGTACTGTCTTGCGACAACATGCCGGATAACGGCAAACGGACACGCCAGGCGGTGGTGCAGCTCGCTGAACACCGAGATCCTGCACTGGCGAGTTGGATTGCCAGTGACGTGGCCTTTCCCTGCAGCATGGTCGATCGCATTGTGCCCGCTATGACTGACGCCGACTTTGAGCGTTTAGCGACGTTAGGGTTTACCGATCCCAATGCCGTGGTGTGCGAAGCTTTTACCCAATGGGTGGTGGAAGACCACTTCCCCGTGGGGCGGCCGAGCTGGGAAGCCGAAGGCGTTGAAATGGTGACCGATGTGGCACCGTTTGAAACCATGAAACTGCGCATGCTCAACGGTAGTCATTCGCTGCTGGCTTACCTGGGCGCATTAGCCGGGATTGAAACGGTCTATGACGGTGTCAAACATGCCAAGCTGCGGGCGCTGTTGCGCCGCTATATGCTTGAAGAGGCGGCGCCGACGCTTGAGATGCCGGAAGGCATCGATTTAGTCACCTATGCCGACTCGCTGCTGGATCGCTTTGCCAATGACAGCTTGCGCCATCGTCTGCAGCAGATTGCCATGGATGGTAGTCAGAAACTGCCCCAGCGCTGGCTGTCCGGCGCATTAGCCCGGAGCCGCAACGGGCAACCTTCACCCTGTGTGGCGTTGGGAATGGCTGCCTGGATTCGTTACACCGCAGGCGAAGATCTGCAGGGGAGTGGTTACCCGGTGGATGACCCGCTGGCCAAGCGTTTTGCTTCCCTGCACCAAGAACACGGTTCCGATAGCGTTGCACTAGTAGCCGCCTTTTTGGCCATGGATGATGTGGTACCCAAGGGATTGGCAGCCGATAAGCCGTTTGCTCAGTCCGTGCTGACCGCGTATCAGGCATTGATCCAAGGTGGGCTGGATGGAGCGCTCGCACCGCTTGAGCGCAGTTTATAAAGGAGGGAGCTATGGAACATACATGGCGCTGGTTTGGCCCGCAGGATGCCATCCGTCTGGAAGAAATCCGTCAGACAGGCGCAACCGGTATCGTTACCGCCCTGCATCAGGTGCCTAATGATCAGGTTTGGCCGGTTGAGGCGATCCGCGAGCGTCAGCAGATGATTGAAGCCGCTGGCCTGAGATGGTCGGTGGTGGAGAGCGTCCCGGTACATGAGTCAATCAAGAAAGGGCTGCCAGAACGTGACGCGCTGATCGAAACGTATTGCCAGACACTGCGTCATCTAGCGGCCTGCGGCATCGACACCGTTTGCTATAACTTCATGCCGGTACTCGATTGGACACGCACTGATCTGACCTATGAATTAGCTGATGGGGCCCTGGCGCTGCGTTTTGATCAGGTGGCTTTTGCGGCCTTCGATCTATACCTGCTGCAGCGGCCAGGGGCTGAGAAAGACTACAGCACTGATGATAAAGCTCAGGCAAGTCGTTATCTGGAAGGCTTGGATAGCGCTGGCCGTGAAAAATTAGTCAATACGCTGATCGCCGGGCTGCCCGGCGCCGAAGAGCATTACACCCTTGAGCAGTTTCGTGCTGTGTTGGAAGAGTATGCCAATGTCGACGCAGCCCGGCTGCGAGAAAACCTGGGTTACTTTCTGCAGGCGGTTATTCCAGTGGCGGAAGAGGTGGGCATTCGTATGGCCATCCACCCGGATGACCCGCCCAGGTCACTGCTGGGGCTGCCACGGGTGGTATCGACGCGCGAGGATGCTCAGTGGATTATCGACCGCGTGCCCAGCCCCGCCAATGGTTTGACGCTTTGCACAGGCTCTTACGGCGTTCGTGAAGATAATGATTTGGTGGCCATGACTCGCCACTTTGCCCCACATATTCATTTTATCCATCTGCGTGCCACCCAGCGCGAAGCGGATAACCTCTCTTTTCACGAGGCGTCGCACCTAGCCGGTGATGTGGACATGGTGGGGGTTATTCATGCGCTGGTGAAAGAAGAGCGACGCCGCGAACGCGAGGGCGGGGGGCGCTTACCGATGCGCCCGGATCACGGTCACCAACTGCTCGATGATCAACAGCGCCATACGGCACCGGGCTACCCACTATACGGGCGCATGCGCGGCTTGGCTGAATTGCGTGGCGTAGAGTTCGTGGTGCAGCAGTCGACGGCTGGCTAGTCACGACAGTTCACCGCTTGATATTGTTTAGCGGGCTAGCCAGCCGCCATCTACCGCCAGGGTATGACCATGGACGTAGTGGGCAGCGTCGGAGCATAAAAAGATCACGGCACCCGCCAGATCGTCGGGCGTGCCCCAGCGGCCCGCTGGAATGCGTCCGAGTATTTCATCGTGGCGCTTGGGGTCGTCGCGCAGTGCCTGGGTATTATCGGTCGCCATGTACCCCGGGGCGATGGCATTGACGTTTATATGATGGGCCGCCCATTCGTTGGCCATCAGGCGGGTCAGGCCGAGGATCCCGCTTTTGCTGGCGGTGTAGGAGGGAACGCGAATACCGCCTTGGAACGACAGCAGGGAGGCAATATTGACGATCTTGCCCGGGGCTTCACGTTCAATGAGGTGTTTGGCCACCTGCTGGGAGAGAAAAAACGCTGCCTTTAGGTTGATGTCGATCACCGTGTCCCAGTCGTCTTCAGTGAACTCGATAGCCGGTGCCCGGCGAATCGTGCCCGCATTATTGACCAAGATATCCAGCTTACCCGCCTGAGCGATCGCTTGATTGACAATATCGTTAGGCGAATCATTGCCTAACTCTGCTTCAACAGCGTAAAAGCGCTTCCCTAATGCTTCAACCTGCTGGCGGGTTTTCTCGGCGGGGCGGCGGCTGACACCGACAATATCAGCACCCGCTTCGGCCAGCGCCACGGCCATGCCCTGGCCCAAGCCTTTGTTGCAGCCGGTGACCATCGCCACTTGGTCTTGCAATGAAAATAACCTCATAGAATCCTCCTGCGCTGCACTACACCAATAAGTGCCAACTTCCAGGCACTAAACGTCAGCAGTGACATTGGTGGATAGGTTTTCAATAGCGGCGGGTAATTCACTGGCATGCAGAATGCCGATCGCACCGTCGGGGGTGGTTTCTTCCTCAGGAAAGTGGTTGAGATGAATCACGTGCATGCCCGCCGCCAGACCCGCCTCGACACCCACCGCCGCATCATCGATCACCACACACTGCTGGGGAGTATAGCCCAAGGCGGCAGCCGCCTTGCGATACAGCTCAGGGTCGGGTTTCCACACATTAAGGGTGTAGGCGCTAAACAGCCTCCCTTCAAAATGATGGCCGAGCGCGGTGCTTTCCAGCGCGCAGCGAATTTTCCGCTCGGGGCCATTGGAGACCACGGCCATAGGGTGGTTGCTTAACTGTTCTAACACGGCGGGTATGCCAGCGATCGCTACCAGTTCGGCACGTATCCGGGCTTCCATGCGTGCCCGCATGCCTGCTTCAAGCTGGGAGAAGGCGCCTTCTTCCAGCGCCTGAAAACGCTTTTCCAGGGTTTGAACGATCGTCTTGAAACGTACCCCGCGAAATTCATCCATATACTGCCGGGCTGAAAAGGGTAAGCCGAATTCGGGAAGAATCTCGCCCATCACCTCGGCAAGCAGTATCTCGCTATCCACCAGGGTGCCATCGCAGTCAAACAGCAGGCAGAGCGGTGTGGTCGTGTTCGGCGAAGAATTCATTGATAGGCTTCCTGATTGACCAGGCTAATTGGCCGCTCGCCCTGAAGCGCCAGGCGAATATTATCCACCGCCCGCTGGGCCATGGCGTCGCGGGTTTCATGGGTGGCGGAGCCGATATGGGGCAAAGCGACCACATTGGACATCTTCGGTAGCGGTGATGAGGCGGCGAGCGGCTCCTGCTCGAAGACATCCAGCCCGGCTGCTTGAATAACACCGTTCTCCAGGGCGTGTATCAAGGCTGCTTCATCGACGACTTTGCCGCGGGCGATATTGATGAAAATGCCGGTTGGCTTCATTTGTGCAAACTCTTTGGCGCCGATCAGGTGTTCGGTCTCGGCGGTAAGTGGCACCGTGACACATACAAAGTCAGCTTCGGCCAGCAGTTGATTGAGTTCGCGGCGCTTAGCGCCAAGCTCGCGTTCTAATGCAGGCTTGGGGGAGGCGTTGGAGTAGAGTACCGGCATGCCAAAGCCCAGCGCACCGCGCCTGGCCACTGCCTGCCCAATGCGACCAAACCCCACCATGCCCAGGGTTTTGCCATGCACATCGCTGCCAAACAGCGCCGGGCCAATGCTGGCTTGCCATTGACCCGCTTTCACCCACTCGGCTAGTTCCACCACCCGGCGCGCAGTGGCCATGATCAGCGTAAAGCCTGTATCAGCAGTGGTTTCGGTAAGCACATCCGGCGTGTTGCACAGCATAATGCCGCGTTCGGTCAGTTCATCGACGGGGATGTTGTCGTAGCCGACCGATATGGTGGATATGACCTCCAGCTTAGGTGCCGCGTCTAGCAACTCGGGCGTAATCGCCAAGCCGGAGCCGATAATGCCATGAGCATCAGCTAACAGCGCGCGGTTCTCAGGGGCATCAAGGGCGGTCGTTTTCGGCAGCACGTCTACTTTAAACAAGTCATCAAGCGTTGCTCGCTGAGCATCGCTGAGTCGTCCTTGAACCACTAGACGTTTTTTCATTGTTGTCTCCTGGGCGGCTATAAAAAAGCGAGGCGAGTTAGTCAGAGGACTGCTCTGCTTCAAGCGCCTGTAAACGCTCGCGACTAGGCAGGCCCTCCATATCACCAATCATCTGAATGGCCTGAGCACCGATTAGATTTCCCCGGCGGGCGGCTTGGCGTGCCGTACCCCCGTCAAGCAGAGCGCTAATCACGCCAACGGCAAAGCCATCGCCTGCGCCTACGGTATCCACTACTTCAGCGACAGGGCAACCGTTTACCGTAAAGCTCTCCTCTTGCCCATCCAGGTTGCCACGGTAATAGCTGCCTTCCGGGCCCAGTTTGATAATCACCGCGGAGGCGCCTTGGTCAAGATAGTAGCCTGCTATGTCGTAAGGCGTCTTCTGCCCGGTGAGTAGCTGGCCTTCAGAAAGCCCCGGGAGTACCCAGTCGGCGCGGCCGGCGAGTTCGTTGAGGGTCGACCGCATAACGTTTTCGCTGGACCAAAGTGATGGCCGCAAATTTGGGTCGAAGGAAATGCTCGCGCCATGGGCGCGGGCCTGTTCCATCAAATGATGGCTAAGTTGGCAGGCGCTTTCAGATAACGCCGGTGTAATGCCCGTCGCGTGAAGGTGGTTAAGTGCTTGAAAGTCGACACTCCGGGCGTCGTCAACAGTCAGGTGGCTGGCAGCACTGCCACGTCTGAAATATTCGACTCGCGGGTCGGCGCCATTTTGGGCCTGCTCTTTAAAGAGCAGTCCGGTGGGGTGCTGTGCATCGACGTGTATATAGCGGTCATCGATACCTTCCGCTGCTAAAGCCGCCTGAATAAACTCGCCGAAGCTATCGCTCCCCACCCGGCTTAGCCAGCCCACGTGAAAGCCTAACCTTGAGAGGCCGATGGCAACATTGTTGTCGGCACCGGCCAAGCGGCGATGGAAACCCTCAATGCCGGATAACTCCCCCGGCGAATCCGCGACAAACATGGCCATGGCTTCGCCAAAGGTGAGAACTTCTGGTGGGGTAGAGGTGGAATGAGACATGGTAAATTATTCCTTTATATTGTTTATCGCCGAGCCATGGCAACAATAGCATTTATTCTTATGTTTGTTAGCGAGCGTTAAAGTTTGCCGTTGGGTTGAGTTCTATTTCGTTAAGGCTGGCAAGCGTTCCGCGTTCAAGCAAGTTAAACTACACGGCTTTGAGACAACGCTCGGCCCATTGAATGCACCCACGTTATGAATTGACCCAAGCGGGCGACCGTTACTTCGATGGCCTGGTCGACAAGTTCTCCCGCTCGCTCTACCAGGCGCCGAGAGGTGAGTTGCGCCTGGCAATGCTCGACTATCTATTGCCGCAGATGCTGAATTTACAGCAGCAAACGGTATTGGATATCGGCGGTGGCCTTGGCCAGCAAGCCGCGTGGTTCGCAAAGCGAGGGCATAGGGTCACGATGACAGAGCCCTCTGGCGAGATGCTGGACCATGCCAAGAACTGGCATCGCGACGCCAATGAACTGCCCGGCAATGCGATCGATTACCTGCAAGCGCCTCTGCAAACGGTCGGGCAGTTTGCTCCAGGCCCATGGCCACTCATTGCCTGCCATGCGGTGCTGGAGTGGCTCGGTGAGCCGCGTTTGGCCATGCAGTCGCTGGCGGGCTTGCTCGCTCCCGGCGGCCAACTGAGTCTCATGGTGTTTAACCGTGATGCGCTGCGCTTGTCCAATGCCATCAAGGGCAACTTGCAAAAAGCCTTAAGCGACCAGCTAGAGGGGCAGGGCAGGGGGCAGCGACTGACGCCCATTTCGCCCATCACCCACGACCAGGTCGTGCAGTGGAGCGAGGAAAATGGCCTGGTTGTTGAGTCGGTGGCCGGTATCCGGGTCTTTCAGGACTATTTACGCCAGCCCGCGGTAGCGCCGCACGAGCGCGATACGTTGCTGGCGCTGGAAAAACGCTACTGCCGACAGGACCCCCACTGGCGTCTGGGTCGCTACCTGCTTTATACCCTCAGCAAACCGGAGACCCGCGAATGAGTGCCCAAACGCCTGCCTGCCAACTGCTTGAACGACAGCCAGTCCGCCATGGGCCACTCTGGGTGGTCGGTCCGCCGCTGGACCCCTGGCTGATCGATCAGTCAGCGGGGGTTATCAGTGCTGACTTGGCCGTGCTTGATGCTTGGCGCGCTCGGGATAAGTCAGCGTTTAGCCCGTTTGAGGAGGAGAGCGTTGAGTCTCTGGCAGGCGAAGTGGTGCTGCTCTGGCCCAAGGCCCATCAGTTGGGTATCTGGTGGCTGGAGTGGCTATGTGAGGGTTTGCCAGCCGACACGCCGATAGAGATCGTCGGCGAACACAATGGTGGCATCAAGCGCGTCCCCAAGGTGCTCGCCGAACGAGGCATGGAGTGCGACAAGCTGGATAACGCCCGACGCTGTTCCCTATTTGCGACTCGCACGGTAAAGCGCGCTTCCGGGGACGATGTATGGACGCGCTTCGACGCCCTGGGTCTGACACTGATCAGCCACCCCGGCGTGTTTGGCCATGGCAAGGTCGACGAAGGCACCCGGCTGCTCCTGGACGTTCTGGATGGCGAACTTCCCAGCAGACCACTCAGCGCCCCTCTGCGCGTGCTGGATATGGGCTGCGGAGACGGGATTATCAGCGCCTGGCTGGCCCATCGCGGGCATCAGGTCACCGCGGTGGATGTCAGCGCCTTTGCGGTTGAGTCGACTCTGCGAACGCTGAGGGTTAACGGGCTCGAAGGCCGTGTATTGCAAAGTGATGTATTCAGCGCTTTGCAAGGCGAACGCTTTGATCTCATCGTCAGCAATCCGCCCTTCCATCAGGAGCGTGATGTCAGCTATGGGCCCAGTCAGCGCCTGATCCGCCAGGCGCCGGCCCACTTGACGTCAGGGGGGCGATTGATGCTGGTTGCCAATGCGTTCCTGCCGTATCCGGACCTGCTCCAGAGTGCGTTTGAACAGTTCCAGACCCTGGCGGATAATCGCCGGTTCAGGGTCTATCGCGCTTAATTACTGCTTGGGGGCATAGTCAATGGCCGTCACGGTATAGAACGTCTCTCCGTTGGGCGTGAGCACCGTTATATCCTCGCCCACTTCCTTGCCCAGCAAGGCCTTGGCCATGGGGGCATCGATACTGATCCAGCGTTTTTGCGTATCGGTTTCATCGTGGCCAACAATACGTAGAGACAGCGTTTCACCTTCTTCGTCTTCCAGGCTGACAAAGGCCCCGAAGAATATTTTTTGCGTGTTGGCTGGCAGGCGGTCCACCACCTGGAGCTCATCCAGGCGCTTGGTGAGGTAACGAATGCGGGCGATGACGCGATTGAGTTCCTTTTTGTTGTAGGTGTAATCCGCGTTTTCACTGCGGTCACCCTGGGCGGCCGCTTCGCCCACTTTCGCCGAAATTTGCGGGCGTTTTACCCGAGAGAGATGGTCCAGGATGCCTCTCAGGCGGGCTGCACCCTCAGCGGTAATCAGGTTGCTTTTTGGTTCCTGGCGCGGGTCTTTTGCCGGGTCGCGCCAACGTGTCATGTTGCGGCCTTTCATTGCCAACTCCCTTCTGGTTAGGCGATCCCCACTTTAACGCGATTTGCCAGGGTACGGCGAAGAGTCTCGTCTAATGATTTGCGACTGGCGATTAATTCAAACGTTCGTTACATTGTCTGTGTGACTTATTTTGCCGACTGGCAGTTATCCGACAACAACAAGTTAAGGAGTTGATAATGGCCCACTCAAACCTGGTGCGCTATTTCGCAATGACCGCGCTCAGCAGTTCGCTGGCGCTCGCGTCGTTTAACGCGGTGGCTTATGAGAGCGAGCTGTTCTCGCTTAAGAACCGCTGGGAGTACACGGTAACGGAGATGCCTGAAAGCGAGCGGGAGGCTGCGCTTAGTGGCCTGGCTGAAGAAGTGACCCAGCTTGCCGAGCAGCACAGCGACGAAGCCGAGGTGCTGGTCTGGAAAGGGGTGGTATTGGCCGCTTATGCCCGTGAACGTGGTGGCCTTGGTGCGTTGGGCGTTGCCAAAGACGCTCGGGATACCCTCGAACGTGCTGTCGAGATTGATCCGCAAGGCAATAACGGCTCTGCTTATGTGACCTTGGGGGCACTGTACGACCGCGTACCCGGCGGGCTGATTGGTTTTGGCGATAGTGATACGGCAGACGAGATGTTTCAGCGCGCCTTGCAGATTCGCCCTGACGGCATCGATGTCAACTATTACTACGCGACCTTCCTGCAGGAAGAAGGCAATATCCAGGCGGCTCGGGAGCATGCTCAGCGCGCCGTGGACGGCACCGCCCGCGAGGGTCGCCAACAATCCGATGAAGCGTTGCGCCGTGACGCTGAGGCGCTGCTCGGCGAGCTATAACATCTTCCACAAATTGGCATTCCCGGTGGCAAGCATTGATAATAGGACAATTGTTATCACCGGGAGCGCCTTATGGCATCCAGCGCCAGCACGTCTTTGCTCAATACGCCGCTAGGCCGCGACGATGTTGAACTGCACAAACGCGAAACGCTGCATCAGGGCTTTTTTCGCCTGGAAGCGTTAGAGCTTCGCCATCGCCTGTTTGAAGGCGGGTGGAGCGACGTCATGCGTCGCGAGGTCCACCATCGCTTTGATGCCGTGGGGGTGCTGCTTTACGACCCCGAGCGCGATAGCCTGGTGCTGGTTGAGCAGTTTCGGGCCGGTGCCGTCGACGACCCGCATACCCCATGGAAGCTGGAACTCGTGGCGGGTCTCGTCGAGCAGGGCGAGTCACTGGAAGAGGTTGCCCGCCGTGAAGCCCTGGAAGAGGCTGGTTGTCACGTGGGCCAATTGACCAAACTGCATACCTACTATCCCAGCCCAGGCGCCTGTAACGAGCGCGTGACGCTGTTCTGCGGCTTGATCAATACGCAAGGGCTGGGCGGGGTTCATGGCCTGGCTGAAGAGCATGAAGATATTCGCGTTCATGTGGTGTCTTTTCCCACTGTATGGGAACTCATGGGGCAGGGAAGACTCGACAACGCCATGTGCTTGATTGCACTGCATTGGCTGGCAGGTCAGCGGGCGTCTTTACGCGCCGCTTCCCGCCCAATCCCCCCGCAGGGCGAAACCGACGAGGAGTGATCATGGCGAAAATGGCTTATGTCACCGATTTGAAGACGCTCCAAGCCGAGTGCAGCGCCAACTATTTGCGCCTGGTTCGCCTGGTAGGTGACCTGGAAGGCGACCAGCAACGCAACATTGCCTTGCGCGGCGATGACCAGGATTTCGGTGATCTGCAACTCAAGATTTTGCAAAACGCCCCATACACCACCATGCTGGAAGTGTCCCAAAGCAGCCCCATGGATACGTTGTGGGAAGGTCCCACGATGCGTGTGCATCTTTACCACGACGTTCGCATGGCGGAAGTTACCGACTTTCAGCGCGAGCGCCATTTCAGAGGGCGCTACCGCTACCCTAATGCCCGCATGCACCAGCCGGATGAAAAGCTGCAGTTGAATCGTTTTCTCGGCGAATGGCTGGCCCATGCCCTGGCGCATGGACACACTGTTGACGTGCCGGAGTTGCCCTGATGCGTTTGGTGCAAATCACCGATGCCCACCTGTACGCGGATAAACAAGCGCGATCCCGCGCGGGTGTGCCCTGGCACCACCTGCAGCGGGTGCTGCAGGCAGCCATCGCTGAGCGGCCCGACTTCGTGGTGTTGACCGGTGATGTCAGTCAGGACGAAACGGCAGCCTCTTATGAGCTGGCCGCTGAGGCGATGTCGCAGTTGCCCTGTCCGTGGGCCTGGATGGCGGGCAATCACGACCAACTCGCGCTGATGCGAGCAGAGCATCCGTTGGTCGATGAGGTGTCGCTGCCGCCCTGGCGCCTGCTGCTGCTGCATACCCAGGTTGAGGGCGAGCCCTACGGTGAACTGGGCCGTGATGCCTTGGCGGGGCTGTCGGCGAAGCTTGAGTGCGATCACCGACCCACCTTGATCGCGATGCATCATCCTCCCGTTGACGTGGGGGCGACCTGGATGGATGCCATCGGGTTGCAGGACCGCGAGGCGTTCTGGGAGGTCATCAGCGCATTTCCCCAGGTCAAGATCATTCTGTTTGGTCATGCCCACCAGACCTATGCCCAGCATCATCTAGCCAGCACCCATGATGTTGCCGTTTATGGCTGCCCGGCGATTTCCGATCAATTCATGCCCGGGGCAGAGCACTTCATGATCGATGAGGCATCGCGCCCCGGTTATCGCATCCTTGATTTCCACGACCATCAGTGGGAAACCTGGGTCGAGCGCGTCACGGTTTAGCCGCCAAGAAGGCTTTTTGAACTCATAGGCAGTAAAAGAATAAAAAGATAGTTATTAATTCTTTTGGGTTATTATTGCCAAGACGTTACCCTACCCACATCTTAGCGCTCAGCTTTTGCGCAGTGCCACAGGTTTGTTTTTGTGAGGTAGTCGGCCATGTCCCAGTTTTCCAATCCTTCAGCCGCGTCGCGGCCTGAAATGCCCGGTGCGCCAAGTGCTGCGCGCATGACGCACTTAAAGCAGCTCGAAGCGGAATCGATCCATATCATTCGCGAGGTTGCCGCCGAGTTTTCCAACCCGGTGATGATGTACTCCATCGGCAAAGATTCTTCGGTGATGCTGCACTTGGCGCGCAAGGCGTTTTACCCCGGTACGCCGCCGTTCCCGCTGATGCATATCGACACCACCTGGAAATTCCGCGAGATGATCGAGTTCCGCAACCGCATGGCGGCAGAGGCGGGCATGGAGCTTATCGTCCATACCAACGAGGAAGGCCGGGCGGCGAACATCAACCCGTTCGATCACGGCAGCGCCAAGTACACCGACATCATGAAAACCCAGGCGCTCAAGCAGGCGCTGGACAAGCATGGGTTTGACGCCGCGTTCGGCGGTGCCCGGCGCGACGAGGAAGCGTCCCGTGCCAAGGAGCGTGTCTACTCCTTCCGCGATAAATACCACCGCTGGGACCCGAAAAAACAGCGCCCGGAGCTGTGGAATATCTACAACGCCAAGGTCGACAAGGGCGAATCGATCCGCGTGTTCCCGCTCTCCAACTGGACCGAGCTGGATATCTGGCAGTACATCTACCTGGAATCGATCCCCATTGTGCCCTTGTACCTGTCAGCCCCGCGCCCCGTGGTCGAGCGTGACGGCATGCAGATCATGGTCGACGACGACCGCATGCCGCTGGAACCGGGCGAAGTACCGGAAGAAAAATGGGTGCGTTTCAGAACACTGGGGTGCTACCCGCTCACCGGTGCGGTGGAATCCAAGGCCGCCACCTTGCCCGAAGTCATCCAGGAAATGCTGCTGACCAGGACCAGCGAACGCAGCGGCCGCGCCATCGACCACGACCAGGCCGGCTCGATGGAAAAGAAAAAGCGTGAGGGGTATTTTTAATGTCACACCAATCCAATTTGATTGCCGACAACATCGAGCAATATCTGCACGAACACGAAAACAAGGACCTGCTGCGCTTTATCACCTGCGGCAGTGTCGATGACGGCAAGTCCACGCTGATTGGCCGGATGCTGCACGATTCCAAGATGATTTTTGAGGATCAACTGGCGGCGATCACCCAGGCATCCAAAACCAGCGGTACCACCGGCGATACCGTTGACCTGGCGTTGCTGGTCGATGGCCTGCAGTCGGAACGCGAGCAGGGCATCACCATCGACGTGGCGTATCGTTTTTTCTCCACCGATAAGCGCAAGTTCATTATCGCCGATACCCCGGGGCACGAGCAGTACACCCGCAACATGGCCACGGGAGCGTCTACCGCAAGCCTGGCGGTGATCCTGATAGACGCGCGCTACGGCGTGCAGACGCAAACCCGCCGCCATAGCTTCATTGCCGATTTGCTGGGTATCCAGCATCTGGTCATTGCGGTCAACAAGATGGACCTGGTCGACTTCTCCGAGCAGCGTTTTAACGAGATCGTCGAAGAGTATCGTGCTTTCGCAACCAATCTGAACGCCCCCGATATTCGCTTTGTGCCGATGTCGGCGCTCAACGGCGATAACGTCGTCAATCCCAGCGAGCAGACCCCCTGGTATTACACGGCGGGCTACGAAGGCAAAACGCTGATTGAGCTGCTGGAAAGCGTCGAGGTCACGTATGACCAGAACCTTACCGATCTGCGTTTGCCGGTGCAGTATGTCAATCGGCCCAACCTGGATTTTCGTGGCTATTGCGGCACGCTCGCGGCGGGCGTACTGCGCCCTGGTCAAGCCGTGAAGGTGCTGCCGTCGGGTAAAACCTCGCGCGTCGAGCGGATCGTGACCTTTGAGGGTGACTTGACGGCGGCGTACCCGGGGCAGGCGATCACCGTCACGCTGGACGATGAAATTGATATTTCCCGCGGCGACTGGCTCGTCAGCGCCGACGAGGCATTGCCGCTGTCAAACGCCTTTGAAGCGGATATCGTCTGGATGCACGAAGATGCGCTGGCGCCGGGTAAGCTGTACGACTTCAAGCTCGCCACGCGGGATCTCTCAGGGCAAGTCAGCGCGATTGACTACCAGATCGACGTGAACACCCTTGAGAAGCACGCTGCGGATTCGCTGAGCTTGAATGCCATCGCCCGCTGCGAGGTCGAGTTAACGGCGGCGATTCCGGTTGACAATTATCGCAGCAGCCCCGGTACCGGCAGCTTTATCATTATCGATCGGCTGACCAATGTGACCGTCGGCGCAGGCATGATCCGTGGCGTGGCGAATGCGTCAGAGAGTGGCCCGGCAAAAACCGATTGGGCGGCGTTTGAGCGCGATCTCAACGCCCTGGTGCGTAAGCACTTTCCGCATTGGGAAGCCAAGGATATTCGCCAGCTGCTGTAGGTTTTTACCTGGCATCGACTGGGTAAGATTCGCCATGCGGTGAGATAAAAGCCCCTCCGGCAGCTTGCCTGAGGGGCTTTTTGATCGATGACCTGTCGGTAGGTTATTTCGCGTTGGGGAAAAACAGCTGCTGGCCATCGACCTCGTAATCAGCAATGGCGGCTTGGCCCTCTTCCGAGACCAGCCATTCATGCCACTGGGCGGCAAGGTCATGCTTCAAATGAGGGTGGCGTTCTTCCGAGATCAGCAGGCTACCGTACTGATTGAAAAGCGCCTCATCGCCTTCAAACAGTAAGGTCAAGTCCTGCGGGTTTTCAAAAGACACCCAGGTGGCGCGGTCGGTGAGCGTGTAGGCGTTCATACCAGCGGCCGTATTGAGCGTCGGGCCCATCCCACTGCCCAGCTCTCGGTACCACTCGCCTTGCGGGTTAATGCCTGCGTCCTCCCATAAACGCAGCTCGGCACGGTTGGTGCCGCTGTCATCACCCCGCGAGGCAAAGGCCGACTCGCTTTCAGCGATCTGTTGCATGGCCTCGCTCACCGTCTCGCTGCTTTGAATATCAGCGGGATCATCGCTGGGGCCGACGATCACGAAGTCGTTGTACATGACATCCAGGCGCTCGGTGGCATAACCCTCTGCGACAAACTGCTCCTCGCCTGCCGTGTCGTGAACCAGCAGGCTGTCGGCGTCGCCGCGACGTGCGGTTTCAAACGCCTGGCCGGTGCCTACGGCAACCACCCTGACATCGATGTCGGTTTTGTCGGTAAACTTGGGAATGATGGCATCAAATAACCCTGAATTTTCCGTCGAGGTAGTAGAGGCCAGCGTGATGTAGTCGTTATCGGCCAGCGCCAGACCTCCCCAGGCCAGGCTTAGCAGGCTTGCGCTGGTGATGATCGCGGTCTTTTTCATGTCACGATTCCTTCTTTTTGCGAGATGCTCAGGGTTACCAAACCAGTTCACCCTGGATAAATGCGCGACCCTCTGACGAGCGAGGCGCGGAGAAAAATGTCTCGGCGGGGCTGTGTTCCCTCAATTGCCCGTTATGTAAAAACACCACGTCGTCGGCCAGGCGTTGGGCCTGATGCAAGTCATGAGTGGTCATCACAATGCGGGTGCCGCTTGCGTGAAAGGTCATGACGGCATCTTCCACGGCTTTGATCGCTGCCGGGTCCAGAGCCGAGGTGGCTTCATCCAGAAACAGCACATCGGGGTTGAGCAGCCAGGCACGGGCCAGGGCAAGCCGCTGCTGCTCGCCACCCGAGAGTACCCGGGCCGGACGGTGGGCGAGGGAGGTTAAACCGAAGATGTCGAGGGCTCGATAGGCACGTTCTTTACGCTGGGCGCGGGGCACTTTATGAATACCCAGCACGTAGGTGAGGTTATCAAGCGCCGAGCGGCGAAGCAGCACCGGCCGTTGGAAGACCATCGCCTGTACCGGGGTAGGGCCATGCCAGCTGATACGCCCGGTCGTTGGGTTGAGTAGCCCGTGTGCCAGACGCATCAGCAGGCTTTTGCCCGCGCCGTTTGGGCCCATGATGACCGTACGACGGCACCCCGACAGCGTCAGCGAAGTGGGTGCTAACAGCGACTGGCCGCGGTGCTCAAAGCTGACGCTATCAAGCTGCAGGTCTGCGATAGGCGAGAGTATGGACGTTGGTGCATTCATCCCAAGCGCCTCTTGGCCGTTTCGCCCATCAGGTGGGCCATCGCATTAATCAGCGTCACCAATGCCAGTAGAATAATGCCCAGCCCCAGTGCCAGAGGCAGATTGCCCTTGCTGGTTTCCAGCACGATGCTGGTGGTCATGACCCGCGTCACGCCCTCGATATTGCCGCCCACAATCATTACCGCGCCGACTTCAGCACTGGCACGCCCAAACCCCGCCAGCATGACGGTCACCAGCCCGACGCGGGCGTCCCAAAGCAGGGTGGGCATCATTCTGGCGGTGGATAAACCCAGGGATTGAAGCTGTTCGGCGTATTCGCCGTGTAATGCCTCGACTTGCTGGCGTGTCAGCGAGGCAATAATCGGCAACACCAACACCCATTGAGCCACCACCATGGCGGTAGGGCTGAACAGCAGCCCCCATTCGCCCAGTGGCCCGGCGCGCGAGAGCAGCAGATAAACACAAAGCCCCGCGACTACGGGAGGTAAGCCCATCAGGGCGTTCAGCACGATAATCACACCATTGCGACCGGGAAAGCGCCAAAGCGCCAGGGCGGCACCCAGCGGTAACCCCACAAGCGCGGCGAGCGCAACGGCCACGAGCGATACCTGCAACGACAACGACACAATCGCGAACAGGTCGCTATCCATGTGCAGAATAAGCTGCAGCGCGGTTAAAAAGGCATTATCGCTAGCGGGCATGGTCAAATAGTCAGCATGATGTGGTGTAGGTAGGCAGCATGATCGTTAATATGCAAAGATGCATCCTATGCTGAAATTGGTGCAGCTATATGCAGCATAAAACACTGAGGGCCTGTCGTTGAGCGTCAATTATTTAACCACCAGCGAGGTGGCCGACTATTTACGGCTCAAGGAGCGCAAGGTCTACGACCTGGTGCGCCAGGGTCAGATACCTTGTAGCCGTGTGACGGGGAAATTGCTCTTTCCTCGTCAACAGGTTGATTTATGGGTACTCAACCACCTTGAAGGTGATCAGGCCCAACGCCAGCCGCCGCCTGCGGTGGTGGCCGGTAGTCAGGATCCGTTACTGGAATGGGCCATTCGCGAAAGTCGCTCCGACTTGGCCAGCTTGTTTCACGGCAGCGGCGACGGCGTTCGCCGCCTGCTGGAGGGCCGCGCCATGGTTGCCGGCGTGCATTTGCTCGATCCTGATAGCGGTCAATACAACCAGCCGCATTTATTGGGGTTGGGCGGCGTAAAAGATTTGGTCGTGCTGCGCTGGGCAATCCGGCGCCAGGGGTTATTGATTGCCGCTGGTAATCCTTTGGGGATTACCGGCCTTGCCGATCTGGCTCGCCCCAAGACACGCGTTGCTCATCGCCAACCCGGTGCTGGCGCCGCTCGGTTGTTAACATACCTGCTCGGCAAGGCGGGCATCGCGCCCACCGCGATTGATTGGGCGGCTCATCCGAGCTTGAACGAAGACGACCTGGCGTTGAGCGTGCTGCAAGGCGAGGCGGATGTCGGGCTCGGCGTTGAAGCAGCGGCGCGGCGTCAGCAACTTGACTTTATCCCGCTTTACGACGAGCAGTTCGATTTAATGATGCATCGCCGCAGCTACTTCGAGCCGAGCATGCAGGCGCTATTGGCGTTTACCCGTCAGCCCCGGTTTGCCCAGCGTGCTGAGGCATTGGGTGGCTATGATATTCGTCAGATGGGCGAGGTGCTGTACAACGCCTAGCGCCGCAGGCACTGGACGTCTGGCTTGACGATTGTACAGTAGGTGCCACACTGGTCAGGTGTTGTTAACGAATATTCATCACGAAAAGGAGAGCATGATGAGCCAAGCACTGAATGGAAAACGCGTTGCTATTCTGGCGACCGATGGCTTTGAAGAATCCGAATTAAGCGTCCCCCGTGCGGCGCTTCAGAAAAATGGCGTTGAGGTGCATGTCGTAACGCCAGAAGGGAAAGGTATTCGTGCCTGGGCCGAAACGGACTGGGGCGAAACCTACGATGCCGATGCGGCCCTTGCTGATGCCAACGAATCTGACTATCACGCACTGGTACTGCCGGGCGGTCTGTTTAATCCCGATGCGCTTCGCCTCAATGATGATGCGCTGGATTTTGCGAAAGCGTTCTTTCAGGCAGGTAAACCGGTAGCGGCTATTTGTCATGCCCCCTGGATTCTGATTAATGCGGGGGTCGTAGAAGGGCGTCGTATGACGTCGGTGGCGAGCGTCGCCCAGGATCTGCGTAATGCGGGTGCCAACTGGGTAGATGAGCCTGTCGTGGTCGATAGCGGACTGGTTACCAGCCGCACCCCCAAAGACCTTGATGACTTTAATGCCAAGCTTCTGGAAGAGCTGCAGGAAGGACGTCATTCAGGCCAGCACGCTTGATGAAGGTGTTTCGCCAGTGGTCAAGCTTCGTTAAGCGGCTTACCCATGTGATGGCCAAGCCCATGAAACGTGATCTTGGCCGCGGCGGCATGATGGTTCACCCCTATCGTGGCTACGGGTCTCAGCGCGAAATTTTCGTCATGGGCAGGGTGTTCCGTCAGGCCGCCCTGGGCCGCGCCATCCCCAGGCGCGGCATGCTTCGCGATACAGCCGACGTCGCCCGGCGGATTTTCCGTCGCGGATTGTCCGGTGCGGGGGTCGAGCTTACTCTGGGTGGCAATCAGCTGTGCGTTACCACCGACCGCGATGGCTACTTCTACGTCCACCTGCCGATCAGTCACCCGCTGCCCATTGATGTGTCGTGGCATGTCGCTGACATCAGGGTGCAGGCTGAAGGCCAGCGGCCGGTTCACACCCAGGTAGAAATTTACGTCCCCCCACCCGAGGCAGACCTGGTGGTGATCAGCGATATTGATGACACCGTGATGTTCACCGGCGTGGCTGAAAAGCTCAAGATGCTGTACCGCCTGTTTGTGCGCAAGCCGCACCGCCGTACCGCATTTCCTGGCGTTGCTTCCCTCTATCAGGCGCTGCATCGCGGTGCCAGCGATAAAGCCGAACGGCCCATTCTGTATGTTTCCCGGGGGCCCTGGGCCATCTATGAAATGCTGGAAGCCTTTTTTCAACTCAACCGAATTCCGGTAGGCCCTATCCTGTTTCTAAGGGAATGGGGTATCTCGTGGCGCCATCCCTGGCCGAGGCGAGCGGAGGCACACAAGCGGGACCTGATCGATCATATGTTGGCCCTGTTCGATGATTTGCCGTGTATTTTGATAGGCGATAGCGGTCAGCATGACCCCGAGGTGTATAGCGAGGTGGTCCGCGATTACCCTGGGCGTATCAAGTCCATCTATATTCGCCGTGTCGATCAAGATCCCGCTCGGGAAGAGGCTATTCAGAATTTACGCAACGAACTGGCCGACACCGACTGCCAACTGGTACTGGCCGCCGATAGCGTGCTGATCGCCGAGCACGCCCATGCGGAAGATTATATCTCGGCGCGAGGGCTTCAGGCGGTCAAGCGTGACGTCTACAAAAGCTACCAGGAGGCTGCCAGCGAATAAAATAGGTACTTTCATCCTTCACGGTCGTCACGTCCTGTAGAAAAGGTGTCTAATAGGTCCTGTCAATCCGTTTGGAGGTCTGGGAGCCATGATGTTCGTTGTGCTGATTATCTTCGCCCTGGCGATTTTTGTGCTGCCTAACCTGTGGGCCAAATGGGTACTCAAGCGTCACACCCAGGGGCGTGATGATTACCCAGGCACGGGAGCAGAGCTGGCTGAGCACCTGTTGCGCCGTCTGGGTGTGAAAGGCGTCAGGGTAGAGCGCACCGAACACGGCGATCACTATGACCCTGAAGACCGCTGCGTGCGGCTTACGCCTGACCACTTCGACGGCCGTTCCCTCACCGCCGTGACCGTTGCCGCCCACGAAGTGGGGCATGCCATTCAGCACTTTGAAGGCTATGCCCCCCTGCTGGCCCGCAGCCGGTTAGTCAAGGTCGCCCAAAAGGCGGAAAAGCTGGGCGCGATATTGATGATGGCAGCTCCGTTCTTGTTCATTCTTACCCGGTTGCCTGGGGGGCTGG
This sequence comes from Halomonas sp. Mc5H-6, assembly GCF_024124705.1. Classification (NCBI taxonomy): domain Bacteria; kingdom Pseudomonadati; phylum Pseudomonadota; class Gammaproteobacteria; order Oceanospirillales; family Halomonadaceae; genus Halomonas; species Halomonas sp. Mc5H-6. The sequence goes on from NZ_JAMXSI010000001.1 coordinate 104,140, forward strand.
CACTGGTCATCGTCATGGCCGTGATCAGCTTCGGCACCGCGGCACTGGTACATCTGGTCACCTTGCCCGTCGAGTTTGATGCCAGCTTCAACCGGGCCCTGCCGCTACTGAAGGAATATGTGCCCCCTAAAGATATGCACGGCGCCCGGCATGTGCTGACCGCCTGCGCCTTCACCTACGTGGCAGCGTCGCTTGCCAGCGTGATGAACCTGGGCCGCTGGCTGGTGATTTTAAGGCGCTGAGGCCAAATAGGCTTGCCGCCCTTCGGCGAACTTAGTCAAGCTCTCTCAGGATGTTGTGTTCGCACCTGCTTAATCGCCATTTTGTAAGATATTTCTTAAAATTTTGTAAGACATTGACGTTTCGTGCCTGGGCTGGGTTGTTCTGCCAGATAGTGCCGCTACCCTGACCGTTTCTCATTAGCAGATAACGATCCAGGGAGCGGCATGATGTCGGAAAGGATGGGGGCGAACCAAGCAGGCCTGCAATTCACCCTAGCGCTTCCGGGGGTGGATGATGTCGAAGTGATCGACTTTACCCACCGCGAAGCGCTCTCCCAGCCTTTCGAACTGACGCTCAAACTGGCCAGCCGTGATGGTAGTCTGGATGCTGCCGACCTCCTGGATCGTGAAGCCACCCTGACCATCTGGCAGGACAGCAAACCGCTGCGCAGAGTACATGGGATTATCGCTGAATTTGGCCGGGGCGACCGCGGCCACCGGCGCACCTTCTATTCCCTGGTACTGCGCCCGGCGCTCTGGCGGCTCTCGCTGCGCCACAATTCGCGGATTTTCCAGAAAGTGGATCCGCTTACCATCATCAACACCCTATGCGATGAACGGGGCATTCGCGACGTGGCCTTTGCGGTCACCCGCGACCTGCCCGAACGCGAATACTGCGTGCAGTACCGCGAGACGGATCTCGCCTTTATCGAGCGCCTGGCCGCGGAAGAGGGGCTGTTCTATTTCCATGAGTTCGAGGATAGTGACGGCGGCGCCCATCGGCTGGTGTTTGCCGATGACCCTCAGGTGCTCACTAGCCTAGGCGAGCTCACCTACCATAGTCGCGCGGGTGGCACCGCGCCCACACGCCATTTGCGCAAGCTCAGCCACACTGCCCGGGTGGCGAGTTCGTCCGCCACGCTGAAAGACTACAGCTTTAAACATCCCGCCTATGCGCAGCTGCACGACCACCTGGGCCGTGATGTGGAAGGCCATGGACAGCAGGTCGATTACGAACACTACGACTACCCCGGCCGCTACAAGCAGGATGCCTCCGGCGAGCCGTTCACTCGTATCCGCCTGGAGCAGCTGCGCCGCGAGGCGATCACCGCCAGCGCCGAAAGCGACCTGCCCGAACTCGCCCCCGGCCTGCGCTTCACCCTGACCGACCACGACACCGACAGTCTCAACCGCGACTGGCAGGCCATCAGTGTTCTTCACCACGGTGAACAGCCCCAGGCGCTGGAAGAAGATGGCATGCTTGTCGGTAAAGAGTCTCAGGGCGATGCCAACGGGATGACCCGCTACCACAACCAGGTCACGCTGATCCCCGGCGATGCCCCCTGGCGCGCCACGTCAAATCCCAAGCCCCGTGTCGACGGCCCCCAGGTCGCCTTTGTGGTCGGCCCGGAAGGCGAAGAGATCCACTGCGACGAATACGGCCGGGTCAAGGTCCAGTTCCCCTGGGACCGCTACGCCGAGCCCAATGAAACGGCGAGCTGCTGGGTGCGGGTCGCCCAGGGCTGGGCGGGCGGCGGCTACGGCAGTATTGCCATTCCGCGCATCGGCCATGAGGTGATTGTTTCGTTCCTTGAAGGCGACCCGGACCAGCCCTTGGTCACCGGTCGTACTTATCACGCCGTCAACACCGCGCCGTACCCGCTGCCGGAACACAAGACCCGCACGGTACTGCGCACCCAAAGCCACAAGGCCAACGGCTTCAACGAACTGCGCTTTGAAGACGAAGCAGGCGAAGAGCAAATCTGGCTCCATGCTCAGAAAGATCTGGAGCTGCTGACGCTCAACGACCGCACCGAAGAGATCCGCCGCGACAGCCACCTCAAGGTGCACAACGACCGCATCAGTGAGATCGATAACGACGATCACCACACGGTGCACAACAACCGCCACACGAAGATCGACGGCGACGACCACCTGATGGTCGACGGCACCCGCCACGAAAAAGTCGGCCGCGCACAACTGCTGGAAGCGGGACAGGAAGTGCATCAAAAATCTGGCGGCAAAACGGTGATCGATGCTGGTGCGGAGATCACACTCGAGGCCGGGGGCAGCTTCCTGAAAATCGATCCCAGCGGCGTTACCATCGTTGGCGCCCAGGTCAAGATCAACTCTGGGGGTAGTCCGGGCAAAGGCAGTGGGCAAGAAGCCCGCCCGCCAGGGCTACCCCGGCATGCAGAGGGAGAGAAGTACGCTCGCACTGACTTCTCGGGCCATGAACCCAGCCAGCAGGCCAAGCGGGCCGAGGCGGAAGGAGTCGGCAAGCGGGAGTTCCTCGTCGACGTGACCAGCGGCGGCCAGGATGGTCAGCAGGCGCGCCTGCGCAAGAAGCGTCGCCCGTCAAAAGGGGAGCAAAACTGATGAGCGAAGGCGATCTCAAGGAACTGCAAGACGAAGACACCGACCTGGGCGTTCGACGGCGGGCTGAGTACGAAGACGAAGAAGACGGCACCCTGGCACTGGTCATTCCCAAGCGTGAAGGCGGCGGTGACATTGAGATCCCACTGGTGGAGCACGCCCGAACCGTCTTTGAGCGTACCGATGGCAGGCTGCAGGACAACACGCTGCTGGCCGTTCGTCCCCTGGCGGAAGTTGGCCGCGACCGTCCTGTGCAACAGAATGGTGTCACGACTTATACCGGCATCGCCGCCGCTATGCTGCGTCCAGGTTATTTGTACGTGTTCTTCGACAACCGCTTGTGGCGTGAACTCGAGATAGGTCCCGACGGTAAGCTCAGCGATGTGGATTTGATGCACTATCGTGAGCAGGCTGAAAAGGGCCAGCCCCCGAACGAGCGCGACAGCGAAGGCGAATGGCTCGATGACGTCCTGCTGCCAGCCATGCTGCAGAGACAGGCTACCCTGCATCGTGTGCGCCTCGCCTACAGCGAGATTGCTTGGAGCTGGCCTTATATTACTTGGCTGGAAGCAAACCCCGGTCAACTTGAAGTTCGCACCACCGCCGTCGGGCACGCCCATGCCGTGATTTTCGATACTGAGAAGCAGCTCTCCATGCAGACCGGCTTTCCCGCCGGGCGCGTGGCCGACCAACCAGCGCTGCGCGAGCGTGATCTTGGCATCGAACTGATGTTGGAAGCACCCGAAACCTTTACGGCCGATTTTACCGCACCCGCGGGCGACGAATTGTGCACCAGGCTCAAGGCACTGTGGGAGCAGGCCGGTGAAACCGACCGGGCGGCTACCCTTGCCCTGGAAGTCGAGGCAGGCGACGATCTCCTGGCGAGCATTCGGGACAACGCTGGCATCGTCGCCGTGGCACTGCCGGATCCCCTGTTTACGCTGCGTCATGGCCTGGCCCAACTTCACCTCGCCCAGCACTATCTGGACGGTCTCGATAGCCTGCTCAGCGACAAACCACTGGCACATTCCGCTAAATTAGTGCGCCAGGCGCTCTACGATGTCTCCGAAAATGGTCAACAGACGCCTCTGGCTGAATACCGCGACACCATTGACCAGGAAAAACTGAATCAAACACTGAATCAGGCTGAGCGCGATCATGCCGTAGCGCGGGTGCAACATCACATCGAATTATTGGAAGCACTGATCAATGACGGCACCTTAGTGGCGGTATTGCGCGATTACAGCAGCCATCATCAATTAGGCATATGCGAGCTCTATGCGCTATGTGGTGACTTGCTAGGTGTGTTGCAGCAATTGCCCGGCATCTTGCGTGAACAAGGCGCAGCCGCTTTAGGGGCCAACGTTAAGACGCTGCTCAGTCGGTTGCTGAGCCGTCAGGATTTGCAAGCGCTGTGGTGTGATGACTCAGACAGCGAAGAAAGCGAGAATGATGGCAGCGGCAACTTTCGGCCAGCATTTCTCCGTCAGCTGGCCGGAAACGATAGCGATATTGATGACGCAGGTGCCACCGGCTTAGGCATGGAATCTCTGGGCGTCATCGCGCAGAACCTCTCGGCACAAGAGCTTGCCCAGCAAGGCGACGTTATCAGCTTGGCCAATGCCGGTAAGGTCAGCGGGCTGATCAGCACCATCGTAGGGCAGTGGAGTCAGGCGGTGCTACGGGCAGCCGAAAAGGTCAGTGACGATGTGGAGATCGTTCAGCTAAGGCGTACATTCACTGCCGTTGGAAACCACGCCAATCTGATCGATGGCAACCTGCGGGGCGAACTCCACGTCATGCCACGTGGTGACGTCGACTTGAGCCGCTATACCATCATCGGCGTACATGGCGATGGCATCGAATGGGGACTGACCGACCGCGACCGTACCAGTGGTGCCCTGCGGACCCAGCGGGATTACCTTTACGCCGAGCAGGTGGATCCAAGAGGCAATGTAAGTGCCTCGACCAGCCCGCAACGCATGTCCGCGGAGGTAGACGATGCCATCCGCCAGGTGGCGGGGCATACCCTGGTATACGTATTGCCCGTCGGGCACCCCGAGGCAACTAAACTCAACCAACTACGCCTAGCGAAAATTGCCGGGCAGGCCAAAGTGGTGATCGATGGCCCGGCGGTGTCGAGAGTGTTGGTGGGGTTTGCTATTTATAACTTGGCCAGAGAAGCTGCAGCATTTAGCCATGCTCAGAATGTTAGCCAATTTTCAGAGCAGTTAGCTAAATTTTTTAGTGCATTGGTTGACCTAAGTGCGGCATCTATGAAGCTCCATGCTGTTATATATCCAAACTCCACTTCTAAAGTTGGTGGATTTGTTCAGAGACCGCTGCTTGAAATGAAAAATTGGCCTTTGATTGGAGCTAGGTTATCTAAGGTTGGAGCAAATACGCTTGTGCGTACTTTAGGGCTTTTTAACTTCCTTGCTGGGCTTGCTACTGTTGGTATTAGCTCATGGGATCTCCGCAACAGCTTGCGACAGGGCGACTATGATGCCGCAATAGGCCATGGTATAGCGGTTGTCGGAGGCTCGCTGTTTCTTGCCGCCCCCTTGATGACGGGCTTGGTAATGATTCCTGGCTGGGGCTGGGCGCTACTGGGGTTGGGGTTAGCCATTGGCGGCACCAGCTATGCCGCCATGAACCAGGACACCCCTTTTGAACAATTGCTAAGGTGTGGGCCACTGGGCACACACGCAAGTAGTGATATGGCGTCAATGGATGACCAAGCCTATTACCCACAGCTATTGACACAGCTTAGCCCTGTCGAGATTAACGTTACACGCTACGGTGCATTGGAACCCAATGAGCGCCAGGCATTGCTGGATAGCGTCTGGGAATCAAAAAGAGAAGCACCAAGCAAGCGTGATTATGTCGTGACCATCAGCACGCCGCTAATCAGCCGCTACAAGATTGGAGAAACGCTGAACCTGGCCGTGCAGGAGCTGGAACAGACCGATACCGGCACCACTACCCCACTTGGTACTTATGAACAGCTCTCGCAAATCACCAGGGAACCGGAACCCTTCGAAATTGGCAAACGCCAACTGCTGCCACAGCAAAGCGCCGTACGTTTTCTGGTCAAGCGCAAAGTGGCAGAAGAAAGCTTCGAGATGGGCGGCACTGCCGTAACGTCTACTTCCCGCCTTCGGGTCGCCATGCAGGCCAAAGTCGATTGGGAACTGGGCGAAATGGTGCTGCCGACCCCGATGTTGACAGCGTACGAACCCTATGAGGAAAGTCAGCACAGTGAACTGCCTGCTCGGTCAAATCGGACGGTTAACAACCCCTTCACCAACTTAATTCACACCTTGACGGGACAGCCCCAGGATCCACGTTATTGGTATATCAAGGAATTTCGGGTATGACTGAGACGACTTCCTCTCACTATGGCCCCAACACATACCGTGGCGGGGCCATTCCTCCGTTGCCCAAAGCGCCTAAGGAAAGAAGCCGTCTAGGTGAAGACCTGCTACCTTTCGGTGATTATGCCTATATCGACCCCCATCAGCAGGTTTGCGCGGATGCCGAGTTGGTTCAGCACATGGATCAAAAAGACAAGCAGTTCTATGAATCGGGTGATTGGTGGTGGGATCATCAGCGGATCCGCTTTATTAAAAGCCAGTTGGGGTTATCTGTATTGTTGATGGCATTCCCAGTAGCTTATTTTTTTTTCCTACTTTCTGTTCCTTATTTTTTTATTTTGAGCATTTCTGATGCCGTATTTGAATACAACAGAACCTTTGCTAGCATTGCTATTCCCTTGGTGGCAATTGTAGGGTTTTGTTTGGCTATGATTGCCACTGTTTATACAACACAACCTGCTTTTAACGGTCTGGCTAAAATAATCAGCTTTTTGCTCACGCCATTCCATAAATGGTTTGCGAGTAGAACCAACCGCTACATGCAAAACCGACAGAGCGAGCTTAATCGCCAGACTGGCATGGTGAGTTTTGCCCAGGGCAAGAAAAAGCCTCCCTTGGTGGCGCCCTTCATCGAGTTCGATGGCTATGTGGAGCGTGTGATACAGCGTGGCGGTATCTTCTATCGGCTGATGTTCGTGCACCGCTATACCGGCAAACAGTTCAACCAGACGTCGCTCAGCGCCATCGTCGATCACAAGCACGAGGTGCACGCCACGTGGGATATGCTGCAGCGCTACATGGACGTCAGCCAGCCGCTGCCGGACGTGCCCCGCCTGGAGCCTTTTCGCCACCTAGACCCCACCACCGCCGAGTATGACCAGAAAACCGGACGCGACCCACGCTTCTGGCGCGACCTAGATCTGGAAGCCTGGAAGAGGGGAGATGGCGCCGCTCATCTCAAGGCGCAGATCGAGTACCCCTGGGGCCAACAGCGCTGTCAGCTAACGCCTCAGCTTGGGAAGATCGAGATGGCAGCGTATCAGCAACGGCAAGAGGCCGCTGCGGTATGAGTGAATCAACCTCCTCTCATTATGGCCCAGGCGCATACTGCGCCAGTGCCATCCCCCCGTTGCCCAAAGCGCCTAAGGAAAGAAGCCGTGTAGGTGAAGACCTGCTGCCTTTCGGTGATTATGCCCATATCGACCCCCATCAGCAGGTTTGCGCGGATGCCGAGCTGGTTCAACACATGGATCAGAAAGATAAGCAGTTCTATGAATCGGATGATTGGTGGTGGGATCATAAGCGGATTCGCTTTATTAAAAGCCAGCTGGGGTTATCTGTATTGTTGATGGCATTCCCAGTTTTATATTTCATCCTACTGCAGGCTTTCTTCTTCTGGCTGTTTTTTAATCTGCTTTGCCCTGTTTTGGATCATAGTGAGGTTCTGGGATTTCTTGCTATGTTAATTATTTTAGGAGGCGGAGTTTTAGTCGCGGGAATAATTGGGGCTTATACCTGCCAATCCGTTATGAATGGAATTATACGCTGCGGTGCTTATCTGATGAGCCCCTTTCGGAGCTGGCTTGCCAAGCGCGGCAATCGTTATATGAAAAACCGCCAAAGCGAGCTTAATCGCCAAACGGGCATGGTGAGCTTTTCCCAGGGCAAGAAAAAGCCACCGCTCGTTGCGCCTTTTGTCGAGTTCGATGGCTATGTCGAACGGGTGGTACAGCGGGGCGGTGTGTTCTACCGGTTGATGTTTGTCCACCGCTATACCGGTAAGCAGTTCAACCAGACGTCGCTTAGCGCCATCGTCGATCACAAGCACGAGGTGCACGCCACGTGGGACATGCTGCAGCGCTATATGGACGTCAGCCAGCCGCTGCCAGACGTGCCGCGCCTGGAGCCTTTCCGCCACCTCGACCCCACCACCGCCGAGCATGATCAGAAAACCGGGCGTGACCCGCGCTTTTGGCGCGACCTGGATCTGGAAGCCTGGAAAGCGGGCGAGGGCGCCGCTCATCTCAAGGCACAGATCGAGTACCCCTGGGACCGTCAGCGCTGCCAGCTAACCCCTCAGCTCGGGAAGATCGAGATGGCGGCGTATCGGCAACGGCAAGAGACCGTGTAGGTGAAGACCTGCTGACTATCATCGGGTAGTCACTCTTTACGCAAATTACCTACCCCGGTTTGTTCGCCAATATCACTGCCCGCCGCGGAGCAGGGTAGCCTTCGATAGTGCGGGTGCGGTCGTCGGGATCCAGAAAATCCGCGAGCGACTGGTAGGTCATCCACTCGGTGGAGCGCTGCTCGTCGAGCGTGGTCACCGCTTCATCGACCACACGCACGTTGGTAAAGCCGCAGCGTTCCAGCCAGTGGCATAGCGCCTTGGAGGAGGGCAGGAAGTAAACGTTGGGCATGGAGGCGTAGCGTTCGCCGGGCATAAACACCGTCTGCTCATCGCCTTCCACCACCAGGGTCTCCAGCACCAACTCGCCGCCAGGCGCCAGGGCGGCCTTTAGCTGCTGAAGGTGTTCCAGCGGCGCGGGGCGGTGGTAGAGCACGCCCATGGAAAAGACAGTATCGAAGAACGCCAGATTCTCCGGCACGTCTTCGATGCCCACCGGTAAAAACTGCGTTCTGCCGCCGTCCGCATCACCCACGAAATGGCGTACCGCCTGAAACTGACAGTAAAAGCGCGGTGACGGGTCAATGACCAGTACGAAAGCAGCGCCTGCCCCGGCCATCCGCCAGGCGTGGTAACCGCTGCCGCCGCCGACATCGAGCACGTTGCGGTACTCGAGGGGTGCCAGATGGGGGGCCACGCGCTGCCACTTCCAGTCGGAGCGCCATTCTGTGTCGATATGGATGCCACCCAGTTGAAAGGGTCCTTTCCGCCAGGGCGCAAGCTTTCTCAGCAGGTTGAAACACTGGCGCTGTTGGCTATCGGTGAGGGCAATGTCGACCGTCACGGTGTCGCTGTTCAGGTCGACGCGCCGCTCGCTTGGCAGCGCGGGCAGTTTGGCCACGGCTTTTTCCCAGGCGGGCAAGTCGCCGTGGCGGTTGCGGTCGAGGCCGCGCGCCAGTTGTTCGGGCAGGCGTGCCAGCCAGGTGTCCAGACCCTGGTCAATAAAGGCGTGGTAGAGCTCGCGGTGGGGGTGGGGCATGGGTGTCTCGCTGTCTTAAAAAGTGCACCAGCCGCTGGCTTCCATCAGTCGATACTGCCAGTAGCGCCAACGAGAGGCGTCCAGGTAAGCCTCGGGGCCGGTGCTGTAATGCTCGGTGTCGGTATTATGCCAGTGGCGTTCGAAGGCTTCGCGGGCCTCGTGGATAATCACATCGTCGCTGTTGGCGACCCACTCGAGATTGGCTTCGAAGTTGAGGTCGTTAAGGCTGCGCCGGGTATAGTTGGCCGAGCCCAGCAGCAAGTGGGCGGGGCGCTTGCCAGCATGGCGCAGCACTACTTTGCTATGGGCCTGCTCGCCGTGGGTATCACTCCAGCGTAGCTGGATGCCGGCGTTGATCAGGTCGTTGGCCGCCTGGCGATTGGGAATACCGCTGCCGGAGACGCCAAAGGCATGGTGGTTGGGGTCGAGCAGCACGCGTACCTCAACGCCCTTTGCCGCGGCCCTGACCAGCGCAGTAATCACGCCGCGGTGGGAGAGGTAGAGCATCTCGATATCGAGCCGTTCATCGGTGCGAGCGTCATCAATGAGTGCCAGCAGGGCACCTTTGATGGCGCCTTCGCTAAGCAGGCGCAGGCGCGGGGTGTCGCCACTTGCGTCGCCAGCGGCTGCCGTCGGCTGGACGTGGGCGATGGGGACGCCGCTGTGGGCGGCAATTTCGCGTTCTGAAGCGAGCAGGTCGAGGGCGGTATCGCCGGAGACCCGCAGCGCCACGTCCCGGTAGTCGCTGCTGCCGTCATCGGCGTTGGCTGAGCTGACCACGGCGGTCCAGCGATCATCTTCGTCCACTACCAGGGTCTTACGATGGTTGGCATTGAGGTTAAGCAGGGTCAGATAGCTGCGAAGGCCGACCCTGCCCGGCCCGATAGGGTTGGGTAGCCAGCCGCCCCGGGGCGAGTGGCGCAGCCAGCGAAAGCACAGCCGCCACAGCGCGGTCCAGCTTGGGTTTGGGTCGCGCCCGATCGTCAGGTCGGTGGTGGCGACCCGGACGCCAGCCGCTTCAAGCGCTTGATGGTGGCTAAGTTCGAGCCCGCCGTAGACGGCGTTGATAGGATCGGTGATCACCACTATCTCGATACCAGGGCGCTGGTGCTTGCGGTTCAGCAGGGCGTCACGCAGTGCCACCGAAATCTGGCGATGGCAGTCGTGGCGGTCGTCGGCGGGGTCGTTGAACTGGAACATATCCAGTACCACCAGCTTTTCGGCCTGGCCAATCAGGCGCAACATCTCGTCGAAAATCTGCTGTCGGCAGTGGCGTTGGCCGTCGGCACCGACAAAGGTCTCGTCGATCAGCAGCCGCGGCGCGACAGGTGCCCGCCACTTGCCCTCGGTGTTAAGGCCGGATGGCAAGGGCTTGCGCGAGTGCCACCAAAGGGTGGCGACGTAGAGCACCAGTGCGACCGCGGTCAGGACCACCCAGGTAGTCATGGTTTGAAGGCGATCAGCGAGGCGAAGTTGAGGTATTGGAACCAGGTCATCGAGCGCGGAAAGCCGGCTTGCCTCAGGCGTTCGTGAAGGGCCTCGAGCGTATCCGGCACCAGCACATTCTCGAGCGCGGTACGCTTTTGGCTGATTTCCAAATCGCTGTAGCCATTGGCGCGCTTGAAGTCATGGTAGCGCTCGACACGCCAGGCGTTGTCCCGCTCGTCGGCGTCGACGGTTTTTTCCGATAAAATCAGCACGCCTCCGGGCTCGAGCGCATCGTACAGGCGCTTCAAGAGGGCATCGCGGTCGGCGGGCGGCAAAAACTGCAGCGTAAAGTTGAGAATGATCATCCCCGAAGGTGCATACTCAAGCGTACGAATATCAGCTTCCTCCACCTGCATGGCATAGTCGGCACACTCGTCGGCAAAGGTTTGCCGTGCTTGAGTCACCATGGCAGGGGAAAGATCGACTCCCGTGTAGCGAAACGCATCCGCGGGCAGTGCACCGGCAAGAGCCAGCCCTGAAGCGCCCAGCGAACAGCCCAGGTCGTAGACGTGGGCGCCGTGGCGTAGGTGTCGCTGGGCGATCAGGCCCAGCATGCCGAGTATCTGCCCGTAGCCGGGCACCGAACGGCGGATCATGTCGGGAAAGCACGCGACGACCTGTTCGTCAAAGGAGAACCTTGCCACCTTATCCAAGGGTGTCGAAAAGATAGCGTCGCGGTAAGATGCATCACTCATGGTCAAGCCAGGATTATTAATGAGGTTGCGTAGTTTACGCGCCCTTGGTAAACCAGAACAGACCCTGCACGGAACGATGCCACAGGAGAGGGCAAATGGCTGCATCATCACGCACACCCCCTGATTCGCTACCCGCATGGCAAACGCTGAAGCAGCACGCCCAGGCGCTGAAGCATGTCCACCTGAAAAACTTGTTTGGCAACGACCCAGGGCGCTGGACACACTTTACCCGCCAGGTGGCAGGCTTGACCCTGGATCTCTCCAAGCAGCGCTGGGACGACGACACCCTTGAGCATCTGCTGGCGCTTGCGGATGAAGCCGGGGTGCCAGGTGCGATCGAGGCGCTGCTCAGTGGCAAGCGGGTCAACGTCAGCGAAAACCGTCCGGCCTTGCACACGGCCTTGCGACTGCCGCCGGGGGCGAGCCTGGACGTGGAAGGGGAAGACATAGCGGCGGCGGTACATGAAAGCCTGACGCAAATGGAGCGCTTGGTAGCGCGTCTGCATGCGGGCCAGTGGCGCGGTGCTACCGGCAAGCCGATCCGCCATGTGGTGAATTTGGGTGTCGGCGGGTCGGACCTTGGGCCACAGATGGTCACTCACGCGCTGGCTGACTACCGTCCTGACGATATTCACCCAGTGGAGGTGCATTTTGCCTCGACCATGGATGGCTCGCAGCTTGCCGATTATCTGACGCGCTTTAATCCCGAAACCACGCTGTTTGTGCTGTCGTCGAAGTCGTTCACCACCATCGATACATTGTCCAACGCCAATACCGCTCGCGATTGGCTGATAGGTCGGCTGTCGAAGCACGGTGAGCTACCCAGCGCCAACCCGGTCAGTGAAGAGCTGATCATTCGTCAGCACTTTATCGGGGTATCGGCAAGCCCCGATAAAATGAGCGAATGGGGCATCACGCCCGATCACCAATTGATGTTCTGGGAATGGGTCGGCGGACGCTATTCGCTCTGGGGCACCATTGGTCTGCCGATTGCGCTGGTGGTGGGCATGGAGAACTTCCGCGAGCTGTTAGCCGGTGCCCATGCCATGGACCGTCACTTCCAGGAGGCGCCTTTGGCCGAAAATTTGCCGGTGCTGCTTGGGCTGGCGGGTATCTGGAATGTCAATTTTCTGGATATTCGCGCCCACTCGATTTTGCCTTATGACGGGCGCCTGGAGTATTTTGCTGCCTACCTTGAGCAGTTGGAAATGGAGTCCAACGGTAAGTCGGTGACCGGTCAGGGGCAGGCGGTCAATTATTCCACCTGCCCGGTGCTTTGGGGGCAGTTGGGACCCAATGCACAGCATGCGTTCTATCAACTGCTCCATCAGGGGACCCAGCCGGTCGTTTGCGACTTTATCGCGCCGCTCAAGCGTTACGATGAGGTGGAGGATCCGGATACCCGCCGCCACCTGAAATCCCAGCACCGGCTGGCGTTGGCCAATTGCTTTGCCCAATCGCGGGTGTTGATGCTCGGCGACGATGCCATTGATGACGATGGCCCGCGCCCGGCGCATAAACGCTACCGGGGCAATCAGCCGTCTACCACGGTGCTGCTGGACAAGCTGACCCCGGCAACGCTGGGTTCGCTGATTGCGCTCTATGAGCATAAGGTGTTTGTCCAGGCGGTCATCTGGGATATCAATCCGTTTGACCAGTGGGGCGTCGAGCTAGGCAAACAGATTGCCACCGACACCCAGAAAATTATCGACCATCAGGGTGACCTGGCGCGACTGGATGCCTCCAGCCGCGGCTTGATTGAAGCCTTTTGGGCGGCTGAGCAGGAGTGACCTATCCCCGGCGCCCCTCTGAGGCAATAAACATGGCTGGATATACAGCATTTTGCTTTTCGGCTATCCTGTATCCCTTTGAAAGCATTCATACGTGCATGACCCTTCAGGAATCGACGTTACATGACCCAGTTTGATGCCTCCCAGTACGGCGCGAGTTCCATCGAAGTCCTCTCGGGGCTCGAGCCGGTACGAAAGCGTCCCGGTATGTATACCGACACCTCGCGGCCCAACCACCTTGCCCAGGAAGTCATCGATAACAGCGTCGATGAAGCGCTGGCGGGCCACGCCACGGCGATCAGCGTCGTGCTGCATAGCGACGGTGCGATTGAAGTGCAGGATAACGGCCGCGGGATGCCCATCGATCTGCACCCCGAGCACGGCGTGTCGGGCGTCGAACTGATCTTTACCAAACTGCACTCGGGCGGCAAGTTCTCGTCGGACAGCTACCGCTTTTCCGGTGGTCTGCACGGTGTGGGCGTGTCGGTCGTCAACGCACTGTCGCGTCGCCTGGATGTCGAAGTGACCCGCAACGGTGCGCGTCATGCCATGGCGTTCGAGTTCGGCGAGAAGGTCGAAGAGCTGCGCGAAATCGGCAAAGCGGCCAAGCGCGCCAGCGGTACCCTGGTGCGTTTCTGGCCGGATGAAAGCTACTTTGATAGCCCTAAACTGGCATTGGGTAAACTGAAGCACCTGTTGCGCGCCAAGGCGGTGCTTTGCCCCGGGCTTTCGGTCACCCTCGTCGAGCCTGACGGCACCAAAACCGAGTGGGCCTACGCCGATGGGCTGCGCGACTACCTAGCAGAAGCCACCGATGGTTATGAAGTGGTGCCAGCCGAACCCTTTATCGGTCACTTCAACGACGATGAAAACGGTGTGGACTGGGCTATCCAATGGCTGCCCGAAGGCGGCGATGCGTTGCTGGAGAGCTACGTCAACCTGATCCCTACTCCCCAGGGCGGGACTCACGTCAACGGGTTTCGCTCCGGGTTGCTGGAAGCGCTGCGCGAGTTCTGTGAGTACCGTAGTCTACTGCCCCGTGGCATCAAGCTTACCGCCGATGACTTGTGGGAACGTGCCTCCTTCGTATTGTCGGTGAAGATGCTGGATCCCCAGTTTGCCGGGCAAACCAAAGAGCGGCTTTCGTCGCGAACAATCGCGGGCTTTGTGTCGGGGGTGCTCAAGGACGCCTTTTCGCTATGGCTCAACCACCATGTCGACCAAGGCGAAGCCCTCGCCGAGCTGGTGATCAGCGCCGCCCAGCGCCGCCAGAAAAAAGCCAAGAAGGTGGCGCGCAAGAAGGTGACCTCAGGCCCGGCTCTGCCTGGCAAACTGGCAGACTGCTCGGGGCAGGACCCCGCCCAGAGCGAACTGTTCCTGGTCGAGGGTGACTCCGCCGGGGGCAGCGCCAAGCAGGCGCGTCACCGCGAGACCCAGGCGATCATGCCGCTGCGTGGCAAAATCCTTAATACCTGGGAAGTCGAGACCCACGATATCTTCGGTTCTCAGGAAGTTCACGATATCGCGGTGGCGATTGGCGCTGACCCGGGCAGCGCTGATCTGGAAAAATTGCGCTACCACAAGATATGTATTCTTGCCGACGCCGATTCCGACGGCCTGCATATCGCCACGCTGCTGTGTGCACTGTTCGTCAAGCACTTCCCCAGCCTGGTGGACGCGGGCCACGTCTATGTGGCCATGCCGCCCCTTTACCGTATTGACCTGGGCAAAGAGGTTCACTACGCCCTGGATGAGAGCGAAAAAGCCGCGATCCTCAAACAGCTGGCGCAAAAGCGTGGCACCCCTAACGTTCAGCGTTTTAAAGGCTTGGGCGAAATGAGCCCGCTGCAACTGCGCGAAACCACCATGGCGGTGGAAACTCGCCGCTTGGTGCAGCTCACCCTCGATGAAGGCGACGACACGCTGGAAATGATGGACATGCTGCTGGCCAAAAAACGTGCCGGCGACCGCAAGAAATGGCTGGAAAATTACGGCAACCTTGCTGACGTCGAAGTGTAGCGACAGTGTCAATGCTGCATTGGTGTTGAATGGCTAAGGTTGGGCATGAATTAGCCGATAGTGAATAAAGAGCGTACCCAAAAAAGTGCGCCCGTCAGTATCACTTACATCGCTAAAGGGGAAAATGTCCGT
This sequence comes from Halomonas sp. Mc5H-6, assembly GCF_024124705.1. Classification (NCBI taxonomy): domain Bacteria; kingdom Pseudomonadati; phylum Pseudomonadota; class Gammaproteobacteria; order Oceanospirillales; family Halomonadaceae; genus Halomonas; species Halomonas sp. Mc5H-6. The sequence continues at coordinate 119,405 of NZ_JAMXSI010000001.1, forward strand.
GCTCAATACCATTTCGAGGCAGTTAACGCTGGCAGCGTTTGCTCTCATGCTACTCATGGCCGCAAGCATTTACGCCGTTATGGCTTGGCGTGGCCAACCGCAGGTCATAGAGGCAAGCCAGTCGCTTGTCGATCGAGCAGGTGAGTCCATTGTCAACGCAATGAATGCACAGCTGGCACGCGTGGAAGGCAATACGGCGAGTCTGGCATCGCTCGCAGAGTCATTACCCCGCGAGGAATCGTTGTTTCGTCAAGCCTTCCCACGGCTTGTCGATGACAGTGGCAACGCCGCCATAGCAGGGGGCGGTATCTGGCCCGAGCCGGATGCCTTTGAGGAGGGGGTCGAGCGGTTCAGCTTCTTCTGGGCGAGAAATGCTGAAGGCGAGATCGAGTTTCTGGATGATTATAACGCTGACGATATTGCGCCTTATCACGACGAGGCCTGGTATCAGAATGCCCGCGATGCCGATCCGGGTCAGTGTATCTGGTCAACGGCGTATCGCGACGCCACCACCGGGGTGGCGATGGTAACCTGTAGCGTCCCTTACTACCTTGACGACGAGTTTGCCGGGGTCGCGACCATCGATATGCAGCTGGAAGGAATCGCTGAGTTTCTGACCGAGAATGGTGATACAACCGGCGGCTATGCCTTCGTGCTTGATAGAGCAGGCAAGGTCATCCATTTTCCTGGCGCTGATCTGGCGACGGCTGATATGCAAGGGTTAGCCGATCTGACCCGCGAGATGCCCTGGCTTTCGCCTGTGGTCGAGGCTGTCGAATCAGGCCGTCAGAATGTCCAGGTGGAAACAGCTGGCGTGCTGGATAAGCCTGCCTCGGTTCGTTTGTTCGATATGCAGGATACGGGCTGGACACTGGGGCTCATGACGCCCCAGGAAGAAGTGACGGGGCTGGCGCGGACATTGACGCGCGATCTGATGGTGGTAATTCTCCCCCTGTTGGCGCTGTTGCTGGCGTTAGGCTGGTGGGGTGGACGTATACTGTTGCGTCAAATCCACAGCACCACCGAGCAGATTGATCAGCTCGGCCAAGGCGGCTCAAGTCGAGAACTGAAGATTTATCGCAATGATGAAATTGGCGAGTTACGCAGTGCGGTGAATCGTTATGCTGAAAAACTACGCCACCTGTTTGATGACGTCAGTCAGGTGTCCGATGCGATTGCCAGTGAAGCGACGGACATTGCCTCTGGAAACGCCGAGTTGTCCAGTCGGACCGAACAACAGGCCGCATCGCTCCAGGAGACCTCTTCCACCATGGAAGAAATGGCGACAACCGTTAAGCGCAACGCTGATAATGCCAACGAAGCCGATCAGCGCGTCACGGAAACAACGGAAAAGGTCAGGCGGGGTGGCGAGCAGGTTGCACGTCTGGCTCAGTCGATGGAAGCGATCAATGAGAGCTCGGGAGAGGTTTCCTCGATTGTCGATGTCATTGAAAACATTGCATTTCAAACGAATATCCTGGCACTCAATGCATCTGTCGAAGCGGCTCGAGCCGGGGAACACGGGCGAGGTTTTGCCGTCGTCGCCAGTGAAGTTCGCGAACTGGCTTCCCGGAGTGCTACATCGGCTCGCAACATCAACGACTTGATCAAGACCACGTCTCAACAAATTGAAACCGGTAGCGGCTATGCACGTGATGCAGAGGCTGCCATGCAGGAAATTGTTTCGGCGATTGAGGAAATCGCCCAACGTATCGCGGAGATCAGTCAAGCGTCCAGCGAACAGACCCACGGCATTGATGAAATCAACCGTGCCGTCTCGCAAATGGATACGGTCACCCAGCAGAATGCAGGGCTTGTCAGCCAAGCATCAGGAGCGGCCAATGAACTTTCTGTCCAGGCCCAGCGCCTGAAGAGTTTACTTGATGATTTTCAGCGCGATAATCAACGCTCCCCGGATGCGATCCCACTTTCGGGGCCTCAGTGATGTCATTGACATGATATAAGCAACTACTAACACGTTGAGTATCAATGTGTAGCAGGAATAGCCGCTCCCGTTGGGGCGGCTTTGCTTGTCAGGAAAGGATGAATACCTCATGGATATTCAGGTAGCGGAAGGCGACGTCGAACGCTTGTCCTTGCGCGATTACACCGAAAAAGCGTACCTCGACTACTCGATGTACGTGATTCTAGACCGCGCCCTGCCCAACATTGGCGATGGCATGAAACCCGTGCAGCGGCGGATTATCTATGCCATGCGCGAGCTGGCGCTGCATGCTAACGCCAAGTACAAGAAGTCGGCGCGCACCGTCGGCGACGTGCTGGGTAAATTCCATCCCCACGGCGACAGTGCCTGCTATGAAGCCATGGTACTGATGGCCCAGCCGTTCAGCTATCGCTATCCGCTGGTGGACGGTCAGGGCAACTGGGGGAGTCCTGACGATCCCAAATCGTTTGCCGCCATGCGCTACACCGAAGCCAAACTCTCCAGGTTTGCCGAAGTGCTGCTCAGCGAGCTGGGCCAGGGGACTGTCGACTGGGTGCCCAACTTTGACGGCACCATGCAGGAACCGCTGGTGCTGCCCGCACGCTTGCCGCATGTGCTGCTCAATGGCGGCACCGGGATTGCCGTGGGGATGGCCACCGATATTCCGCCGCACAATGTGTCTGAGGTCGTGGACGCCACCTGTCACCTGTTACGCAATCCGCAGGCCACGACGACCGACCTGATGGACTTCATCCCCGCGCCGGACTTCCCGACCGACGCGGAAATTATTACCCCCCGAGAAGACCTGCGTAAGCTCTACGAATCCGGTCGTGGTTCGGTCAAGCTGCGCGCTCGCTACGAGCGGGAAGGCGCCAATATCGTGATCACCGCGCTGCCGTATCAGGTCAGCGGTGCCAAGGTGCTGGAACAGATCGCCGCCCAGATGCAGGCTAAAAAGCTGCCCATGGTGGCCGACCTGCGCGATGAATCCACCCACGAAGAGCCCACCCGTCTGGTGATCGAGCCGCGCTCCAACCGCATTGACGTTGAGTCCTTGATGGACCACTTGTTTGCCACCACGGATCTGGAAAAGAACGTGCGGGTCAACATGAACGTGATCGGCCTGGATGGCCGCCCAAGAGTGATGCCGCTGCCCGAGATGCTGGGCGAATGGCTGCGCTTCCGGCGTGCCACGGTACGTCGCCGCCTCGAGCACCGCCTGGGCAAGGTGGAAGATCGCCTGCATATTCTGGAAGGCCTGCTCACCGCCTACCTGAATATCGATGAGGTGATTCGCATTATTCGAGAGGAGGATGAGCCCAAGCCTGCCCTGGTAGCGGCCTTTGGTCTCTCCGAGCGACAGGCGGAAGCGATCCTCGAGCTGCGCCTGCGTCATCTTGCCAAGCTTGAAGAGATGAAAATCCGCGGCGAGCAGGATGAACTGGAAAAAGAACGCAAATATCTACAGGGGCTGCTGGGCAGCGAAGCCAAGCTGACCACGCTGATCGAAAAAGAGATTCGTGCGGCGGGTAAAGAGCATGGCGATGAACGCCGCTCGCCACTGGTCGCCAGGGCCGACGCCAAGGCATTGTCCGAAGTCGAGCTGCTGGGGGCTGATCCGATCACCGTGGTGCTGTCTGAGAAGGGCTGGATTCGCTCCGCCAAGGGCCATGATATCGACCCTGAGGGGTTGTCCTATAAAGCAGGCGACCGTTTCCAGTTGGCTGCACGAGGCAAAACCAACCAGCCTTTGGTGCTGCTGGATGATACCGGCCGCGCCTATACGCTCAGTGCCCATAACCTGCCCAGTGCACGGGGGCAGGGGGAGCCGGTCACCGGGCGCGCGAATGTGTCGGCCGGTGCGCGGATGGCCGGGTTGATGCTGGCACCTGCCGAGCGGCGTTTTGTATTGGCGAGCGACGGCGGGTACGGCTTTATCGCCCGCCTGGAAGCGCTTACCGGTAAAAACAAGGCAGGCAAGGCGGTGCTTAGCCTGCCTAAAGGCTGCAGTGTGATGGCACCGGTTGAAGTGCCCGAGGGTGACAAGCTCTGGGTGGCCTCGGTCTCCAACGAAGGCCGACTATTGCTGTTTCCCCTGGATCAATTGCCTGAAATGGCCAAGGGCAAAGGCAACAAGATGCTGGATATCCCCGGTCCACGCGCCGCACGCCGTGAGGAATTCGTGCGCAGCATCGCAGTAATTAAAGACAGCGATTCCCTGGAACTGCATGCCGGAAAGCGAAAACTCACGCTGAAAACCGATGACCTGGCCTATTATCGCGGCGAGCGGGGTCGGCGGGGCAGCAAGCTGCCCCGCGGTTTCCAAAAGGTCGACTGGATAGGGGCAGGGGACTAAACAATGGCAGGAATTGAGTGATGGCAAGCGGCGATTTGATCTTAACCGTATTGGCTCCGTGTCTAACCGCGGAGATTCAGTCCCAGGTGGACGCCCTGAGGGTGCAATTTGGCTTGCTGGAAACGAGCGCCCGACGGTTGTCGGATACAGCGCAGGGCGCGCGCATTGACTGCCTCGAACTGTGCCTGAATGGTGCCGATGCGGATCTTGAAGCGCTACGACATGCAGCGCGGGTTTTGAGCGAAACCTTGAACGTGGATATTGTGGTTCAGCAGAACCTGCGCAAGCAGGTGCAGCCTCGGCTGGTGTGCTTCGATATGGATTCCACGCTGATCAAGGCCGAAGTGATTGACGAGCTGGCCTATCGTCATGGCGTGGGCAATGAAGTTGCCGAGGTTACCGAGCGGGCGATGCGCGGTGAGCTGGATTTTCAGCAAAGCTTTCGCGAGCGGATGAGCAAGCTGGCTGGTTTGGACGAGTCTGTGTTGGCTGATATCGCCGCCGAGCTACCCTTGATGGAAGGCGTCGAGCGGCTGATGGCGAACCTGAAACGCCTGGGGTATCGCACCGCGATTCTCTCTGGAGGTTTCACCTACTTCGCTGACTACTTGCAGCATAAGCTCGGCTTCGATGAGGTTCATGCCAACGAGCTGGTCATCGAGAACGGCAAGGTCACCGGCGAGGTGCGCGAGCCGATTGTCGACGCGGACCGTAAAGCGGAGCTGCTGAAAACCATTGCCCGGCGTGAAGGCTGGACACTCGAACAGACGATTGCGGTGGGCGATGGCGCCAATGACCTCAAGATGCTCGCTAAAGCAGGTTTGGGTATTGCCTATCGCGCCAAACCCATGGTGCGGGCACAGGCGCGCCAAGCCATTTCACACCTCGATATTGATGCGGTGCTGTACCTCATCGGTTACCCAGACGACGATTTGACCGACTGATAGCTGTCAGGGCCCTTGCGAGGGCCCTTCCAGCTTGCTGGAAGAAGCGGCCATGTCGCCATACTCTTCACGCAGCTCATCGAGCCTCTCTCGCTGTCGCTCGCTTAGCGGTGTCGCGTCCCAAAGTGGCTTGCCTTCGGCGTCGTGCAAGCCCTCGATGGTGACATCGAACTGGGCATCATCGGGAATCTCGCGATTACCCCAGGGGCCAAAACGGTTGGGCGCCAGGCGCCACTGAGCGCTTTCGCCAGGGGCTAAACCGCCGGGAATCACATAGTAAAACGTTTCATCGACCCAGGGCGCGTCCAGGCCGGGACTGCTGACAATGCCCCTGAGTGACAATTCCGAGATACGCTGGTCAGAGCCGTTGGTGACGTCCAGTTCAATAATCGGCTCCAGCGCTCCGTAGGGGCTTGTGCTCATGTAAAAATCGGCGCTGTCGAGGGTCACCTGAGCCCGTTGCTTGCGGTCATGCTCTGCATTAGCCTGCTTTTCTTCAAGCCGGGAGAGAATACCCAGCGCCTGACTTCGCTCCCGTGCCCGGCGGTTACGTAACAGCTCATTGGCTTTCTCTATTGCTTCGTCACCCGTCAGCCCATGCATGTAAGCATTGGCCGACTCGGCGATTTCCGCGGCGTTCATTGGTCTTGGATTAAGTATGTCGATACCGTTGAACGATGACATCGCCATGATGGTTAGTGCTTGGTCAAATTCATCGCGCTTGTAAGGGGGCAATGAGTCGCGCACTTTTTCGACGGATACAACAGCGGCGGGCATTGAACTGGTATCAATCCTGGGTTCTGAACAACCCGCAAGCATTATCATTGCAAACGATAATGTCGATAGCCTTAACAGGCTCCACATACGATTACCTCAACTCAATATCATCAACCCGGGAAGCGTGCCAGCGCTTGGTTTGGATGGCAAAATCGATCAGCCATGGCCTTTATCGGGGTGAGGGACCGGCTTTTTACCGACTTCCTCGGAGCGAAGCTCCACGGGTTTACCCTGGGTGATATCGATGTGCTTCAAGCGTAAGTGCAGGCCCGTTTTGGCAAGCAGGTGGGCGCTGACCGGTGCGGTAATAAATAAAAACAGAGTGATCAATAATTCCTGAATATCGGGTCTGCCGTCAATGCTCCAGAAGTACGCCATGGAGGCCACCAGCATACAGCCGATCCCCAGTGTCGTTGCCTTGGTGGGGCCGTGTAAGCGCATGTAGAAATCGCGAAGATGCGCCATCCCCAAAGAACCGACGAATACAAAGGCGCCGCCTGTGATCAGCAATAATGAAATAAAAGCCTCTACCCAAAGCGACATAAGCGTACCTGTATAATAACCAAGAGAGTGACCGGGTTCATTCGATAATGTCCCCGCGTAATATGTACTTGCACACCGCTACCGTGCTGATAAAGCCCAGCATGGCGATGAGCAGCGCCGATTCGAAATAGGTCTTGCTGTTCAACCATAAGCCGAGGAGTACAATCAGCGCGATGGAGTTGACGTACATGGTGTCCAGCGCCAGTACTCGATCCGGCAAATCGGGGCCAATGGTCAGCCGATAGAGGTTCATCAGCAGTGCCATCACCACCAACGCCAGGGTGATATAAAGTGCGAAGCTTAGCATTCGTAAATCTCCTTGAGCGGGCGTTCGTAGCGCTCCCGAATCTGCTCAATCAGTGCCTCTTCGTCTGTTTCGTTGAGGGCATGAATAAGCAGCGATTTACCGTCCATACGCAGGTTGGCGGAGACCGTCCCCGGCGTCAGGCTGATGGTGCTGGCAAGCAGTGTAATGGTGAAACGCTCCTCAAGCATCAGAGGGTATTCGACAAAATGGGGATTTAATTTACGCCATGGGTTGGCGATCAGGTACGCCACTTCAAAATTGGCGGTGATGATGTCGCCAAGCACGCGCAGCACAAAACGCAACAGCAGCAGCGGCTTTTTGATGCGCGGTCGGGCATCCCAAAAGCGGTTGGTGAGCAAGGGGATGATAATGGCCAGTGCGCCACCCAATACGATATGCCCGGGCGCCACACTGCGCACCAGGAGTAGCCACACGAAAAGCAGCAACAATGAAAAAACCGGGGTCGGCAACCAGGCGCGGGATCGAATCATTGGGTGCCTCCAGCGTCATTGATCAACGTATCGATTACCAGGCTAGGGTTAGCCAATTGCTTAGCGGCGGCCTGGGTATAGTCGCTAACGGGGCCGGCAAACACGACCAGCAGTAGCGAGCTACTCAACAGCCACGCCATGCCAAACCACTGGCAACTGGGCAGTGGACGGCCACTGAGATGGCCGCGATGACTGCGCCAGAACAGAGTTGAACCCGCACGCGAGAGCGCAATGAGCGATGCCAGGCCTGCCAGCAAGACGAGTGTCCAGAGCCAAAGTCGTTGGCTGCCTTCCGCGGCGTTGAGCATCAGCGCTTTGCCGAAAGCGCCCGAGAGAGGGGGTAAGCCAGCCACCGCGATCGCCCCGATGAAGAACGCCAGCGCCAGTGCCGACCCTTGTACCATGGGGCGACCCTTGACTAACCGCGTACCCGGTTTGCCACGTTGCAGGCCGATCATCTCCGCCAACAAGAAGAGGCCGCCGGTGATCAGCGTCGTATGAATCAAGTAGTAAAGCAGTGCCGAGGTGGCATCAGGACTGCGCATTCCGACGCCCGCAAGTAGCGTGCCGACGGAAATCAGCACCAGGTAGGCAATCAGCAGGCGCAGATCCCGAGCGGCCATCACCCCTATCCCAGCGGCGGCCAGGGTCGCCAATGAAAGCCACCAGACCCAGGGTTGTTCGAGGGCTTCCAGATTACCTGCCTGGTCGCCAAAGATGAGGCTGTAGACCCGCAAGATGGCATAGATGCCAACCTTGGTCATGACCGCAAACAGGGCGGCCACCGGGGCAGGGGCTGACGCATAGGCACGGGGTAACCAGAAATACAGCGGTAAAATGGCTGCCTTAAGGCCGAAGACCACCAGTAACATCAAGGCACCAGCCACCACCAACCCTTCGCGTTCAGCGGGCAGTTCGGCCATGCGCGAGGCCATATCCGCCATGTTCAGCGTGCCGGTTGCTCCATAGAGAATGCCCACGCCAATCAGAAACAGCGAAGAACCCGCCAGGTTGAGCACCACATAATGAACGCTGGATTGAATGCGCGCCTTGCCGCCGCCATGAAGCAGCAGGGCATACGAGGCCAGCAGCAGCACTTCAAAGAAAACGAAGAGGTTAAACAGGTCTCCGGTTAAAAAAGCACCGTTGATGCCCATCAGCTGCCACTGGAAGAGGCCGTGAAAGTTGCTGCCTTTTTCATCATCACCGCCGCAGGCAAAGACCACAGCTCCGACGGCCAGAAGAGCGGTCACCAGCAACATGAGCGCCGACAAACGATCCAGCACCAGGGCAATGCCAAACGGAGGCTGCCAGTCGCCGAGGGCATAATAGGTCACTTCTCCACTGGCGGCTTGGTTCAACAACCCTATGGCAACCAAGAGCAGCACTGACGTGGCTACCACGCTGACAATGCGCTTGTAACGTACCATTCCCTGGCGCTGGTAGAGTAACAAGATACCCGCGATTAACGGCACAACGACAGGTAAAACAATCAAATGCTGGGTCATTCGCGGTCTTCCTTTTTGCCGTCTACGTGGTCGTTACCCACTTCACTTCGCGCGCGCATCGCCAGAATGACAACAAAGGCGGTCATCGCAAACCCGATCACAATGGCCGTCAGCACCAGGGCCTGGGGAAGCGGGTCAGCGAAGCCATCGCCTTCATTGACCAGCGCCGCGCCATCGGTGGTCAGCCCACCCATGGAAAACAGAAATAAATTGACGGCATAGGAGAGCAGGGTCAGGCCAACCACCACCGGGAAGGTTCGCCCACGCAGCGTCAGGTAAAGTCCGGAGGCGGTGAGCACGCCAGTGGTGATCGCGTAGAGCAGTTCCATTAGCGGGGCTCCTTGCTGGTGGGGTTGGAAGATGTCTCAGCGTCTTTTTCGGTCTGCTCGGGCACCGGGCGGTGGGCAGTGGTCACTTTGCCCAGGTTGGCGAGGATCATGAGCGTGGCACCGACGACGGCCAGATAAACACCCAGGTCGAAAAGCAGCGCCGTTGCCAATTCAAACTCACCGACGACGGGTAGCGTGAAGTAGCCAAACGACGATGTCAGGAACGGGTAGCCGAACAGCCAGCTGCCAAGCCCTGTCAGCGTCGCGACCGCGACACCCATGATAGCCACGGGCTGGAAGGGGAAGTCGAGGCGTTCCTGTGCCCACTCTACCCCGCGGGCCATATACAGCAGAATCAATGCCACAGCGGTAATCAGACCGGCGATGAAGCCACCGCCGGGCTGGTTGTGGCCGCGCAGGAAGATAAACGCTGATACCAGCAAGGCCAGGGGTAGTATCGTCATTGAAACAGACGTCAAAATGGCCGGGTAGCGGTCCGGCGACCATACCCGGCCCTCGCCATCACTGTGCGGCATAAACAGGCGTAAACGGTTGAGTAGCTTGAAGATCGCAAGGCCTGCAAGGGCAAGCACGGTAATTTCACCTAGCGTATCGAAACCCCGGAAGTCGACCAGGATGACGTTGACCACGTTGTAGCCGCCACCGCCGGGTTTACTGTTTTCGACAAAAAAGCTGGAGATCGACAGCGTTTCCCGGGTCAATACCGCATAGTTGAGGCTGGCAATCACCAGCCCCAGCGACCCTGCCAGCAGAATGTCGCGGACATTGCGCAGCGGGCTCGACTCCTGAGGTGTTTTCTGCGGCAGGAAGAACAACGCCAGCATCAGCAGAATCATGGTCACCACTTCCACGGATAGCTGGGTCAGCGCTAAGTCCGGCGCTGAAAAACGTGCAAAGGTGAGTGCCACAAACAGCCCCACAATCGACAGCATGAGCAATGAAATAAGACGATAACGATGGGTAGCCGCGGTTGCGATGCCGCCAAAGATGAGCATCACTGCGCCCAGAATCACCACGCCGTCGATCGGCTGGTTGCCGGCCGCCCCTGTTAGATCGGTGACCTGGACCAGCCCGATGAGCCCCATCACAAAGGCAGCGGATAGCAACAGGGTCATGTAGCGCTGTAATGAATTACCCTCAAAAACAGCCAGGATTTGTTCAGCACGATAGCCCATCGTTACCACAAAGCGCTCGAACACCCGCCGGGCATCGACGCTGGCAAACTGCCGGGTGAATAGGCGCATGTCGCTGTGGCGCCAATACAGGGCGGTGCCGATCAATAATGCCGCAACGCTCATCATCAGCGGCAGGTTGACGCCATGCCAGATCGCCAGTTTGAAATCCAGCGGACGCTGGAGTACCGCTTGGCTGGCAAGGTCGAGCAGGTGTGTGGCGGTAAGGGCGGGCAACAGGCCAATCACGACGCACAGCACAACCAGAATTTCCACAGGTAAACGCATCAGGTGTGGTGGTTCGTGGGGGGATTTGGGCGGTGCCTCGCGGGCAGGCTTGAAGAATACCGCATGCACCAGGCGCAGCGAGTAAGCCACAGAAAGAATACCCCCTAACGTGGCCAGCGCAGGCAGCAACCAGCTCAAGCCACCCAGCACCGGGGTTTCCAGGGTTTCAGTGAAGAACATCTCTTTGGATAGAAAGCCGTTGAACAGCGGCACCCCCGCCATCGAGGCGGCGGCAAGTGTGGTCAGCAGCGCGGTCACCGGCATGGCTTTTTTCAGGCCACCCAACTGCTTGAGTTCCCGTGTTCCTGCTTCGTGGTCGATAATGCCCGCGCTCATGAACAGCGCCGCTTTGAAGGTGGCATGATTGAGAATGTGAAACAGGGCGGCCAGCACGGCCATGGGACTGCCGATACCCAACAGTACCGTGATCAGCCCCAGGTGGCTGACCGTGGAAAAGGCCAGAATGCCCTTCAAATCGGTTTTGAATAGCGCGAACCAGGCCCCGTAAAGCAGTGTGGCGGTGCCCACGAGGGATACAACCACAGTCCATAGCTCGCTGTCGGCAATTGCCGGATGCAGCCTTGCCATGAGGAAAATTCCGGCCTTCACCATCGTGGCCGAATGCAGGTAGGCCGAAACCGGCGTCGGGGCGGCCATGGCATGAGGGAGCCAAAAATGAAACGGGAACTGGGCTGATTTGGTAAAAGCACCGAGTAAAACCAGGCCGAGCATCAGCGGATAACGCGAGTCGGCGATGATCCTGTCGCTACTGGCCAGAACGTCTCCCATGCTGAAACTGCCTGCCATATCTCCCAGCAACAGAAGCCCTGCCAACAGCGCCAAGCCGCCAGCGCCCGTCACTGTGAGCGCCATTCTTGCCCCTTTACGCGCTTCCGATTGGTGGTACCAGAAGCCGATCAATAAAAACGATGAAAGGCTGGTGAGCTCCCAGAATAGCCACAGCAGGATGAGGTTGTCGGACATTGAAATACCGACCATGGAGGCCATGAACAGCATCATGAAGGCGTAAAAACGGCCTACGGGTTCGTCACTTGCCAGATAAAAGTGAGCATAGAGCAGTATCAACAGCCCGATGCCCATGATTAAAATATTGAACAGCAGCGACAGGCCGTCCAGGCGCAGGGCCAGTTCCAGGTTGAGTTCTGGCAGCCAGCCAACGGCGAAGCGCAGTGTTTCGCCGTCGAGAAGTGCGGGTATCTGCATCAAGGTAAGCAGCAGGGCAATAGCCGGCAGCAGGGCGGTTGCCAACGAGCAGGCCATGCGGCTGCGTTGAGCGTTGAGGACCGGCACCAAGACGCCCAGTAAAGGTAGTAAGGCTATCCACAGCAGTGTCATGGGAGTCATCCAGCGCAAAAATCAAAAAAAGCCCCATCAGCCGTCAGTGTAACCGCGTCGGCTGAGGCATCGGAGACCGCAAATTAAACAAGAGGATATCACTTGTAGTGGCATTGTGAAGTTTTAGTATAAAGTGACGCCGTCAACCCAAGCGAGCCAATTAACCCTATGAATCAACCTTTCGACACATGGCAGCAGCGTTTCGAAACCCTGCGTTCGAACAAGTTTTTTGAAGCCTTTGTGATCGCGATTATCGTCATCTCGGCGCTGGTGATCGGCGCCAAAACCTACGAAGAGGAGACCTCGCGCTTTGAGCAATGGCTTCTCTATCTCGACCTGGCCATCACGGTTTTCTTCCTGGTAGAGATCCTCATCAGAATAGCGGCTGAAGGGAGCCTGGTGCGCTTTTTCAGGCGAGGGTGGAACATCTTTGATTTTGTTATCGTGACCGCCAGCCTGATCCCCATGGACGATTCGGAGATGGTCCTGCTCGCGCGGCTACTGCGTATTTTCCGCGTGCTGCGCCTTGTCTCGATGATTCCCGAGCTGCAAATGCTGCTTTCAGCCCTGGTGAAATCCATTCCGCGTATGGGCTACGTGGTGTTGTTAATGTTCATTATTTTCTACATCTACGCGGCCATTGGCAGCTTCCTGTTTGCCGACGTCGACAGCTTCTTGTGGGGCAATATCTCCATTTCGATGCTGACGTTGTTTCGTATCGCCACCTTTGAAGACTGGACGGATATTCTTTATGCCACCCAGGAAGTCTACGCCTGGAGCTGGATTTACTACCTGACGTTTATCTTTCTGACCGCGTTTATTTTCCTCAACATGATGATTGGCATCGTACTGGACGTGATGCAGAAAGAGAGCGCCGCGCTCGATGTTTTGAGCAATGGAGAAGATGTCGATGAGACGCACACGTTGCGCAACGAAGTCAGTGAAATGCGCAGCCAGCTAGACCGAATGGAGGCAGCCCTATCAGTGCAGAGGGCTGACAATGGGCGCACGGATATTGACAAACCCTGCCAAGACTGATTTTCTAGGGGCATGAATACATCCATGAACACCTTTGCACTAGACCTACGACTACTAAGCGCCCGTCTCTGAATATCAGGGTCGGGCAGTGCTGTTGGCATTGTCGTTGGTTTTCTTAGTGGCGAGGTAGACATGGTTACAAACACTGGAACTATTGAATCAATTCAATTTGTAGGGTGCAGCTCTGTTAACACCGTGCGCCCGACAAACTCTTATGATCTACGCCCCATGGCCTTTACTGGCGATGGGGCGTTTTTCGTTGGCACGCCCGCCGTCCATCCAATCGAACATTTTCACCCAACTTGCCCTGGAGAGCCGTCATGATGTTGTCTGATCCCGCCAAAAAATACCGCCAATTTGTTGCGGTGGACCTGCCTGACCGCCAATGGCCCAGCCAGCGGATTGAAACGCCGCCGATCTGGTGCAGTGTTGACCTGCGGGATGGCAATCAGTCATTGATTGACCCAATGGATCATGAGCGCAAGCAGCGTTTGTTCGACATGCTGCTGAAGGTCGGCTTCAAACAGATTGAAGTCGGCTTTCCCTCTGCTTCGCAAACCGATTTTGATTTTGTCCGCACGCTGATCGAACAAGACAAGATCCCGGAAGATGTGACCATTCAAGTGCTGACCCAAGCGCGTCCGCACTTGATTGAGCGCACCTTCGAAGCCTTGAAAGGTGCCAAGAACGCGATCGTGCACGTTTACAATGCCACCGACCCGATGTTCCGGCGCGTGGTGTTCAACGTGGATAAAGCCGAATGCGTGAATATTGCCACCGAGGCCACGGCGCAAATTCGCGACCAAATGAAGGCAGCGCCTGAAACCAACTGGACCTTCCAGTACTCGCCTGAGCTTTTCACGACCACAGAGATGGATTTTGCCGTCGAGATCGTCGAGGCGGTCATGGAAACCTTCGGGCCTAGCGCCGATAACCGGATGATCGTCAACCTGCCGGCCACGGTAGAAGTCGCCACGCCGAATAACTATGCCGACCAGATCGAGTGGTTCTGCCGCAACGTCAAAAATCGCGACCACTTGATTGTCAGCGTTCACCCTCATAATGATCGGGGTACCGGTGTGGCGGCCGCCGAGTTGACGCTGATGGCGGGGGCTGACCGCGTGGAAGGCACGCTGTTTGGCAATGGCGAGCGCACCGGCAATGTCGATATCGTCACTCTTGCCATGAACATGTACACCCAGGGGGTTCATCCGCAGCTCGATTTCTCCAATATCACCCCGGTGATGCGCGAAGTGGAGTACTGCAACCAGTTGCCGGTGCACCCGCGCCATCCTTACGTGGGCGATCTGGTGTTTACCGCTTTCTCCGGTTCCCACCAGGATGCGATCAAGAAAGGCATGCTGGACCGTCGCGCCAACCCCGATGCTTTCTGGGACGTGCCCTATCTGCCTATCGACCCGCTGGATGTAGGCCGTAGTTACGAGGCGGTGATTCGGGTCAACAGTCAGTCCGGTAAAGGTGGGGTGTCGTACCTGCTGGAGCAGGAACACGGTATCGAGCTGCCGCGTCGGCTTTCCATCGAGTTCAGCCAGGTGGTGCAGGAAGTGGCCGACCGCACCGGTAAAGAGATTACCTCGCAGATGATTTACCAGGCCTTTGCCGATGAATATCTGGAGCAACGCTCGCCCTTTGCGCTGGTCAACCACCGTTTATCGTCGGAGCCTGATAGCCCCAAGGTAACGCTGGACGCCGTGGTCGAGCAGGATGGCGAGCGTCAAACGCTCAACGGCGAGGGTAACGGACCGCTCGCGGCCTTTGTAAAAGCGCTGGCTGCTGCCGGGCACGATGTGGAAATCATCGACTACCACGAGCACTCCCGTGGTCAGGGTGCCGATGCAGAGGCCATTGCCTATGTGGAAGTCCGCATCGACGGCAAGGCGGTGTTCGGTGTCGGTAATGACGAAAGCATTACCAGCGCCTCGATGAAAGGCGTATTGAGCGCCATCAATCGCCATTACTCTAATCAGGAACCGGCAGCGAACGTGACGGCGGAAACACTGGCGTAATCCGTTGATGTTCAATTGAGCGAGGCAGGCAGGGCCGCTCGTGCTGCCCGGGTGGGCAGTGTGGAAGCCCAGGGCGTTCGCGCGGGTTTGCGCCAGGGAATTGTTGCCTCAGGCGGGCGTTTTGCGACCCTGCCGCGTATGGCCAAGGTTACCGCGGTCGCAGGTACCGCCTATGTGGTAGCTCGCCACCCAAGCCTGGTCAGCGCGCTGGGTGCCAACCTGTCCCAATGGATCGGCTGGCCGATATGGCTTGGCCAGTTTCTTGTTTGGCTGGTGGTGTTACTACCGGTGCTGCTGGTGGCAAGATTTGCCTATCGCTGGTTGCTCACGCCGCTGCTGTGGGTGTTGGTGCCGCTGGCGCGGCAGTGCTTTAAGGCTGTTAGATGCATTGCTCAAGCGCGCCAAGCACCTAGTCGGTGAGGTCGTATAAAATCACGCCGTTTGAATCACCGGCAACGCAAACGGGGCGGCCTTACAGGCCGCCCCGTTGTTTTCTATTGAGCACAACCGCAAGCGTTATTCCGGCAGGGCGTAAACCGCCACCTGATCGCCTACCTGGTCTTTCAAGATACTGTTGCCACCGGAGACAAAGGCGACGTATTGGCGACCGTTGTACTCGTAAACAGCAGGGTTCGAGACCGAGGGGGCTTCGGTCTGATCCGACCACAGCTCCTCGCCGGTTTTCAGGGAGTAGGCACGCACCTTGGCATCCATGGAAGCGCCGATAAAGATAACGTCGCCAGCAGTTACCGCCGGGCCACCGATGGTGGGCGAGCCCCAGCTCTCGGGCATAAAGAAGCCATATTGCTGTGAAGCACCTACCGGGGTTCGCCACTTCACGTCGCCGGTCGTCATGTCGAGAGCGACCAGTTCACCGAAAGGCGGCTCCCAGCAGGGCATGCCGAACCGGTTGAGCGCCACCTCAAGGCGCATGCCGTAGGGCGCGCCTTCCTGGGGGGCAAAGCCGCTCTCGTTGCCGGATGTTTTATTCGCTGCCTCATAGTCTTCGCGATTATAAAGCTTTATGTACTGCACAATATGCGAGGTGTTGACGATGGCGGTCTCGCTTTGTGGGTCAAAGGCGACGCCGCCCCACTGGACACCACCTGCACTGATGGGGTAGCCAAGCGTGCCTTCACCTTGGGTAGTGGGCGGGGTGTACATGCCTTCGTAATGAAGGTCGTCCCACAGCGCCGAGCACTCTCCAAAGCTGACCGCATCGGCCAGCGCCCAGACCTCGGGTTTCTCGGACTGGTCTAGCAGTGGCGCTGGTTTGGTCGGGAAAGGCTGTGTCGGGGCGTACACTTCGCCCTCGACCGAGCCGTCACCGCCTGGCACAGGGCGCTCTTCAATCGGCCAGACGTCTTCGCCGGTTTCGCGGTTGACGACGAATAGAAAGCCCATCTTGGTTGCCTGAATCAGCGCCGGGATCTCCTCGCCATCGACGGTAATGTCCATCAACGTTGGGGCGGCATTAATATCGTAATCCCAGATGTCGTGGTGAACCCACTGCCGCGACCAGGCCACTTCGCCAGTCTCGACATCCACCGCGGTGGTCGATGTGCCCAGAGGTACGTCTTCGGTGCGGTTGCCGCCCCAGTAGTTCGGCGATGGCGAAGAAACGGGTAAATAAACCAAACCAAGCTCTTCATCGGCGGACATGTGCGTCCAGACGTTGGCGGTACCGCTCTGCTCACGCATCTCATCAGACAGCGCCTGGAAGGTCCATTCGCGCTCGCCGGTGCGGGCATTGATGGCAAATACGGTGCCGGGCGGGGTCTCTTCATAAGCCCAATCCATGCCGGCCCAACCGAGTATCAGGCGATCACCTACGACTGTCGGAGGCTGTAATAGCGACAACGGCCATTTGTCATTGGTGTCATTCCACTGATTGACGTCGAGTACGCCGTTGTCGGCAAAGTTCGCGCACCGTTCGCCGCTATCGGCATCCACTGCGAAGAGCTGGGCATCCATGGTGCCCATATAGACGATTTTCTGGCAGGGTTCGCCTGCTTGCGGGTCGTCAGCTTCCCAATAAGCCACGCCGCGGTTCTTCAGGGCGGGCTGGGTCAGTGCTTCCAGGGTGGACTGGGTATCGAAGCTCCATTTCTCTTCCCCGCTTGCTGGGTCAAGCGCCAGGATCCGGTAGAACGGTGTGCCAATATAAAGCGTGTCGTTGGCAAACACCGGCGTGGCAGACCAGACCGTCGCGGGTAAATCGCCCGAACCATCGGCGACATCGCCGGTATGGACTTCCCACACCTTCTCCAGCTCGCCGACGTTGTCGGCGTTGATTTGATCAAGCGGGCTGTATTTCTGGGCATTGAGCTGACCGTGGAAACTGTCCCAGATCGGCTCTCCAGGTACCAAGGGAATGGGGGCGGTGCTAGTCGCTTCTTCCGGTGTAGGTTCTTGCTGTGCTGATGCTTGCTCTTCTGATTGCTCTTGAGCAGTAGATTGCTCCTGCTCTTCTGACTGCTCCTGGGCCAGTAGTGTCAAAGGCGCAAGGCAAAGTGTCAGGGTGGTAAGCGCCGCTAATCTGGACCTGGCAGATTTAAACGGAGTGCTGGTGGCGGATAAAAACGTCGTCATGAGCAGCTCCTTAAGAATGGGTGAGGCGTGAATGGTGCGCCGGGCGAAACAGGTCAAGAAGCAGGCCGATCAGGCCCACCGCCATCGCAACGCCGATCCACCACTGATGGAGCAGCATGGCGGCGAAAAATGTTCCGCCGAGGCCTATAAGAATGAGTATCCGCAAGGCAATGGAAGTGCCACGCCCTTTTACAGTTGCAAGAAGTAGGGCCAATACTGCAAGCGCGATACAGGCCACGATGGCAACCAGCGCGCCGAGTGTTCCCGTGACCCCCGTCAGCGGGGTGAAGTAGGCATACAGAGCGACGGCAAGACCGGCGAGTGAGGCTATCAGAAGGAGAATAGCGCCCGATTTTGGAGAGAAGGGTGACGACATAACGTGTTGGCCTCCTGGTGATTGAGGTAGCCAACATTGAGGCTAAGTCAATGTCGGAAATCATTAGCCCTATAACTTTAGCAGAAAACGATGCTTTTACGACCTTAGTAGGCCACTTTGAAGATGCTAAAAGACCCACTTTCGGCGCAATCACTTCGGCAAGTGCGTCGTTAGTGGGCCTTGAATCACTGCCAATGACATTATGACCTAGAGGCTTTTGAGAACAGGTAGGCAGGTTGCTGGTCTAGCCGGTCTGGATTTTCAACCACTCGCGCCAGCCGCCAAATTCGCTGATGTCCTCTGCTTCGCCCCCTTCATTGAGTGCCCCGGCGGTGCAGATAAAGCCGCACTTCCAACTCCCGTCGGCAAGCTCCACCTGGCCTAGACCCAGCGGAGCAGGAATGCCTGCTAAAAAGCTGCCCAGCGTTTCAATCGGCAAACGCCACACTTCCACTTCAATGGCCTGGCCGTTGGCGTCGCGTACCATCGCCGGGCGTTGGGGTGGCCCGCCTGCCAGGGCAAACAGCTTGTAGCGCGGCGCGCTATGAGTGCTGCTAACCAGCACACCACCGCGTTCGGTCAGTTGATGGTTGAGCGGCAAGCCCTGCAGGTGTGCCCCGCACACGACCAGCTCCATACTGCCGTCCTGGGCATGGGTGAGTGGCGTCGCGAGTGCTGGATGAGCAATGCCAGTGGCACCTAACGGCAGCATTAAGCGGGCTTCGAGGGCGCGGCCCAGGGAAAGCAGTTTCAAATCGTCGAATACCGGCCCGAACAGCGTCACGCCCACCGGCAGGTCTTGTTCGGTAAAGCCAATGGGTACGGCCAGGGCGCTGTAGTCGAGGAGGTTCATAAAGTTGGTCCAGGTACCCAGGCGTGAATTCACGCCGATGGGGTCCGCCGCCACCTCTGCCTTGGTGGGGTGGGTCACCGTGGTGGTGGAGAGCATTACATCCACTTGGCCGATTAATGCGTCGGCCTGACGCTTGTACTCGGCGAGTTTATAGCGGGCATCAAAGGCGTCCACGGCCAGCGGCGTGGCACCACCCTGAGTAATCTGGAAAGTAACCGGATGCACCGCCTCTGGGTGGCTCTCCATCAAATCGCGAATTACATGGTAGCGCTCGGCTACCCAAGGGCCTTCATAGAGAAGGCGCGCTGCGGCCAGAAGGGGTGAACAGTCAAGCTCGACTTTCTCGCCGCCAAGCGCTTCAAGCTCGGCAACCGCCTGGTGCATGCCCTGGGTGTAGGCTCCATCGGTTTGCCACTGGGATTGCGGCGGTACCCCAAAGCGAAACCCAGCAGGCGCCTTGCCGTAGCGCTTACCATGCACCGCAAAGTCGTGGCGGCGTGACCAGGCACACTGGTCGTCATAGGCGGCGGTGATGTCGAGCACTTTCGCCGCATCGTCGGCGGTAAGCGTAAACAGGCTGATCGTGTCGAGCGTCGCGCAGGCAGGTACCACGCCGCGGGTGCTGAGTAGCCCTAAGCTGGGCTTAACTCCGTATAAATTATGAAAGCAGGCGGGGACGCGTCCGGAACCCGCTGTATCCGTGCCCAGCGCAAAGCTCACCATGCCCGCAGCGGTGACCACCGCCGAGCCGCTGCTGGAACCGCCGGTAATATAGTCGGGGTTGAAGGCATTGGCCGGTACACCGTAGTCACTCAGGGCGCGCTCACCCACCAGGCCGGTGGCGAACTGGTCCAGGTTGGTTTTACCCATGGGGATCGCGCCCGCATCGATCAGTTGCTGCACCACAAAGGCGTTTTCTGTTGGCGTATAGGCATAGGCCGGGCTGCCTGCCGTGGTGGGAATACCCGCCAGGTCGATGTTGTCCTTCATCGCAAAGGGAATGCCGTAAAGCGGCAATGTTTCCGGTGACTCGCCTTCCAGGCGCTTTAAATAGGGCTCCAACTGCTCACGGCTCAAGCGAGTAATCCAGGCAGGCTCGCTGCCGTGTACGTCGGCTTGCGCAAGCAGCGCGTCGATTAACGTTGCAGGGGTGAGCTCACCTTGCTTGTAGGCGGCAAGGAGATTGGTGATATCGAGTGCTAGGCGCTGTGTCATAAGGAAAGTCCTGTCGTTATAAACCGTGGCGGAATGCTCTAAAGCGCTGTTCGTGGGTCAGTATCACGTCTTTTCCTCACTCTTGAGCACCACAACCGGCTGCCCTGGGGCAATGGATGCTCCCTCGGCAAGCGGCAGGCGAACAACGCGACCATCGCAGTGGGCTGTGATCTCGACTTCCATTTTCATCGACTCCACCACGGCCACCGGCTGGCCAGCCGTGACCTGGTCATCTTCTTCAACCAGCAACTTCCACAGGCTGCCGGTGACGGGGCTCCCAATGCCAATTTCGTTGTCATCAAGCGCCGTGACTTCGGCGCTTTCCGGGGCCTGATCTTCAAAGGTGAACTGGCCATTGGCCCGCCAGGCGGCCATCTCCGCCTGGAAGGCGGCTTCGCGCTTGGCGCGGAAAGTCTCGATTGCCTCGGCGTTCCTGTCGATCTCGGCCTGGTAATCCGCCAGGCGAAAACGCGTTGTCTCAATGGGTAAGTCATACCGACCATGGGGAAAGTCGCGGCGAATCTGGGTTAGCTCGTCGTGGCTGACCTCGAAAAAGCGTAGCTGGTCAAAAAAGCGTAGCAGCCAGGGGTTTTCAAAGTGCTGCGTGGTGCGGTAACGGTTCCACATCTGCAGCGTGCGGCCGACAAACTGGTAGCCGCCAGGGCCTTCCATGCCATAAACGCACAGATAGGCGCCGCCGATGCCCACGGAGTTTTCGGCGGTCCAGGTGCGGGCCGGGTTGTACTTGGTGGTCACCAGCCGCTGGCGCGGGTCAAGCGGGGTCGAAACGGGGGCGCCCAGGTAGACATCCCCCAGGCCCATGACCAGGTAGCGGGCATCGAAGACGATATCGCGCACTTGCTGCTCGCTTTCCAGGGCGTTTATACGGCGAATAAAGTCGAGGTTGCTGGGGCACCAGGGCGCATCCGGGCGCACGCTGCGCTGGTATTTGTCGATGGCTTCCTGGCAGGCGGGGTCGTCCCAGGAGAGCGGCAGGTGTACCACCCGCGACTCGACTTCCAGCGACTCCACGTCGACCAGGGCCTGCTCGGCGTTTTGCAGGTGGGCGAGCAGTTCATCCAGGGTCAGTTCCAAGGGCTCGTAGTGAATCTGCAGCGAGCGGATGCCTGGGGTTAACTCGCGTAGGCCGGCCAGCGAATGCTCCCGCAGCCATAGCATCCAGGCGTGTACTCGAAAGCGCAGGGCGATATCCAGCTCCATGGCACCAAATTCGATGAGCAGGAAATCATCCCCGGCGCGTCGGTAGACAATGCGCTCACCGGCCTGCTCGGCGGGCACATCGCGCACAATGGGCGTGCCGCGCTCTTGCTGAATATCTTCAGCAGGATTCGCTGTGAGGGTTTTCAACTGCTCGAGCTGGCGCACTTCCAGGGTGCGAGCGGTGGCCAGACTCACCGGCACAAAGCGTATGCTGTCACCGGCCGCCAGTTGACCCAGCTTCCAGCGCTCGGCGCGCACCACGGTGGCGGGGCAGACAAAGCCGCCCAGCGAAGGGCCATCGGGGCCGAGGATGACCGGCATATCGCCGGTAAAGTCGATGGTGCCGAAGGCGTAGGCGTTATCGTGGATATTGGAAGGGTGCAGGCCCGCCTCGCCACCGTCGGCCCGTGCCCACGCCGGGCGGGGGCCAATCAGCCGTACGCCGGTGCGGCTGGAGTTGTAGTGGACCTCCCACTCGTGGGCAAAAAATTGCTCGATATCGTCATCGGTAAAGAAGTCCGGCGCGCCGTGGGGGCCGTACAGCACGGCTACCTGCCAGGTCTTCCCGCCGTCGCGATGGCCGAAGGTGGGGATCAGCGCCTTATCAAGCTGCGTCGTCGGGGCCGGCGCGAGCGCGGGTAAGTCGAGCATGTCGCCGCTGCGTAGCGCGCGGCCACCATGCCCGCCAAACTGGCCCAGGGTAAAGGTGCTGCGCGAGCCTAAATAGCGCGGGCAATCGATGCCGCCGCGTACCAGTAGATAGGCGCGAGCACCTGCGTCGGCCTTGCCCAGGGTCAGGGTGGCACCGGCAGGTATATCCACTACCTGCCAGAAGGCGACGGCTTCGCCATCCAGCGTGGCAGGCAGCTCGGCACCCGCCAGCACGATTTGCGTGGCGCGATGAAAGCGCAGCGTCGGGCCTGTGAGGGTGATTTCCAGCCCGGCGGCATCGCTGGGGTTGTCGAGCAGGCGGTTGCCCAGGCGAAACGACCAGTCGTCAAACGGCCCTGAGGGCGGCACGCCAACGTCCCAGTGGCCCTGGCGGCCGGGGTAATCCTGAGTCGTTGTCATGGTGCCGGGGGCCAGCACTTCCATGGCGGGCGGCGCCCAATCCAGGGCTGTCAGCCAGTGGGTATCCAGATCGGCAGCTTGAAAACGCTCGGCGCGCAGCACATGGGCAAGCCAGGTGCGGTTGGTGGTAATGCCGTAAACGCTGGCGTTATCCAGCGAGTCCGCCAACTGCTCGATAGCAGTACCACGGTCGTCGGCGTGGACAATCACCTTGGCCAGCATGGGGTCGAAAAGGGCAGAGATTTCAAGCCCCGCTTCTATGGCATGGTCGATACGCAGGCCATCGCCATGAGGGAAATCGACCTCCGTCAGCAGGCCTGCGCTGGGGCGAAAATCGTGCGCAGGGTCTTCGGCGTAAAGGCGCGCCTGAACCGCATGGCCGCTGGGGACGATAGATTTGGTGAGTGCCTCAAGATCAGGCAGTTTGCCTGCGCCCAGTTTCACCATCCACTCGACGATATCAATGCCGTACACCATCTCGGTGACGCCATGCTCCACCTGAAGCCGGGTGTTCACTTCAAGGAAATAGAACGCCTCGCGCTGGGTATCGTAAATAAACTCGACGGTACCGGCGCTGCGGTAGTTGACCGCTCTGCCCAGTTGAACGGCGGTTTCGTGGAGTGCCTGGCGAACGTGTTCCGCCAGGTTTGGCGCCGGGCACTCCTCGAGCACTTTTTGGTGGCGGCGCTGGGTGGAGCAGTCCCGTTCGCCGAGCGCCACCACACTGCCATTGCCGTCGCCAAACAGCTGCACCTCGATATGGCGGGCGCGGGCAATGTAGGCTTCCAGAAAGACGCCGCCATCGCCAAAATTACGCTCACCCAGGCCCTTGACCGAGTCAAAGGCGCGCTCTAACTCTGCAGCGGTTTGGCATACCTGCATGCCGATACCGCCGCCACCGGCGGTGGACTTGAGCATCACCGGGTAGCCGACCTGCTCGGCGCTTTTGAGTGCTTCGTCAACGTTTTCAAGGAGCGCTGAGCCCGGTACCAGCGGCACACCCGCTTGCTCGGCCAGGCTGCGGGCTTCGTGTTTTAAACCAAAGCGTTTTATCTGCTCGGTGGTGGGGCCCAAGAATACCAGCCCGGCGGCGTCGCAGGCGTCGATAAAGCGGGTGTTTTCCGACAGGAAACCGTAGCCGGGGTGTACTGCTTGCGCACCGCTTTGCTTGGCAATGGCGATGAGCTTGTCGATATCAAGGTAGGTCTCGCTGGCGCTGCCCTCGCCGAGCGAATAAGCCTCATCGGCCTGGTGGACGTAGGGGGCGTCGCGGTCGGCGTCGGCGTAAACCACCACGCTGCCCACCTCCATTATTTTGAGCGTACGTAAAATGCGCGCGGCAATGGCGCCGCGATTGGCAATCAAAACTTTGCTAAACGTTTTATTGATGGACATGGCACTGCCTGCAAACAAGGGCGGGTCGTCCCGCTGGATAGTCAGTCGCTTGAGGTCGTCCCCAGGCCTTAAGTCTCTATGTCAACTGTCCCAAACCAACAGCTCGATGGGCGTGGGGTTGTAGCCGTTGCAGGGGTTGTTGAGCTGAGGGCAGTTGGAGACCAGCACGATCACATCCATCTCGGCGACCATTTCCACGTATTTGCCGGGTGCGGAAATGCCGTCTTCAAAGGTCAGCCCACCGTCGGCGGTGACCGGCACGTTCATGAAGAAGTTGATGTTGTGAGTGATATCCCGCTTGGTCAGGCCGAACTCTGGATGATTGGCGATGGCCTGCATCCAGTTGTCGCGGCAGGAGTGCATGTGGCGCTTTTCCAGGTCGTAGCGCACGGTGTTGCTTTCGCTGGCGCAGGCGCCGCCCAGGGTGTCATGACGGCCGCAGGTGTCGGCGCTGATGGTCAGCATGGCGCGCCCTTCGCTGGACATCAGTGTGGTGCCTGCGGTGAGGTAGACAGCGCCCTGTTCGCGCACCGTGTCCATGGCACTGTAGCGCTCGCTGGTATCGTCGGCGCTGAAGAACAGGGTGTCGGCGGCCTGATTACCCTCTAAGTCGAGAATACGCAGGGTTTGGCCGCGCTTTACGGTGCCGATGTAGTGATCGCCCGCGTTAACGGTGGTGCGGCTCAGGGCATTTTCGGGGCGTAGGGTGCTTTCAATGATCATGGTATTCGTTTCCCCTTACAGGCCGAGGTGGTAAAGGCGGTTATTGGCGAAGCCGCGGGCGTTTTCGGGACGCGAGCGGTAGCAGGGGTCGTCTTCCGTGGGCGGCTCGGCGGTGCCAAGGGCAATATCGACGCCGCGGCGAGGGTAGTCTGCGCTGGGATCGAGGGGGTGGGGGCAGGTGTGCAGCAGTACCAGGGTGTCCATCTCGAAACGCAGCGTGACGCTTTGGCCGGGCTGGCAGTGGCCCGGCACGTAGCGCAATTTGCCCTCGTCGTCGCTCTCGACCCGGGCGAACAGGTTGAGGTTGGCGGCCATATCCCGGCGGCCCAGGCCATATTTGGCAAGCTCGACCAGAAAGGCGTCGAAGCCGGTGCGCGTCCAGTCGTTGTGGCCCTGCTGATAGCTGACGGGCTGCCACCCCTTGGTCAGTAAATGCTGGGGCATCAGGTTACCGCCCACGCTGTCGTGCCAGCCCAGGTCGTCGTGAGTGATCGAGGCAAAGATTCGCCCCATGTCCGAATAAAGGCAGTGGCCCTGGGTCAGCTTGAAGGTGTGCTGGCACTTCAACGTGTCGGGCAGGTTTAAACGCTCGAGCAGGTTTTCCGGGTTGTAGCACAAAAGCCCGACGTTGCTGTCCGCGTGTTGGGCGGTCAGGGTCAGGGTGGCCCCACGGCGCAGGCGCAGCGACCAGTGATGACCGCCGGGTAAATGGGTGGTGTAGTCTGGTTCGCGCTTCATAGCAGCGTCTCCTGGGTGTGGGTTTGCAGGCCGCCCTGCTGCAGTGTTTCCTTCAATGCTTCAGACGGGCGGTCTCGGGAGATGGGCAGGTCGTAGGTGATCGTGGCGCCATAGGCTTCCGGTGCCTGGGGGTCGTGGCGGGTTTTATCGAAGACCCAGAGCCGGGTGCCCAGCTCAAACGCCTCTTTGAGATCGTGGGTGATCATGAAGATGGTCAACTGCTGCTCTTGCCACAGGCGGTTGATCAGCACGTGCATATCCTGGCGGATACCCGGATCCAGCGCGCCGAAGGGCTCATCGAGCAGCAAAATACGTGGCCGCATCATCAGCGCCTGGGCAATGGCCAGGCGCTGCTGCATGCCGCCGGAAAGTTCATGCGGGTATTTATCCAGGGCCTGTTCGAGGCCGACTTCTTCAATACGCTCGCGGGCTTTTTCAATCCCGCGACGCCTGGCGGCACCGAAACTCTTGCCCAGTAATTTAGAGCTGCGCAACTCATCGGCCATCATCACGTTGCCCAGCACCGTCAGGTGAGGGAACACCGAGTATTTCTGAAACACCACGCCACGGTCGGGGCCCGGCTCGTTGGGAATGGGGTGGTCGTCCAGCGTCAAGCGACCCCGCGAGGTGGCTTCGGTCCCCAGCAGCATTTTTAGGAAGGTGGTTTTGCCGCAGCCCGAGGCGCCCACCAGGGTGACAAACTCGCCGGATTCAACGCTGAAGTTGAGATTCTCGAGGACAACATGGTTGCCGTAATGCTTTTCTAACCGTTTGGCGGCCAGCAGGCTCATGCGTTGTCTCCTTCACTTGCGTGGTACCAGGGGAAGGCCAGGCGTGATACCCAGGCCAGCAGCTGGTCAAGCAGAAACGCCAGCAGAGTGATCCAGGCCACATAGGGTAAAATGACGTCCATGGAGAGGTAGCGGCGTACTAGAAAAATGCGGTAACCAAGCCCTTCCTGGGCGGCAATCGCTTCGGCGGCGATTAAAAACAGCCAGGCGGTGCCCATTGCCAGGCGGGTCGCGTTTAACAGCCGAGGAGTAAGCTGGGGCAGCAGCACTCTCAGCAATACTTGCCAAGAACTGGCGCCCAGCGTTTGGGCTTTAATCAGTTGTTCATCGGGTAGACGTAATGCATGACCCTGAAGGTCGCGAATGAGAAAGGGCGTGACGCCAATCACAATCAGCGCGATTTTGGCGGCTTCACCAGTGCCAAAGGCAATAAACAGGATGGGCAATAGCGCCATTGGCGGAATCAGCGAAGCAACGGTAACCAGTGGGGAAAGCTTGGCGCGCACGACGGGAAGCCCGCCGTTTAATATGCCCACAATCAGGCCGATCAGTGCGCTAATGCCTACCCCAATGACAATACGCTCAAGGCTGGCGAGGGTATCGCTCCAGAGTAAAATTTCACCGGTGCGAGCGTTCTCGGCGGTGGCCAGATGGTGAAATGACTGCGCCATCTTGGCAGGTGTAGGCAGTAGGGGGTCGTTGGGGTTTTCCGCAAGCCTTGCATTAGAAAGGCTTAGGTAGAGCATCCCCAGCAGTACAAAAGGCAGCAGACCCAAGAGCCAACGGCCGCCCCTGGAGGGCGTTGAGTTAATTAATCGCTTCATGGCGGTGTCCACAAGATGCAAGCAGGGGGAACGGCGAGCGCCGCTCCCATTGCGCGAATTATTGAGCGTCGATATAAGCTTGAGTGAAGCTTGGATCGAAGCGCAGTCGCACATTGCTTTCATCGCCAAACACACCGCTGGGGGTTTCGATGCCGACGACGCCCGCACTGGGTGCCATGTCGCCGAGCAGACCGTGTTCAAAACTGAATTCGGCGACCCTTTCCATGGTCTCGAGCAGGTCAGGGCTTTCAATCAGTTCGAGGGCTTCGGCTGGGTCGGTATAGAGATACGTCGCGGCTAATTGCTCTTGATACCCTTCAAGGTCAGTGCCCGCTGCATCGGCCATTAGTGTTAGCGCGTCTTCATCTTCGTTGGCCATTACCTCCATGACTTCGTACCAGGCCCCTACCAGCGCGTGGCCTAATTCCGGGTTTTCAGCAAGGGTTTGCGTATTGACGACCATGAGGTCAAGAATTTCGCCGGGAATTTCGGCAGAGGTGTACACCACGTTGGCATCCGGCATCTCGGCAATTGCACTGAGCTGAGGGTTCCAGGTGGTGACGGCTTCGGTGGATTCGCTCGAAAATAGGCCGACAATGTCAGCATCCGAGCTGTTGACGGTTTCGATGTCACGCTCTGTCAAGCCGATGCTTTCCAATGCGCGAGCCAATAAGTAATGCGACACGCTGAACTGGACAAGATTGACCTCGAGGCCCTCGATATCCGCGAGGTCGCCATTGCCTTTCAGCACAATGCCATCGTTGCCATTGGAATAGTCACCGACGATTAACGCAGTGGAGTCGACGCCGCTGGCAGCCGGAAGCGTGAGGGCATCCATGTTCGTCATGGCGCAACCATCGACGTTGCCCGATGTATACTGGTTGATGGACTCGACGTAGTCGTTCACCTGCACCACATCGATGCTGATGCCGTACTCGTCGGCCCATTTGTCGACCACGCCTTCAACGTCGGCGTAGGCCCAAGGCATCCAGCCGGCATAGATCGACCAGCAGACGCTGAATTCATCGCGTTCCTGCGCCTGGGAGGGCGTGATGGCAAGCGTTGATGCGAGTAGCGCGGCAGACAAGGGGGCGAGGGAGAAACTTTTGAGGGCGTTACGATTGGCAAGGGTCATGGCAGCCTCCAGCGGCTAAGGGAAAACTCGGGGGCATCGGCGCATCACTGCACCTTATCCTCCCGGGCTTTTGTCCCGCCGTGTAACCTACTGCCCAAGCATTAGGTCGATTGCTCTCGGACCAGCCACAGCCATCAGGGGTCATACGTTGATGGTGTCGGAACCCTAGCGATCTATTGGAAACTCAATTGTTGGGCAGCGTTAGCCGCCAATACCCCGTTTGTTACGCCTAGATACACAGCAAAATCGTGGCCGATCCAATCTAAATCTTTACTTTTCAGGTGATTACAGTGCAGGCGCCGCTAGAGCGCCATAAGCATTGCCTCGATGTGTGTGCGTTAATGGTGCATAAGCCCTGGCTGCTGCACTGATTTGAGCCGCTTGGGCGTTAAAGCGGTGTCTTGCTGCCCTCGCCGGGAATTTCCCGCACTAGCCGCGGCATCAAGAATCCCGGCAACAGGTCGCGCAGCGCAGCCACCAAGTCACGGGCCTCTTCATCCGAGACATCAAAATGTGCAGCGCCCTGCACCGGATCCAGTACGTGCAGGTAGTAGGGCAGAATGCCTGCTTCAAATAGCCGTTCCGACAGTGTGGCGAGGGCTGTTACGCCATCGTTAACACCACGTAGCAGGACACTCTGGTTGAGTAGCGTCACTCCGGCCTGCTTGAGCCGCGCGCAGGCATCGACCACTGCCTGGTCGATTTCATTGGCGTGGTTGATATGCAACACCACGACTTTTTGCAGGCGAGTGGCAGATAGCCATCCGATCAGGGCGTCATCAACCCGGTCGGGAATCACCACCGGTAGACGCGTGTGAACGCGCAACCGTTTGAGATGCGGGATGCTTTCAAGCTGCTCGACCAGCCAGGCCAGTTGGCGGTCATTGGCGGCTAGCGGGTCACCCCCGGAGAGAATTGCTTCGTGAATGGAGGTGTCGTCGCGCAGGTAGTCGAGGGCTTCCTGCCACTGAGCCCTGGAGGGCGAATTCTCGCTGTAGGGGAAATGGCGGCGAAAGCAGTAGCGGCAGTTGATGGCACAGTTAGGGCTGGCGATCAGCAGCACGCGGCCCGCATACTTGTGAATCAACCCTTTGGCAGGCTGATGATCCGCCTCTTCGAGGGGGTCGGTGACATAGTTTGGCGGTGTCATGGCCTCGTCGTCGAGCGGCAGCACCTGACGCAGCAGTGGGTCATGGGGGTCGCCGGGGGTAATGCGCGATAAGTAGGCGTCGGGAACGCAGATATCAAACAGTTGATGGCCCGTGCGAGCACCCGGTAGCCATTCATCGCTCAACGCAAGCTGCTGGCACAGGGCCGCCGGGTCGCGAATCGCTTGCGATAGCTGCCGCTGCCAAGAAGGGGCTTGGGTAATAAGTCGCTCGTCGGCGATAATGATGTTCTCCTGCAAAAAAGACCTCCTTCGGGTTATCATGCGCGCACTTATTCAACAACGATCCTCAGAGGCGAAGCGACACCTCGCTTCAGTTACTGAAATGCATCATTGAGAGGCAATATGGCGAACTATTCTACCAACGAATTCAAGGGCGGTTTGAAAGTAATGCTCGACGGCGATCCTTGCTCGATCATCGAGAACGAGCTGGTCAAGCCGGGCAAGGGTCAAGCCTTTAATCGCGTCAAGCTACGTAACCTGATGACCGGCCGCGTGGGAGAGCGGACCTTCAAGTCGGGTGATTCGTTAGAGGGTGCTGACGTCATGGAGCTTGAGATGGAGTATCTCTATAACGATAGCGAAATGTGGTACTTCATGAAAACCGACGGCTCCTTTGAGCAGTATGCGGTGGAAAAGAAGGCGCTCGGCGAGACCGAAAAGTGGTTGAAGGAGCAGGTGCCTTATACCGTTACCTTGTGGAACGATAACGCCATTCACGTAGCACCGCCGAATTTCATTGAGCTGGAAGTGGTCGAAACCGACCCCGGTTTGAAAGGCGATACCGCCCAGGGCGGTTCCAAGCCTGCCACCTTGTCTTCCGGTGCCGTGGTGCGTGTGCCGCTGTTCATCAATGAAGGGGAAGTCCTGAAGATTGATACGCGCAGCGGAGAATACGTATCGCGGGCCTAGCAGCCTGTCGGACTTAACACTGATCTACTGCGAATCCCGGTATTTTGGCCAACTTTATTCGATCGATTTCGTTAAATAGCGAGCTATTCGCCTCAATCGATCGATAAATTTGGCTCAAAATCCGTGATTCTCGCGACGATCGGTCAAGCCCGACAGGCTGCTAAAAAGGCGCCAGGAACGCGATATAGTGACAGCCACGCCCTGGGGCGTGGCTTTGTTTTTTGGAGAAAGGCCAATGACAGAAAGTTGGCGACCAACGGCCACCATCGAGACGCTGCGTGAGCGAGCCCGTTTACTGGCGAGCGTGCGACGTTTTTTTGCTGCGCGCGATGTCCTGGAGGTGGAAACGCCGGTGCTGGGGCAGGGGGGGAGTACCGATGTCCACCTGGTGTCGCTGTCAACGATGGCACGTACGGATAGAGGCCATCGTCGGCTGTGGCTGCAAACCTCGCCGGAATTTCATATGAAGCGGCTGTTGGCAGCGGGTAGCGGACCCATTTTTCAGCTGGCAAGAAGCTTTCGTGATGGCGAGGTGGGCGCCCGGCACAATCTCGAATTCACCATGCTGGAATGGTACCGCCCAGGATTTACCTTGGCCGATCTGATCGACGAAACCACGGCGCTGGTCGCTAATATTCTGCCCCGCTTTCACGGCCCGGTAACGCACTACCGCTACCGACAGCTGTTCCACACCCATTTAGCGGTCGACCCCTTCACCAGTTCGCTGGAGACACTGCGGAGGCTTGCGGTCGAGTACGGTCAGATGCCGGCCCGTGCCATGGCACAGGAGGGCCGCGATACCTGCCTTGATTTGCTGATGGGGCTGGTGATCGAACCGCAGTTAGGGCGTAATGAACTGAGTGTGGTGGTGGATTACCCGGCAAGCCAGGCGGCGCTGGCACGCCGCCACCAAGATGCTGACGGTGAGTGGGTCGCTTCACGCTTTGAGCTTTATCTAAACGGCATTGAATTGGCCAACGGTTACGATGAGCTGACCGATGCGGCTGAGCAGCGTGCCCGCTTTAAGGAAGATAACGCCGAGCGCCGCCGCCTGGGCTTGCCCGAGGTGGATATGGACGAACATCTACTGGCCGCCTTAGAGCACGGCATGCCGGATGGGGCCGGGGTGGCGCTGGGCATTGACCGTCTGGTGCAACTGGCGCTTGGCAAAGCACGCCTGGAAGACGTGCTGGCGTTCTCGACGCCTAATTGCTAGCCATCACCGGATGAGCCCTCAATAACTACCGAGCGACTCGCCCATGCTGACCATCGAGGCGAGGGGCCGCTCTGTGAAATTGACCGCTTTGGCGAAGCACATCACCACCGTGGAGCCGAGCTTGAAACGGCCCATTTCAGCGCCTTTTTCCAGGGTGATCGGTTGGCCAAACTGCATGCGCTGAGGATGGCCGGAAAGAGGCGTCACCTGGCCCGACCAGACGGTTTCGATCGCCGCGACGATCATGGCGCCCACCAGCACCATGGCCAATGGCCCCTGCTCGGTATCAAAGATGCACACCAGGCGCTCGTTACGGGCGAATAGCCCCGGCACATAGTTGGCCGT
Organism: Halomonas sp. Mc5H-6; assembly: GCF_024124705.1. NCBI lineage: Bacteria > Pseudomonadati > Pseudomonadota > Gammaproteobacteria > Oceanospirillales > Halomonadaceae > Halomonas > Halomonas sp. Mc5H-6. The sequence goes on from NZ_JAMXSI010000001.1 coordinate 151,082, forward strand.
GGCCTGGTTGACCGAGAAAAGCCGCCCGGGCACATAGACCATTTCCCGCAAGGTGCCGGTGACCGGCATATGTACCCGGTGGTAGTCCTTCGGCGAGAGATACACGGTCGCAAAGCTGCCGCCGAGGAATTCCTCGGCCAGTGCCGTATCACCGCCGAGCAGGGTTTGCGCAGAGTAGGTATGCCCCTTGGCCTGCACCAGTTGGCCGGCCTGGAGGCGGCCATACTGGGAAAGGGTGCCGTCGGCGGGGCTGATGATGCCTTCGTGAATCGGACGGGCATCGGCCTTTAGCGCGCGAGTGAAAAAGTCGTTAAAGGTGGCATAGGCCGTCGGGTCAGGCTCCAGGGCCTGGCTCATGTCCACGTTGAAGCGCTTGATAAAGGCATTGATCAGGGTGTTTTTTACCCAGGGGTTGTCGCACTGGGCAAATTTCCCTGTCAGCCGCGACAGGGCATGTTGCGGTAATGGGTACTGAAGCAGGGAAAAAGTGTGTTGGGAAACAGTCACAGTGGTGTTTTCACTTCTCAATCGGTGTGTCGTCGCGGTTGCCCCATTCACCCCAGGAGCCCGCATAGCCGCGCATATTGAAGCCCAGTGCCTTACCGACCAGCCAGGTAAAGCTGCTGCGGTGGTGGCTCTGGCAGTGGGTGGCGATTTCCATTTCAGGGGTCAGGCCGAGCGCATCCAGCTCGGTAACCAGTTCGGCATAATCGCGTATGCGCAGCGCACGGTGGCGATCCATGACGTTCAGCCAGTCCATGTTGACCGCCCCCGGAATATGCCCCAGGTGCTTGTTGTTACCCTTCTCGCCCTCGTATTCGGCGGTTGAGCGTGCATCCCAGATGGCAAACTGTTTATCGTCGAGCTTCTGTTTGATCTCGTCGCAGGTAATCAGCGCCTGGGGGTTCAGGATTTCGGCGTGATAATCGCTGGGTGTCGGCGCCTTGGGTTCGGTGCTTTCTTCAAGCCCTTCATCGCGCCAGGCGTGTATGCCGCCGTTCAGGTAGGAATAGCGGGTATGGCCGACAAGTTCCAGCGTCCACAGTAGCCGCGCCGCCCAGCCGCCGCCTTCGTCGTCGTAGGCGACGACATGGGTATCACGGGTAAGGCCCAGCGCGCTGAACAGCCGCGAAAGCGCCTCAACGCTGGGAACGTCGCTGGGAACAGGCCCTTCGCCCCGCATCAAATGGCGAAAATCGAGGAAAACCGCGCCGGGCACATGGCCCTGGCGATAGCTGTCGGCGTTTACCGGCACATCGATGATGAGTAGCTGAGGGTCGCCCAGGCACGCCTGAAGCTGCTCGGGCTCAACAATCAGCGGTAGCACGTTGGTTTCAGACGAATGGCGCTCGGTGCTCATGGGCGACTCCTTATGGGTTCAGCGTTCAGGCTATCAACAATACGCCTGTAGCTGGCAAATCGTTCTGGATGGATGTTGCCTGCCTCGACCGCTTCAAGTAAAGCACAACCCGGCTCAGCGCGATGGCGGCAGTCGCGGAACCGACAGTGGCCGATAAACGGCCGGAACTCAATGAAACCGTCGGTGACCGCCTGTTCATCAAGATGGATCAGGCCAAATTCACGAATCCCGGGCGAATCGATCAATTCGCCGTCGATGACCTCATCCGTGCGCATGGCATAAAGCCTTGCCGTTGTCGTCGTATGGGTGCCTTTGCGTGAATCCTCGGACAGCGCCCCGATGCGCAGGCTTTCATCGGGCAGAAGCAGATCAATGAGCGATGACTTGCCCACGCCGCTCTGGCCGACAAATACCGACGTGCGTCCTTCTAGCTGGCGGCGCAACGCATCAAGCCCTGAATCTGTCGCGGTGGTCGTGCGCACCACGGTATAACCCAAATCGCGGTAGCGCTCCAACAGCTGCCCCAACTCGCCACCATCGTCCGGTAGCAGATCGGTTTTATTGAGCACCAGCACCGGTGCAATGCCAGTGGCCTCGGCAGCCACCAAGTAACGGTCGATCAAATTGGGGTGAGGCGCGGGTTCGACGGCAAAAACGATGAGTATCTGGTCAATATTAGCGGCCACTGGCTTGAGCAGGCCGCGGGCATCAGGGCGCTTGAGAACGCTGGCACGTTCATCGCGGGCCACCACCACCCCGGAGCCTTCCTGACCTGCCCGCCAGATGACCCGGTCACCGGTTACCAGTCCCTCAAGGTTGGCACGCAGGTGGCAGCGCACAGGCATGCCATCGGCATTGCGTACCTCCAGCGTACGGCCAAAATGCGCCATTACGCGACCCGGCTGCTCGGCACCGTATTCACCGGCGGCAAGCTTCTCGGCATCCTGTGTATCGCGCTTTTCAGCGCGCTGGGCGCGTTCTGCCTGGACCTTCTCGACCCGCCAGCGTTGCTGACGGCTTAATTTACGTTTGCTCATGACCACCCGATGCTCGGTACAATGGCATCATTGTACCTGTTAACTGCCGCTGGGTAACTTGATATACCCACTACCGTTGGAGAGCACTATGAGCGAACATGTTGCACCGCGTGATGACCGGCTGGTCTGGATTGACCTGGAGATGACCGGGCTGGACCCCGACAAGGAGCGCATCATTGAAGTAGCCACCCTGGTGACCGACGCGAACTTGAACGTCGTGGCGGAAGGGCCGGTGATTGCGGTCAAGCAGCCCGATAGCCTGCTGGCGCAGATGGATGACTGGAATCAAAAGACCCACGGTGAATCGGGGTTGGTGGCTCGAGTGAAGGCCAGCGCGGTGGAAACGGCTGAAGCAGAACAGCAGACGCTCGACTTTCTACGCCAGTACGTTACGCCGGGTTCCTCGCCCATGTGCGGCAACAGCATCCATCAGGACCGGCGTTTTCTGGAGCGTGAAATGCCTGCGTTGTGGGCGTTCTTTCACTACCGCAACCTGGATGTCTCCACCGTGAAAGAACTGGCCAAGCGCTGGAACCCTGGCGCACTGGCAGGGTTCAAGAAGCAAAACGTCCACCTGGCAATGGACGATATTAAAGAGTCGATTGCCGAGCTTTCCCATTATCGCAGCACGTTTTTGCGCCTCGAGACCCCGAGCGACGAAGAGGAATAGGTATTTACTGACGGCTAGGAGGCGGCGGTGGCAATGCGTGTTGCGCGCTTGAAGCGCTGTTCTTCCAGCGCCCAGGCAACGTGTTCGCGTACCAGGGCGCTGGGGTAGGCGCGCCGTGCCCAGAGTGCCGTCTCAACGGCTTCGCTCCAGGGCGCATTGCCAAGGCTAACAGCAATATTACGCAGCCAGCGCTCGTAGCCGATGCGGCGGATGGGGCTGCCTGCGGTTTTGGCCAGGAACTCCTCTTCTCCCCAGGCAAACAGGCGAACCAGCGAGGCGCGGTCAAGATCATGGCGCGGCGCGAAATCGTCTTCCTGGGTCGCGCGTGTAAAGCGGGTGAAGGGGCATACCAGTTGGCAGTCGTCGCAGCCATAAATGCGGTTACCCATGGCACGCCGATACTCAACGGGAATGCTACCGTGCAGCTCGATCGTCAGGTACGAAATGCACTTGCGTGAATCAATGACCTTGTCATCGACGATGGCGCCGGTGGGGCAGGCGGTGCGGCAGGCGCTGCAACTGCCGCAGTGTTCTTCTTCAAAGGGGGCATCGACGGGCAGTGGCAGGTCAGTGTACAGCTCGCCCAGGAAAAACAGCGAGCCGGCCTTGGGATTGAGCAGCATGGCGTTCTTGCCAAACCAGCCAAGGCCGGCTTTCTGAGCCAGCGCCCGTTCCATGACCGGTGCAGAATCGACAAAGGCACGGTAGCCAAACGCACCGACCTCGTGCTCGATCTGTTTCGCCAACTGTGCCAGGCGCTTGCGCATCAATTTGTGATAGTCCCGGCCAAGGGCATAGCGCGACACATAGGCGCGGTGGGGTTGGCCGAGCACCTTGGTGCTTTCCACCTCGGCGGGGAGGTAATCCATGCGCACGCTGATCACCCGCTGCGTACCGGGTTCCAGTTCGGCCGGGCGGGTACGCTTGGTACCGTGTTTGGCCATAAAGCCCATTTCACCGTGGTACCCTTTGTCCAGCCAGGCGTTGAGGTGCGCTTCATGGGCCTCCAGTTGGGTGTCGGTAATGCCCACCTGCTGAAAGCCAAGCTCACGCCCCCAGGTTTTAATGAGATCGGCAAGGCCTGCAAGGGTGTCGTCTGAAAGCATGGAGAGTGCGTCGCTTGTCGCAAAAAAAGAAAAGCCAGAGGAATTGGGTGTCGATACTCAACGGTTAGGCGTCAGCCAAGCTATGCTATCGCATTGCCGGGCCTTACAACATGCGAAAGGAGAGATCGTGTCTCGCTTAACAACGTCTACGTTACGCCCTCTTTATAAAGCGGCTCAAGTGCGCGAGCTTGATCGGCGCACGATTGCCGGGGGCATTGATGGTTTTGCCTTGATGCAGCGCGCGGCTTCGAGTGCGTGGCACAGTTTCCGCTCCCGCTGGCCCCAGGCGCGTAGCGTCACGGTGCTGTGCGGCAGCGGCAATAATGGCGGTGATGGCCATGTGCTGGCGGCACTGGCGATGCAGTCGGGGCTCAAGGTCCAGCGTATTTCGTTAAAGCCGCTGGACGAACTGAAGGGCGATGCTTTTCGTGCCGCGCAACTGGCCAGCCAAGCTGGCGTGAGCTGCGAGGAGTGGCATCCCGCGACGGTGTTGTCGGGTGAAGTGATCGTCGATGCACTGCTGGGCACCGGCCTGAATGGCGAGGTGTCGGGGCGCTATCAGCGGGCTATTGAGCTGATCAATGCAGCTTCCCAGCCGGTGTTATCGATTGATATTCCGTCAGGGCTGGCGGCCGATACGGGGGCGGTACTTGGCGTGGCGGTGGAAGCCGCCTGCACGGTGACGTTTATCGGCGACAAGATTGGTCTGCATACCGGAGAAGCGCCCGCTTACACGGGCGAAATCGACTTCCGTCCGCTGAGTGTCAAGGCCCAGGCGTTTTTTGACATTCCGCCCACCGCCTGGCGCCTTGATGAAGACATGCTCAGCGAGGCGTTCAGACCCCGCTCGCGGACCAGTCACAAAGGCCGTATGGGGCACGTATTGGTCATGGGGGGCGCGCCAGGCTTCGGCGGTGCGGCGTTGCTGGCATCTCAGGCCGCGGCGCGCTTGGGGGCGGGTAAAGTCAGTCTGGCAACGGCTGCCGAGCACATTACCGCCAGTCTGGTGCGTTGCCCGGAAGTCATGGCTCATGCGATTCGCGGCGGAGCGGACGCCAGTGAACTGCCGCACCAGGCCGATGTGGTGGTAGTCGGGCCCGGACTTGGGCAGGCTGCCTGGGGGCAGGCGGTGCTGCAGAGTGCGCTGCAGGCGAGCGTGCCGCTGGTCATCGATGCCGATGGGTTGACGCTGTTGGCACGGCACTGGCCTGATTTACGCCGTGATGACTGGGTGCTTACGCCTCATCCAGGCGAGGCAGCCCATTTACTGGGCTGTTCGGTGGAGGATATCCAGACGGATCGACCGGCCGCGGCTCAGGCGCTCCAGCGTGCCCGGGGTGGCGTGGTGATACTCAAGGGGGCGGGCAGCCTGGTGGCAGGCCCCGGCGGCTTGATGGTATGTCCCTATGGCAATCCTGGCATGGCCAGTGGCGGCATGGGGGATGCGCTGAGCGGGATGCTGGGCGCGCTGATTGCCCAGCGGGGTGATGTCGAAACCAGTGCCTGGCTAGGCACCCTGGTGCATGCGTTGGCGGCAGATCGAGCGGCGGCAGCGTTCGGTGAGCGTGGCTTGCTGGCGAGCGATCTGGCATTCTATGCGCGAGAATTAATTAACCCGTGAAGGCAGCCCAAATGCAGGTGCAACTGGATAATGAACAAGCTCAGGTCGCTTTCGGTGAAGCCCTGGGTAACGTATTGCAGGGACGCGGGCGTATTTATCTGGAAGGCGACTTGGGCGCAGGAAAAACGACGCTGACCCGCGGTGTATTGCGGGCCTATGGCTATCAGGGGGCGGTCAAGAGCCCCACTTATACGCTGGTAGAGCCTTATGAACTGGCAGGCCAGCGGCTTTATCATCTGGACCTGTACCGCTTGTCTGACCCTGAGGAGCTAGAGTTTATCGGCGGGCGTGAGGTATTGGCAGATGATGCGCTGTGCTTGATTGAATGGGCAAGCCGGGGCGAGGGCTGGCTGCCCGCGGCGGATGTCTGCCTGCAATTGGCGGTGGACGAGCCCGGACGCAGAGCCCGGCTAAGTGCCGGTAGCGACTTCGGCGAAAAGGTGCTGGCCACGTTAGCTGACCGCTTGTCTGGCTGTCCCCGGCAGGACGGTGTGTTTCAATGGTCATAAGCGCGATGGGGATCAGTGCAAAGGTGATGAAAGTGTTGTCATTGCGCCAGATGGCGCTGAGTCTTGTGGCGATCATATCGGCGGGTCTTTGGACGTCGCTTCAGGCGGCTACCGTCGAGGGCATGCGGCTCTGGGCGGCGCCTGACCATGCGCGCCTGGTTTTCGACCTGTCGGGTGCGACATCGGCTGACGTATTTTCCCTGGAAAATCCCGCTCGGCTGGTCATCGACCTGGAAAACAGCCAGCTTGAAGCTGACCCTGATAGCCTGTCGCTTGAAGACAGCGCCATCAGCGCGCTGCGCACCGGTACCCGTGAAGGTAACGGGCTGCGCGTGGTCCTCGAGCTCAATCGTGAGGTTGAGCCGCGTCATTTTACACTGGCACCCAACGACCAATACGGGCACCGGCTTGTGGTCGATCTGGAGTACCCTGGTGAAAGTGCGGTGGAAAACCCTATCGACCCTATCGAGGCGATGATTCGCGAGCAGGAAATTCAAGCGCGACGCGCCAGTGCCCAGGCGGAAGTGGGCGACAGTGAACAAGCGACTTCATCGACACCGAGCGAGCTGTCGACATCCGAAGAAGCCAAGCCGCATCCCAGACGCGATATCATTATCGCCGTGGATGCAGGCCATGGTGGTGAAGACCCAGGGGCAATCGGCCCGTCAGGCACCCGTGAAAAAGACGTCGTACTCGATATTAGCCAACGCCTGGCCGATACCATCAATGCGGCCGAGGGTTTCAAAGCGGTGCTGATTCGCGATGGCGACTATTACCTTGGACTGCGTCAACGAACCCAGCTTGCCCGTGAACAGAAAGCCGACTTTTTTGTCTCGATTCACGCCGATGCGTTTAACAGTCCGCGCCCTCAGGGAAGCTCGGTGTATGCGCTGTCCCAGCGCGGCGCAACCTCAGAAACGGCGCAGTGGCTGGCCGACAGCGAAAACCGCTCCGACCTGATTGGTGGGGTGGATGGCAACCTGTCTCTGCGCGATAAAGACCAGGTGTTGCGGGGGGTGCTGCTGGATTTAACCATGACGGCGACACTCAACGACTCGCTGTCGATCGGCGGTCAGGTGCTTGATCAACTGAGCCGGGTTAACCGGCTGCATAAGTCGCGGGTTGAACAAGCGGGCTTTATGGTGCTGAAGTCGCCCGATATCCCTTCACTGCTGATCGAGACTGGCTTTATCTCCAACCCTGACGAAGAGCGACGCTTGCGGGACCCCGTCCATCAGCAGCAGGTAGCCGAAGCGGTTTTCAGCGGTCTGAAGAGCCATTTCGAACGCTATCCGCCGCCGGCAAGCCTGCTAGCCTGGCAGCGGGATAATCAGCGCCGCCCAAGCGGCGACGAGTACCGCATCCAGTCCGGCGATACGCTGTCGGCGATTGCCGTGCGCCACGGCGTGCCGGTGAACCAGTTAAAGCAGGCGAACGACCTCAACGGGGATGTTATCCGGGTGGGTCAAGTATTGCGTATTCCCAGCTCATGAGGTTCTGTCTTGCCTGAAACAACGTCCACTATGCCGCGCATACACGTCTTGGATCCCCGGTTGGCGAACCAGATTGCCGCTGGGGAAGTGGTCGAGCGACCGGCCTCGGTGACCAAGGAATTGATCGAAAACGCCATTGACGCAGGCAGCCAGCGCATCGAAGTCGATATTGAAGCGGGCGGGGCGCGGCTCATCAAGATTCGCGACGATGGTATCGGCATCGGTGAGCAGGATCTGCCGTTGGCGCTTGCCCGCCATGCCACCAGCAAAATCGATAGTCTGGAAGACCTGGAAGGCGTCAGCTCACTGGGTTTTCGCGGCGAAGCACTGGCGTCAATCAGCTCGGTATCGCGCCTGGAGCTGGTGTCCAATGCGCTGGACGACCCGCGCCAGGGTTGGCGAGTGGTGGCTGAAGGGCGTGGTATGGAGACGCGGGTAACGCCGGCGCCTCATCCTCGAGGCACCAGCGTGTCGGTTCGCGACCTGTTTTTTAATACCCCCGCGCGACGTAAATTTCTACGTACCGAAAAAACCGAATTTGCCCACGTCGAGGAAGCTTTCCGCCGCCAGGCTCTATCGCGCTACGACATCGCCTGGACCCTGCGACATAATCAGAAAGTGGTCCATCAACTGCCACCTGGCGATACGGAAGCGGCCCGTGAGCGACGCATTGCCTCGCTGCTCGGCAATAACTTTATTGAGCACGCACGCTATATCGAGCGCGAAGCCGGGGCACTTCGCCTGAGCGGCTGGGTAGGCCTGCCCACTCACTCCCGCGCCCAGGCGGATCAACAATACTTTTTTGTTAACGGCCGGGTGGTGCGCGATCGGCTGGTTGCGCATGCCGTTCGACAGGCGTACCGCGATGTTCTCTACAACGGGCGCCACCCGGTCTTTGTTCTTTACTTGACGCTTGACCCCGATGTGGTGGATGTCAATGTTCATCCTACCAAGCACGAGGTGCGTTTCCGCGACGGGCGGATGGTGCACGACTTTCTTTATTCAAGCCTGCATCACAGCCTGGCAGACGCCCGGCCCAACGCCGAAGACACAAGCGCGGCTTCGTCATCTCAGGCAACGACCCCCGAAGAGACGCCGGGCGAGTCTGCCCGCTGGCAACAGCAGGGCATGGCGCTGTCACCCTCAGCGTCTCCATCAGCCGACCGGCACCCGGGTGGCGAACGGGTGCGCCGTTTCATGCAAGGGTATCAGGCGTTGCACCCTGACCATGAAGAGACATTGCTGACGCCCCAGCCGACTGCCCATGAGGGCGCGCCAGGCAAGGCACAGGGTGACGTGCGCGAAGTGCCGCTGGCCATGCCGGAGGCTGATCCTACCAGTGCGCCGCCGCTGGGGTTTGCCCTCGGTCAGCTTCATGGGGTCTATATATTGGCGCAGAACGTCCATGGCCTGGTGTTGGTGGACATGCATGCCGCCCACGAGCGCATTGTCTACGAGCGCATGAAAAACCAGTTGGCGGCGTCACAGGGGATCGACACCCAGCCGTTACTGGTGCCCGTGTCATTGGCCGCCAGCCGCAGCGAAGTGGCCACCGTGGAAAGTGAACGCGATGCGATCGCCAAACTGGGGGTCGAGCTGGATGTGGCGGGGCCCGAAACCCTACTGGTGCGGCAGCTTCCGGCCATGCTTGCGCAGGCGGATCCCGAGGCGCTGGTACGTGAAATGCTTGAAGAGCTGGCCCGTTTCGGGCGTACACACCAGGTCGAAGCGCGCATCCACGAACTGTTATCGACCATGGCATGCCATGGGAGCGTACGCGCCAATCGGCGACTGACGCTGGATGAAATGAATGCGCTGCTACGCGACATGGAACGTACCGAACGTAGCGATCAGTGCAATCATGGTCGTCCGACCTGGACGCAAATGGACATGAAAGCCCTGGATAGGCTATTCATGCGCGGTCAGTAACGGCTATGTTGGGATTAGGTATGGTGAGCGGAGTTTTACCAGCGAATGGCTGATACACGCCCTTGGGCAATTTTTTTAATGGGGCCGACCGCCTCGGGGAAAACCGATACGGCCATAGCGCTGCATGAGCGGTTGGGTTACCCGTTGATCAGTGTCGATTCGGCGATGGTGTATCGTGGCATGGATATCGGTAGTGCCAAGCCCAGTGCCGATGAGCTCGCCCGCGCGCCTCACCGATTGATCGATGTCCGCGACCCGGCCGAGCCGTATTCAGCGGCCGATTTTCGCTGTGATGCGCTCGATGAGATGCGACAAATCAGCGCGGCGGGCCAGGTGCCGTTGCTGGTTGGCGGTACCATGCTTTACTACAAGCACCTGATCGAAGGTGTCGCCAATCTGCCGTCGGCGGACGCTTCCATCCGCAAAGAGCTGGAAGCGAGGTGGCAGGCAGAAGGGCTTTCAGCCCTGCATCGAACATTGGCGGAAGTGGATCCGCCTTCCGCGCAGCGTATCCATCCCAACGATCCTCAGCGCCTTATGCGTGCTCTGGAAGTGTATTACGCCAGCGGTCGTCCGATGAGCGCATTGTGGGCTGAACAGCAGCCGGAAACCTTTCCCTGGCGGGTATTGTCGATAGGGTTATTGCCCGCGGATCGTGCGATATTGCACCAGCGCATCGCACAGCGGTTTGAAATGATGTTGGCAGAGGGCTTGATAGATGAAGTCGCCGCCCTCAAACAACGTGATGACTTGCATGGTAATTTGCCCGCCATTAAAAGCGTTGGTTACCGACAGGTTTGGGATTACCTGGAAGGTCGTTATGATGACGCAATGCTACGCGAGCGCGGCATCATCGCTACCCGACAGCTCGCCAAGCGGCAAATTACTTGGCTGAGGCGTTGGCCGTCACTGCATTGGATCGATACTCTGCAGCCCGACGCCTTGGACAAGGTACTGAAAATCGTGCGCGGAAGCGGTGCTTAGCGTAAGATAGAAGGTTCGTAAGTCATGATTTCGAGTGGCCGAGCGAGCAGGCCTTTGGCCAATAAGATGTCGGCGTAGCACCAGTTGGGCACGCCATCCATAATTAACCCCCAACGACAGTTTTAGGGAGAGCAACATGTCCAAAGGGCAGTCCCTTCAAGACCCGTACCTGAATATTTTGCGCAAGGAGCGCATTCCGGTCTCTATTTTTCTGGTCAATGGCATCAAGCTGCAGGGCCAGATCGAATCGTTTGACCAGTTTGTCATCTTGCTGCGCAATACCGTCAGCCAGATGGTTTATAAACATGCGATTTCAACCGTCGTACCATCACGAAATGTGCGGTTGCCTGCACAAGATCCGGCCGCTCCGGACGAAGATGAGTAACACGGTGGGATCAGCAAAACAGTCCATGAGGTATTGATTGTTTTTTGAACGCCCTGAAGCCGGTGAAACGGCAGTGCTTGTTCACGTTGATTTTCAGGATGAGCAAGCGCGCGAAGACCCGGGTGAGTTTTTAGAGCTCGTACGTTCTGCCGGTGCAGAAGCTGCGACATTGCTCACGGCCAGCCGACACCGCCCTGATTCGCGCACTTTTATCGGGTCGGGCAAGTTGGAAGAGCTGCGGGCAATGCTCGCAGCTCACCAGGCTGAGCTGGTCATCTTTAACCATGGCCTAGGCCCATCGCAGCAGCGTAATCTCGAGCGTGAGCTCAAATGTCGCGTGCTGGACCGGACGGGCCTGATTCTGGATATTTTTGCACAGCGTGCACGTACCCATGAAGGTAAGCTACAGGTTGAGCTTGCTCAGCTTGAATACGTATCCACGCGCTTGATTCGCGGGTGGACTCACCTGGAGCGTCAGAAGGGCGGTATTGGTCTGCGCGGCCCGGGTGAAACACAGTTGGAAACCGATCGGCGGCTCCTCCGTGGCCGTATCAAATCGATAAACAAGCGACTTGATAAAGTGCGCAGCCAGCGTGAGCAGAACCGCCGAGCCCGTGCGCGGGCTGAGATTCACAGCGTCTCGCTGGTTGGCTATACCAACGCAGGAAAATCAACCCTCTTCAATGCATTAACGCAGTCGCACGTGTATGCTGCCGATCAGTTGTTCGCAACGCTTGACCCGACATTGAGACGTCTGGAAATTGAAGATGTAGGGCCCGTCGTGATGGCCGATACCGTCGGTTTTATCCGTCACCTGCCCCACAAGCTCGTGGAAGCGTTTCAGGCCACGCTCCAGGAAGCGGCTGAAGCAACCCTGCTGGTGCATGTCATCGATGCTGCTGACCCTGACCGTGACCTTAACGTTGAGCAGGTCGAGCGTGTTCTGGAAGAAATTGGTGCCGATGATGTTCCGGTCCTGAAGGTCATGAATAAAATTGACAAGTTGGACAGCGCGCCCCGCATTGAGCGTGATGGACAGGGAAGGCCCGATGTCGTGTGGCTTTCAGCTCAGGAAGGCAAGGGGCTTGAGTTACTCCACGAAGCGCTCACGGAGCGTCTGGCGTGCGATGTCATTGGCTTTTCGCTAACGCTAGCCCCCGAGCAGGGCAAGCTGCGTGCGGGTCTTCACGAATTGAATGCCGTGCAGGAGGAAGCATTCGATGAACAGGGACGTTCGGTGTTGAACGTGCGTTTACCGCGACGCGACTTTAACCAGTTGATGGCGCAGCTTGGCGAACGCGCCAATACCTACTTGCCCGCCGATCTGCGCGAAACGAGCGAATGGTGAGCTCTCGTGGCAGCGGGCGGGCACGAGCGCCCGGTCAGTGACCGAACAAGCTCCAGATTGCATAATACTAAATTGCGCTTTGGCCCCGTGTTAACGTCGGAGCCTGAGCGTGAGTGAATACCTCAGTGGAGACGAAGTATGGCCTGGAATGAGCCCGGTGGTGGCAACCAGCATGACCCTTGGAGTGGTGGTGGCCGACGAGGCGGTAGCGACGGCGGTGGAAACCGCGGTGGAAATAACGATGGCAACAACGGCAACAAAGGAGGCAACAACCAAGGACCACCCGATCTCGATGAAGCGCTGAAAAAGTTTCAGGATAAGCTGAGCGGTATGCTCGGTGGCGGCAAGAAGTCTGGCGGCGGTGGTAACAAGGGTAGCGGCGGCGGCAAGCCTCGTAATGTCTTTGCGCTACCGGGTTTGTTGATTATTGTCGCATTGGCGATCTGGGCCGCAATGGGCTTTTATGTAGTGGATCAATCCGAGCGTGGCGTGGTGCTTCGTTTTGGCGAATACCAGAACACCGTTACCCCTGGACTTCAGTGGAATCCACCCTTGATCGACGAAGTGCGAATGGTCAATGTGACGCGTGTGCGCTCGCTGACCCAGACCCAGTCGATGCTGACCCGGGATGAGAACATCGTTGAAGTGGAAATTTCCGCTCAGTATCAGGTGGCCGATCCGCGAAATTTCGTCCTCAATGTACGAGACCCGGAGCTGTCACTGGACAACGCCCTCGACTCATCGCTGCGTCATGTGGTCGGTGGAACCGACATGATCGATATCCTGACCTCGGGTCGTGAAATTCTAGGCAGTTCGGTATCGAGCCGTCTTCAGTCCTACCTGGACAACTACGGCGCTGGTATCCAGCTCCAGACCATCAACATCGAGTCCACCTCTGCCCCGCAGCCAGTCATTGATGCCTTTGATGACGTGATCCGCGCCCGTGAAGATCGTCAGCGCACGATCAACCAGGGCATCGCCTACGCCAACTCGATCATCCCTGAGGCTCAGGGTCAGGCGCAGCGGCTGGTCGAACAGGGCCAAGGTTATCGTGAATCGGTCGTGGCCGAAGCGCAGGGTCAAGCCAACCGCTTCAATTCGCTGCTCGCCGAGTACGAGAATTCGCCTGATATCATGCGTGAGCGGATGTACATTGAAGCCATCGAAGATGTCTTTGGCGAAACGCCCAAGGTGCTGCTTGATGTGAGTGAGAACGCACCGATGATGTACCTGCCGCTCGAGCAGTTGAATCGTCGCCAGGGTGCCGCCGCTTCGCAGCAGAGTAACAGCGACGGTGTTGATCCGCAGGTGCTTGAAAGCCTGCGCAGCGGTAACAGCAGCAGTCAGAGCAGCAACTCCTCATCCAATAGCAGCTCTATCCGCAGGGAGGGCCGGTAAATGATCAATAATCGATCCCTGCTAATCGTTGGCGGCATTGCCGCCGTTGCGTGGCTTGCCAGTAACAGCCTGTATGTTGTCGATGAAACCGAACGTGCGGTCAAACTGCGCTTCGGTGAGGTCATCGAAGAGAACATTCAGCCGGGCCTGCACGTCAAAATGCCAATTGCGCAGACAGTGCGTACTTTTGATACCCGCCTGCTGACGCTGGATACCGATACCAGCCGCTATCTGACCCAAGAGCAGAAAGCGGTCATTGTCGATTCCTACGTGAAGTGGCAGGTGGTCAATCCCACTCGCTACTACGAGGCCACCGCAGGGGATGAAATGATGGCGACGCGCCTGATTCAGCCCCGCGTTGACGAAAGCCTGCGCAACCAGTTTGGTCGCTTGAACCTTCAGCAGATCATCGCCGAGGAGCGCGACGACCTGATGGATGGCCCGACCGAGGAGCTCGACGCACTGATGCGCGAAGAGCTTGGCGTGGCGATTCGCGATATCCGTATCAAGCGGATCGACCTGCCGGACGACGTATCAGCCGCGGTCTATGAGCGGATGCGTTCAGAGCGCGAGCGTGAAGCCCGGGAATGGCGTGCCCAGGGTCAAGAAGAGGCCGAGCGTATCCGTGCGAACGCGGATCGTCGCCGTCAGGTCCTGCTGGCCCAGGCTAACGAGCGTGCTGAAACCTTGCGCGGTGAAGGTGATGCCCAAGCGGCCGCCATCTTCTCCGAAGCTTACAGTCAGGATCAGGAGTTCTTCACTTTCTGGCGCAGTCTGAATGCCTATCGTGAGAGCTTCTCGGGTGATGACAACCTGCTGGTACTGGAGCCGGATAGCGACTTCTTCCGCTACCTGCGCAGCGCCATGCCCGACGAAGACAGTTAAGCATTTGACGTAGGCCCCGTCGGACGCCGGCGGGGTTCAACGCGTCACAAAACGTGGTAGACTTTATCAACCGGGCGTCGCCCGGTTTTTTTGTGGCCCTATGTCATTGGGCCTTCATTATTGTCGTCTCGCAGGATTGTTCACATGACCATTGCTGACCGCTGGCTATTGCCCGACGGCATGGACGAAGTGCTGCCGCCTCAGGCAAGCCGTATGGAAGAGCTACGCCGGACGTTGCTGGATCTATACCATGTCTGGGGCTATGACCAAGTCATGCCACCGCCGGTGGAGTTTCTGGACTCTCTGCTTACCGGCACGGGAACCGACCTGGACCTCCAGACCTTCAAGTTGACCGACCAGTTGACAGGGCGGATGATGGGCGCGTCGGCGGATGTCACGCCGCAGGTGGCGCGAATGGACGCACATTCGCTCAAACGCCAGGGGCCGGTGCGCCTGTGCTATTGCACCAACGTATTGCGTGCCAAGGCAGATCAGCACCAGGGGGGACGTAGTCCCGTCCAGGTGGGAGTCGAGCTGTTTGGCCACGCCGGGCTTGATGCCGACAAGGAAATTATTCACCTGGCGTTGTCCAGCCTGCAGGCGGCAGGTGCCGACGAGATCCACCTGGCGCTGGGGCACATCGGCATCTATCGGAGCCTGGTAGAGGCGGCGGAATTGAACGCCGAGCAGGAATCTCAGCTGTTTGACGCCCTGGCGCTGAAGTCACCGGGCCTGCTGGCAGAAAACGTCAGCGCCAGCGTGACAGACCCTGCCTTGGCCGAGATGCTATTAGCCCTGGGCGAACTGCATGGAGATGCCGATATTTTGCTTCAAGCGCGCGAACGCTTGGCGGGTGCACCCGCATCGGTGATCGCGGCGCTGGACCAGCTGGATGCCCTCTATCAAGGCGTGCTGGCACAGTTTGATGTGTCGTTGTATTTTGATCTGGCCGAGTTGCGCGGCTATCAATACCACACCGGCATGATGTTTGCGGCCTACGTGCCAGGCTACGGCCATGCCCTGGCGAAAGGCGGTCGCTACGATGATACGGGGCGTGCCTTTGGTCGTGCGCGCCCGGCAACCGGCTTTTCGATGGACTTGAAGCAACTGGCCTCACTGGACGTGGCCTCGCCGGCGCAAGGCGCAATATGGGCGCCCGCCGAGCAGGCCGCATCGCTTGATGCTGCCATTGCCGTGCTGCGTGAGCAGGGCGAGCGGGTGATTCAGGCGCTACCAGGGCAGCGTACGGGACCGGCGGAACACGGTTGTGACCGCCGTCTTGAGTTTATCGATGGTCGTTGGCAGCCAACGACACTGACACAAGAGACGAGTGCATAATGGGTAAGAATGTCGTAGTCCTGGGAACCCAGTGGGGCGATGAAGGCAAGGGCAAGATCGTTGATTTGCTGACCGAGTCAGCGTCGGCGGTGGTGCGGTTTCAGGGTGGTCATAACGCGGGTCATACGCTGGTGATCGACGGTGAAAAAACCGTGCTTCACCTGATTCCTTCCGGCGTGCTGCGGCCTGGCAAGACCTGCATCATCGGCAATGGCGTGGTGCTCTCGCCGGAAGCGCTGATCAAGGAAATTCGCGAGCTTGAAGCCAAAGGCGTTCCGGTTCGTGAACGGCTGCGCTTATCGCCTGCCTGCCCGTTGATCCTGCCATACCACGTATGCCTGGATCAGGCGCGGGAAAAGGCCCGCGGTATCGCCAAGATTGGCACGACAGGCCGGGGGATTGGTCCCGCGTATGAAGATAAGGTTGCCCGCCGGGGGTTGCGCCTGGGTGATATGCTTCACCGTGAACGGTTTGCTTCCAAGCTGGGCGAAGTGCTCGATTACCACAACTTTGTCCTGGTCAATTACCACGGCGAGCCAGCTGTGGACTTCCAGAAGGTGCTCGATAACGCCATGCAGATGGCCGAAGAGCTGCGCCCCATGGTGAGCGATACGGTAAGCATGGTTCACGATCTGCGCAAAGCCGGAGAGAATATTCTCTTCGAAGGTGCCCAGGGGTCGCTGCTGGATATCGACCACGGGACCTACCCCTTCGTGACCAGCTCCAATACCACCGCGGGTGGTACGGCGACGGGGTCCGGCGTTGGTCCGCTGTATCTGGACTATGTGCTGGGTATCACCAAAGCCTACACCACCCGCGTCGGGTCGGGTCCGTTTCCCACCGAGCTGTTTGACGCTCACGGCCGCCATCTGGCCGAGAAGGGCCATGAGTTCGGCGCTACCACCGGTCGTCCGCGGCGCTGTGGCTGGTTCGATGCCGTCGCGCTTCGCCATGCGGTGCAAATCAATTCGGTGTCGGGTATCTGTCTGACCAAGCTGGACGTGCTCGACGGGCTGGAAAATATCCGCGTCTGCGTTGGTTACCGCAGCAAAGACGGTGACGTGCTCGATACGCCGGTAGATTCGGAAGGCTACGAAGCTCTCGAGCCGGTCTATGAGGACCTGCCTGGCTGGAAGGAGTCGACTCTGGGCGTGAAAAAGGTCGAAGACCTGCCGGCCAATGCACGGGCCTACATCAGCTTCCTGGAAGAAAAAGTCGGCACCAGTATCGATATTATTTCCACTGGCCCGGACCGTATCGAAACGATCGTGCTGCGCAATCCGTTCGATGAATAACCGCCCGAATAGCGGGCAAAGCCTTTAGTATGAGGCGTGTAGGAAGGGGCGACGTGTTCGCCCCTTTTTTCGGTCTGTCTCATGCAAACGCTTAAAAATCGATGCCCCGGCGCGCCTGGATGCCATTATTGAAGGCATGGCGGACCTCCTGCATTTCGGTCACCGTATCGGCCATGGCGACGAGTTCGCGGTGGGCGTTACGACCGGTAATAATCACGGTCTGTTCGCGTGGCCGCTTTTCTATGGCGCCCTTGACCGTGGCAATATCCAGATAGCCAAACTTGAGCATGTAGGTGATCTCGTCCAGCACCACCAGGTAGGTGTCGGAGTCGGCCAGCATTTTCTCAGCGTCTTGCCATACCTCCTGGCATGCCTGGGTATCCGCTTCACGGTTTTGCGTTTCCCAGGTAAAGCCGGTGGCCATGATGGCAACACTCAGGTTGGGGTCTTCTTCCAGTCGATTGCGCTCGCCGCACTCCCAAAGCCCCTTGATAAACTGAACGACGCCAACTTTATAGCCGTAGCCAAGAGCGCGGGTCACCGTGCCCCAGGCCGCTGTCGTCTTGCCCTTGCCGTTGCCGGTGTTGATGAGCACCAGACCACGCTGCTCGGTGGCATCCGCGACCTTCTCATCGACGCGTGCCTTGAGTTTTTCCATTGATGCTTTATGGCGTGTATTGCGGTCAGACATGGATTTTCCTCAGGGTCGAGAATAGGGGATGCGGTGTCCTAGGTTAAGCGATTCATCGTGCCTTGAACATCAAGGCGTATCCCCTTTTATTCCACGATAAGTTGGCTGGATTCAGTATTTTGGCGATTTCTACCGACAGAATTGGCCGGTAGGGGGCTGGCTGCTCTAGAATAGTGGGTCATGTCCTGTCAGGAATCCGTCTATGCCCTCATTTGATATTGTCTCTGAGTTTGATCAGCACGAAGCGGCCAATGCCGTCGACCAGGCCAACCGCGAAGTTCAGTCCCGCTTTGATTTCAAAGGGGTAGATGCGTCCTTTACGCTTGAAAAGGAGTCGGTGCAGCTTGAAGCCGAGGTCGATTTTCAGCTCAAGCAGATGCTGGATGTGTTGCGTAACCGCTTGATTGCGCGGGGTATCGATGCACGTTGCATGGACATTAAAGACCCTGTGCTATCGGGTGTCAAAGCTCGTCAGGAGGTAACGCTCAAGCAGGGGCTGGATCAAAGCGAGGCAAAAGACGTGGTCAAGCGTATCAAGGCCAGCAAGCTTAAAGTCCAGGCACAAATTCAGGGTGAAAAGGTGCGTGTCACAGGTAAAAAGCGTGACGACCTGCAAAGCGTCATGTCGCTATTGCGCGGTGAGGGAGGACCGGAACTACCGCTTCAGTTCGATAACTTCCGGGATTGACCCCGCGCCCTGATAGTCTCTGTAAGCCGCCAATAACAGCACTGACCATAAGGAGTTTCTCATCATGTCTGATCCGCAGCCGGTCTATTTAAGCGATTACCAGCCTCCCGCCTATCGGGTGACCCATACCGAGCTGACGTTTGATCTTGACCCCGCCGCGACCCGAGTAAAAGCGCGCCTGCAAATCGAGCGACAAGCATCGGCCAATGCTGATGAACCACTCAAGCTTGACGGTGAGCAACTGACCCTTGACGCCTTGCTGATTGATGGTAGCCCACTGGCGGATAACGATTATCAGGTAAGCGATGAGGGGCTCCGTATCGAGCGGGTGCCTGCGCGCTTTACCCTGGAAAGTGAGGTGCAACTCTCGCCCAAGGATAACACCGCCCTGGAAGGCCTTTACCAATCCAACGGCATGTTTTGCACCCAGTGTGAGGCGGAGGGGTTCCGCCGTATCACCTTTTACCCTGATCGTCCGGATGTGATGTCGACCTTTAAAGTGACCATCATAGGCGATCGCGAGCGCGAACCCGTCCTGCTCGCCAACGGTAACCCGATTGAGCAAGGCGATCTTGAAAACGGTCGTCACTTTGCCGTCTGGGAAGATCCGCACCCCAAGCCCTGCTACCTGTTTGCTCTGGTCGCTGGGGATCTGCATAAGGTAGAAGACCGCTTCACCACCCAGTCCGGGCGAGACGTAACGCTGCAGCTTTGGGTGGAAGAGGAGAACCTGCAGAAAACCGATCATGCCATGGGGTCACTCAAGCGCGCCATGGCGTGGGATGAGGAAGCTTACGGGCGTGAATACGATCTTGATCTGTTCATGATCGTGGCGGTCAACGACTTCAACATGGGGGCCATGGAAAACAAAGGCCTCAATATCTTTAATTCGGCGGCGGTATTAGCCCATCCTGATACGGCCACCGATGGCGCCTTTCAGACAGTTGAGGGCATCGTTGCCCACGAATACTTTCACAACTGGTCGGGGAACCGGGTGACCTGCCGCGACTGGTTTCAGCTGTCCCTGAAAGAGGGCTTCACGGTCTTCCGCGACCAGTGCTTCTCGGCCGAGACCAACTCCGCGCCGGTGAAGCGCATTCAGGACGTGTCGTTTTTCCGCACGGCACAGTTTGCCGAAGATGCGGGACCAACGGCCCACCCGGTGCGGCCTGATCACTACATTGAGATCACCAATTTCTACACGCTGACCATTTATGAAAAGGGAGCTGAAATCGTCCGCATGTTGTGCAATCTGGTCGGCTGGGACGCCTTTCGGCAGGGGGCGGATCGTTACTTTGCGCGCTTCGACGGCCAGGCGGTCACCATCGAAGACTTCGTGGATTGCATGGCAGAGGCCTCGGGACTCGACCTCAGTCAGTTCATGCGCTGGTACTCCCAGGCGGGAACCCCGGAAATCGATGCCCATGGCGAGTATGACTATGCCCACGGCGAGTACCATTTGACGCTGCGTCAGCGGACCCCCGCCACGCCGGGTCAGGTGGATAAAGAGCCGTTGCATATCCCCATCGCCATGGGCCTGGTGGGTACCAAGTCGGGCCAGGACCTGGCGCTTACTCTGGAAGGCGAAAAGCTCGGCAAAGAGACCGTGATCCATCTGCGCGAAGACGAGCAGACCTTCGTATTTACCGACGTGGCCGAGGCCCCGGTGCCTTCGCTGCTACGTAACTTCTCCGCCCCAGTGAAGCTGCATTTCCCGTATTCACGTGAAGATCTTGCCTTCCTGCTGACCCAGGATAGCGACGGCTTCAATCGCTGGGATGCCGGGCAGCGGCTGGCAATGCTGGCGCTTGATGACTTGATTGCCGCTCACCGCAATGGTGTTGAAAAGGTAATGGACAGTCGTGTCGTCGAGGCATTCCGAACGCTATTGAGCAACACACCGTCGGACAAGGCGGTGTTGGCCGAAATGCTTACGCTACCTTCGGAAGCGTACATCGCCGAGCAACAGCCGATTGTCGACGTCGATGCCATTCATGCAGCCCGAGAGTTTGTCCGACAGTCACTGGCGATGGCGCTGCGTGATGAGTTCATGGCGACCTTTGAGGCCAATCGTTCCGGTGAACCCTATGCGCCGACCCCTGAGCAGATTGCCCAGCGCAGCTTGAAGAACGTGGCGCTCAGCTACCTGATGTCGATCGAAGACGAGCAGGGCGTGGCGCTTTGCGAAGGTCAGTTTGCGGCGAACCACAACATGACCGATGTTCGCCATGCCTTGACGCTGCTGGTTCACAGTGACCGCGACGACCTGGCCTCTCCGGCGCTTAAGACCTTCGGTGAAAAGTGGGCCCATGACCCGCTGGTCATGGATCAGTGGTTCACGATTCAGGTGTCGCGTCCCCAGCCGGACGTGCTCGATCGAGTGAAGTACCTGATGGACCATCCGGCCTTCTCGTTGAAAAATCCCAATCGCGTGCGCGCGCTGATTGGTGCTTTTGCCCAGAACCGTGTCAACTTTCATCGACTGGATGGGCAGGGCTACGCCCTGCTGGCGGATGTGGTGATTGAGCTGAATCGGTTGAACCCGGAAATAGCGGCACGTCTGATAACGCCGCTGACCCGTTGGCAGCGGTTCGATGAAACGCGGCAGGACTTGATGCGGTCAGAACTTGAACGCATTCAACGCGAGCCGCTCTCGAGTAATGTATACGAGGTGGTTGAAAAAGCACTTGCGTAATGATCACGAAGGAGCGACGACGAAAGGAAATCTCAGTGACGACACCAAAGAAGCGTTTTTTACTCATTGTTAATGGTAAATCAGCCGGTAATGCGGCGTTACGTGAAGCGGTAGCTGAGCAGAGAAAGGCAGGGATGCCGATTAGTGTTCGGGTAACCTGGGAAGCAGGTGATGCCGAGCATTTTGCCGAGTCCGCCGTCGATATGGGAATGACCCATGTGATTGCCTGTGGCGGGGATGGTACCGTCAACGAGGTGATGAACGGCCTGATGCGTCTGGATAAAGACCGGCGGCCGATCATGGGGATTGTGCCGCTGGGTAGCGCTAATGACTTTGCCACCTCGGTAGGCTTGCCGCTGGAGCCGTCAGAGGCGCTCTCGGCGGCGTTGACGCTGTCTGATTACCCGATTGACGTCGTTAAACTATGCGCCGAGAGCGACACTGAGTCGGTCACCAGCTATTACGTTAATATGATGACGGCGGGCTTTGGTGCTGAAATCACCTCGTCGACCCCCAAAATGCTCAAGCGCATGTTGGGGGGTGGGGCTTATTCCCTCATGGGAGCCGTCAAGGCATGGCGACATCATAGCTACCGTGGCACGCTTTATTGGGAGGATCAGCAGGAGTCGACATCGCTTCTACTGTTGGCGATTGGCAATGGTCGCCAGTCTGGCGGTCGGCAGGTGCTGGCTCCCAGGGCGAAATTGGACGACGGTCATCTCGATATTCTCGTGGTCAAGGATTTTCTCACCGCGAAAGCGCTGCCAGACTTGGTGAGCGAATTACAGAATTTTCCCAGCCAGGGTCGCTTCGTGCGCTATGTGTCGGCGGATGCGCTCAGCGTGTCGACACTATCTGAAGACCCTCCCTGGCCGTTAACCCTGGATGGTGAAGCGCGCCATTATCGACGCTTTCGCGCTGACGTTGTGCCGTTGGCCATCCATGTGGTGCTTCCCGATGAATGTCCACTACTGTCATCGGTCGTAGAGACCTGAAACTGATAACCTGTCATTGACCCATTTTTACAGAGGCGATGAGGCGTACACATTGAGGAGACAACATAAATGACTAAAAGCGTTTGGCTGCCCGTGCTAGCAGCTGTCATGTTGGTGGTCAGTGGCTGTGGCGATAATGACGAAACGTCGAACGCCAACCAGCAGGAAGAGTCCGCTTCACCATCGAATGATGCAGACGCAGGGTCTGCTGATGCTGAAGTAGCGACTGACGCAGCTACTGAAGAAGAGACAGAGGCGGCCTCCGACGCGCCTGTTAGCAGCGACAGCGAGGCAGATGCCACTGAATCGCGCCAAGCAGAAGAAGAATTAGAGAGAACCGAGGCCTCCCTTGTGGGTGAGCAGGCTGAGGAAGACGCGGCCCCACAGACAGAAAACGTCGAAGCCGACGAGGACACCCTGGCCGCTGACCCTGAAGAAGTGCTGGAGGAAGGCGGTGCAATGCCCGGTGAAGCAACACGGTCGGATGTTGACGACATGATTGCCGAAACCGAACGCCGCTTCGAGGAGGCGCAGCAGCGGTTGGAAGAACAGTTCCAGGAGGTCGAGCAGCAGTCACCCGTTGTCGAGCCTATCAGCGATGAAGAGATGGAGGAGCGCTGGGAGTTTGAAAGCAGTCTGCCTGAGTCGGCTCGCGACGGAGAGCGTACGCGCGGTAAAGATATAGATGAGCTGATAGAAGACACCGAGCGACGGTTTGAAGAGGCTGAGCAGCGATTGAATGAACAGTTTGAATCAATCGAGGAAGAGCGTCCCGAAACCATAGAGCAGGAAGAATAACTTCCCTGGTGAGGCTTGTGCGCTAGGCAAATAAAAAGGCCCGCATCGTCATGCGGGCCTTGTGCACGATAGCGAATTACGCAACGCGTATATTGGAAGCCTGGAGGCCTTTTTTACCCTGGGTTACCTCAAAGCTGACTTTCTGACCATCCTGCAGGCTTTTGAAACCTTCAGCTTGAATTTCGGAGAAGTGAGCAAATAGATCGTCACCACCGTCATCCGGGGAGATGAAGCCGTAACCTTTGGTATCGTTGAACCACTTGACAGTGCCAGTTGCCATTATGCATTTCCTTCACGAGCTTGATGTTCAAGCGGGGCGCTATTGCGAACCCGCCTGAATTACTCTAGATGCAAAAAAACCTGTCGTCCAGTCACAATGTGATTGAATCGTTTCCATCGTACGAGTGCCTTGTTATGACGCCATTTAGCCTGATTGATGCGCAGTTTGTGCCATTTGTCATTGCCATTACGTTGCTGTCGATCACCCCTGGGGTCGATACGTTGCTGGTGATCCGTAATACGGCCAGGGGAGGGCTGCGTGACGGGGTCGCCACCAGCATGGCGATCTGCAGCGGCCTGTTCGTGCACGCCACCATCTCGGCAATGGGGATTTCGCTGATCCTGCTGCAGTCAGCCTGGGCGTTTCATGCCTTGAAGCTGGTGGGAGCTGGCTATTTGATCTGGCTGGGTATTAGCAGTCTGCTGGCGGCACGGCGTGGACAGCCATTGCCGGTGAAGGGTGTGATGACCATGGATACGGCCGTTCCACTCTGGCAACCGCTGAAAGAAGGGTTTTTATCCAATGTGCTTAACCCCAAGACGGTAGTATTTTACATGGCTTTTCTGCCGCAGTTCATTGCCCCGAGCGATCCAGCGCTGGTCAAGTCGCTATGGTTGGCAGGCGTCCACTTCGTGATTGCCAATCTCTGGCAAATCAGTGTGGTACTGATGGTCGGCAGCGCCGGGAAATGGCTGGCCAGCGCGCGTTTTGCGCAAACGCTCAACGCGATGACCGGCGCTGTACTGGTGATGCTGGGTATTCGCCTGGCATTTTCTCAGCGGCCGGTGTAACGCGGCCGCGGTCCGTCTCTGGGCGTATATCAATCGCGAATCACCAGCGCCCGGCTGTAACGTACTTGCCTTTCGCCGTTGCTCAACAGCGACACCCCGTCGCTTGAGCCGTTGGCGAGGCTTTCAAAAATGGCGCGATAACTCAGCACGGCCTGTACGTAGTTGCGTGTTTCACGGTAGGGAATGCGCTCCACAAAGAGGTCAAAGGCCTCGATGCTGTAATCTCCCAGCCAGCGATCCACTCGTCCAGGGCCCGCGTTGTACGCCGCCGCAGCGGCTAAACGGTTGCCCTGGTAGCGCTGCAGCTTGTCGCGCAGGTAAGTGCTGCCCAGGCGAATGTTCAGCTCCGGGTCGAGTACGCCGTAGGGGCCAGGGTCATCGAGACCCAGTTGGCGGCTTACCTGGGCGGCGGTGCCGGGCATCAGTTGCATCAGTCCCCGGGCACCGGCAGGTGACAGGGCGTTGGGGTTGTAGGCGCTTTCACGGCGGGTAATCGCCATTAGCAGGTAAGGGTCCACGCCGCTAATGCGCCCCCAGTGGATGAAGTCGTCGTGGTAGGCCTGGGGGAAGCGCCATTCTAGGGCGTCCCACATGCCCGCCGCGATGGTGGTCTGTACCAGCCGGGCATGCCAATCCTGCTCGGCGGCAAAGTCCGCCAGCGCTCGGGCTTCTTCGGTGGATGCCTGCTGAACGGCATGCAGCCACTCACTATTGGCCAGGCCGTCTTCGCCGATGCGCATCAATGCCTGGGTACGCTGCACCATGGGCAGTTGCGCGATACGCTCACGTGACGCGTCGTCAAAATAGAAGCGCTCATTGTTCAACGCTAACGGCTGCCCCAAACGCTCAGCAGCGGCAAAGCCGTAAAAGCTACGCTGTGAAGCGGCTTGCTGGAAATGCGTTGTGGCCGCCGTTTGATCGCCTAGCTGCTCGCTGGCCCGGGCGAGCCAGTATTGCCACCGTGCATCCGCTTTCTGCTCGGCGGGCATTTGGGTAATCCAGTGGCGCACCGCTTCCCATTGATGAGCTTGAAGAGCGCGGCGAACCCGCAACTCGAAGACGCGTTCGCTGTCCAGGCGTGGCAAGACGCTATCCACCCACGCCATCGAATTGGGCACTTCACGCACCAGTACGTAATACGCCAGCTCTTCTTCGATAAGCCGCTGATCGCTGGGCAACAGGCTCAAACGCTCGGCCAGGGAGCGCCACACGGAGAGGGACTGCGGGGTGTCATCTAGCGTAAGGCGCTGCATTGCCGCCTGGTAAAAAGTGGCCGTGGCCTTGCATTCGGGGCCCAGGCAGGTGGGAGCACCGAGTATGCGCTGCGGGTTACTGTCCACCGTTTCGTAGGTATCAATGGCGGTTTGCCAGCGCTCATTTAATTGATTGCTCAGGTAGTCGGCCAGCCGACGGTTATCTGCCTGCCAGGCTAACATCAGGCGTTCCCAAATCAATTCGCCATCGATGGTGCCGTTAGCTCTCAACCGGTCAAACAACGGATCGCAGGCGTTCGGTTGGGATTGGCCCACAAGCCAGAGGCGTTGGCCGGCCTCAACCGCTTGTTGTGGGGCAATGTCAAAATGGGCCGTGTGGTAGTGGCATTGCCGGGCGGCGCCGTTGGGCTCACCATTGCTGACCGCCCGCACACGGCCATACTGGCCTGCCTCCCCGTATTGGTCGATGGCCTGGCCGCGCATCCAGTCGCTCAACGGCGAGTCGCTGTGGGTATCGATATAGCGGTTGACCGTTTCCGGCGGCAGGTCAGGTAGCTGGTTGCGCAACCGATGATAAGTGACATAGCCACTTAACGGATGATCTTCAATGGCCGCCATATCAATACGGTCCCATTGCTGGTTGCGAGCGGCATCGAGGGCATCGCGCATTGCACTGTCGCTGACGCCCCACGACATGCTTGGTAAACAGGCAACGAACGCAATGGATAATACGCGGGCAGTGCGGGGCATGATGCTTCCTCGATACGGCATTGGGTGGCCTTGGTGGACTGAACTATCCTAACGTAAAAGACTCCGACAACTGAACGTCTGGGAGGATTCAATACTGATGGCTCTATTATCCAGCTGGTGGTGGCTGCGTCGACTTAAATCTCGTGCTTGGGTATTCAAGCGTATGTGGCGAGCGCTGACATTGTTTTTTCCCATGACCCGTGACGTCGTCAGAGGCCGTTTTCGGCCTGTGCCCTGGTCAGCTTTCGCCTTGATGGCGGTGGCGCTGATTTATCTGGTGTTACCGTTTGATTTGATCCCCGATTTTCTGATGTTGATAGGCGTGGTCGACGATGCCGTCATTGTTAGTTGGCTGCTCAACCGCATGGACCAGCAGTTGGCCGGCTATCGCGCCTGGAAATACCCCGACAGCGAATCCACTGATTCGCCGCACACGGCCGCTTGAAAAATTTTCCCTCAGCCCCATATTTCGTTCACACCGATTTTTATGCCTTTGCCATCTTGGCGAGGCGCTTTACGTACCGAGATCAATGAGGGCTGAGCGAATGTCCAACACTACCCACGAAGAAACTCTTGGCTTTCAAACGGAAGTTAAGCAGCTGTTGAATCTGATGATTCACTCGCTGTACTCAAATCGGGAAATTTTCCTGCGCGAGCTGATATCCAACGCTGCCGACGCCTGCGACAAGCTACGCTATGCGGCCCTGGACAACGACGGGCTCTACGAAGGCGACAGCGAGCTACGTGTCGAAATCGAACACGATGCCGACGCCGGAACGGTCACTCTGCGCGACAACGGTATCGGCATGACCCGTGATGATGTGATTGCCAACCTGGGCACCATTGCGCGCAGCGGTACGTCCGAGTTCCTCAAGCAGCTGTCAGGTGAACAGCAGAAAGATGCCAAGTTGATCGGTCAGTTCGGCGTGGGTTTCTATTCCAGCTTTATTGTCGCCGACGATGTGACGGTTCGCACACGCAAGGCTGGCGAAGACGCAAGCACCGGCGTGGAATGGCGTTCGAAAGGCGAGGGCGAGTTCACCGTCGCTGACATCGATCTCGAACAGCACGGCACCGAAATTACCCTGCACCTGAAAGACGACGCCAAGGAATTTGCCGACGATTTCCGCCTGCAGAACCTGGTGCGCAAGTACTCGGACCATATCGAAGTGCCGGTACGCATGCCCAAGACCGAAACCGCCAAGGACGATGATGGCAATCCGGTCGAAGGCAGCGAAGTCACCACCTGGGAAACCGTCAACGAAGCCACGGCGCTTTGGGTGCGCCCCAAGAGCGATATTTCGGATGACGAGTACAAGGCGTTCTACAAGCACGTGGCCCACGACTTCAGTGACCCGCTGACCTGGAGCCACAACAAGGTGGAAGGCAAGCTGGAATATACCAGCCTGTTGTTTGTACCCGGTCGCGCGCCGTTTGATATGTTCGACCGCGACGGTGCCCGGGGTGTGAAGCTCTACGTGCAGCGCGTCTTCATCATGGACGATGCCGAGCAGTTCCTGCCGCTTTACCTGCGTTTCATCAAAGGCGTGCTGGATACCCGCGACCTGTCGCTCAACGTCTCCCGCGAGCTTCTGCAGCAGGATCCCAAGGTCGACAAGATCAAGGGTGCCCTGACCAAGCGCGCGCTGGATATGCTCAAGAAGCTCACCAAGGATAGCGAGCAGTACCAAACCTTCTGGAATACCTTCGGCAACGTCCTCAAGGAAGGCCCGGGCGAAGACGCCGCCAACCGTGAGAAAATCGCCGGCCTGCTGCGCTTTGCCTCGACGCACACTGATACGGCCGCCCAGGAGCATTCGCTTGCCGACTACGTCGGGCGCATGAAAGAAGGTCAGCAGAAGATCTATTACGTGGTGGCCGACAGCTTCAATGCCGCCAAGCACAGCCCACACCTGGAAATCTTCCGTAAGAAAGGCATCGAGGTGCTGCTGCTTTCCGACCGCATTGACGAGTGGCTGATGAGCCACCTTACCGAGTTTGACGGCAAATCCTTTGCTGACGTGGGTAAAGGCGAGCTCGATCTTGGCGACGTGGAAGATGAAGCCGAGAAAAAAGAGCAGGAAGAAACCGCCAAAGCCAAGGAATCATTGGTCAAGCGCGTCAAGGAAGCCCTGGGCGAAGGTGTGCAGGACGTTAAGGTCACCCACCGCCTGACCGACTCACCGGCCTGCGTGGTGCTGCCGGAGCACGAAATGGGCTATCAGATGCGCCGCATCATGGAAGCCGCCGGGCAGCCGCTGCCCGAGGTCAAGCCGATTCTGGAACTGAATCCCAGCCACTCACTGGTGGCACGCCTGGAAAACGCCGATGACGGGCTGTTTGCCGACCTGGCCCACATTCTGCTGGACCAGGCGATTATCGCCGAAGGCGGCCACCTGGATGATCCGGCCGCTTACGTGAAGCGCCTCAATGGGGTGCTGGCGGCATAACGCTTACTTGACGGCGTATAACGGCCCCTTGGGGAGTTACCCCAAGCGGGCCGTTTGTTTTTGTCGTACCCTTCAGCAAGGCTTATCGTCTTTCGCTTACCAACGATCCGGGATTCCCATGGCTGAGCAGCAGATTCAGGTCGCCGTACTGGGCGGCGGTAGTTTTGGCACTGCCCTGGCAAGCATTGCCGCTGACAACGGCGCGCAGGTGCGTCAATGGATGCGCGATGAAGCGCTGGTGGAGCAGATCAATCGGGAGCGACGCAACGGTCGCTATTTGCCGAATTATGCCATTAACCCCGCGGTACAGGCGTCCACCGACCTTGAAACGGTGCTACGCGACGCTGAACTGGTGCTGATTGCGATTCCGTCCCAGGCCTTTCGCAGCGTCGTTCAGGCGGCCAAGCCGTGGTTAAGGCCCGAGCAGATCCTGGTCAGTACCACCAAGGGGATTGAGCAATCCGGCTTTTTATTGATGAGCCAGGTGCTGGAGCAGGAAACCGGCTTTACCCATATCGGGGTGATTGCGGGCCCCAACCTCGCCTCGGAAATTGCCGATAAACAGCTCACCGCCACGGTGATCGCCAGCGCCGATGCCCTGACCCGCACCCGGGTTCAGCAGGCGCTGGGTTGCCGCTACTTCCGTGTCTATGCCAGCAATGACCGCCATGGTGTCGAACTGGGCGGGGCGCTGAAAAATATCTACGCCATTGCTGCGGGCATGGCCGCGGCACTCGGCATGGGGGAGAATACCCGCAGCATGTTGATGACCCGGGCATTGGCCGAAATGAGCCGTTTCGCCGTTGCCCAGGGGGCCAACCCCATGACGTTTTTGGGCCTTGCCGGGGTGGGGGATTTAATCGTCACCTGCTCGTCGAGCTTGTCGCGTAATTACCGGGTAGGGCACGCCATCGGCGAGGGGCGCACCCTGGACGAAGCCGTGGATGCCCTTGGCCAGGTGGCCGAAGGCGTCAATACCGTCAGGCTGGTCTGCACCAAGGCGGCCGAGATTGGCGTGTACATGCCGCTGGCCGAAGGGCTTTATCATGTGCTGTTCGACGGCGTGCCGCCACAGGACATGGCAAAAACGCTGATGATGGGTGAGCAAAGCAGTGACGTCGAGTTCATCCTTCCCCGCGAAGACGTTCAGCAAGCTCACCGGGAAACAGGGGGATGGCATGACTGATCAAGCGCAGCGACTCTGGCTGATGCGCCACGGCGAAGCGGGACCCGGTCGGCCCGATGACCAGCGCACGCTGACACCGCACGGCGAGCAGGAAGTCGCCAAGGTCGGGGCGTGGCTGGCCGCGCAGATAGCCGCCCAGCCAGGGTCGCCGCCGAGGCTGCTGGCAAGTCCTTATCGTCGCGCCCAGCAGACGGCCTCCCGATTGAGTGCGGCGCTGTCGGTGCCGGTGGAAACCTTGCCGCTGATCACCCCGGACGACGCCCCCGAAGCGGTCATCGACTGGCTGGTCGAGCAAACCGATGAACGACTGATTCTTGTCAGCCATATGCCGCTGGTGGGTGAGCTGGCCGAGACGCTGGTCGACGGTCGTTCAGCCCGCGGCATTGGCTTTCCCACCGCAGGCCTTGCCGAGTTCACCGCGCCGGTATGGGCAAAAGGCTGCGCGCAGCTGCAACGCTTTGTGCATCCCGGACAGTTAACGTAGCGAAAAAAACGGCCGCAAGCGCGGCCGTTTTAAGTTGGCAAGGGTGGCCCTAGAGCAGCGCATCCAGCTTCTCTTTCAACAGGCCATTGACCTGCTGCGGATTGGCGGTCCCTCGCGAGGCCTTCATGACCTGGCCGACAAAGTAGCCAATCATCTTGCCGCGTTTCTCGGGTTCGGCGTCGCAGTACTGCGCCACCTGAGCGGGGCTATCGGCAATCACCTGGTCAATCATCGCTTCGATGGCGCCGGTGTCGGTGACCTGCTTTAACCCTTTCGCCTCGATGATGGCATCGGCGCTTGCACCTTCGCCGTGCCACAGCGCCTGGAAGACCTGTTTGGCGGCTTTGCCGTTAATGGTGTCGTCAAGTACCCGCTGGACCAGTTCACCCAGTTGGCCGGCGGTGACCGGGCTGTTGGCAATGCTGAGGTTTTCGCGGTTGAGCGCGCCGGACAGTTCACCCTGAACCCAGTTAGCGGCCTGTTTGGCGTCGCCACAGACGCGATGGACGGCCTCGAAATATTCGGCCATGTCGCGGCTGGCGGAAAGCACGGATGCATCGTAGGCCGACAGGCCCAGCGCCTGCTGAAAGCGCTCGCGTTTTTCAGCAGGCAGCTCCGGTAGCTGGCTGCGCAGGTGGTCCAGGTAGGCCTGGTCGAGTACCACCGGCAGAAGGTCGGGGCAGGGGAAGTAGCGGTAGTCGTTGGCTTCTTCCTTGGTGCGCATGCTGCGTGTCTCGTCGCGCTCAGGGTCGAACAGGCGGGTCTCCTGGACGACCTTGCCGCCGTCCTCGATCAGTTCGATCTGCCGCTCGACTTCAAAGGCAATGGCCTTTTCCACAAAGCGGAAAGAGTTGACGTTCTTGATCTCGGCCCGGGTGCCGAAGGCTTCCTGCCCCTTGGGGCGCACCGAGACGTTGACGTCGCAGCGCATCGAACCTTCCGCCATGTTGCCGTCGGAAATGCCCAGATAGGTGACGATCGAGTGAATTGCCTTGAGGTAGGCGGCCGCCTCTTTGGCGCTGCGCATATCCGGCTCGGAGACGATCTCCAGCAGCGGCGTGCCTGCACGATTCAGGTCAATGCCGGTCATGCCATGGAAGTCTTCATGCAGCGATTTGCCCGCGTCCTCTTCCAGGTGGGCATGGTGGATGCGGATCTGCTTGGTGGAGTCGTCGTCCAGGGTAATCTCCACTTCGCCGGGGCCGACGATGGGGTGGTACATCTGACTGGTCTGATAACCCTTGGGCAGATCCGGGTAGAAGTAGTTCTTGCGATCGAACACCGATACTTCAGCGATATCGGCATGCACGGCCAGACCAAACTGCACCGCCATGGCCACCGCCTGCTCGTTGAGTACCGGCAGCACACCCGGCAGGCCGAGGTCGACCGCGCAAGCCTGGCTGTTAGGCTCGGCGCCAAATGCTGTCGAGGCGCCAGAGAAAATCTTTGAGTGGGTGGCGAGCTGAACGTGGACTTCTAGCCCAATCACGGTTTCCCATTGCATTAGGCGCTCTCCTCGGCAAAATCAGGGCGTTGCAAGTGCCAATCGGTCGCTTGCTGGAACTGGTGGGCGACGTTCAACAGCTGGGCTTCGGCAAAGTGGGTGCCTAGTATCTGTAGGCCGATCGGACGGCCACCGGCGAAGCCGGCCGGTACGCTGATGCCGGGGATGCCCGCCAGGTTGACGGCAATCGTATAAATGTCCTGCAGGTACATGGATACCGGATCCTTCTTGGCGCCCAGATCAAAAGCCGGTGTCGGTGAGGCAGGCCCCATCAGTACGTCCACATCTTCAAAGGCATCCAGGAAGTCCTGGCGAATCAGACGGCGAACCTTCTGCGCCTTGGTATAGTAGGCGTCAAAGAAGCCTTCCGACAGCGTGTGAGTACCGATCAGGATACGGCGCTGTACCTCGTCGCCGAAGCCCTCGGCCCGCGAGCGCTTGTAGAGGTCGATCAGATCGCTTGGTTCATCGCAGCGGTGGCCGAAACGCACGCCGTCAAAGCGTGACAGGTTGGAGGAGGCTTCGGCAGGTGCAATGACGTAATACGCCGGGATGGCGTAATGCGTGTGAGGCAGGCTGACATCCCGCACGGTAGCGCCCAGCGACTCATAGACGCTAACGGCCTCACGCACGGCTTTTTCGACCTCAGGGTCGAGGCCTTCGCCGAAGTACTCTGTAGGGAGGCCGATTTTCAGCCCTGAAAGCGGCGCATTGAGCGTCTCCGCGTAGTCGGGCACCCCGCGGGCGATACTGGTGGAGTCGCGCACATCATGACCCGCCATGACGTTCAACAGGTGCGCGCAGTCTTCTGCGCTACGTGCCATGGGGCCCGCCTGGTCGAGGCTTGAGGCGTAGGCGATCATGCCATAGCGGGAAACGCGTCCGTAGGTCGGTTTGAGGCCGGTAATCCCGCAGAACGCCGCTGGCTGACGAATCGAGCCGCCGGTATCGGTGCCCAGCGCTGCCGGCGTGAGCCCCGCGGCCACCGCTGCCGCGCTGCCGCCGGAGCTGCCACCAGGCACGGCAGTGAGGTCCCAGGGGTTTTTGACCGGTCCGTAGTAGCTGTTTTCGTTGGACGAGCCCATGGCAAACTCATCCATGTTGGTCTTGCCTAGGGTAACCGTGCCCGCTGTCTTGAGCTTTTCCACCACGGTGGCATCGTAAGGCGCGTCGAAATTATCCAGCATTCTGGAGCCGCAGCTGGTTTTGATGCCCTGGGTGCAAAAAATGTCCTTCAGTGCCAATGGCACGCCCGTCAACAGACTCGCCGTGCCTTTGGCGCGCGCCTGGTCGGCGGTGTCGGCCTGTTCAAGTGCCTGATCAGCGGTGACGGTAATAAAACTGTTCAGGATGGCACCGCTCTGCTGAATGCGTTTCAGGTAGTGTTCAGTTAACTCGCGGCTGGATAGTTCACCGCTGCCCAGCGCCTTGGCGAGTTGTGTCAGTGTCTTGTCGTGCATGACCTGAGAGCTCCGTTCGAAGCAAAAGATAAGGATGAAAAGACGGCTAATGCCTTGGTGATGCGTTATTCGACCACACGGGGCACCAGGTACAGGCCGTTTTCAACCGCTGGGGCGCAGCGCTGGAAAGTATCGCGCTGGTTGGTTTCGGTGACTTCGTCGGCGCGCAGGCGCTGGGTGGCATCGAGCGGATGGGCCAGGGGCGCAATGCCGTCGGTATTGACGCCTTGTAGCTGGTCGACCATGTCCAGAATCCGGCTCAGGTCCTCTACGAAACCGCTGGCTTGGTCATCGCTGACGGCGATCCGGGCTAGATGAGCGGCCCGGCGCACATGAGAGTCTTCAAGCGCCATGATCGGAAATTCCTCGCGAAGGTGATGGAACATATCCCGCATTACGCGGTATACAGTCAGTTATTGTCATAACGTCTTGTATCGCAGATGTGTAAAATAGCCGCAAAATGTACCACATCTTGGCGCAAACGGGCAGTGTCTGACGCGACTCGTGCTTGCTGCCAGGGGGTTGCGGTGATACCGTTTGCATCCGCACAGGGTTCCCAGTCTGCACTAGGTATCAACATCCATGTTCAAACGTCTGAGGGGGCTGTTTTCCAGCGATCTATCGATCGACCTGGGTACGGCCAACACACTGATTTACGTACGCGGTCGTGGCATTGTCCTTGACGAGCCATCCGTCGTTGCTATCCGTCAATCCGGTAATATGCGCAGTGTCGCGGCAGTCGGTGCCGATGCCAAGCGTATGCTGGGGCGTACGCCGGGCAATATCACGGCTATTCGCCCAATGAAAGACGGCGTCATCGCTGACTTTACCGTCACCGAACAAATGCTTCAGCACTTTATCCGCAAAGTGCATCAAAGCACCTTCATTACCCCTAGCCCGCGCGTGCTGGTCTGCATCCCCTACATGGCGACGCAGGTGGAGCGCCGCGCGATTCGCGAGTCCGCGGAAGGCGCTGGCGCTCGCCGTGTGGACCTGATCGAGGAGCCCATGGCGGCGGCGATTGGTGCCGGGCTGCCCGTGGAAGAAGCCCAGGGCTCAATGGTCGTGGATATCGGCGGCGGTACCACTGAAATTGCGATCATTTCGCTCAACGGTATTGTCTATTCCGAATCCATTCGCGTGGGTGGCGACCGCTTCGACGAAGCGATTATCGCCTACGTGCGTCGTCATTACGGCAGCCTGATTGGTGAAGCAACGGCTGAGCGTATCAAGGAGGAAATTGGTTGTGCTTATCCTGGCGGCGAGCTGCGCGAGATCGATGTGCGCGGGCGAAACCTGGCTGAAGGGATTCCGCGCAGCTTTACGCTCAATTCCCACGAAATTCTCGAAGCACTTCAAGAAACACTGGGCTCGATTGTCGCCGCGGTAAAAAATGCGCTTGAGCAATCACCTCCCGAACTGGCGTCTGATATTGCCGAGCGGGGACTGGTACTGACCGGTGGTGGCGCATTGCTGCGTGATATCGACAAGCTGATCGCTGAAGAAACCGGGCTGCCCGTGATCGTGGCAGAAGACCCGTTGACCTGTGTGGCCCGTGGTGGCGGCAAAGCGCTGGAAATGATCGATCAGCACACCTTTGAGTTGCTGTCGAGCGACTAATCGCAGCGGTTAATTGCGGGGGATTTGCCTATTAAACCGCTGTTTTCGCATGGTCCTTTACCGGGATATCGGCTGTTTTTCTGCGTGCTGGTTGCCAGTGCGCTGATGTTCGTCGACCAGCGTTTCACACGTATGGAAAGCGTGCGTGCCCAGATGTCAGTGGCGGTAGCCCCCATCCAGTGGGTGGTTGGTGTTCCCAGCCGGGTTCTGGATTGGGGGTCGCTGGCACTTTCAGACCAGCAAGCGCTGGTTGATGAAAATCAGCGCCTGCGCGAGCAAATTCTGACGCTGTCACACCGCGGGCAGCGAATGGCGAACCTCACCAGAGAAAACGCTGAACTACGGCGTTTGCTTGGCGCTGCTCAGCAGCGCGATATCCCCTTTATGACCGCGGAACTGCTGTCCCTCGACAATGATCCCTTCAGTCATCAGATGGTGGTGGATCGCGGGCATCGCCACGGTGCCTATGTGGGCCAGCCGGTAATCGATGCCACCGGGCTAGTCGGTCAGGTAACAGCGGTTTCGACCTACTCCAGCCGTGTGCTGCTGGTAGCCGATGCCAGCCATGCCCTGCCGGTGCAGGTCAATCGCAATGGTTTGCGCTTCATTGTCCAGGGGACGGGGCGCTATGATCATGTGAAAGTGTTGCATGTGCCGAACACGGCGGATATTCGCGAAGGTGATCTGTTGACAACGTCTGGCTTGGCAGGGCGATTTCCACCAGGTTACCCCGTTGCGCGTGTCACCAAGGTCGAGCATGACCCGGGGCAGCCGTTTGCTCAGGTCACCGCGGAGCCGATGGCTCAGTTGAAACGCTCACGCCATTTTCTGCTGCTTTCCCCGCCGCCGCAAAAACCAGATGATGAGCAACACTGGGACGACTCCCTGCGGGTCTCGGTCGATGCGCTGCGCAGTGCGCGTCAGGTGGCCAACCCTGACGGTGAATCATCTACCCAGGAGGTGCCCTGATGTCCCGCGTTCCGGTCACGCCTTTGGTGGTGGTGTGGTTGACCTTGCTGATGGCGCTGTGTCTGCAGGTAATGCCTCTAGGTGATGAGTGGCAGGTATTCCGGCCCGAGTGGCTGGGGTTGATGATGATCTATTGGTGTATGCGCGAGCCCGATCAAGTGGGGGTTTTCCAC
The DNA here is from genome assembly GCF_024124705.1 of Halomonas sp. Mc5H-6. Classification (NCBI taxonomy): domain Bacteria; kingdom Pseudomonadati; phylum Pseudomonadota; class Gammaproteobacteria; order Oceanospirillales; family Halomonadaceae; genus Halomonas; species Halomonas sp. Mc5H-6. The sequence goes on from NZ_JAMXSI010000001.1 coordinate 187,188, forward strand.
GGCTTTGTGCTGGGTATTCTGCTGGACTTGATCGAGGGAACGCCTCTGGGTCATCACGCCATCATGTTCTCCCTGTTGGCATTCTTGTGCGCGCTTGTCTACGCCCGTTTTCGTGCCTACTCACTGCTCCAGCAAGCGTTGCTGGTGCTGGTGCTGCTTGGGCTTGTACAGCTGGTCGACCAATGGCTGCGTAGCTTGGTGGGGAATTTTTCCATTCATCTGGAGTTCTTGACCTCGTCGCTGGTCAGCGCCGTGCTATGGCCTTGGCTTGCGACGATGTTTGCCGCACTACAGCGTCGTTCTGCCGGTAGCTGATCGCAAGGCGCCGTCCTGAGTCACCGATTTGGAGCCGATATGTTGGAACCAGAACCGGTCTTGTATCTGGCGTCTGCCTCGCCACGCCGCCAGGCGCTGCTCGCATCGATCGGCGTTTCAGTCCAGGTTGAGTCCTGCGACATTGACGAAACCCCCTTGCCTGGCGAGCCCGCCGAGCGTTACGTCGTCCGTTTGGCTCAGGCCAAGGCCCAAGCGGCGATGCCCTTGACCGCGCTGCCGACACTGGGCTCGGATACGGCGGTCGTGGTGGATGGACAGATTTTAGGCAAACCCGACGATGAGTCCCACGCTGCGAGCATGCTGCGGCGTCTCTCGGGGCGGCAGCATGACGTATTGACAGGTGTCGCGGTGACGGGCCCCAAGGGGGTCTTGACCTGCTGCGTGACAACCCGCGTGACGCTGCGCGATATCAGCGACGCAGAGATCGCGGCCTACTGGAAAACGGCTGAGCCATGCGACAAGGCGGGCGGTTATGCCATCCAGGGCATGGCGTCGGTATTCGTGGCAGGCATTGAGGGCAGCCACTCGGCAGTGGTGGGGCTGCCACTTTTTGAAACAGCGTGCTTGCTGCGTCGTCAGGGGGTACCGTTATGGAATGGACATTTACCCGCGTAAACCCACAAGGATTTTTGCATGAGCGGTGAGGTTCTGATTAATCTGACGCCGATGGAGACCCGCGTGGCGCTGGTCGAAAACGGCGTGCTGCAAGAGGCGCTCATCGAGCGTTCCCGTCGGCGCGGTATTGTCGGCAATATCTACAAAGGCAAGATCGTACGTGTACTGCCTGGAATGCAGGCTGCCTTTGTTGATATTGGCCTCGAACGTGCCGCCTTTATCCATGCCCAGGAAGTGATGCCCCCTGGCACCTCCGTTGACGAGCAGCAGACCATTGGTCAATTGCTGCATGAAGGCCAGGCGCTGGTCGTGCAGGTCACCAAGGACCCGATTGGTAGCAAAGGTGCGCGGTTGACCACGCATCTTTCGGTTCCCTCCCGCTACCTGGTCTACATGCCCGATTCGCCTCACCATGGCGTTTCCCAGCGTATTGAAGACGAGCGTGAACGTGAGCGGCTGAAGGCGTTGCTGGATAACAGTATCAGCCAGCAAACGCTGGAGGTAAGCGGCGGCTTTATCGTGCGCACCGCGGCTGAAGGAGTGGGCGATGAAGAGCTCATTGGCGATATGCATTTTCTGCTTCGCCTATGGCGCAAGGTCAGTGAGCGTAAAATTTCAGCGGCGCCCGCAACGGTCATATACGATGACCTGCCCCTGTTCATGCGCACCTTGCGTGATGTCATGCGCGACGATATCGAAAAGATCCGCATCGACTCCCGGGAAAACTTTCTCAGGCTGATTGAGTTTGCCGAGGAGTTCATGCCCGACGCCGTGGACCGTATCGAGTATTATCCCGGTGAGCGACCCATTTTTGACCTGTACAGCGTGGAAGACGAGATCCAGAAAGCGCTGGGCCGCAAGGTACAATTGAAGTCGGGTGGCTATCTGGTGATTGACCCCACCGAGGCAATGACCACCATTGACGTCAACACCGGCGGCTATGTGGGGCATCGCAATCTGGAAGAAACCATCTTCAAGACCAACCTGGAGGCGGCAACGTCGATCGCCCGGCAACTGCGCCTGCGTAACCTGGGCGGCATCATCATTATCGACTTTATCGATATGGAGGATGCTGAACACCAGCGCCAGGTACTGCGCGTGCTGGAAAAGGCCCTGGAACGTGACCATGCGAAGACAAAATGCACCGGTGTCACCGAGCTTGGCCTGGTACAGTTGACCCGCAAGCGGACCAGGGAAAGCCTGGAGCAAACCCTGTGCGAAGCCTGTCCCACCTGCAGCGGCAGAGGCACCCTCAAAACGCCCGAGACCGTCTGCTACGAGATTTTTCGCGAGATTCTTCGTGAAGAGCGGGCCTATAGTGCCGAGACATATATGGTGTTGGCTTCCCAGCCGGTCGTTGATCGATTATTGGACGAAGAGTCCGCTGCGGTTGCAGACCTGGAAGCCTTCATCAACAAGACGATACGCTTTCAGGTAGAACAGCACTATTCTCAAGAGCAGTACGATATTGTGTTGATGTGATCCATGACGATTCGCCCGGTGGTGCGCATTGCATTGAGAATCGCCGCGTGGTGGCTCGGCGCGCTGGCGATCATTCTGCTGTTAGTGCGCCTGGCGATGAGCCAGGCGGACGCCCTGACGCCTCGTATAGAGGCATTTCTGGAATCTCAGGTGGGTGTGCCGGTTCACATTGAGCGGCTAACGCTTGCCCTTCAGCGCAATGATATCGAACTCATGGTGGGCGATGTCAGCGCACAAACGCCTAACGGCTACCCCCTTTTCAAGCTCGCCCACGCCACCCTGCGGCTGGACGTGTGGGCGTCGCTCAGAGCGCGCGCGCCTATTTTCAATGCCGCTGATATTCGTGGCACCGAATTCCACCTGTATCGACTCTTCAGTGATAGATGGGAGTGGCCTGCGCCTGCCAAATTGCCAGTGGTGGAAGAGCAGCCTGATATCAATCTAACTGCGCTCGATCGTTGGGTGGGGATCTTGCTCCGCCAACGGTTAAGCGTGGAAGATACCCGTCTGGTGCTGCACGGTGAGGATAATACGGTTGATTTGCATGCGCCGACCCTGTTGTTGGGAGGCGACGAACAGCACACCCAGCTCGAAGGCAGTATCAATATTATTGACCAGACGGACGGTGAGCCTTCAAGGCCGTTGCCGATGGCCTTCCTGCAGGCGGAGGTGTCGCCGGGAGAAGACGGTTATCGAGACTTTTCGGCGGCGTTGAGCGTCGAGGTACAACTCGATCATTTAGCGCTGCTGGGAGACGTCATACGCCCTGAGTATGTACCGCAAATCAGTCAGGCCGGGGGCGATGCACGTCTCTGGGGGCAGTGGTACAAAGGTCGGCTGGACCGGGCGAGAATGGGGGTCGATATACCCCAGTTGACGCTGCGCCACAACGTGCAGCGGGCAATATTACGAAATGTAGAAGCCTTGGGCCAGTGGCAGCGCGACGGCAAGGGTGGTGAAGCCTGGGTAAGTGGTGATGCAGAGAATGTCGAGTGGGCAAAGCCTTCGGGGGTCAGTGAAGGCCCCGCGCTGCCAAGGCATTGGTACCTGACCCACCAGCCCAGTGATTGGGAGCTGCGCACCAGTGCCTTTGAGCTGGCGTCACTCGCCGCATGGCGAGACTATGTGCCGATGCCGGAATCGGTGACCCGCGTGTTGCAAACGCTTGCGCCGCGTGGCCAGGTAGAAGGCTTTCGGATCGGTCAGAAGGAAGGTGAATGGGGCGTTGATGCGGCCATCAGCAGTCTCGAAGTACTGCCCTGGGAACAGGCACCCGGCGGAGGCCCCTTGGATGCCTGGGTGCAGGCGCGTGATTTCAGGGGGCGCGTTCAATTTGCTAACCGTCGCGAAAGTACGCTTTATTTTCCAGAACTCTTTGATGCCCCCATGCAGTTACGGCATGCCTCAGGCCAGGTGGAATGGGTTTACGATGGCCCGCGTGCCTTGGTCAGCGGCCGCGATATCGCGCTTGATTGGGAGGGGGCGAGCGTCACCGGTGGCTTTGGATTAGTCACCGATGCTGATCGTGGGCACTTCGGCCTGGACATTGATTTTCAGAATGTCGATGCCCTGGAGAACCCGCTGGCGCAGTGGGTGCCAATGAAGGCACTAGAGCCGGAATTGCGCGACTGGTTGGGTAGCGGAGTGGGTGGCTATGCCACCCAGGGCGCGTTAAAGCTCAGCCAGCCTTTGGGCGATGACGTCAGCGACGATGCGTTAACCTCCACCCTTGAACTGACATTGCGTGATGGGTACCTGCCCATTGCGCCTGACTGGCCGCAGATCGAGGACTTGGCCGGTCGCCTGAAGTGGCAAAACGGGCGTCTTCTGGCTGAGGTTGAGCGTGGGCAAACGCAAGGCGTCATGCTTAGCAATGGCGAAGTGCGGTTACAGGATGAGGCGCTGAACCTGTCGGGTAAGTGGCAGGCAAGCGGGCAAGACGCGCTGGCGTTCTTGTCGGCGATGCCCGATATCGATACACCTGAGATTAACGCATTGGCGCTCGAGGGCGATATTGATGGAGACGTGGCGCTTGCCATGTCGCTGGATAAGGAAGACGACTTCACTCTTGAAGTCAACGCCGAACCCAGAGGCATGCAGATAGGCTATGGTGAGCTTGCAGAGCGCATTGAGTCGCTTCAGGGCCGGATTACCTGGCAGCAACAGGGCGAGCAAGGCGTACTGGTTGGCCAATTGAACGGGCGGCTATTGAATGGCGCGATTCAAGCGGCGATTGATACCCGGAAAGACAGCGTCGCCCTTCAGGGCGACGCGTCGGCCCGGGGGTTGCTGGGGGGGCTGGCAGGGCTGAGCCCTGAAGTGGCGAGCTCGCTTGCCGAAGGGCGGTCATCCTGGCAGGGGCAGCTAACCCTGTCGCCCACCCCCCAGTTGGCGTTGGAAAGTAACTGGCAAGGCATGGCCATCAAGCTGCCTGCTCCCTTTGCCAAGAGTGCCCAGCAGGCATGGCCCTGGACACTGACGGCTGACCTTGAGCCGTTACGTATCCAGAGCCGCTTGGCGGATATTGCCGATTTACATATCCAGTCTACCGGCGGTCAGCTTGCTGGCAGCGTACGCCTGGATCGGGCGTCTCGCCGCACGTCGAACTGGCGGCAGACGCCAGGCTGGCAACTGATTGCCGAGCTCGAACGGCTGGATATCGCCGCTTGGCAGCGGGCATTATCCCCCCTCATTCAGGGCAGCGGCGCGACAGACGCTGACGATACGTCAATGGCAACGCTCCCGCCGCTTTCGCTGAATATCGCCACGCCCTGCGTGGTTTATAAGCAGGCTTGCCTGGCTGGGGGGACTGCCGAGGGTAGCCTGCGCGACAGCAAGCTGTCGCTGATGCTTGATAGCGATGTGGTGAGGGGGCGTGTTGAGTACCGCCCCACTGGGCCGACGCCATTGGATATTGCGCTCACTCAGCTGTCCCTGGACTCCATTGTGGAGGCGGTGAAGAGGGATGGTCGGGAGCAGTCAACGGCGCCTATGCCGTCTTCCTGGATGGAATCAGTCGAAACAACAACGCCTGACGCATCGCTTCCGATGGCCTTGCCCGAGTGGCTGGTCGATATTCCCGATGGCCGTTTGCGGCTGTCCGAGATGTTGCTCGACGGCAAGCGAATGGGCCCTTTAACGGCGTTCTGGCATGCCGATGGTAACGGCTTTTCGCTGGAGCCCGTCGGCTTGACGCTGGGGCAGCTCACCGCCGCCGGTTCGCTGCATTGGAAAGGAGGGAGCGCCACCAGTCGGACGCGTACGGACGTGTCGATCAAGGGTGGCAATGTCGCCACCGCGCTTGAACGCCTTGACCAGCCGGTGGCCATGCGCAGTCGCAGTACCCGGGTGGATGCGACGCTTGCCTGGCCCGGCGCCCCATGGCAACTGGATCTCGCCAAGGCCGGGGGAGAGATGACCACCGACATCCGCGATGGTCGTTTTCTTACCCTGGAATCGGCACCGGCACGCCTGGTGGGGCTGCTAAACTTTGACAATATCCTGCGGCGTTTGCGGCTGGACTTTTCCGACGTAACAGGTCAAGGCACGGCATTCGATCGTGTCCACGGGGCTGCCGATATCGCCAATGGCCAACTCATGCTGCGAGGCCCATTGCAAATACAGACGCCCGCCGCCACCTTATCACTTAGTGGCGACGTTGATTTGGTGAACCGCGAACTTGATCAACGCCTTGGCGTCACATTACCGTTAAGCCAAAGCCTGCCAATGGCAGCGCTCGCCATCGGAGCGCCCGTGGTGGGCGGCGCACTGTTTTTAGCCGACCAACTATTCGGCGACGCCTTGGATCAGGTGACCACGATTTATTACCGTGTGGAGGGGCCATGGGCCTCGCCGCAAGTGACTTTAGAAGGCTCTCGATGACCGCACACACTAACGATTTACAAACCGCCGTTTCGATTTTGCTCACCCCGGGCGGGCTGACCCTTGACGCCCTGGACAGCGGCCTGGGTTACGCCATGGGAGCCGGTATCGACTATGCTGATCTTTACTTTCAGCGCTCATGGGAAGAAGGCTGGATACTGGAAGATGGTGAGGTTAAAGAGGCAAGTTACAACATTGATGGCGGCGTCGGCGTGCGCGCTCTGGCCGGCGAGAAAACCGGCTTTGCCTACTCCAACCAGATCACCGCCGACGCACTGATGGATACCGGAAAAACGGCAGCCGGTATCGTGCGCAGTGGCAAGCAATTGACCGGACAGGCGGTCAAGCCGGTGACGGCTGCGTCCTACTATGCGGGCATCGACCCGCTGGCCGGGCTGAGCGCTGACGAAAAAGTCGCCATGCTGAAAGATGCTGACCGGATTGCCCGTGCGGCCGACCCCAGCGTCACTCAAGTGAGCGCGTCGCTCTCCGGCACCTACGAAGTGGTGCTTGTACGGGCCAGTGACGGCACGCTGGCGACGGATATTCGCCCCTTGGTGCGCTTCAATGTCAGCGTGATTGCCGTCAAGAACGGCCGTCGCGAGCGTGGCAGTGCCGGTGGTGGCGGGCGTTATTCGATGTCACGGCTGCGCGATGAACAGGTCTCGGAGCGGTACGCCAAAGAGGCGGTGCGCCAGGCGCTGGTCAATCTTGAGGCGGTCGATGCCCCTGCCGGGCAAATGCCAGTGGTCCTGGGGGCTGGGTGGCCGGGTATTCTACTTCACGAAGCCGTTGGTCATGGCCTGGAGGGAGATTTCAACCGCAAGGGAAGTTCAGCCTTTGCCGGGCGGATGGGCCAGCGTGTGGCCTCAAAAGGCGTTACCGTGGTGGATGATGCCACCTTGCGCGATGGGCGTGGTTCGCTCAGCGTCGATGATGAGGGCACGCCAGGGCAGTACACTTCGTTGATTGAAGACGGCGTGCTGACCGGCTATATGCAAGACAAGCTCAATGCTCGCCTGATGGGCATGGCGCCCACCGGCAACGCCCGGCGTGAGTCGTTTGCCCATTTGCCGATGCCGCGTATGACCAACACCGTCATGCTCGCCGGGCAGGATGAGCCAGACGACATCATCAAGAGCGTCAAGCGGGGTATTTACGCCGTGAGTTTTGGCGGTGGCCAGGTCGACATCACCTCCGGCAAGTTCGTGTTCTCCGCCAGCGAAGCCTATCTGATTGAAGATGGCCGCGTGACGGCGCCGGTGAAGGGCGCGACGCTGATCGGTAATGGCCCTGACGCCATGAGCCGTGTCTCGATGATCGGCCATGACATGGCGCTGGATACCGGCATTGGCGTCTGCGGTAAAGAAGGCCAGGGCGTGCCGGTGGGTGTCGGTCAGCCGACGCTGAAGGTCGACGAGCTGACCGTCGGCGGCACGCAGTCTTGAAAAAACTAAAGCTCAGCGGTGTTGCGTAAAAACTTGAAAAGCTTGCGAGCGCTGGTGGGCGGCTTGTTTTGATCACGCTCGCGCCTGGCGTTGCGAATCAACTGGCGAAGGGTTTGAAGGTCGGTGTCCGGGTGCTCGTTGAGCCACTGCTCAACGGCCGGGTCGCCTTCATCGATTAGCCGGTCACGCCATTTTTCAAGTCGATGAAACGCATGGTCGCGATGCTGCTTTTCTTGTTCGATGTTGTCGAACACGGCCTGAATGGCGGCAAGGTCTTCCTTGCGAATTAATTTGCCGACGTACTGCATATGCCGCCGACGCCCTTCATGGGAACGAATGCGAGCGGTCTCGTCGATGGCACGCAGCATGTCATCGGATAGCGGGAAACGCGCCCGCTCGGCGGGCTGCATGGCAATCAGTGTTTCCCCCAATGCCTGAAGTGCATGCATTTCGCGCTTCAACTGGGACTTGCTGGGGCGCTCTGCCATGTCGTCGTCTAGGGGCTCGGGGCGTTGTTTTGGCATCGTAGGTTCTCATCAACAGAATTCGTGGCCTTATTATATCAGGCCGCGATGCTCAATATGGATCTACCGACAATGTCGGTGGTTAAGGAGATTGTATGGCTCAAGCGTTCGACGCATCAGCCCAACAGGCACTGCTCATCCAGCGTGCTGAAAGTGCCCTGGCGATGGCTAAACGGATGGGGGCAGATGCCGCTGAGGTGGGGGCAAGTGTCGATCAGGGAATTGGCGTCAGTGTCCGCCAGGGCGAAGTGGAAACCGTCGAGCTTTCCCGTGATCAGGGCATTGCCATCACCGTGTATGTGGGACAGCGTAAGGGTAGCGCGTCGTCCACGGATGCCAGCGAGGCATCGCTGCTGGCAACCGTGGAAAAGGCCCTGTCGATTGCTCGCTATACGGGTGAGGACCCGTCGGCAGGTCTTGCCGATGCGGCGCTTATGGCGACCGATATCCCTGATTTGAAAGTCCATCACCCCTGGGCGTTAACCACCGACCGGGCCATCGAGCTGGCGCTGAGCTGTGAGCAAGCGGGCCGCGAAGTGACAGGCATCACTCAGTCGGATGGTGCTTCGCTATCGAGCGGTGAAGGCGTGCGCGTTTACGCCAACAGCCATGGCTTCGTCGGCACCCAAAAAGGGAGTCGACATTCACTTTCCTGCGTGTTGATTGCTGAAGACGAACAAGGCATGCAGCGTGATATGGACTACACCTCGGCGCGCAACCCTGACGATTTATCCGACCCGGCCGCCGTGGGGCGCGAGGCGGCCAGGCGTACCCTGCGCCGCTTGGGGGCCAGGCGTCCGCCAACGGGCACTTATCCGGTGCTGTTCGATCCAAGTCTGGCAAGTGGCCTGGTGGGCCATCTGATGGGCGCGCTGGCAGGCGGCGCGCTATACCGTCAGGCTTCGTTTCTGTGTGACCGACTCAATACGCCGCTGTTTCCCGATTGGTTTAGCCTTGAAGAACGACCGATGGAGATTGGTGCGACGGCAAGCTCTCCCTTTGATGGGGAAGGGGTTCAAACGCGCAACAACCGCTTTATCGAAAACGGCCAGATAGCGAGCTATATGCTGTCGTCCTACAGCGCACGGCGTTTGGGCATGAAGACGACCGGAAACGCCGGGGGCGCACGCAATCTGCGCATTACCGCGCCGTTATCCAGCCCGGCCGCCCTGTTCGAGCAAATGGGCACCGGTGTCTGGGTGACCGAGCTGATGGGGCAGGGCATTAACGGTGTCACGGGCGACTATTCCCGCGGTGCAGCCGGTTTCTGGGTCGAAAACGGGGTGGTGCAATACCCTATCGAAGAGTTCACCATCGCGGGTAACCTGGAGCGTATGTTCGGTGCGCTGGTGGGCGTGGGTGATGACATTGACCGCCGCGGCAGTATCCATTCCGGTAGCTGGCTGATTGATGGCATGACCATCGCCGGCAACTAGCCGATCGTTGCAGACGGGGTTTTACTTGTCTTCGTCAAAGCGGGCGTCGAACAGCGATTGAATGGCATCCAGGGCCTGTTCGGCGTCATTGCCTTCTGCTTTGATGCATAGCTCCGTGCCACAGGGGGCCGCGAGCATCAGCAGCGCCATGATATTGGCGGCATCGGCTTCCTGCTGCTGTTTATAAACGCGGACATTGGCGTCAAATTGCTGACTGCATTGCACAAGCTTTGTGGCGGCCCGCGCGTGAAGGCCGCGTTGGTTAGTGAGGGTAAGTCTACGTTCTGGCACCCTGGTTCCTTTTGGCTATGAGGGTCTTCGCGATAGATGATGGTTGTCAACGTGGCTCGAACTAAAGCGGCGCGTTGACGGTGTATTGCAAGCCCAGCTCGCGGTGGCGTAAATGTACTTCACCCAGCAGATTGGCGATGCGTTGCGCCAGTTGTTCAGCGATATAAACCGAGCGATGCTGACCGCCGGTACAGCCAATCGCCACCGTCATGTAGCTGCGCTGGCTGTGCTGATAGGCTGGCAGCCAGCGTTCAAGCCAGGCCTCGATATCGCGGGTCATGTCATCGACCAGTGGGTAACTGGACAAAAACGCAATGATATCAGCGTCGCGGCCAGTGGAGCCCCGTAACGCCGGATCCCAGTAGGGGTTGGGCAGGCAGCGGACATCAAAGACAATATCCGCATCCAGCGGAACGCCGCGCTTATAGCCGAAGGACTCGAAAGTCAGCGTTAGCTGGTCGCGCCGCTGATGGGCGACCTGATCAGTGATGCGGCGACGAAGGTCATGCACCGAAAGCCGGGTCGTGTCGATGGTCAAATCGGCCAGATCGCGAATCTCGTGCAGCGTTTGCTCTTCTTTGTCGATGGCTTCTTCTAGCGTGAGGCTGCTGTTGCGGGTTAACGGGTGCCGTCTGCGAGTGGCTGAATAGCGTTCCAGCAAAATGCGTGCGTCGGTGGTGAGATACACGATCTGACACTTGATGGTCCGCTGCCGAAGCTCTTTGAGCAGTTCGGGAAGCTTGGCAAGTGCGCCTGGCAGGTTGCGTGCGTCAATACTGACGGCCAGGTGGGTGCGACCGCCCTGATCGCGCAACTCCTCAACCAGTGAATCCAGCAGCATGGCGGGCAGGTTATCAATAGCGTAATAACCCAGATCTTCCAGCGCCTGCAAGGCTATCGATTTGCCTGACCCTGATCGGCCACTAATAATGACGAGTTGCATGAAGGCTCTCTTGCTTGCGGTCAAGCGACTTGGACAAGCGACCCGGGATTAGGACGGTCCATAAGCGCCTCGCCTTTTTAAAGGCTGGCAGCCTGTTCGCGTATCTTGGCGGAGATGAGGTCCAGCAATTCACGCTGACTACCCGACTTGCGTAGCTGCTGGCGCGTGTCGGCATCATTCATGATGGAGGCAACTTGGCCCAGCAGTGCCAGGTGCGTATCGTCGGCTTCTTCAGGCACGAGCAGAACAAACACCAGGTCAACCGGGTCGCCGTCAATGGCGTCGAAGTCGACCGCTTCATTGAGTTTGAGAAAGCCGGCGATGGGCGAATCACAATGCGGACTTCGCGCATGGGGAATCGCCACGCCGTTACCAATCCCCGTACTGCCGAGGCGTTCACGGCCGATCAGACGGCTGAACACTTCCTGGCTGTCGAGGCTGGGAATGTTTTGTGCGATAAAGGTGCTGAAAAATTCCAGCACCCGTTTTTTGCTGCCCCCGGGCACATCGTAGAGAACGCGTTCCGGGGGGAGGATTGTGGCCAACGTCATTGAATTAACGCACACCTGCGCCCTGGGCGCGGGCTTGTGCTTTTTCCTTATGCTTAACGAGTTGTCGATCGATCTTGTCCGCCAGGGCGTCGATGGCGGCGTACATGTCATTATCGAGGGCCTCGGCATGCAAGTCAGCGCCTGCAGCGTGCAGCGTACAGGCGGCCTGTTGACGCTCTTTTTCGACCGAGAGCGTTACCTGTACGGTGGTGATGTTGTCGTAATGGCGCTCAACGCGTTCCAACTTTTCGTTGACATAGTCACGCAAGGCGTCAGTCAGTTCTACATGATGACCGGTGATATTGACTTGCATTGACGTACTCCTTATCCGTCGGACTGTTCTTCGATTGTAACCCTTTTTGGCGTTAAGCAAAGCCCTTGTAGTGAGTTTCCGTTTTTCTACCGCAAACGGCGTCGTTCGCTTGAAGACGGGATCCCCATGCCTTCGCGATATTTGGCGACCGTGCGTCGGGCCACGTGGATGCCGGCTTCCTCCAGCAGGGTGACCAGACGGCTATCCGACAAGGGTTTGCCGGGGGGTTCTTCCTGGATCAGTTTTTTGAGGCGCGCACGAATGGCCGTACTGGAGTGGCTGTCGCCGTCCTGGCTACTGATCTGGCTGGAAAAGAAGTATTTAAGCTCGAAAATGCCCCGCGGTGTATGGATGAACTTCTGGGTGGTGACACGAGAGATGGTCGATTCGTGCATCTCCACCGCATCGGCAATATCGGCCAGGATAAGCGGCTTCATGGCTTCTTCGCCGTGTTCGAGAAAGCCGATCTGGCGGGTAATGATTTCCCGCCCAACGCGTAGCAGGGTGTCGTTGCGGCTGGAGAGGCTTTTGATCAGCCAGCGGGCTTCCTGCAAGTGGTCCTTGAGAAATTGGTTATCCTGGCTTTTGTCGGCGCGCTTGATCAGGCTGGCGTAATCGGGTTGGATCCTGAGTTTGGGCAAGGCCTCGGGGTTGAGTTCGAGGTGCCAGCCTTCGTTATCGTGGTGAACCACCAGGTCGGGAATCACGTAGCTATCGTCAGTGGCGCTGTAAACGCTGCCGGGGCGCGGGTCCAGGCTTCTGATCAGTTGGATGACGTCATCGAGTTGCGCGTCGTCCAGACCGAGTCGCCGCTTGAGGAGACGCTGATCGTTCTTGCCCAGGGCTTCCAGGAACTGGCGGACCAGCCGCCGGGCAGGCATCAGCAGCGGGGTGTCGTCGGGCAGGGCGGCGAGCTGAAGCATCAGGCATTCGCGAAGATCGCGGGCGAAGATGCCGGTGGGCTCGAACTGTTGCAGTCGCAGCAGAATGGTTTCGACCTCGCGCTGGCTGAGGCCTTCCACGCCCTGATCTCGCAGTCCTTCGCGGATGTCGTTAAGGGGTTGGGTGAGATAGCCGTTAGCATCCAGCGCATCAATCAGGCTCTCGGCCACTAACTGTTCGCGTTGGCTCAAATCGGTCATGGCGAGTTGCCAGAGGAGGTGACCATGAAGGCTTTGCCCGGCTGCCTGGCGCTCGAAGTCAGGCCCGTCGCTGCTTGTGCTGCCGCTGCCAGCCGAATCCTGATAGGTATCTGACCAGTCGCTGTCGACGGACAGCTCCTTGGGAATGCTATCTGCCCACTCGCCTTCTTCCGGCTCGCTGGCGGCTTGTTCGCTTTCGCTGAACTCGTCTTCCTGCTCGAGCATGGGGTTGGCATCGAGCGCTTGCTGAATTTCCTGGCGTAAATCGAGCGTTGATAGCTGTAGCAGGGCAATCGCCTGCTGCAGCTGAGGTGTCATGGTGAGCTGGGTGCCGATCCGCAGTTGAAGAGAAGCTTTCATGACCATCTGAGAACCACTCGTTTATCGGAAAGCATCCACCCTAGTGCGAGTTGTGATCGGGTGCAAGTGCAATAAGTATGCCATTGGCAATAAATATGCCATTAAGGGCTTTAGAGACGAAAATCAGCACCTAGGTAAACGTCACGTACCTCCTGGTTGTCAAGAATAGCGTCCGGGGAACCGCTGGCGATGATATGCCCGTCGCCGACGATGTAGGCCACGTCGCAGATATCCAGTGTTTCGCGCACATTGTGGTCGGTAATCAAGACGCCAATGCCACGGTCCTTCAAGGCGCGGATGATCGACTTGATGTCGCCTACGGAGATGGGGTCTACACCCGCGAAAGGTTCATCCAGCAGAATGAACGCAGGTTCGGTGGCGAGGGACCTTGCGATCTCGACGCGGCGCCGTTCGCCCCCGGAAAGGCTCATGCCCATATTGTCGCGGATATGGGTGATATGAAACTCTTCCAGGAGTGTTTCCAGGCGCGCTTCGCGTCCGGCGCGGTCCAGGTCGTTTCGGGTTTGCAAAATGGCCATGATGTTGTCGGCGACGGAAAGCTTGCGGAAGATCGACGCCTCCTGGGGCAAATAGCCAATGCCTGCCTTGGCGCGCTCGTGCATGGGCGCTCGGGAAAGGTCGAGTTGATCAATACCAACGCTGCCCGCATCTGCCTTGACCAGGCCGACAATCATGTAGAATGACGTGGTCTTGCCAGCGCCATTGGGGCCGAGCAGGCCGACGATGCTGCCCTGTGAGATATCCAGGTTGATGTCTTTCACCACGCGCCGGCGTTTGTAGCTTTTTGCCAAATGACGGGCGTATAGCGTTCGTGTTGCGCTGTTGTCGGCAACGGCCATCTGGCTCTCCTTAACCTTCGGGTTGCAGCGTCATGCGAATGCGCTGCGACTCTTGATTGTCGACATCGGAACGCGCCTTGACGACCTCTTGGTCGATGAAATATTCCAGGCGTCCCCCGGTGAAGCGGTCGCCTTGCTGGATGATTTCCGCCCGATCAATCAACTCGACCCGGCGCTCGGCGACATGGTAGATCACCCGCCGACCCCAGCCTTCCATCGGGCCATCCTGGTCCTCGGGCTGGCGCCGCAAATACGCTCGTTCGCCCAGCGCTGTGGCCCGGGAGAGCTCGCCTTCTTCGTTACGCTGGATTTCCACTTCGTCGCCTCGTATCAGCATGTTGCCTTGGCGAATTTCGACGTCGCCGGTGTAGACCGCTGTACCTGCGCGCTGATCCAGGTCAAGCTGGTCGGCGACGACTTCAACTGGCTGCTGGTGGTTATCCGCCGTCGCGTAAAAGGGCACTAGGCAGGCAGCCGCCATCGCCGTGTAGATAAACGCTTTCATGTTTCATTCCTGTCCGGGTTGCGTCTCCGGAGGGTGGTGGCCTTGAACGTCACCTTCAAGCCGCACTTCCTCCTCGTTGAGCCATGCATCCATACGCCGTGCTGTCATGCGCTGGGGTGGTTGCTGGAGCAGCACATGAGTGTCACTCCACGCATGGGCGGTTTTCCCCTCATAGTGCAGAACGTCCGTGTCAAGCTGCCAGCCTTCTTCAGGGGCGATCAATCTTGCGTCGCCCGAAAGCGTCAGCTCCTGAGAACGGGTATTAAGCGTACCTATCTCTGACGTGGCGTTCCAGACGCGCCGCTCGCTGTCATAAAGCGTGGCATGCGGCGTCTCGGCGAGTGTCGAGGCGGATTGGGGAGTATGCACCAGGCGAGGCGTGGTTAATCCCTGCTGAATATTCCCCTGCTCATCAAACAGCGTCAGCTCGGCGTTGTGGAGGACGTGGCCTGGCTCCTCGGCACGGGCGTCCGGGTCTGTCGGAACGGTTTGAAGGCCGCCCGGGTCCAGCCATACCAGCAAGCCGCCCAGAGCCAGCACGATGAGTGCCAGTCCCAGACGCGTAGGCCATGTCTTTAGCATAGATAGATAGTGCCTCAGCCGTGTAGGTAAGTATCGACAACCGCGCCCCAGTGACCCTGAGCATCAAGCAACGTATCACATATTTCGCGGACAGCGCCGTGTCCCCCCAGGCGTTCGGTGACCCAGTCAGCGTGGGTGTGCATGTAGTCAGGGGCGTTGGGTACCGTGATGCCAACGCCTGAGCGCTTGATGCTGGCCAGGTCAGGCAGGTCGTCACCACAATAGGCAACCTGAGACAAATCAAGATCCAGGCGCTGGCAAAGGCCACGAAGGGCGGCCAGTTTGTCCTCGCAGCCCTGATAAACGTGGGGAATGCCCAGTGCGGCGGCGCGCTGGCTCACCATGGGGGAGTCGCGGCCGGTGATCAGGGCGACCGAGATGCCTGCGCGTTTCAACAGCTTGAGCCCATGGCCGTCCTGGGTATGAAACGCTTTGATTTCGACACCGTCGGCTTGAAAGTAAAGCCGACCGTCGGTGAGAACACCATCGACATCAAGGGCAAATAAGCGAATGCGACGTAGTCGGTCGAGTAGGTCAGCAGAAAGGGACATTGGGTCTCCGGTCGATTGAAGTTAAATAACGCCGCTGGCAAGCAGGTCATGCATATGCAACGCGCCTATCGGGCGCTGGTATTCGTCCACCACTGCCAGCGCGGTAATGCGATTGTCTTCCATGATGCGAACGGCTTCCGCCGCGAGAAGGTCGGGAGATATGCGTTTGCCGGGTCGGGTCATGACGTCATCTACCCGTACGTCACGCAGGTCGTGGAAATTATCCAGGGTGCGGCGCAGGTCGCCATCCGTGTATACGCCGACCAGCAGGCCGTCGGGGTCCACCACGCAGGTGAACCCCAGTCCCTGCTGGGTGATCTCCAGTAACGCATCGCGCAGGGGGCTGCCCAGGGCAACCTGGGGAAGGCGTTCGCCCTGGTGCATCAGATCGCGAACGCGCAGCAGCAGGCGTCGGCCCAGGCTGCCGCCGGGATGCGACAGGGCAAAATCCTCGGCGGTAAAGCCGCGTGCTTCAAGCAGGGCAACCGCGAGAGCATCGCCCAGGGCTAATGCCGCTGTCGTGGAGCTTGTCGGCGCAAGATCCAGCGGGCAGGCCTCTCGGTCGACACTGCTGTTCAGGTGCGCATCCGCATGCTGGGCAAGCGTAGAGGCCGGGCGTCCGGTCATGCTGATCAGCGGTGTGCCCAGGCGCTTCAGCAGCGGCAGCAAGGCCGTCACTTCAGCGGTTTCCCCGGAGTTCGAGAGCGCGACCACGACATCGTTGCGGGTAATCATGCCCAGATCACCATGGCTGGCTTCGCCAGGGTGGACAAAAAACGCCGGCGAGCCGGTGCTGGCCAGTGTCGCCGCGATTTTACCGGCAATATGGCCTGACTTGCCCATGCCGGTAACCACCACGCGTCCCTGGCAGGCCAGAATCAGCTCGCAGGCATGATCGAAGTGCGCATCCAGTTTGCTGGCCAAGCCTGCGATGGCAGCTTGCTCAATGTCTAGCGTGCGCAATGCGCTTTGGCGAAAGGGAGTGGTTTCAGTTGTTGCTGGCATGGGCAATCGGTGGCTCGTTAAAAATGACAATCTGGCGTAAGAGTAACATTGACCGAGTGGACTTTGCCCCATCGTTTTGTCGTGAGAACAAGCGGTGCTCGCTTGTCGTCGTCAGGTAGGGTTAGAATACGTTGTTCGATAATGGTTTTTTAAACGTGGTTTTTTAAATACAGTTTTTAAAATACGGGTTTTTAATCACTGTTTACTTATTGCTTGCTGCGTGAAACGAGCGAATCTGCAAGTAAACGCGAGAGTTGATGGTTCCATGAGCGATGTGCCTTTTATTGAAGTCGATAACCTGTATTTTTCGCGGGGCGATACCGAGATTTTCCGCGGGGTGAACATGACCATCCCGCGCGGTAAAGTGACGGCAATCATGGGGCCCAGCGGGACAGGCAAAACGACCCTGTTAAAGCTTATCGGCGGGCAGCTGACCCCCGATAAGGGCCGCGTGCTGATCGACGGGGACGACGTGCATCGGCTGTCGCGCAAGGCGCTATTTGCGCTACGCAAGCGCATGGGCATGCTGTTTCAAAGTGGGGCGCTGTTTTCTGATCTGGATGTATATGAAAACGTGGCATTTCCGTTGCGGGTTCATACGGACCTGCCCGATGCCATGATACGTGATCTTGTGTTGCTCAAGCTTCAGGCAGTGGGGCTGCGCGGCGCGCGGCACCTTACGCCAGCCGAGCTCTCCGGGGGGATGGCCCGGCGCGTTGCGCTGGCGCGGGCCGTGGCGCTGGATCCGGAACTGATCCTCTACGACGAGCCGTTTGTGGGGCAGGATCCGATTTCCATGGGCGTGCTCGTGCAACTGATCAAACGGCTGAATCAGGCGCTGAACCTGACCTCCGTGGTGGTTTCCCACGATATCAAGGAGACCCTGACGATTGCCGATTATCTTTACTTTATTTCCGAGGGGCATGTGGTCGCCCATGGAACGCCAGCGGATCTCGACGTCAACCAGGACGCGCGGGTGAAGCAGTTTATCCATGGTGAGCCTGATGGCCCGGTACCTTTCCATTATCCAGCCGCTCAGTTTTACCCGGATATGCTGGGCGATACGGCGACCCGAGGAGGAGCCTGATGTCGATGAAGGGAGGGCAGGTTGCCACGCGGATTACCCGGTTAGGGCGGCGCAGCTGCGATGTAGTGGAAGCGCTGGGCCGTGCCGGGGTGTTTCTTGCCCAGTCGGCAGTGGGGGTCCCATCAGCCGAAGGCTTTCGCCTGTGGGTTCGCCAGCTGCATTTTGTCGGCGTCTTGTCGCTGGCCATCGTGCTGGTATCCGGCCTATTTATCGGCATGGTGCTGGCGCTTCAGGGCTATACGATCCTGATTGATTTTGGCGCCGAGGACGCCCTGGGTCAGATGGTGGCGCTTTCGCTGTTACGTGAATTGGCCCCGGTGGTTGCTGCACTGTTATTTGCCGGCCGTGCCGGTTCGGCGCTGACCGCCGAGATCGGTTTGATGAAAGCCACCGAGCAGCTTACCAGCATGGAAATGATTGGCGTGGATCCGCTGAGAAGGGTGGTTGCACCGCGTTTCTGGGCAGGTGTCGTGGCGCTGCCAATTCTCACCGTGGGGTTCAGTGTTGTCGGTATTTGGGGCGGCTATCTGGTTGGCGTCGAGTGGCTGGGTGTTTTCGAAGGTTCCTACTGGAGCAACATGCAGGCCAGCGTGGCGTTCATCAACGACATCGGCAACGGCATGATCAAAAGCATCGTGTTCGCCGTGGTGGTCACCTGGATTGCGGTTTTCCAGGGCTATGATCTGTTGCCAACCTCCGAAGGTATTTCCCGTGCGACAACGCGTACCGTTGTCTATTCGTCGCTTGCGGTACTGGGGCTTGATTTCATATTAACCGCCGTTATGTTTGGCGGCCTCTGATTAGCTGGAGCAGTTTCATGAAGCGAAGTAGGACCATGGAGTTTGGCGTCGGCCTGTTTATCCTGGTGGGCATTCTGGGGTTGGTGTTTCTGGGGCTGCGGGTAAGTGGTTTGACCTTCTCGGGCGCGTCGAATACGTACCAACTGGAGGCTAACTTTTCCAATATTGGCGGCCTGAAGCCCCGCGCGCGGGTGTCCATGGCGGGTGTCACGGTGGGGCACGTCGAGTCCATCGAGCTGGATACCGAATGGTATGACGCCCGGGTAACGCTGAGCCTGACCAATGAGTTGAAGGGCCAGATTTCCCGGGATGCCACGGCCGCGATCTTGACCTCGGGGCTGCTAGGCGAACAGTACGTTGGCCTGAGTATGGGGGGAGATCCTGAGATGCTCGAGGAAGGCGATACGATACGCGATACCCAGTCGGCGCTGGTGCTCGAAGAACTTATTCAGCAATTTATATCCAATATGGCAACCAACTGATTATTGTGATGCGGTACGGTTTGCCGTTTTTATTTGACCCGCTGGCGTTGAGCGCTTGCGTTGAAACAGGTGACGGAGACGTGTTCGCCGTCAATAGGAGGATAAAAGGATGTCTGTAAAGAAATGGTCGCTAATGTTGGTGTCCACCTTCGCCGTTGCACTGCTTGCCGCGATGGTGCCGCTCTCGGCAAGCGCGCAACCCGAGCCGCCCGAAGAGATGATCCGCAACAACATCAACGAATTCATGGCCCAGCTTGAAGGCCGGGAAGCGTACTACGAAGAAAATATCGATGAGCTGAAGCAGGAAGTCGATGACAGCCTGGAACAAGTGGCTGATTTTCGCTACATCGGGGCCAGCGTGATGGGAAGTTATTTCCGCAATGCGTCGCCGGAGCAGCGCAGCCGTTTTGTTGACGTGTTCCGTCAAACGCTTATCGATACGTATACACGCGGACTGGTGACCTTCGACTACGAAGAGATTCGCGTTCTGGATGATCAGCGTCCCCGGCGTGAAGAAGACCGGGCGAGTGTGGCGATGGAAGTCGTCGCCACTAATGGCGATGTATATCCCGTCAACTATAGTCTGCGGCTATCTGACGGCGAGTGGCGCGTTGTCAACGTCATTGTGAACGGTATCAATCTGGGGCTTACCTTCCGTAACCAGTTTGACCAGGCAATGCGTGACAATAACCGGGATTACGATGCGGTGATCGATAGCTGGGCACCGGAGGTAGGCGTCGAAGAGCTCGAAGAAGGGGGCGATGCGTGACGGTGATATTTACCGATCGCGATGTATCGCTGCGCCAGCAGCCTGATGGTTTGAGCGTACAGGGGGACGTGGATATTGCCTCTGCGGCAGCGCTTGCCGCAGAGGGCTCGCGCTGGCTGTCCAGTCAGCAGCCCGAGACGGTCGCGTTTGATTTCAGCAAGGTGTTAACACCGCGCAACGTTGCCTTGAGCGTCTTGCTCCAGTGGCTGCGCACCTGCCATCAGTATCGTATCAGGGTGACGTCCATTGTCCTGTCAGCGCCGCTCCAGCGGCTTGCCGAACTTGCCGAGTTGGACGCGCTGATCCAGGCGCCTGACGAACAGCCTGTCGACTGATCCTTGGGCGTCGCCAAAGCGTCGGCTTTTCTTTATGATGTCATCCTCTTGATGTCCATCCAGCCCTTTACCAATGTCCTTTAAGGAGTCTCTGACCTATGCAACCCCAAGAGGTGAAAGCCCTGCTCGAATCGCGTGTCGATGGATGTGAGTTCCATATCCAGGGAGAAGGCTGCAATTTTCAGGTGATTGCAGTGGGCGATGCCTTTGAAGGATTGTCGCCCGTGAAGCGTCAGCAACTGGTGTACTCCGCCTTGAGCGACGAGATTGCTTCGGGGGCCCTGCACGCGATCAGCATCAAAACCTATACCCCGGCACAGTGGCAAACCGCCGCTGAAAACGCGCAGTAACGGTTATTTCATGGATAAACTCATTATTACCGGTAACGGGTCGGTCGACGGAGAAGTTTGGGTCAGCGGTGCCAAAAACGCGGCATTGCCCATCCTCTGCGCAAGCCTGTTATCCAAAGGGCCCGTGGTGATCGGTAATTTGCCACACCTGCAGGACATCACCACCACTTTGGAGCTGCTTGGCCGTATGGGCGTCGAGCCGGTAATGGGGGATAACCTCACCATCCAGCTGGACGGCTCTCAGGTCACTCACTGCCATGCGCCCTATGAGCTGGTAAAGAAGATGCGCGCCTCCATTCTGGTGCTGGGGCCTTTGCTGGCACATTTCGGCCAGGCTGATGTGTCCTTGCCCGGCGGCTGCGCAATCGGTTCGCGCCCGGTGGACCTGCACATTCGCGGGCTCGAAGCCATGGGCGCCGAGATTCGCGTCGAAGCGGGTTATATTCGTGCCCGCGTGGATGGTCGCCTGAAAGGGGCGACGATTTACTTTGACACCGTGACGGTTACCGGTACCGAGAACCTGTTGATGGCCGCTACGCTTGCGGAAGGCGTCACCGTGCTTGAAAACGCCGCCCGTGAGCCTGAAGTCGTCGACCTGGCTGAATGCCTGATCAAGATGGGCGCACGGATCAGCGGTCACGGCACTGATACCATTACGATCGAAGGAGTGGAGACACTCAGCGGCTGCCATCACGATGTCATGCCCGACCGCATCGAGACCGGTACCTTTCTGGTGGCGGCCGCCATGACCGGCGGTCGCGTGAAAGTCAAACGCACCCGGGCAGACATC
Source organism: Halomonas sp. Mc5H-6 (assembly GCF_024124705.1). Taxonomy (NCBI): domain Bacteria; kingdom Pseudomonadati; phylum Pseudomonadota; class Gammaproteobacteria; order Oceanospirillales; family Halomonadaceae; genus Halomonas; species Halomonas sp. Mc5H-6. The sequence continues at coordinate 208,627 of NZ_JAMXSI010000001.1, forward strand.
CTTGAAGCAGTGCTTGCCAAGCTCGAAGAAGCGGGCGCCGAGATTTCTACCGGCGACAACTGGATTGCCCTGGACATGCATGGTAAACGCCCGCGTGCGGTCAATATCCGCACCGCGCCGTACCCGGCCTTCCCCACCGATATGCAAGCCCAGTTCGTGGCCATGAATGCCGTGGCTGAAGGGTCGTCGAGAGTGGTTGAAACGATTTTTGAAAACCGTTTCATGCACGTTCAGGAACTGAACCGCATGGGCGCTGATATCGTTCTGGAGGGCAATGCCGCCTTGATTAACGGTGTTGACAAACTCTCGGGGGCGCCAGTGATGGCGACGGATCTGCGCGCGTCTGCTTCTTTGGTGATTGCCGCCATGATGGCGGAAGGCGAAACCCTGGTCGATCGCATTTATCATATCGACCGTGGCTATGAATGCATCGAGGAAAAACTGCAGCTGCTGGGTGCGCGTATCCGCCGTATCCCAGGCTGAGCCTGGCCTCCAACCATTGGCATCCAAAATGAGTAAGCAACTGATTTTAGCCCTCTCGAAGGGCCGTATTCTGGAAGAGACGCTGCCGCTGCTAGCCGATGCGGGCATTACGCCTACTGAGGATTTGAATAAAAGCCGCAAGCTGCTGTTCGATACCAATCTGCCCGACGTCAAATTCGTTGTGATCAGAGCAACGGACGTGCCGACTTACGTTCAGCTTGGGGCCGCCGACCTGGGGGTCGCCGGTAAGGATGTTCTTTTAGAGCACGGTGCCGAAGGGCTCTATGAGCCGCTTGATCTCGATATTGCACGTTGCAAGCTGATGACCGCTGGCGTTACCGGTGAGTCGCCGAAGCTGGCGCGTCGCCGGGTGGCAACGAAATTCGTCAATATCGCCCGGCGCTACTACGCCGAGCAAGGTATCCAGGCCGAGGTGATCAAGCTTTATGGCGCCATGGAACTGGCGCCGTTGATGAACCTGGCCGACGAAATTGTCGACATCGTCGACACCGGCAATACCCTGCGCGCCAATGGCATGGAGCCGCGGGAGCTGATTGCGCCGATCAGCACCCGCCTGGTGGCCAACAAGGCGGCCATGACAATGAAGCACGCACGTATCAAGCCATTGCTGGCGCGCCTGGAACGTGCCATTGCCGACCGCAAGACGATATCGACTGCCGACTAAGTGAGGTTGCTATGAACGAGAACGCTACAGCGACGATAGCACGACTCAATACTGCCGATCAGGCGTTTGCCGGACAACTGGATACGTTGCTGGACTGGGAGGGCGTGTCTGATGATGCCGTTCAGGCGCGCGTCAGTGAGATTCTCACCAACGTCAAGCGTCATGGTGATGCAGCGGTCATCGAAGCCACCAATCGCTTTGATCGTGTCTCGGTCACCCATATGGATGAGCTTCGCCTGACGGCCGAGCAATTACGCCAGGCCTTTGAGTCGTTACCTGCTGAGCAGCGCGATGCCCTGGCGAGTGCTGCCGAGCGAATCCGGCGTTATCACGAGCATCAGAAACCGACCTCCTGGCAATATGAAGAACCCGATGGCACGGTGCTTGGCCAGCAGGTGACGGCCATCGACCGCGCGGGCATTTACGTGCCTGGTGGCAAGGCCGCCTATCCCTCATCGGTCCTGATGAATGCGATTCCTGCCCATGTGGCGGGGGTGCAAGAGATCATCATGGTGGTCCCCACTCCCGATGGCGTGCTCAACGATCTGGTGCTGGCGGCAGCGCACGTGGCCGGTGTGAACCAGGTGTTTACCATCGGCGGTGCCCAGGCCATTGGTGCCCTGGCCTATGGAACGGAAAGCGTCCCCAGGGTGGATAAGATCGTTGGACCGGGCAACATCTATGTGGCCACGGCCAAGCGGGCCGTGTTTGGTCAGGTCGGTATCGACATGATTGCCGGCCCCTCTGAAATCATGGTGGTGTCGGATGGATTGACCGATCCTGATTGGCTGGCGATGGATCTGTTTTCCCAGGCGGAGCACGATGAAGATGCTCAAGCTATCCTGGTGAGCTGGGATGCTCAGCATCTGGCGGATGTGGAAGCCGCGATAGAGCGCCTGCTTCCGACCCTGGAGCGGGCCGAGATCGTCCGTGAGTCATTGCGTCGACGCGGCGCGCTGATTCACTGCCGCGATGCCGAGGAAGCCGTCACGCTGATCAACCGGGTAGCCCCCGAGCACCTTGAACTTTCAGTGGCAACGCCCGATACCTGGCTGGCGGGCGTTCGTCATGCGGGCGCCATCTTCATGGGGCGTTATACCGCAGAGGCGCTGGGTGATTATTGTGCAGGGCCTAACCACGTGCTTCCCACCTCCGGCACTGCACGCTTCTCATCACCGCTGGGTGTCTACGATTTCCAAAAACGTTCGTCGCTGATTCACTGCTCAGCCGAGGGCGCGTCAGCGCTGGGTCAGGTTGCCTCTGTGCTGGCGCGGGGCGAATCGTTGACCGCCCACGCTCGTTCTGCTGAGTATCGTATTAAACCGTCTTGATGGGACGACGAAGGCGACCACTCAGCCCGTCAGGGCTGGCTTGAGTCGCCTTCATTATTGCCACTTCGGCGGGTTCCATCGGGTCTTGGAAGTGTCGAGGGAATGGGTCGCTCACCCACATTCAGCGTCATTTCCATGCGTTCGCCGTTGCGGACAATCGTCAGTGGCAGCTCAGTACCCGGCTTGATCGAGGCGATATCGCTCATAGTGGCGCGCGCATCCAGGATAGGCTGACCATCGACGGATAGCAGGACATCGCCTGGCAACAGGCCGGCCTTCTCCGCAGGCCCACCGTCCACGACCCCTGCGACGATCACTCCCTGAGGCGTACGCAGGCCGAAAGAGGCGGCAAGCTCTCGGGATAGCGCCTGCGCCTCAATGCCCAGCCAGCCACGGATGACCCGGCCCTGGGTCACCAGCTCGTCCAGAATGCTATGGGCAAGGTTGGCAGGAATGGCAAACCCGATACCCTGAGAGCCCCCCGAGCGTGAAAAGATGGCCGTATTAATGCCCACCAGTGCGCCTTCGGGGTTGACCAGCGCCCCTCCCGAATTCCCCGGGTTAATGGCTGCATCGGTCTGAATGAAATCTTCGTAGGCGTTCAGGCCCAGATGGCTTCGCCCTGTGGCGCTGATAATCCCCATCGTCACCGTCTGGCCGACGCCAAAGGGGTTGCCGATAGCCAGGGCGACATCGCCTACCGCAACATCTGTTGAATTACTCAGCTCAATAACGGGCAGGTTTTCCAGATCAATCTTAAGCACCGCAAGGTCGCTTTCCGGGTCAGTCCCAATCACTTCGGCGAGCACTTCGCGTCCATCGCGCAGCGCTACCTGAATTTCGTCGGCACCGTTGATGACATGATGATTGGTAAGCACATAGCCTTCGTCACTGACGATGACGCCCGAGCCCAGGCTCGACAGCATGCGTTGATGGGTAGTGGCGTCATCGCCGTTAAAAAATTGCTGAAAGAAGGGATCTGACATCAGCGGGTGCTCGTCGCGTTCGACAATGCGTGACGAGTAGATGTTGACCACAGCAGGCGCCGCCTGATTGACTGCATCGGCGTAGCTGGCAGGGCCCTGGTTGCGGTTCAGTGGCGTCGCTTGTCGGACTTCAGGTGCCGGTCGGTCCGGGTCGGCCTCCTGATCTGCCGTGGTGACCAGAGAAGGTGGGTCCTCGGCCTGGGAAGGCGACGCCTGAAAGGGCAGCGGGAAGCGCTCAGGAAACGCAAACATGATGACAGCTGCCAGCAAGAAGCCTGTGATGATGGGCCATATGTAAGGCAGCACAAAGCGTTTCATTGAGGGGTCCTTTGGCGATCGTCGAGGAGTGGATATTAGCGCTGACGCGTCGTCAGTCTTACACTGGGCACTATCGAGCATAGGGTAACATTTTATTGGCTTGTATCTCATGGATGCCAGCAGATACTTAGGAGCAACGGTGATTCAACGCGATATATTAGTAGCAGCCTGCGACCATCAGCTTCGCGCTTCACAGTTTAAGGACTTTACGATTAACGGCCTTCAGGTGGCAGGTCGTGATCGAGTGGCGCGTGTTATGACTGGGGTAACCGCCTGCCAGTCCCTGCTTGACGAAGCAGTAAACTGGCAGGCCGATATGCTGATTGTTCACCATGGCTATTTCTGGAAGAACGAACCGGTCGCCATTACGGGCATGAAACAGAGACGAATCAAAACCTTGTTGGATCACGGGATAAACCTGCTGGCCTATCACTTGCCTCTGGATGCGCACAGCGAGATGGGCAACAACGCTGAGCTGGCCAGGCAACTGGGCTGGAAAGTCGAAGGTTGTCTGGATGGCGAGCTGGGTGAGGGGCTGCTTTGGTCAGGACGCGTTGCCAGGCCATTGAGCGCGACCGCGCTTGCCGAGCAAATAAGCCAGACCCTGCGGCGAGAGCCGCTGCTGATTGAAGCGCCGGGTGTGGGGGATATAGAGCGTATCGCCTGGTGCACGGGGGGCGCGCAGGACATGATTAGCGCTGCTTGTGAAGGCGGGGCGCAGGCGTTTGTTTCCGGGGAAATTTCAGAGCGAACGACGCATCTTGCCAGAGAAATGGGGATTCATTATCTGGCGGCAGGTCATCATGCTACCGAACGGTACGGCGTTCAGGCATTAGGGGAGTGGTTGGCTGATGAATACGGTGTGGCGCACCGTTTCGTCGATATTGATAATCCCGCTTGATCTCTTTCACCCTCGGCAATACTGCCGAGGGTCGATTCCCTGACGGATAAGAAGGCTCAGTAACGTGGCGGTGTTGCTGCGTCGTCGCGAGCGTCTTTCTCTTTGAGGCCGAAATGTTCGGAGAGCGTGCCGTTCTGGCCATCGGCGTAGTCCCGAGGCGTTGCGGGTGCGCTCAGAGTATCCGTTGGCTCGGTCACCGGGCGAAGGTCAGTCAGCTCGGCAGGGCGATGTGTTAGCTGGTCTAGCTGCCAATGGCCAGCGTCGTCTTGCAGCTTCTTTTCCAGTTCGTCGGCTTCCTGCCGGATCGTTGCTAGCGACTCATGTACACTGGACAGTTGATGGCTGACGCCATTCTTGAGTGACGCAACCTGATGTTCGCGCTCCAATAGTGTTTGGCGAAGTGAAGCAAGCTGACGCTGGCTTTTGCTCAGTAACCGGTAGCATCCTGCGCCGATTATCAAGCCGATCACAAGGCCTATGGCTGCATAGGTTAATGGCTCGCTTTCCACATTTATCTCCCTTGATACCTGTCGCTGCTGGGGATACAGCGCATGAAACAGTCGGTTGCTATTATAGGCGCCTTGATGATGGTTGGGTCAATGCTCATGCGTTGGTAAGCCTAACCACGTATACTTATTGCCTTTATTCATGTTGTGTGGTGGTTTCCAGTAACGCTTGGCGGAAATAACGGGAGAGTTAAACGATGAGGGCAACGTCGGACGGTGGTGGGCCAACGCCGAATGCGGCGACGCCGATGGGGCGTTATCGTGCAGATCTTAAGCGAGAGGGTTTTGAGTACGACCCGGCCCAGGAAGCGGCAGTGGCACATCTGCAGCGTTTGTACGATGCATTGCTGTCAACCCCGACGACGGTGCCGAAAGCGGTCCTGGCCAATAAAGGCCTGAAAGCCAGGATGGCGGGGTTGATAGGCAAAAAATCGTCTACACAACAAGAACCTGTAACGCCGAGCGTCCAGGGGCTTTATTTCTGGGGGGGTGTGGGTCGCGGCAAGACGTATCTGGTAGATACTTTCTACGAATCGCTGCCGTTTGCCGATAAAATGCGCACCCACTTCCATCGCTTCATGCAGCGTGTGCATAACGAACTTACTCATTACAAAGGGGAAAAGAACCCGCTGACATTGGTGGCGAGCAAGTTTGCCAGTGAAGCGCGGGTGATTTGCTTTGATGAGTTCTTCGTCAAGGACATTACCGACGCCATGATACTGGCGAATCTGCTCGAGGCCCTCTTCGAGAGAGGTGTCGTCCTCGTGGCAACGTCGAATATCTTGCCTGACGATCTGTATAAAGATGGTCTTCAGCGCGCGCGGTTCCTGCCCGCTATCGATTTGCTCAATCGCCACTGCCAGGTGGTGAATGTCGACTCGGGTGTCGATTATCGTCTGCGCGCCCTGGAGCGGGCAGAAATCTTTCACTCGCCGCTGGACGATGCCGCTGAAAGAGAGCTGGCGCGCAGTTTCCGGGAAATCGCCGGGCATGCTGGAGAGGAAGGTGCCCCGCTTGAGATTAATCAGCGTGTGTTGACGACACGCCGACTTCACGACGACATCGCCTGGTTTGAATTTGCTGAGCTTTGCGATGGCCCGCGCAGTCAAAACGACTATATTGAACTGGCGCGGGAATTTCACACGATTATCGTTTCTAATGTCCCGGCCATGCGGGGTGCTGACGACGATCAGGCAAGGCGCTTCATCAACATGGTGGATGAGTTCTATGACCGGGGCGTCAAGGTGTTGATGTCGGCAGAAGTGCCGGTGGAATCGCTCTATCGCGATGGCAAGCTGACGTTTGAATACCAGCGAACGCTCTCTCGGCTACAGGAAATGCAGTCCCATGATTATTTGGCACTGCCGCACAAGCCCTAGCCGCATAAAACTTGGTCGTATACCGCCTGGTGTATAAACCCCGACCGCATAAAAAAGAGAAATCCGGAAAAGTGCCGGTGATTACTCAGAAAGGCTTAACTTGGCGGATGGCTTGCTGTAGAATGCCGCCTCGCTACATGTTGTGGGTTTAAAACCTGCAACCAAAAAAAATAGGGATGGTGCAACGCCGCATAGCGGTGTGTCGTACCCAACACATTTTAACTGGTGATTTCATCCATGAAGACGTTCAGTGCTAAGCCGCAGTCCGTCCAGCGCGATTGGTACGTTGTCGACGCAACGGACAAGACGCTAGGCCGTCTGGCTACCGAAATTGCTCGCCGCTTGCGCGGTAAGCATAAGCCCGAATTTACCCCTCACGTTGATACCGGCGATTACATCGTGGTGATCAACGCTGAAAAAGTCCAAGTGACCGGCAACAAGGCAAAGGCCAAGACCTATTACCGCCATACCGGTTACCCGGGCGGTCTACGCTCTATGACGTTCGATAAAATGATCGACCATGCGCCCGAGCGTGTTATTGAGTCTGCCGTGAAGGGCATGCTGCCCAAAGGCCCGCTTGGCCGTGCCATGTACACCAAGCTTAAAGTGTACGCTGGTGCCGAGCATCCGCATGCTGCCCAACAGCCGCTTGAACTGAACATCTGAGGAAATCTCCGCCATGACACAGCAGTATTACGGTACCGGGCGCCGCAAGACTTCCACCGCCCGCGTCTTTATGAAGCCGGGTTCCGGCAAAATTACCGTCAACAACCGTGAGCTCGACAACTACTTCGGTCGTGTAACCGGTCGTATGGTTGTTCGCCAGCCGCTGGAGCTGACCGAAACCCTCAACCAGTTCGACGTCTACGTCACGGTTGAAGGCGGCGGTGGTTCAGCGCAAGCCGGTGCCATTCGCCACGGTATTACCCGTGCGCTGATGAACTATAACGAAGACCTGCGCCCTGCGCTGCGCGCCGCGGGTTATGTAACGCGCGATGCACGTCAGGTAGAGCGTAAGAAAGTCGGCCTGCGTAAAGCACGTCGTCGTCCGCAGTTCTCCAAGCGTTAATCGACGCTCAAACACTGTGGAAAAAGCCCAGGCCATTGGTCTGGGCTTTTTTTTTGCTGTAACAAATACCCGCGTTGATTACGCGAGCCTGGCGAACTGTGCGCTGGTTAAACTACTTTATACATAGACATTAAATAACAACAGTCATCCTTGCCAGGTGAACGCGCTGCGTGAGGGAAGAGTGGGGGCCGGATATGGCAAATAACGGCGTTAACAAGGGGCGGCGGCGTTTCCTTGTAGGCGCGACGACGGTTGTCGGCGCAGTCGGAGTGGTTGGGGTTGCAGTCCCGTTCGTGTCGGCTTGGCAGCCGAGTGCCAGAGCCCGGGCAGCGGGGGCGCCTGTTAAGGCCGATGTTTCGAAGCTGGCGCCTGGACAGCGTATGACGGTCGAGTGGAGAGGGCGCCCCGTCTGGATTATCAACCGAACGCCCGAGATGATCGAGCGCACGGAATCCTTGGCCGCTGGCCGTCTCGCCGACCCGGATTCCCAGGCGTCTCTTCAGCCTTCCTATAGCGCCGGTCAAATGCGCTCCATACGGCCGGAAATCGGTGTCCTGATCGGTATCTGCACACACCTTGGGTGTTCGCCAGTTTACCGTCCCGAACCGGATGCAACGGGCGTTGGTGTCGACGACTGGCCCGGCGGCTTCTTCTGTCCCTGTCATGGCTCACGGTTTGATTTGGCAGGACGTGTGTTCAGCAATGTACCGGCGCCTACCAATCTGGAAGTGCCCCCCTATCGTTTCGAGGGCGATAACATCATTGTTGTCGGTGAAGATGAGGAGACGGCCTGATGGGTAATTCAAATAAAACCAGGGCTCCCCGGGGCCTGATGCGCTGGATTGATGCCCGCTTTCCGGCAACGCAGCTCTTTCAGGATCATCTGTCGCACTACTACGCGCCGAAGAATTTTAATTTCTGGTATTTTTTCGGCTCCCTCGCGCTGTTGGTTCTCGTCAACCAGATTCTGACCGGCATCTGGCTCACCATGAGCTTCAATCCCAGTGCTGAAGGCGCCTTTGACTCCATCGAATACATCATGCGCGATGTGGAATGGGGCTGGCTGATCCGCTATATGCACACCACAGGAGCGTCAGCTTTCTTTGTGGTCATCTATCTGCATATGTTTCGGGGATTGCTGTATGGCTCTTACAAAGCACCCCGAGAACTGGTGTGGATTTTCGGCATGGCCATTTATTTAACCCTGATGGCCGAGGCGTTCATGGGGTATCTGCTGCCTTGGGGGCAAATGTCTTACTGGGGTGCGCAGGTGATTATTTCACTGTTCTCTGCCATTCCCTTTATTGGGCCGGATCTGGCGCAGTGGGTGCGCGGCGATTATCTGATTTCAGGCATCACGCTGAATCGCTTTTTTGCCTTGCATGTGGTGGCCTTGCCGATTGTGATTCTCGCGTTGGTAGTGCTGCATATTGTGGCGCTCCACGAGGTGGGCTCCAACAATCCCGACGGTATCGATATCAAGCAGAAAAAAGATGAAGCCGGTAATCCGCGGGATGGCATCCCTTTTCATCCTTATTACACGGTTAAGGATCTGGTGGGGGTTGCTGTTTTCCTGTTTGTGTTCTGCATTGTGGTGTTCTATTTCCCGGAAGGGGGCGGGTATTTTATCGAAACGCCCAACTTTGAACCGGCCAATCCGTTACAGACCCCCGACCATATTGCGCCCGTATGGTATTTCACGCCGTTTTACGCGATTTTGCGTGCCATTACCTTCTCGATTTTCGGTTTGGAGGCGAAGTTCCTGGGAGTGATGTGCATGGGGGGCGCGATTGCCGTCATGTTCGTCCTGCCATGGCTGGATCGTAGCCCTGTGCGCTCGATCCGCTATAAAGGCTGGATATCCAAGCTGATGTTAGCGCTGTTTGCGGCAAGCTTTGTAACGCTTGGGGTACTGGGTGTGATGCCTTCAACAGGAGGGCGGACACTGTTGGCCCAAGTCTGCACGGCGATCTATTTCGCTTATTTCCTGTTGATGCCGATCTATACACGGTTGGAAAGAACAAAACCCGTTCCGGAAAGGGTGACTGGCTAATGAAAAAACAACTGATCGCGCTCATCGCTATGCTGGTGCCAATGACCACAATGGCTGCCGGTGGCGCAGGTGTTGCGCATTCCATGGAGCCGGATCTCCGGGATCAGGCGTCGTTGCAAAATGGCATGAAGCTCTACGTTAACTATTGTATGGGCTGCCACTCGCTTGAGTATCAGCGTTTTTCCCGCGCTGCCGAGGATTTGGATATTCCGCGGGACATTATTGAGGACAATGTCATCTTTTCCTCCGAAATGGCGTTCAACGATCAAATGCAAACGTCAATGAACGAAGACGACGGTGAGACCTGGTTTGGTGCGCCGCCTCCTGACCTGACGCTGTCAGCCAGGCTGCATGGCACTGATTGGCTGTATTCCTACCTGCTCAGTTTTTATCAAGACCCGAGCCGTCCCACCGGGGTCAATAATGCAGTGTTCGAGCTGGTCGCCATGCCCAATGTGCTGGAACCGCTTCAGGGGGTACAGGAAAAGGTATGTCCTGAGGCAGATGCATCAGAGAGTGCCTCCGACGGCGAGGCTGACTGTGATACATTGGAAGTTACTCGCCAGGGTGAACTCTCGCCAGAGGAGTTTGAAGAGGCGGTTTATGACCTCACAAACTTTCTTGCCTATGTGGGCGAGCCTTCAAAGCTTCAGGCCCAGGCGTTAGCGCCGAAGGTGCTCATCTTTTTGTTTGTCTTTGGCGTGATTGCCTATCTTCTCAAGCGTGAGTATTGGCGCGATATTCACTGAAGGCGCTGATGCAGGGCATTTCAGGGCGTGCGGCTGAGTCGCGCGCCCTTTGCGTGTTAGCCTTTAACGTAAAGCATGGCGTTGCCTTCCCCAAGGGTGGGGTGGACGTGTTATTATTCAAGATTGATTCGTTGCGAGGATGGTTTCATGGGAGTTGTGGCCAAACGGTCGTCGATGATTTTTTATTCAGGTAATGATGATCATTTCAGTCATCGTGTCCGCATTGTACTGGCTGAGAAGGGGGTGGCTGTCGACGTCGTCGATGTCTCCGACGAGAATGTCCCTGACGAGCTCGCCGACTTGAATCCGTACAACAGTGTGCCTACGCTGCTGGATCGTGATCTGGTGCTTTACGAGTCGAAGGTCATGATGGAATATCTGGATGAGCGTTTTCCGCATCCGCCACTATTGCCTGTCTATCCTGTGGCGCGTGCGCAGAGCCGTCTCTGGATGCATCGTATCGAACGCGAGTGGTGCCCGTTGGTCGAGCAAATCACCAGCGGTGGGAAAAAAGAAGCAGAGAAAGCACGTAAAGAGCTGCGCGAAAGTCTTGTCGGTATTTCGCCTATTTTTGAAGACATGCCGTACTTCATGAGCGACGAGTTCACCTTGGTGGACTGTTGCCTGGCGCCGATCCTATGGCGTTTGCCGGCACTGAACATCGAGCTGCCGGAAAAACAGGTAAAGCCGCTGATGAGCTATATGTCGCGGGTGTTTGAGCGAGACGCATTTAAAGCCGCGTTGAACGAGCGCGAAAAAGAGATGCGTGCCTGAACCCACTCAGGCCTCGCCTGGCGGGGCCTTCTCTCTGGTAGGAGCGATAGGAGATGAAATCGAGCCGTCCTTATATTGCCCGAGCGCTTTACGAGTGGTTGCTGGACAACGAGCTCACGCCGCACCTGGTCGTGGATGCCACGCAGCCCGGTGTTGAAGTGCCGCGTCAATTCGTGCAAAACGGCCAAATCGTACTCAATGTTGCGCCTACAGCGGTTCGCGACCTGTTTATGGAAAACCAGGCCATCGGTTTTAACGCGCGCTTTGGCGGGCAGCCCATGCAGGTGATGATTCCAACGCCAGCACTCATCGCGATTTATGCCCGGGAAAACGGCGCTGGTATGGTGTTCGGCCACGAGCCGGAATTAACCCCGCTCGAGGGCGAAGAAGAAGCGGCTGATGAAGCGTCTTCGCCAAGTAAGCCAACGCTGGCTGCGACGGAATCAACCGTTGAAGCGGATTCCGCATCTGAGGAAACGTCAACGAAAACGTCGGAATCAGGCAGTGAATCAAAGGATAAGCCCAGCAAGAAAAAACCATCGCTGCGGGTGGTGAAGTAACACGACAGTTTCCTTCTGAAGCGTTCCTAAACAAAAAAGCCTCGCTGTTTTGAACAGCGAGGCTTTTTTTTTGGTTGCCTTGGGGGTCGATTTAGTCGATGTACTCGAAGACTTTTACAATCCGCTGGATGCCTGCCACGTTGGAAGCCGTGTTGACAATGCGATCCGCTTCTTCACGCGACACCATGCCCATGATGTAAACGCTGGCATTTTCGGTCGTGACCTTGAGTTTTGAAGAGTCAATTCGGTCATTGGTCGCCAACTGAGCGATGACGTTGCTGGTTAACCAGGTATCGGTCAAGCGCTGAGTGCTGGGTAAGCGGGCCGATACCGTCAGCTCGTTGTGTACGTCATTGACGCCACGTATGTCAGCGGTGACGTTTTCAGCCATCTCGCGCAGTTCTTCGCTGGGCACTTGGCCCACCAACAGAACGACGCCATTAAAGCTGTGGGGGCGAATGCGAGCGTCACCCAGCCGCCCGTCAGCTCGATCCAGCGCACGCCCGACTTCTCGTTCAATCGTTTGATCAATGGCAGCCACGTCTTCGCCGCGTTGACCGTAGTTTGAAGCATCGACAGCGGTATTGGTCGCGCAACCTGCGAGCAGAATACTGGCCCCCAGGGTGGCCGCCATTAGCAAACGGGAAAAACGCGAGGCTGAGAGTTTTGAAGTCATTGATAGGTTCCTTTTCATTATCGGCAGGGCTGCTTAGCCGCCGAAGAGTTGCTCATCGATCAAGTCACAAAGGCAGTGGATGACCAACAAGTGCACTTCCTGGATGCGTGCCGTGGAGGTGGCGGGCACACGAATTTCGCAGTCATCCTGACCCAGTAGCGATGCCATGTCACCGCCATCTCGACCGGTTAACGCCACGACCGTCATGTCCCGGTCGTGAGCGGCTTGTATGGCCTGCACAATATTAGCCGAGTTGCCGCTGGTTGAAATGGCCAGAAGTATGTCGCCTGGCTGACCTAGCGCCCTGATTTGTTTAGAGAACACTTCGTTGTACGTGTAGTCATTGGCGATCGAGGTTAGCGTGGAGGTATCCGTGGTTAACGCCAGCGCTGGTAAGCTCGGCCGCTCGCGCTCAAAGCGGTTAAGCAGCTCCGACGAAAAATGTTGGCTATCCCCCGCGCTGCCGCCGTTTCCACAGGCGAGAATTTTGCCTTCGCTTACCAGGCATTGCACCATCATCTGACTGGCGACCTCGATAAAAGGCGGCAGCACCTCGCTGGCGTAGGTTTTGGTATCAATGCTGGCGTTGAAGTGGTCCAGTATGCGTGGTTGAAAGTCCATTAGGGCTTCCTGGTTGTCAATTCAAAAGGCGTCAAAAGCGGCTTTTACCCACTCGACTTCCATCTGAGGGGGTGTGCCGGTCATGGCGATAACGTCAAAACGACACGCTGACGGGTATCGTTTCGAGGCCAGATAAAGGCGTGCGGCCCGGATAAGCCGCTGCCGTTTTTGAGCGGTTACGGACTCGAGAGGATGCCCGTAGCGGCTCGATTTGCGATGTTTGACCTCTACGAAGACCAGAATATCCGCATCTTGCATGATCAGGTCAAGCTCACCGCCTTTAACATGGTGATTACTGGCAATTAAACGTAACCCTTGCTGCTCCAGCCATTGAGCTGCCAGCTGCTCAATGGCCTGCCCGCGCGCTCGCGCCGTCTTTGAGCTAGTCGTCATCGCGTTCGTCGTTGTCTTCTTCACTGCTCATCAAGCCGGGGATTAAAATCGGTGCAGGTGTGCCGTTCTGGAACTTGGCCCAGGGTAGCTCGCGATAAATCCTGCCGTCGGCGGTGAGAAACAGCTTGCCGGTGCTGCCATCGAAGCCTTCCAGTGCAGAAAAATCAGAAAGGCGAGTGGCAATCTCATAGGCATCGACACCCATGGCCATTAAGCGGAACATCGAGGCGTCGGGCTCTTCTCTTAGCCGCTGGTAGCTGTCGTAGAAGGGCAGCACTTCTTCACCACCCACGGCGGCATCGGGAATTTGCCAGGGGATGTCCATGAACATGACGTCATTGAGGTCCTGATCAAGGCGCGTCTGACCCCGTCCTTCGTGAAGGTGGGACGTCGCATAGATGGGAAGGTCGGGCGCGTAATAGTAATCCATGGTGGGCGGCACCTGGCGAGCATAGTCAGGTAGCGCGAGCAGGAAAAGGGCATCAATCTCATTCAACTGGGCGCGCTCACCGCGAACGTTCAAAGCCGTCTTTACCGCATCAGATACCGGGTTGTCTGGGTTATAGCGCACGGCGTTGCTGATCTCGCCTCCCTGACGATGCCACTCGTTCCAGAAAGCTTCACCGACACGCTGCCCCCAGTTGTTATCGGGTACCATAAGTGCCATTTGGCGGTGGCCATCCTGCCAGGCGCGGCGTGCGGCTTGACGCGCTTCGTCTTCAGCCGAGAGACCGTATTGGAAAAGCCGCTTGGCTTGATTTCGCTCGCCGCTACCGTAGTTGAGCGCCAATGTCGGCACGGGAACGCTGTCGCGCTGTTCAAGCTGAGTGACCTGCTCCTTGTCCAGCGGTCCAATCATCACCTGGGTGTTCATCTGTTGGGCGCGGTCATAAAGCTCGTTGAGCGAGTACTGAGAAGCATCCAGAAAGCTCAGCTGTACGTCGTCGCCCTGGATGTCGTGATGGCGACGCATAGCGGAGGCAATGGTCTCGGCGACACTGCTGAGCGCGCCGGATTCGGGAAGTGCCACGAGGATGCGATTGATCGTTTCACCTTCCAGTTCTGGTAGTGCAAAGCGTTCGGGGTCGGGTTTGTCGAGCGCTTCGCGTGCCCAGCGCTGACGGTCTTCAAGCGTACGCTGCTGCTCGGCCTGCATCGGCAGCTCGTCATCAAGCACTTGGGTGGCGCGCAAAACACTGTCAGGTTCATTAAGTGCGCGGGCCAGCTCGGAAAAGAGTAGAGCCCAGCGAACCCGGTTGGCTTCGGAGAGCGCTTGCTCGTCAATGGCGCCAGCCGCCTCAAAGGCGTCTTCGCGTTGGCCCTGGCGGGCAAAAATATTGGCCGCCTCGAGGCGAGTTCTGGCGGCTTCTCCCGGGGCCTGTTCTTGCGCTTGGCTAAGCAGGCGGCCGGGATCCTCGTCGGGTACTCGGTCAACGACGCTTGGGGGTTGCATCGCACAACCCGCAACGAAAAGCGCCATGAGCGTAGCGGCAAGAAAGCCACGTAATGACTGTTTCATGTATCCTTCCTTAGTTTCCATTTGCGCCGTCGCTGCTTGTCAACGATTTGGCGACTATTGCACAAGCATAGCGTACCGAGGGGCAAGCCATTGACGAATTGGGAGTCATGATGACACACACACCACCGGGTACATTGTACGTGGTCGCCACGCCGATTGGGAATTTGGATGATCTTTCTGCCCGCGCTGTGCGACTGCTGGGTGAAGTGACACGCGTTGCCGCTGAGGATACCCGTCACAGCGCCCGCTTGTTGTCGCATCTGGGCTTGAATAAGCCGATGATATCGTTGCACGAACACAACGAGGAGCGGCGGGTCGAGAGCCTGGATCGCTATCTTGAAGCGGGGGAGGATATTGCCTTGATCAGCGACGCCGGGACGCCACTGATCAGCGACCCGGGGTTCGTGTTGGTGCGCGAGCTTCGCGCTCGCAACCGCCATGTCGTGCCGATACCTGGCCCCTGCGCACTGATTACCGCGTTGTCTGCGGCTGGCTTGCCTACCGATCGATTTGTGTTTGGTGGGTTTCTACCGGCCAAGCCCGGCGCGAGACGGCAAGCACTGGAGGCCTGGAAGGTGCGCGAGGAGACGCTGGTATTTTACGAATCCCCGCACCGTATCGTGCATACCCTGGAAGCCTTGCATGAACAGTTGAAAGGCCGCGAGGTTGTCTTGGCTCGCGAGTTGACCAAAACCTTCGAGACATTTCTTCACGGTACGCCGGCGGCGTTACTGGCGCAGTTGTCCAACGACCCCAATCAGGCGCGTGGTGAGTTTGTGGTGATCGTCGCGGGTGCGCCGCCGGTAGCGCAAAGTGAGCAGCAGGCGATTGACGCCGACACCCTGCTTGAGGCGTTGCTTGGAGAAGGGGTTGGTGTCAAGCAGGCGGCAAGCGTTGCCGCCCGGCTGTTCGGCGGTCGTAAGCAAACCTGGTATGCCCGCTTGCAAGGCATGAAAGGCGAGCATTGAGGCGAACGTTGGGCGCTGGTATGCTTGCCGCCGGAGTTGGCCAGACAGTCGCCGCTGATACCCCTAAAAAGGTGTTGGGGGAGGAAAGTCCGGGCTCCATAGGGCAGAGTGCCAGGTAACGCCTGGGCGGCGTGAGCCGATGGAAAGTGCAGCAGAGAGTAGACCGCCTAAGCCCTTCGGGGCCGGTAAGGGTGAAAGGGTGCGGTAAGAGCGCACCGCGCGCCTGGCAACAGTGCGTGGCAAGGTAAACCCCACTCGGAGCAAGACCAAATAGGGACCCGATGGCGTGGCCCGCGCTGGGTCCGGGTAGGTTGCTTGAGCGCTGTGGTAACACAGCGCCTAGAGGAATGACTGTCCACGACAGAACCCGGCTTATCGGCCGACTCCCCATTCATCGGGGCATGCCAAGGCATGCCCCCCATTACCCTGTGAGTGTACTGTCTGTGAGCTGTACTATCTGCGAGCTTTACCATGCCGTCATCTGACCAGGCTAGCGCTCAATTCGAACACACCAGTGTGCTACTGGACGGCGCCGTCGATATCCTCGTGCATCAACCTGATGGCGTATACCTTGACGGCACCTTTGGCCGTGGCGGCCATTCCCGGGTCATCCTGTCGCGCTTGAATGAGGCAGGGCGCTTGATTGCCCTCGACCGGGATCCTCAGGCCGTGACGGCGGCGTCGGATATTGCCGACGCACGATTTACCATGGTGCAGCGCGACTTTGCCCGGCTTGCCGACGTTGCCCGCGAGCAGGGCGTGCATGGCAAGCTTGCAGGGATTCTGCTTGATGTTGGCGTATCATCACCACAGCTTGATGACCCTGAGCGGGGGTTCAGCTTTATGCGCAATGGCCCGCTGGATATGCGCATGGATCCCAGCCAGGGTGAAAGTGCCGCGACATTTCTTGCCCACGCCAGTGAAGCAACCATCGCGCACGTATTCAAAACCTATGGTGAGGAACGCTTTGGAAAACGACTCGCGCGAGCGGTCGTCAATCGGCGTGTCGAGGCGCCCTTTACGCATACGGTGGACTTGGCCGACGTGCTGAAAGCCGCCCATCCTGCCTGGGAAAAAGGCCGTCATCCCGCCACGAAAGCTTTTCAGGGGTTGCGGATTTACTTAAACGGCGAGTTGGAACAGCTGGATGCGGCGCTTGAGGCTGCCCTCGAGGCCTTGGCGCCGGGTGGCCATCTGGTGGTCATCAGCTTCCATTCGCTCGAGGACCGCCGGGTCAAGCGGTTTATTCGTCACCATGTGCGGGGCGATACGCATCTACCCAAGGGCGTACCGATTCGTGATGACCAGTTGAATCGTCGTCTCGAGGCGCTGGGGAAAGGAAAACGGCCAAGCGATGACGAGGTGGCCGATAACCCGCGAGCCCGTAGTGCGGTCATGCGTGCCGCACGTAAACGACAGTGATCACGGATGTCAGCATGAGCTTGGAGCAACTTGATCGGTGGTGGTCTTCTTTACAGGCTGGATGGCCGTTTCCTTTGCGCCTGCGGCCCTGGCCGGTGGCACTGAGCCTGCTTTTTTTAGCCTGCCTGGCAACGGCTTTTGGCGTCGTCGCGACAACCCATGCGACGCGGGGGCAGTACGCCGAGCTACAGCAACTAGAGCAACAGCAGAGCCAGCTGAACACCGAATGGGGGCAACTGCTGTTGGAAGAAGGCGCGTGGTCAACGCCTGCGCGTATAGAGCAGATTGCCACACAGCGTCTGGGGATGCGCATTCCCGATGTTGACGACGTTGAGGTAATTCGCCCATGAGCACTCAGCGCCGGGGCGTCAGTTCACGCCAAGCGCCTGTCGCCCCTCCGCTACCGGGGGGGCGGTTTTTCTTTGTCATGCTGCTTATTGTCCTGGCGTCCGCGATCCTGATAGGGCGGATCACCTTGCTGCAGGTGATCGACCGTCCTTTTCTGCAAAGCCAGGGGGATGCGCGTACGTTGCGCAATGAGGTCATCCCCGCCCACCGGGGAATGATTACTGACCGAAATGGCGAGCCGCTGGCGATCTCTACGCCAGTAGTAACGCTTTGGGCGAACCCCCAGGAACTCCCCGAGGATGCGATTCAGCGTATCGTCCTGGCGCAGGCATTGGGTATGTCGCTGGAGTCGTTTGAAGCCCGAGTGGCGCGCTACAGCGACCATGAGTTCATGTATCTGCGGCGCCAAATGACGCCTGAAGCCGCCCAGCGTATCCTCGATTTGCGCACGCCTGGGGTCTACCCCCAGCGTGAATACAAGCGCTATTACCCTGCGGGGGAAGTCGCGGCACAACTGCTTGGCGTGACCAACGTTGATGATGTCGGGCAGGAAGGGCTCGAGCTTGCCTACCAGTCTCATCTGGCCGGTCGTCCGGGGCAGCGGCGCATTATCAAGGATCGACGTGGTCGATTGGTCAGGGAGCTGGATGTTATCCGTGAAGCTCAGCCGGGCGGCGACTTGACCCTCTCAATTGATCAGCGTTTGCAGTACATGGCCTACCGTGAGCTCCGCTCAGCGGTCGTTGAAAACAAGGCGGATGGCGGTGTCCTGGTCATGATGGATGCCCGCAGCGGCGAAGTGCTGGCCATGGCCAATCTGCCTTCCTATAACCCGAACAACCGGGCAGGGCTAGACCCTCGCGGGCTGCGTAACCAGGCGCTGGTCGATGTTTTCGAGCCTGGCTCGGTGATGAAACCGCTGGCGATGTCGGCGGTGCTGGAGAATGAAGATTTTAATCGTGACACCGTTGTGGATACCTCGCCTGGCTGGATGCGGGTAGACGAATACACGATACGTGACTTTCGCAATTACGGTGAGCTGGACCTGGCCGGTATCCTTGAGAAATCCTCCAACATTGGTATGTCGCGGTTGGCGCTGCAGTTGAGTGATACGGCCATCTGGGAGAAATATAACCAACTGGGCCTGGGGCAAGCGCCCGGTACCGGTTTCCCTGGTGAGGCGACTGGCAGTCTGCCGACCCATGTTAACTGGTCGCGCAGTGAAAGGGCGGCGCTCTCTTATGGCTACGGCCTCTCGGTTTCAGCCGTTCAGCTGGCGAGTGCTTATACGGCGCTTGCCAATGACGGCAAGCGTTTGCCGCCCTCGTTGCTGCGTCTTTCCGAGTCGCCCCAAGGCATTCCCGCAATAGAGCCCGGGGTTGCGAACGACTTGCTGGATATTCTGGAAAGCTCGGTAGCCGCTTATACGGGAGGTCGGCGAGCGCGGGTTGAAGGTTATCGTGTAGGCGGCAAGACCGGGACGGTCCGTAAATCCAGCCAGGGGGGATATGCAAAAGACGCCTACCGCAGCGTCTTTGCCGGGATTGCCCCGATCTCGGACCCGCGCATCGTGACGGTGGTCATGATCGACCATCCCAAGGCAGGCGAATTCTACGGAGGCGCCGTGGCGGCGCCGGTATTCTCAAGTGTGACAGGTAATGCGCTAAGGTTATTGGACGTGCCTCCTGATCGAGAGGCGGAATAGTGGGAAGGAGATTGCATGACGCTTAGCCCGAATGAGGTGATACAAGCGCTCGCCAAGGTGTGGCCAGCCGGTGGGTTGCCCGCATCGCTGCCATCGTTGTCCGACAATATCAACATCACCAACGATTCTCGCCAGATCGCCCCTGGCGATATTTTTGTGGCCGTTCCAGGCGGCCAGCTAGACGGTCGCGATTTTATTGATAGCGCCCTTGAGGCAGGTGCGGGCCTGGTGCTTGCCCATGCCAGCCATGGTGATATTACCCTCGATGGCCGTGTCCTGCAGTTACCTTATTTGACACGGCGGCTCGGGGAGCTTGGGCGCGCGCTGTTTCAACTGCCTGAAGGGCCTGAGGTCATCGGTGTCACGGGAACCAATGGCAAAAGCTCCGTGACGCACTACATTGCCGCGTTGAGCGATGCACTCGGGACACCGGCTGGTGTCATCGGTACCCTGGGCGTAGGCCGCTTGGGCGCGCTGAGCGATAACGGGCTTACGACGCCGGGCGCCCTTGCCATGCATGCGGCGCTGGGCGGGCTGGCTCGTCAGGGTGTCAAGCGTGTGGCGCTGGAAGTGTCATCCCATGCCCTTGATCAATCCCGGCTGGATAGCGTTGATATCACGACCGCTGTGTTTACCAATTTGAGCCGTGATCATCTGGATTATCATGGCAGCATGGCTGCCTATGCGGCTGCCAAGGCCAAGTTATTCCGGCGTACTGAGCTTGCCCTTGCCGTGATGAACGGTGATGACCCGCTCGTGCGTCTGATGTTGGCGGGCTGCGATAGCCATGTGCGCGTCCTGGCGACAGGCACCGAAGAGGCCGTCACGCTACGCGTGGTGGGCTGGAACCCTCATAGTGAAGGCCAGCAGGCACTGATCGCTACGCCCGATGGTGAAAAAACGCTGTCGCTGTCGCTGATGGGGCGCTTTAACCTGGATAACGTCTTGCTGGCCATGGCAACGCTATATGGCTTGGGCGAACCATTGGATTCACTGTTCAAAGCGGCAGAATCGCTTCACCCGGTGCCGGGGCGCATGGAATGCTACCGTCAGGCGGGCGCCCCCAGCGTAGTGATCGATTATGCCCACACGCCGGATGCGCTCGATAACGCACTGCGCGCCCTTGATGGGCATGCGGGCAAATTATGGTGCGTGTTCGGCTGTGGCGGTGAACGTGATACCGGCAAGCGCGCCGAAATGGCGCGTGTAGCAGAAGCGCATGCGGATGGCGTGATCGTGACGGATGATAATCCCCGGGGGGAGTCTGCCGAAAGCATACGCGCTGATATTCTGGCAGGCTTCAGTCAGAAGGCTAAGCCGCTGGAAATAGCCGAGCGAGGCGAGGCGATTGCGTATGCGGTCCGTCACGCCAACCCTGACGATGTCATTCTGGTGGCGGGTAAAGGTCATGAGCCCTATCAGGAAATCAAGGGGGTGCGCTATCCCTACCATGATGGTGAGGCCGTGCAGTCCGCGCTGGCCGCTCGGGAGGCGCTCTAGATGAACTGGACGCTCGGTGGCGTAGCGGCGGCGCTCGCCGTTGAAGCGCCGCCATCCTTGGCGGACATGCCCATCAGCACTGTCGTCACCGACACGCGCAAGATGGTGGCGGGAGGCCTGTTTGTCGCCCTCAAGGGGCCGCGGTTTGACGGTCATGATCTATTGGCCGAGGCGCAGCAGGCGGGCGCGGTGGCGGCGCTGGTGGAGGCGCCTGTGAATAGCTCGCTGCCACAGTTGGTATGTCCTGATACCCGTCTGGGATTGGGGTTGATGTCTGCCGCCGTGCGCGAAGACTGGCAGGGCCCGCTGGTCGCGGTGACCGGCAACAGTGGCAAAACCACGGTGAAAGACATGACGGCCGCCTTGCTGGCACCGCTGGGCGCGGTTCATTCCACCCAGGGAAACCTCAATAATGACATTGGGGCGCCATTGACCTTGCTGGCGTTGACGCCGGACCATCAGGTGGCGGTGGTTGAGTTGGGGGCCAATCACCTGGGGGAAATTGCCTGGACGACGCGTCTGGCTCGGCCTCAGGTCGCCGTGATTACCAATGTGACCGGTGCCCATGTCGGCGAGTTTGGCGGGATGGGGCAAATTGCCCAGGCCAAGGGGGAAGTGCTGAGCGGTTTGGCGGACGATGGCGTGGCGGTTTTAAATCGCGACGATCATTATTTTGCCTACTGGGCAGCCTGTGCTGCGCCGCGTCATGTGATCAGCTTCAGCATCAAGGCACCGGCGGATATCTGGGCCGAAGCGCTTTCCTGTGACTCCCAAGGGCGTTATGCTTTCACGCTTAACTATCAAGGGCGATCCCTTGGGCGGGTACAGTTACCGCTGCTGGGCAAGCATAATGTGAGTAATGCGCTCGCGGCGGCGGCGGCGGCGCTCTCTCTGGGGGTGCCGCCAGCGCAGGTGATCGAGCGCCTGGCGCGCCTGTCTGCACTCCCCAACCGGCTTGGTGTGCTACCCGGGTTGCGCGGTGTAAGCCTGCTTGATGATAGCTACAACGCCAATCCTGGCGCGGTGAAAGCCGCGCTGGAGACGTTGATGAGCCTGCCGGGGCCGCGCTGGTGTGCCTTGGGGGCAATGGGGGAGCTGGGTAGTGATTCCAGCGCTTTGCACGCGGATATCGGCCGATATGCGGCGCAGTTGGGGGTCGATCTGCTGTTAACGCTGGGGGAAGCCGCCAAGCCGGCCAGCGATGCCTTTGATGGTGGGTTGCATTTTAATGATCACGCGACGCTTGTGCGTCATCTTCACAATACGTTGCCGCCCAATGCCAGCTTGTTGGTAAAAGGGTCGCGCAGCGCAGGCATGGAACGAATTGTCACCGCCCTGCGCACGGATGAGATAAGGTAAACGCCGTTCATGTTACTTCACTTGGCGAATTTTCTGTCGCAGTATCAATCTGCCTTCCAGGTTTTCAACTATTTAACCTTGCGGGTGATTTTAGCCGCCCTGACAGCGCTGTTTCTGTGCCTATGGCTGGGGCCCTGGGTGATAAGGCGGCTGGTCGAGGGGCAAATTGGCCAGGCCGTGCGTGATGACGGTCCGCAATCACACCTCTCAAAGGCCGGTACGCCGACCATGGGTGGGGCAATGATTCTGATGGCCATGGCGATCAGCACCTTGATGTGGGGGGATCTGACCAATCACTACGTATGGGTCGTGCTAGGGGTGACGCTGGGTTTTGGCGCGATTGGCTGGATAGATGATTACCGCAAGGTGGTCGAGAAAAATCCCCGGGGGTTACCGGCGCGCTGGAAGTATTTCTGGCAATCGGTGGTGGGCTTGAGTGCGGCACTGATTCTTTACTTTACAGCGGCCTCGGCAGTGGAAACCAGCCTGCTGATACCGACGCTCAAAGACGTTGCGATTCCTCTGGGCATTTTTTATATCCTGTTAACCTATCTGGTGATTGTCGGTAGCTCCAATGCCGTCAACCTGACCGATGGTCTGGATGGCTTGGCCATCATGCCGACGGTGCTGGTGGCGATGGGGCTGGCGATTTTTGCCTATGCCAGCGGCAACGCGCTTTTCGCTGACTACCTGCATATCCCGTTTATCCTGGGTACCGGTGAACTGGCCGTTTTTTGCGCAACGATAGCGGGCGCCGGGCTTGGGTTTCTTTGGTTCAATACCTACCCTGCACAAGTCTTTATGGGCGACGTGGGAGCGCTTGCTCTGGGCGCTGCGCTTGGCGTCGTGGCCGTTATTGTCCGCCAGGAAATCGTGTTGTTCATTATGGGCGGTATTTTCGTGCTTGAGACCGTCTCGGTCATTCTGCAGGTGGGCTCTTACAAGCTCACTGGGCGCCGGATATTCCGAATGGCGCCTTTGCATCACCACTATGAGTTGAAAGGCTGGCCAGAACCCCGGGTGATCGTGCGCTTCTGGATCATTACCGTGGTGCTGGTGCTGCTGGGGCTGGCCACGCTTAAAGTTCGTTAAGTTTTTTCATTTTCAATGCGACCGGGCCCGACATGGGTCGGTATGAGGGAGCCGGGATGGTTCACGTTCCACCAGGAATAACGCTCGTCGTGGGGCTGGGACTCTCGGGGCGGGCGATATGCCGTCATTTGGCGCGACAGGGCGTGCCCTTCATGGTGGCGGATACCCGTGAGGAACCGCCCGACATGGCTGCGTTCTACCGTGCCCATCCCGACGTTAGCGTTCATTGCGGCCCCCTCGAGGCTCTGGATATTGCAGTGGTGGAAGAGGTCGTGGTGAGCCCGGGTGTCGACCCCCAGCATCCAACGTTAGCGCCGTTGGCGGCGCAAATGAACCCCCGCACTGGCGACCCCCGGCTGGTCGGCGAAATGGCCCTGTTTGTGCGTGCGGCGTCCGCGCCCATTGCCGCGATTACCGGCTCGAATGCCAAATCAAGCGTGACGACCCTGCTCGGGCAGATGGCCCAGGCGTCAGGTGTCAAGGCCGCTGTGGGTGGAAATCTCGGCACCCCGGCACTGGATCTATTGGAGCAACAGCCTGACGCTGAGCTATTCATCCTCGAACTTTCCAGTTTCCAGCTCGAAACCACCCCCCGCCTTGGCGCGGCGGTGGCCGCCTTTTTAAACTTATCGGAAGATCATCTGGATCGACATGGCGACATGCAAGGCTATCGTCGTGCCAAGCAAGCCATTTTCCGCGGTGCGCAGCATGCTGTCGTCAATGCCGATGACCCAATGACGTTTCCCAGCGAGCCGGTGGCCGAGTTGACTCGCTTTGGCAGTCAGCCGCCAAGCGGTCGTGATCTGGGGTTGGCATTAGAGCAGGGGCGGTTAACCCTGATGAAGGGTAAAGCGCCTTGGCTTGCCGCCGATCAGTTGGCGATGGTGGGCCAGCATCATTATCTTAACGGGTTGGCTGCTCTGGCCATGGGGGACGCGTTGGGGTTTGATCGAGCGGCCATGTGCGAGGCATTAAAGGCATTCAAAGGTTTGCCCCACCGCAGCGAGCTGATCGCTGAACTCGACGGCGTGAAATGGGTGAACGATAGCAAGGGGACCAATGTGGGAGCGACCCTTGCGGCCATTGAAGGCATTGGCGCCGACTTGAATGGCCGGTTGATATTGCTGGCAGGCGGTGTTGGCAAAGGGGCCGATTTTTCTCCCCTGGCGGCGCCATTAAGCGCCAACGCATGCTGCGTTATCTTGTTTGGCCAGGATGCATTGCGTCTGGATGAGGCGTTGTCAGGTCACGTTGAGACGCGTCTGGTGGCGGATCTGGCGCATGCCATGCAAGAAGCGTATGCGCTTGCGAAACCCGGAGACTGCGTGCTGCTGTCGCCGGCCTGTGCGAGTCTGGATCAATTCGTTAATTACCAGGCAAGAGGCGATGCCTTTCGTCACTGGGTAGAGCAAAAAGCACGATTCGTCCACGAGGCAACGTCATGAAGCGACTAGGAAATCTACGCCAGGCACTGTCTACCCAGGGGGCACCCTGTGATATTTGGTTGATTGTGGTGGCGGTAGCGCTGGCGGGCTTCGGTTGGGTGATGGTGAGTTCGGCCTCTATCGGTTTGGTAGACAACAGTTATCACTATGCACAACAGCATGGTGTGTTTTTGCTGCTTGGCATAGCCGCGTGCCTGGTGATGCTGTGTCTTCCATTGGAGGTATGGCGTCAAAACGCCAGCTTGATTCTGCTTGTCAATATTTTCCTTCTCACACTGGTGCTGTTCATCGGTCAGGAAATCAATGGCAGTAAACGCTGGATTGCGCTGCCCGGTCCATTGCCGAGCCTGCAGGTATCCGAGCTCGCCAAGATTGGCTTGATTCTCTACATGGCGGCTTTTATGTCCCGCTTTACTTACGACCTCAGGCGCAGGCCGTTCAGTATGTGGCGGCCACTGGCCGTATTGGCCGTGCCGGCCGGGCTGTTGTTTTTGGCGCCTGATTTTGGCGGCATGGTGGTGTTTACAGCCTGCGTGATTGGCATGCTGATGATGGCGGGGGCGTCGCTAACCCTATTGATCGGTAGTGGCAGCCTGTTGGCGACGGGGGCGGTGATGATGGTGGCGCTGGAACCCTATCGGCTGGCTCGCTGGACCAGTTTTTTGGACCCTTGGGCCGATCAGTTTGCGACCGGCTATCAGTTGACCCAGGCACTGATTGCCTTTGGTCGTGGTCATGTCACCGGTACCGGGCTTGGCAACAGCGTGCAGAAGTTGCATTACCTCCCCGAGGCGCATACCGATTTTATTTTTGCAGTGGTCGCCGAAGAGTTGGGGATGTTGGGCGCCATTACAGTGGTGGTGTTATTTACCCTGTTGATTGCCTGGGCCATGTTGGTAGGGCGTCGAGCCGAGCTGTCAGGGCATCTGTTCGGCGCCTACGTCAGCTATGGTGTTGGTTTCATTATTGCGGCTCAGGCGTTTATCAACATGGCGGTAAGCTCTGGGCTGCTGCCAACCAAAGGGTTGACGCTACCACTGATGAGCTATGGCGGTTCCAGCTTGCTGGTGACCGGCGTCATGATAGGTTTGTTGTTGCGCACCGATGTGGAAACGCGCCAACAGCCCAAGCGTGCCTCGACGCCTTATCGCCCGCGGCGTGAACCACGCCTCTCATAATCAAGCTTAAGGAGTTGCCTGTGACACAGCCAGCGCGCCGAGTGCTCATCATGGCAGGAGGAACCGGGGGCCACGTGATGCCTGCTTTATCGTTGGCGCGGGCCCTGATGGCTCAGGGAGTCGAAGTTGAGTGGCTGGGTAGTCCGAAAGGCATTGAAAACCGCCTGGTGCCCGACGCGGGAATCACCCTGCATACCATTGCCATTTCAGGGCTGCGCGGTAACGGCCTGACAGGCTGGCTGAAGGCACCCTTGAACCTGAGCCGCGCGGTGCGTCAGTCCCGTCGTGTCATGGAAGAGTTCAACCCTCAGGTTGTGGTGGGGTTGGGTGGTTTTGCCAGCGGCCCCGGTGGTCTGGCCGCCAGAACATTGAGCATTCCACTGGTGATTCATGAGCAGAACGCTGTGGCGGGGTTGACCAACAGGGTCCTGTCGCGCCTGGCGACCCGCACCTATGCGGCTTTCCCCCAGGCCTTTGGCCAACGGGCGGAAGTGATCGGTAATCCGGTCCGCGACGATATTGCCTCCTTGGGCAATCACCCGCGCGATTCGGCGACCATGGCAGGCCGTCCTCTGCGCCTGCTGGTCGTCGGTGGTTCACTGGGTGCCGTGGCCCTCAATGAGCGACTGCCCCAAGCCATCGCCAGCCTGGAGGCTGCACAGCGGCCGGCCATATGGCATCAGGCCGGCAAGGCGCGGGATGCCGATACCGCGGCTCGGTATGCCGAGCAGGACGTTGAGGCTCAGGTTGAACCTTTTATTGATGATATGGCGGCGGCTTATGACTGGGCGGACCTGGTGGTTTGCCGTGCCGGGGCATTGACCGTTGCAGAACTGGCAGCAGCGGCCAAGCCAGCCTTGCTGGTGCCTTTTCCATTCGCGGTGGATGATCACCAACGCGTCAATGCCCAGGTGCTTGTCGAGGCCAAAGCGGCGCTTTGCATCGTTCAGTCCGAGTTGACTGCCGAGCGCCTTAGCCATGAATTGGCAAACTTATTAACGCCTGACACCCTGGCGGCGATGGCCGCTAATGCCCGCCAGGCCGCCTACCTGGAGGCAACCCAGCACTTGGTCGAGGGGTGTCTGGCTGTCATACCGCAAGGAGAGACTGTGTGACCCATTCTGAAACCAAGGCGGCATCAGCAACGACCGCCCCCAATGGTCGCGGCATGCGTCGCATTCGGCGCATTCATTTCGTCGGCATCGGCGGTGCCGGGATGTGCGGCATCGCGGAGGTGCTAGCCAACCAGGGATACGCTGTCAGCGGCAGTGATTTAAAACCTTCGCCTGTTACCGAGCGTTTGAGCCAGTGCGGTGTCAGCATATCGATTGGTCACGCCGAGGCAAACGTGTTTGGGGCGGATGTCGTGGTTGTATCGAGTGCCATTGATCCGACGAATCCAGAAATTCGCTGGGCCCACGATCACCGCGTACCAGTGGTGCGCCGCGCTGAAATGCTCGCCGAACTGATGCGCTTTCGCCATGGCATTGCGGTGGCCGGTACCCATGGCAAGACCACAACCACCAGCTTGACGGCAACGATACTAGGCGAGGGCGGCCTTGACCCAACCTTCGTGATCGGCGGCAAGCTGACCAGCGCGGGTGTCAATGCAAGGCTGGGTGAGGGTGATTACCTGGTGGCCGAGGCCGATGAGTCCGACGCGTCATTCCTGCACCTGCAGCCGATGGTGTCCATCGTCA
Source organism: Halomonas sp. Mc5H-6 (assembly GCF_024124705.1). NCBI lineage: Bacteria > Pseudomonadati > Pseudomonadota > Gammaproteobacteria > Oceanospirillales > Halomonadaceae > Halomonas > Halomonas sp. Mc5H-6. The sequence goes on from NZ_JAMXSI010000001.1 coordinate 236,347, forward strand.
CCAATATCGATGCTGACCACATGGCAACCTACGGTGGTGATTTCTCGCGCCTTAAAAGCACGTTTGTCGAATTTCTTCATAATCTGCCCTTTTACGGGCTTGCAGTGCTCTGCATCGATGATGCCAATGTGCGCGAGCTCTGTGATCAGGTGAAACGCCAGTTCGTCACCTACGGGTTCGACGAAGATGCCGACTACCGAATCATCGATTTTGAGCAGCAAGGGGGCGAGGTGTCGTTTACCGCATTGCGTCCCGGTGATGCCGACCCGTTACCCATTCGGCTGGCCATGCCGGGACGGCACAATGCATTGAACGCCATGGCGGCAATTGTGGTTGCCACCGATGCCGGTGTCAGTGATGCGGCGATCACTCGCGCCCTGGCGAACTTTGCGGGCGTGGGGCGTCGCTTTCAGGTGCATGGCCATTACCCCAGCCCGACGGGGGGAGACGTCATGCTGGTGGATGATTATGGACATCACCCCCGGGAAGTGGATATGGTCATCCAGGCGGTTCGGGCAGGGTGGCCTGAGCGGCGCCTGGTGATGCTTTATCAGCCGCATCGCTACAGCCGCACGCGTGATTTATACGAGGATTTTGTCCGGGTGCTCTCCCAGGTGGATACGTTAGTGCTGTTGGACGTTTACAGCGCCGGCGAGGCGGTGATTCCTGGGGCAGAAGGCCGCACGCTGGCGGGTTCGATTCGTCAGCGAGGCGAGGTTGATCCGCTGTTTGTCGAGCATAAACACGAATTGCCCAATCTGTTAAGCCACGTGCTGCGCCCCGGCGACATTTTGATTACCCAGGGGGCTGGTGATGTCGGCGGTATCTCGCTGCGCCTGGCGCAAGCCCGGTTGGCGTTAAATGAGGTAGATCTGTGAGCGGACTCAACTCTGAACCCCTATCGCTTGAGCGTGTTGTCGTCATCTACGGCGGTCAGTCTGCCGAGCGTGAAGTGTCACTGAAGAGCGGTGCTGCGATTATCGCGGCGTTGGAACGCCAGGGCGTGAATGTCCAGGGCTATGACCCGCGCGAGGGTGGTTTGGTCGGCCTGGAAAGACTGGCCCCGACAGCGGTTTTTGTTGCGCTGCATGGTCGCGGCGGCGAAGACGGCACCCTGCAAGGGGCGCTAGAGCTATTGGGCATTCCCTATACGGGCAGTGGTGTCCTGGCGTCGGCATTGGGGATGGATAAGCAGCGCACCAAGCAGGTATGGCATGCCCTGGCGTTGCCAACGCCGGAAAGCATCATGCTCCACGCGGATGCTGACTGGGCCGGGGTGGTCGCGCAGCTTGGTCTGCCGCTGATTGTCAAACCCGTCCATGAGGGGTCGACGCTTGGCATCAGCATTGTCGATGATCAGGCGGCCTTGGAAGCCGCCTATCATGATGCCGCCCGTTTCGACGCGCGGGTCATGGCGGAGCGATTCATCCAGGGCGATGAATACACGGTGAGCCTGTTAGACGATCAAGTGCTTCCCGCCATTCGCGTTGAAGTACCGGGTGGTTTTTACGACTATGAAGCCAAATACTTGACCGATACAACGCAATACCACCTGCCGTGTGGCCTGTCCCAAGAGGATGAGGCGGCGCTGGCAGCGCTCTGCCAACAAGCATTTGCCGCCGTGGGCGGGCAGGGCTGGGGACGCGTTGACGTGATGCGTGACTGTGACGGGCGCTTTTGGTTACTCGAAGTCAACACCGTGCCGGGCATGACTGACCACAGCCTTGTACCCCAGTCGGCCGCCCATGCCGGGATCGATTTTGATCAATTGGTGATGCGTATTCTGCAAACGGCCGGTCAAAAGAGCGCCTCATGAAAAGACGCCAGGCCTGGTTGGGTGGTTTGATGTTGGGTCTGCTGTTGGTGGCAGGTGGCCAGGCGCTCTGGCTGTGGCTTGATCGTCCCATTGAGCGTGTCTCCATCCGGGGCGACTGGGACTACGTCGATGCTGATTATCTACGGACCCAGTTGGCACCGGTCGTTGAAGACACTCAGTGGTTATCTGCTGATCTGGGGGCGTTAAGGCAACAGGCATTGCGCATTGGCTGGTTGAATGAAGTACGCATAACACGTGAGTGGCCCAATGCGCTGGTGTTTGAGCTGGTTGAGCAAACCCCGGTGGCCCGCTGGAATGACGACTTTCTCCTTAACGCAGAAGGTGAGGCCTTTGCATTCGCCCCAATGGAAGCGCCCAAGGGGCTGCCCGACATGGCAGGCCCCGCCGGTAGCAGTAAAGAAGTGCTGGATTATTACCATCAATTAACACCGCATTTCGCAGGGCTGGATTTACGGTTAACGCAGTTGCGCCTAGAGCCGCGTGGCGCCTGGCGGTTACAGTTAAATGATAGTACCTGGGTTATGTTGGGGCGTCGTCAACATCAAGTTCGGCTGGCGCGTTTAAATGCTTCCTGGCAGCGGGAATTGAGCCGTTTAAGCGACCGTATCCGTTATATCGATTTACGCTACCCCAATGGAGTGGCGGTGGCCTGGCATGGAGAAAGTGAATTTGATGTGCAAAAAGAGTAACGCATCGAAGAAAGGGCGTTTAGGGGTGTAAAGTAAGCGGTCGCTGTCGATGAAAACCGCGCGCATGGGGTTTTATTTCGCTTGGAAGGCGACTATTGTGATGATTGACTAGTCGTAATGCGCTAATTGTTTCTATACTATGAGCCAATCGTCAATTATAAATGTTAATATTGCTGGTTAAGTTGACTCATTGATCAGCATTGCAAAGACACAAGATGGCACTCTTATTAATTAGTGCCCAAGTAAGATTGAACGTTAATTGTTTTTTTATTTAAGGCGACAAGGAGATTTCCCGACTCATGGCAGGCTCACCCAACGCATCCAACATGGTGGTCGGGCTGGACATTGGAACGTCCAAGGTCGTCGCGATCGTCGGTCAGCCAACCGACGATGGTGGAATTGAAATTGCGGGCATTGGCTCGCATCCATCCCGGGGCATGAAGCGCGGCGTGGTCATTAATATCGAATCGACCGTGCAGTCGATTCAGCGCGCCGTTGAAGAAGCCGAATTGATGGCGGGCTGCGACATTCATTCTGTCTACGTCGGCGTTGCTGGCAGCCATATCAAGTCAATGAACTCCGATGGTGTCGTGGCCATCAAAGAACGCGAAGTGACACCCTCGGATATCGAGCGAGTGATTGACTCGGCCCGTGCCCGGGCTGTTTCAGAAGGACAGCGAGTTCTGCATGTGCTGCCCCAGGAATTTTCAATCGACGCTCAGGGCGGCATTCGCGAACCCCTTGGAATGTCGGGAGTCCGCCTTGAGGCGCAGGTTCATCTGGTAACCGCGGCGCTCAATGCGGTGCAGAACATTGAAAAGTGTGTGCGTCGCTGTGGTCTGGATGTGGATGCCATTATCCTCGAGCAGTTGGCGTCCAGCATGGCAGTATTGACCGAGGACGAGCGCGAGCTGGGTGTTTGCATGGTCGATATTGGCGGTGGAACGACCGATATGGCGATCTTCACCGAAGGCGCCATTCGTCATACGGCGGTGATTCCGATCGCGGGCGATCAGGTCACCAACGACATTGCCATGGCGTTGCGGACACCCACACAGCACGCCGAAGAGATCAAGGTGAAGTACGCTTGTGCACTGACTCAGTTGGCGGCAAGCGACGAAATGATCAAAGTACCTAGCGTTGGTGACAGGCCAGCTCGGGATCTTTCCCGGCAGGCCCTGGCCGAAGTGGTTGAGCCGCGCTATGAGGAGCTTTTTACGCTGGTCAGAGACGAGCTACGTCGCAGCGGCTATGAAGACATGGTTGCTGCCGGTATTGTGCTGACTGGCGGTACGTCACGTATGGAAGGCGTGGGCGAGCTGGCAGAAGAAATCTTTCATATGCCCGTTCGTATTGCGTGTCCGCAAAATGTCAAAGGGTTGTCGGACGTTGTACGCAATCCTATCTATGCAACCGGTGTGGGTTTACTGCATTATGCACTGCAGGAATCCCGCCATGGGCATGGTCGAGAAAGTCAACGGGGAGTTATCCCTGTGCACAAGGGGCGTACTGACGTCTCCCGGCGTGACGTCAAGGATGGCAGTGCAGCGCTGGCAAGAATCAAAGGCTGGTTCAAAGGAAATTTCTGACAGGGCCGCAAGCGCGGTTCAGGAGACGGGGCTTATGTTCGAATTGGTAGATAGCGCACCCTCGAGCAGTGCGGTCATCAAAGTGGTTGGCGTTGGCGGCGGTGGTGGCAACGCAGTTAACCACATGGTCGAAAGCAACATCGAAGGCGTCGAGTTCATCTGCGCCAACACCGATGCTCAGGCATTAAAGCGGGTATCCGCTAAGACGGTCCTGCAGCTTGGGGGTGAAATCACCAAAGGCCTGGGTGCGGGAGCTAATCCGGATGTCGGCCGTCAAGCGGCGATGGAAGATCGTGAGCGTATCGCTGAGCTTCTCAATGGCGCTGACATGGTCTTCATCACTGCTGGTATGGGCGGTGGTACAGGTACCGGTGGTGCCCCCGTGGTCGCGCAGGTGGCAAAGGAATTGGGCATTCTGACGGTAGCGGTCGTGACGCGGCCTTTCCCGTTTGAAGGGCCCAAGCGTATGCGCGCGGCAGAAGAGGGCATGAAAGAGCTTTCGGAGCATGTGGATTCGCTGATCACCATTCCCAACGAGAAACTGCTTTCTGTGCTGGGTAAAAACGCCACCTTGTTGACCGCCTTCAGCGCAGCCAACGATGTGCTGCTGGGCGCTGTCCAAGGTATTGCCGAGCTGATCACCAGTCCGGGCATTATCAACGTCGACTTTGCCGACGTGCGCACGGTCATGTCCGAGATGGGCATGGCGATGATGGGCACCGGCGGTGCGACAGGTGAAAATCGCGCCCGCGAAGCCGCTGAAAAGGCCATTCGCAGCCCGCTGCTGGAAGATATCGATCTGCACGGTGCGCGCGGCATCCTGGTCAACATCACCGCCGGTCCAGACCTCTCGATTGGCGAATTCAACGACGTGGGGGCCACGGTTCAGGAATTTGCCTCCCAGGAAGCGACGATCGTCGTGGGAACTTCCATCGATATGGAAATGTCCGACGAGCTGCGTGTCACAGTCGTGGCGGCAGGCTTGGACGGTGGTCAGCCTAAAGCGGCTACCCGTGAGCCGGCTCGCCGTGCGGCAGAAACCTCGGCAGATTACCGCAAGCTGCAACAGCCCACGGTAATGCGCCAGCAGGCAAACAGCCGTGCCGAAGCTGCCGAAAGCACGCCTGCACGCCCTGAAAAGCGTCGCGCTGCGGATGCTGACGATTATCTGGACATCCCCGCGTTCCTGCGCCGCCAGGCGGATTGATACAAGCTATCAGGTTCATGCTACCGGCAAACGAGAGTTTTATTGGTCAAAGCTCTCGTTTGCTGTTAAAGTGAACACTGTTTGATAACTTTCATCCCTTGCGGTTATCCCCGTTATTAGAGTTCGACCACTGCCCATGATCAGACAACGCACCTTACAAAATATCATTCGTGCCACCGGAGTGGGTTTACACTCGGGTAAAAAAGTTCATCTGGCTTTGCGTCCGGCGCCCGCTAATACGGGGATTGTGTTTGTCAGAACGGATCTGGAGCCAATGGCCCAGGTGCCTGCCCGCGCAGCGTTGGTTGAAGACACCAAGTTGTGTACTGCACTCAGCTATCAGGGTGTCAAAGTGGCGACTGTCGAACATTTGATGTCGGCGTTTGCTGGATTGGGCATCGACAATGCGTATGTCGATGTTAGCGCCCCAGAAGTGCCTATCATGGACGGTAGTGCAAGCCCGTTTGTCTTCCTGATTCAATCGGCGGGTATTCTGGAGCAGGAAGCAGCCAAGAAATTTATTCGCATCAAGCGTCCGATCAGCGTGACAGAAGACGATAAAGAGGCGACCTTCCTGCCGCATCAGGGGTTCAAGGTTTCTTTTGCCATCGACTTTGATCACCCGGTGTTCGACCAGCAAAAGCAAACGGCACTGATCGACTTTTCAACGACCTCTTTCGTTAAAGAAGTCTCCCGGGCGCGTACCTTCGGGTTTATGCGCGATCTCGAATTCTTGCGCTCGAACAACTTGGCATTAGGCGGAAGCCTGGACAATGCCATCGTTGTCGATGACTATCGAATCGTCAATGAGGGCGGGTTGCGCTACGAAGACGAGTTCGTCAAGCACAAGGTGCTGGATGCCATTGGTGATCTGTACCAGCTAGGTCATAGCTTGATTGGCGAGTTCCGCGGTGTAAAGTCGGGCCACGCATTGAACAATCAATTATGTCGCGAGTTACTGGCTCAGCCCGATGCCTATGAAATTGTTACCTTTGAAGAAGAGCAGGCTGTGGCGCCGATTTCCTACTCGGCACCTGCCATGGCGTAGTCAGTCTGGTTCGCCTGATTGACCGCTCGAAAAACGCACCGCCATGGCGGTGCGTTTTGTTTTGTGGGTCAGTCTTCATGGCTGGCTTCATCCGGTGCGTGGGAGGCCAGTCGTTCCAAGGCCCGCTTGAGGGCGGGGTGGTCGGTGTCTTCGGCACATTGGCTGAGCGTATTGCCGGCTGAACGCGACAGAGAGCGGGTATTGCGTAAAGGTGGCTGAATGGTCCTTACAGGACGCACCTTGAAGGTAAATCCGGTGACGCCCTCGAATCCCGGCAACTGATGAATAAGGCTTAGCAAGCGGTCCTGTTCGTAGCGCAGCCAGGTTAGCCATTGCGCTTGGCCGCTAATCAACGTCAAGCGTCCGTCTCGGAATCCGCCAACATAAATATGCTCACGCATTGCCTCGGGCAGGTGGGCCTGCAAATGCCGTTGTGCCTGATCAATAAGTGCTGAGAGGCGCATAAGCTTGCCGATATCGCCCGACTTGCCCATCAGACGGCTGATGGGCTGGGCCTGAGATCGCTTAACCTTTATACTCATACGCTTGATTCCTAAGGTATCGCTTATTGCCCTATGCATGGGGACTTTACCTTTACATAGGTGCCTTATGTAGATGCTTTCTGGCAAAGGTGATGTCGGGCACGCGTCAGGTTGCCCGACCCTTAAAGCCTAACACGCTCAGGAGTTTGTCCACAGCATGTCGCAAGCGTTGAACATTGCCTCGGTATTGCCTCGGCGTCAGCGTCGCCATAGTCTGGCGCGCTGGTGGCTGGCAGGCCTGTTGGTCGGCTGTTTATTGCCGACTAACCTGACCTATGCAGAAGCGCTGCGGGGTGGTGAGCGCAGCGTGGTGGCGTGTATTTGGGTGTCTGCCGTATTGCGCGCACGGACACGCTTGATGGCAACCCGGCGTCGCGCTATGCGGCGCTTCTGGGTCGTGTTGAAGCCCTTAACATCACCTAGACCTTTCGCATTCAAGCGGTTTGTTAGTGTGCTAGTGGCCGCACATGATGTATTCAGTCGTCGTGGTCCCCCTCAGATTTCCCCGTTTTACCGCTGATAAGTCAGTCAACCTTCTTCATTTATGGAACGGGGTGGCCCTGTCAAGGGCGCTCGCGGTTAGTTGGAAACTACATGATCAATAATTTATTACGTAAGGTCGTCGGTTCAAAAAATGACCGTGATGTGAAACGCATGCTCAAAAGCGTGCAGCACGTTAATGCACTGGAAAGTGAGTTCGAGGCATTAAACGATGCCGAACTACAGGCCACAACGGCGACATTGCGTCAGCGACTGGCGGACGGTGAGTCGCTGGACAGCTTAATGCCGCACGCCTTCGCGATGGTTCGTGAAGCCAGCAAACGCGTCATGGGCATGCGTCACTTTGATGTGCAGATGGTCGGCGGGATCACCCTGCATCGCGGCCGTATCGCTGAAATGAAAACCGGCGAGGGTAAGACCCTGGTGGCGACCCTCGCCGTTTACTTGAATGCGCTACCGGCGAAAGGCGTTCACGTGGTGACGGTGAACGACTACTTGGCCCGCCGTGATGCCGAATGGATGCGCCCGCTGTATGAGTTTTTAGGGCTCACCGTCGGGGTTATCTTCAGCGGTCAGACCAGCGCCGAAAAGCGTCATGCGTATCACTGCGATATTACCTACGGCACTAACAACGAATTTGGTTTTGATTATCTGCGCGATAACATGGCCTTTTCACTTGAAGATAAAGTCCAGCGTGAGTTGCACTACGCGATTGTCGATGAGGTGGATTCGATCCTGATCGATGAAGCGCGTACGCCGCTGATTATTTCAGGTGCTGTGGACGAGAATACCGATCTATACAAGGTGGTTGACCGTCTGTCGCAGCAGTTGGAAAAAGGCGAGAAGTCCGAGGACGACGAAACGCCGGTCACGGGGGATTTCGTCCTCGAGGAAAAGCAAAAACAGGTTGAACTGACCGAGCAGGGCCACAACAAGGTCGAGGCGCTCATGCGTGAAGAGGGGCTGCTGGGGGAAGATGACTCCCTGTATGCGGCTCAGAACCTCAACCTGCTTCAGCACATGCACTCGGCGTTGCGAGCTCGCTATCTCTACCACCGTGACGTTGACTATATGGTCTCCGACGATCAGGTAGTGATCGTCGACGAACACACCGGGCGTTCCATGCCGGGGCGGCGTTGGTCGGAGGGTCTGCACCAGGCCGTCGAAGCTAAAGAAGGCGTCACCGTTCAGCGCGAGAGCCAGACCCTGGCCTCGACCACCTTCCAGAACTACTTCCGCCTCTACGACAAGCTCGCCGGCATGACCGGGACGGCCGATACCGAGGCCTTCGAATTCCGCCAGATTTATGGGCTTGATGTGGTGGTGATTCCCACCAATCGGCCGTTGAAGCGGAAAGACCTCAATGATTTGGTCTACCTGAGCGCGGAAGAGAAATACGAAGCCATTATCCAGGACGTCAAAGTACAGACTGAGGCGGGTCGCCCTGTGCTGGTGGGTACGGCCTCCATCGAAACCTCCGAATACATTGCGCACCTGATGCGCGAGGCCAATCTCGCGTTCAACGTTCTCAATGCCAAGCAACACCAAAGTGAAGCCGAGATCATTGCCCAGGCGGGGCGTCCTGGAGCGGTAACCATCGCCACCAACATGGCGGGCCGGGGTACCGATATCGTGCTGGGGGGTAACTGGGAAGCTGAAGTGGCCAAGCTGCAGCAGCCCAGCCAGGCGCAGATTGATGCCCTGAAAGCAGAATGGCAGGAGCGTCACGACGCCGTTCTGGAAGCCGGCGGTTTGCACGTGATCGGCTCCGAGCGCCACGAGTCGCGGCGGATCGATAATCAGCTGCGCGGCCGTGCCGGGCGCCAGGGTGACCCTGGGTCCACCCGCTTCTTCCTGTCCCTCGAAGACAGTCTGATGCGACTGTTCGGGTCTGACCGCGTCAAGCGTCTGATGCAGGCGATGGGCCTGGAGCGTGGCGAAGCCATCGAGCACAAGATGGTCTCCAATGCCGTGGAGCGAGCGCAGAAGAAAGTCGAGGGGCGCAACTTCGACATTCGTAAACAGCTCCTTGAATACGATGATGTGGCCAACGACCAGCGCCGGGTCATTTATCAGCAGCGTAACGACATACTGGCCGCTGATAACGTGGCAGACGCTGTTGCGGGTATCCATGAAGAAGTCATGGAAGAGGCCATCAGCGACTTTGTTCCGCCGCAAAGCCTGGCCGAGCAGTGGGACCTGCCGGGCCTGGAAGCGCACCTGAAAACCGAATTCAACCTGGATGCGCCGGTCGTCGAATGGGCAGAAGCGGATCAGCGCTTCAACGAAGAGAAGCTGCGCGAACGCCTGCACACCATGCACCGGGAAGCCTACGCCGCGAAAATCGACGCCGCCGGTGAAGCGCTTATTCGCCGGTTTGAAAAGCAGGTGATGCTGCAGGTTCTCGACACCCGCTGGAAAGAGCACCTGCAATCCATGGACCATCTGCGTCGCGGTATTCACCTGCGTGGCTATGCGCAGAAAAACCCCAAGCAGGAATACAAGCGTGAAGCGTTTGAGCTTTTTCAGCAGTTGCTGACGAACATCAAGGCAGACGTGACACGGATTCTCAGCCATGTGCAGGTCCGCCAGCCGGAAGAAGTGGAAGCCCTGGAGCAGAAGCGTCGTGAAGCGCTGGAGCGTGAAAAAGCCACTGCCGCCAGCCGCCATGACGACCCGGACGCTGCCGCGTCCGACGAAACCGACGCGCCAAAAGAGGCACCTGGCGCCGATGGCCGTCCCGTTCGTCGCGAAGGCCCCAAGGTTGGGCGCAATGACCCCTGTCCGTGCGGATCGGGCAAAAAGTATAAGCAGTGTTGCGGTAAGCTCGACTAAAGTGCAAACGCCACGCTTAAGGAGATTTACATGGCGGTAGGATCAATACCCTTCCCCCCGATGCCGACTCTAGACGGGGTGCGTTTGGGTTCGGCCATGGCCGGGATAAAAAAGCCAGACCGTCGTGATGTCGTGGTCATTGAGTTGCCCGAAACGTCGACGGTGTCAGGGGTATTCACCCGTAATGCCTTCTGCGCCGCTCCGGTGAAAGTGGCAAGGGAGCACCTTCAGCGTAGCGCTGAAAACGGTCAAGTTCCTCGCTACTGGTTGATCAATACGGGCAATGCCAATGCAGGCACCGGTGACGCTGGCCTTAAGGACGCCCAGGACAGCTGCACCTCGGTTGCCGAGCAGGTGGGGGCCAACCCCTATGCCGTGCTGCCGTTTTCCACGGGCGTGATCGGCGAGCCAATGCCCATGGCGCGTCTTCTGGACGGCATTCCTGTGGCACTTGGCGATTTGGCAGGTGATGGCCAGGCCTGGCAGCACGCGGCTGAAGGTATTTTGACCACCGATACACGTCCCAAGGGGGCGAGTGTGACCTTGGCGATCGGTGACCGCGAGATTGTCATCAACGGGATCGCCAAAGGCTCGGGCATGATCAAGCCCAACATGGCCACCATGCTGGGCTTTGTAGTGACGGATGCGGGAATCGATCAGGCATTGTTGGACCGGCTGCTGCGCGAAACGGTCGATCGCTCGTTCAACTGCATTACCGTTGACAGCGATACCTCGACCAATGACGCCTGCATGTTGGCGGCTACCGGCACGGGGTTGCGCATTGAAAACGATGCGCATATCGACATCTTTCGCAACGGTTTGCAGCGGGTAATGACGGAGTTGGCGCAGGCCATAATTCGCGATGGTGAAGGTGCGACCAAGTTTGTCACCTTGCAGGTCGACCAGGCTCGTAGCCGCCAGGAAGCGCTTGATGTGGCCTTTACCGTTGCCCACTCCCCCTTGGTCAAGACGGCGCTCTATGCGTCTGATGCCAACTGGGGGCGTATTCTTGCCGCCGTTGGTCGGGCGCCAGTCGATGCGTTCGACGTTGAAAAGGTCATCATCGAGCTTGGCGATGTGCGCCTGGTGGAAAACGGCGGTCGAGCGGCGGGGTATACGGAAGAAGCCGGTAGCCAGGTGATGGCCAACGATGAGATTACCATCCGCATTTGTCTGGGGCGGGGAGACGAGAATGCCACCGTGTGGACGTCGGATCTCTCCCATGACTATGTATCGATCAACGCTGATTATCGTAGCTAAGCGGCAAACGCTCGTCGCCGCTTCGACCTCAACAGATCTTAACAGCGATATAATACCGCTATCGCTCAGCGGGTGTGCACACAGTGGATAGAGACGTAATGAATATCATGGTTAAACGACGGGTTCATGTGGCAGCCGCTGCCATTATCAGTGCTGACAAGCAGCAGGTGTTGATTGCCAGGCGGCCTTCGAACGTTGATCACGGTGGACTATGGGAGTTTCCCGGCGGCAAGCTGGCCCCCTACGAAACCGGGTTAGAAGGCTTGAAACGCGAATTGCACGAAGAGCTGGGCGTCGAAATTATCAATGCGCAACCATTGATCCGGGTGCATCATGAGTATTCTGACAAACATATACTGCTGGATGTCTGGCAGGTGCATGCCTTTGCAGGTGAACCCTTTGGCCGCGAAGGCCAGGCTGTTCGCTGGGTCCCCATGGAGGAACTGGTCAACTACCCGTTCCCGGCAGCAAATTTGCCCATCCTGCGGGCTGTCATGCTACCCACCGAATACCTGATCACCGGTGAAGAAGCCGATGAAGGCCGTTTTGATGCACTGCTGACCCGGGCGCTAAACGAGGATAACATCCGGCTGGTTCAACTGCGCGCCAAGCAGCTAACGCACGAGGCTTACGTGGCAAGGGCGCAGCGCGCGCTGACGCTGTGTCGCGAGGTGGGGGCGCGGTTGCTGCTCAATGGCGATCCCTCGCTGCTCGATCAGGTGGATGCCGACGGCATACATCTGACCAGCGAGCGCCTTATGCAGCTTGAGCGTCGGCCGATTGCGGAAAACAAATGGCTGTCGGCGTCGACCCATGACCCCAGGCAGTTGGAGCAGGCGGCTGCGCTAGGCTGTGACTTCGTCTCGCTGTCGCCATTGCGCACCACGCCGTCGCACCCCGATGTAGCTCCCATCGGCTGGCACGATTTTCAGCAGTGGGTGGAGCGCGCGGGCATGCCGGTCTTTGCGTTGGGCGGCATGACGCGTTTTGATGCCAATCACGCCCGCGCCGTGGGCGCCCAGGGGATTGCCTCCATCCGCGATTTCTGGAAATAAGCAGGGCATTAAAAACGCCTGTCTGGTTAATCCCAGACAGGCGTTTTGCCTAACAACAGAAGAGCGTCAGGCGGCTAGTCCCTGAAGCGGCGGGTCAGCTCGCCATAGGCATCGATGCGACGGTCGCGCAGGTAGGGCCAGATACGCCGCGTGTTCTCACTGCGGGCCATATCGATCTCCACGACCAACTGCTCAGACGTCTCTCCGGCTCTTGCCAGCAGTTCACCCTGCGGCCCGCAAATAAAACTGCCTCCCCAAAACTGGATGCCTGCACCCACGCTAGACGGGTCGGCCTCAAACCCAACCCGGTTGGCGACGACCACGGGTAACCCGTTGGCGACGCTGTGAGCGCGCTGGATGAGCGTCCAGGCGTCCTGCTGGCGGGCCTTCTCGGCAGCGTCGTCGTTGGGATCCCAGCCGATGGCGGTGGGGTAGAGGAGCAGCTCGGCGCCGGCAAGGGCCATCAGGCGCGCGGCTTCGGGATACCACTGATCCCAGCAAACCAGCACGCCCAGACGGCCAAGAGAGGTGTCTATGGGGGTAAACCCCTCGTCGCGGGCGGCGTCGTGATCGCCGGGGGTGAAGTAGAATTTCTCGTAAAACCCGGGGTCGTCGGGGATATGCATCTTGCGATACTGGCCCACGCGGCCCTCGCCACGGTCATATACCACCGCGGTATTGTGATAGAGCCCGGGTGCGCGGCGCTCGAACAGCGAGCCGACGAGTACGATGTCCAGCTCCCGGGCCAACTCGGCGAGCCGTTGGCCCGTGGGCCCATCCAGCGGCTCGGCCAGGTCGAACACCGCGGGGTCTTCGTATTGGCAGAAATAGTGCGTGGCATGCAGTTCCTGGAGCAATACCAGCTGAGCACCCTGCTGCACGGCGTCGCGAATGCCCGCTTCACTGGCGGCCAGACTTTGGGACTTATCGGGCCAGGCTTGCTGTTGCACGATGCCGACGGTGACGGGGCTTTTCATGATGATTCCTCCGCGGTCTGATGAGCAGTGGCGAGCGTGCCTCGGGGGAGCTGCATGGTTAAACAATGCAGACTGCCGTGTTGGCGAATGACGTGACTGCACTCGATGGGAATGAGCGTATGTTCGGGAAAGGCGACCGCCAGAGCGTTCAGCGCGATAACGTCGGCGGGGTCCCCGTAGGTGGGTACCAGTACAGCCCCATTGATGATCAAAAAATTGGCGTAAGTGGCAGGCAAGCGGCGACCATCGTCGGGTGCATAGCAGGCCTGAGGCCAGGGCAGCGGAATTAGCCGGTAGGGCTCGCCATTACGCTGCCGAAACGCCTGGAGCTCCTGCTCCATCGCTTGCAGGGCTGGGTAGTGAGGGTCCGTCGGGTCGTCACAGCGCACATAGGCGATGGTCGTCGGGTTGCAAAAACGCGCCAGGGTATCAATGTGGCTATCGGTGTCGTCGCCTTCCAGATGGCCATGGGCCAACCACAGCACGCGATCGACGCCCAGGTCTTTCTCAAGCTGTTGTTCCAGCTGGCGCCGGGGCATGTGCGGATTGCGGTTGGGATTGAGCAGACAGGCCTCGGTGGTGAGCAAGGTGCCGTCGCCGTCCGTCTCAATCGCGCCGCCTTCCAGCACGAGCTCCCGGGGGCTGACCGGGCAGTTCCACACGCCTGCCTCGGCAAGCCGCTGGGTCAGCCGATTATCGCGAGCGGCAGGAAATTTACCGCCCCAGCCGGTGAAGGTGTAATCCAACAGTTGCAATGCCCCCGTTTCATCGGCGACGGTAATCGGCCCGTGATCCCGTGCCCAGGTGTCGTCGCTGGGCGCGACACACAGCCGTAATTGACCTTCGGGTACCCCATAGGCGTCGAATGTCGCTGCCAGACGTGTGCGCGTGGCGTTGTCAGGCACGCTGATGAGTACTCGCTGATGGCGGGTCACGGCGACGACAATACGCTCGAGTGTGCCTTCTATGCCACCCAGGAGTGCCTGCCAGTCGCCATCCGGGCGTGGCCAGGTGAGTTGAATGCCATCCTGAGGATGCCATTCAGGTAATAAACGATAGGTCGAAGTGGTCAACGTAAAGCCGCTCGCAGCGAAGATAAAAGAGGGCGCGTCGGGCGCCAGTCGAATCGGCGCAATGTAGGGGCTCGCGCGAAAAGTTGCAAGTATAGAGAATCATGAGGGAACGCTGGCGGCGGATGTGCCTCTAAAGCCCGCTTATACATATGCAGCGATGCTAAAAAAACCGTACCATGAGCGCTGACTTATAAGGAATGACGCCATGCTTGATCGTTTGCCTTTTCTGGTGGGGCTGCGCTACGTGCGCGCTAAACGCCGAAACCATTTTATTTCGTTCATATCGCTGACTTCCATGCTGGGACTGATGCTGGGCGTGGCGGTACTGATTCTTGTTCTGTCGGTAATGAACGGGTTTGACCACGAGCTGCGTACGCGAATCCTGGGTATGGTGCCGCACGCCAAAATCGAAGCCCGTGAGGGCATGGTGGAGTGGCAGTCGCTGGCCGAAAAGATCATGCAGCGTGACCGCGTCGAGGGGGTCGCCCCTTACGTCGAACAGCAGGGCATGTTCTCGGTGGGCGGCAACAATGAAGGCGCCATGGTCAACGGTATCCATCCCGACTGGGAAGATAAGGTATCGATTATTGGCGAGCACATGCAGCGAGGCGAGTTAAGCGACCTGGTGCCGGGCGAGTGGAATGTCGTGCTGGGGTCCATGTTGGCCCGACGCCTGGGCGTCGACGTGGGCGATCGCGTGACCTTGCTGGTTCCTGAGGCCTCGATTACCCCGGCGGGCGTATTTCCCCGCCTCAAACGCTTCACCGTCAGCGGTATCTTCAGCGTTGGTGCCGAGCTTGATGCTAACTTAGCCTACGCTAATATTGAGGACATGCAGACGCTTGGCCGTCTTGGTGATGCGATCGGCGGGCTGCGTCTTGAACTGGACGATCTGTTTGTGGCCGGTAGCGAAACACAGGCTATCCTCAACGAACTGGGCCCTGGCTATCGAGGCAGTGACTGGACCTATTCTCAGGGCAACCTTTTCCAGGCAATCCAGATGGAAAAACGCATGATTGCGCTGTTGTTGACGGTCATTATTGCTGTCGCCGCCTTCAATATTGTGTCCACTCTGGTCATGGTCGTCACCGACAAACGGGCCGATATCGCCATACTGCGAACCATCGGTGCCACCCCGCGTTCGATCATGGGTATTTTTATCGTGCAAGGGTTGGCTATCGGTTTTATCGGGATTGCCGTGGGCGTCGCTGTCGGTGTGTTGCTCGCCCTGACGATTTCCGATCTGATTGGCTGGGTCGAGGGCTTCATGAATATCAAATTCCTCGATGCAGGGGTCTACTTCATCAGTGACTTGCCGTCGCGTTTATACTTTGCAGATGTCCGAAACATCGTGCTGGCCGCCTTCGGGTTGACGTTTCTGTCCACGCTTTACCCGGCTTGGCGGGCTGCGCGTGTCCAGCCTGCCGATGTGCTGCGCTATGAATAAGGAAGCCAACATGTCTGAGACGACATCGAACCAAGCCCCTGTAATGCTGAAATGTGAAGGCTTGACCCGCACCTACAGTGAAGGGCCGCAGGATTTAACCGTCCTCGATACGCTTGACCTGCAAGTGCATGCGGGCGAGCGGGTTGCCATTGTGGGTAGCTCAGGGTCGGGCAAGACGACACTGCTTAATTTGTTAGGCGGCTTGGACCGGCCCACTGCAGGCGATGTAGTGATCGCGGATCAACCGCTGGCGGGGCTGAATGAGACGGCGCTGGGGCGGTTTCGCAACCGTTATATCGGCTTTGTCTATCAGTTCCACCACCTGCTTGCCGAGTTCACGGCGGTAGAAAACGCCGCGTTGCCGTTGATCATTCGCGGGCAAGCGAAAAAAAAGGCCGAGCAGCGCGCCATGCAGATCTTGTCGCGGGTGGGCATGCAGGACAGGGCCGATCACAAGCCGGGTGAATTATCCGGTGGGGAGCGTCAGCGGGTGGCCATTGCCCGTGCGCTGGTCACGGACCCCAGCCTGGTATTAATGGATGAGCCCACGGGCAATCTGGACCAGACCACGGCCGCCACCATTCTGGCGCTAATGGATGAGCTGGCGCGCGAAAGCGCCTGTGCCTTCGTGATTGTCACCCACGACATTGGCTTGGCAGGGCATCAGGACCGAATGATGAAACTGGATGGAGGAAAGCTCGTACAGCAGCCTTAATCGTCGAATTCGGCTTCGATCCGGGCACGCCGCTGCCGCCTCTTTTGGCGGCGGCGCTTCCAGTGGTGGGAAACGTGCCAACGCCAGATCAGGCGCACGGCAATATTGGCCATTACGGCCAGGACCAGGGCCGATACTAGAGAGCCAAGCAGCAAAGCGGGCATGATGTTATGCATTTGTTCGGCTAGCCATTGCGTCGAAAGGCGGGAAGGCGCCTCACGTGCAGGCGTATCCAGAAAAAAGGTCCCAATCCAATAGTTACCGTAAAAGAATAGCGGCATGGTCAGTGGGTTGGTAATCCACACCAGGCCGACCGCGAGGGCAAGGTTGCAGCGGCTGAAGCGAGCACCTATGGCCGCTACCACCATTTGGCAGGGAATCGGCAGCATAGCGCAGAAAAGCCCCACACTGAACGCATTGGCGACGCTGCGTCGCGTCAGTTGCCACAAGCGCGGGTCGGCAATCAGCGGCGCCATGAAACGCAGCGACCGCTGACGCTTTAGCGTATCGGGCTTGGGCATATAGCGTTGGAAGAAACGGCGAGGCATGTCGGACACTCTTGCCTATGAATGCCGCCCATTATCCATAAGGGACAGGGTTTCGGCTACGCCAAGGCGGCGATAAGGCAGCGCCAGGGAGGGCAGTATGCGCATTGGGGTTGCGATACCCGTTGCAGTGGCCGTTATGGCGGGAGCTGTTCTTGGCCGTTGGCTGGGGCCAGCCGGTAATACGCTGCCAGTCACCTCAGCGCTGGGTATCTTGCTGCTTGTCCTGGCAACAGTGCGTTTGCGTTATTGCCTTTGGCTGGCGATCGTCTGTTGGGGAGTGGTGGCCATCCAATCCCAGTGGGCGCGTCAATTGCCACCCGGCCTTTCCGGCGAGGATGTTCGGGTTGAAGGGCGTATTACTCAGACCCAGCCGACCAGTAGTGGCCTGCGCCTGTTAGTGGAAGTGGATCGCTGTGACGCCCCGGACCTTCGACCAAGCTGCGAGCGCCTGCAAAGGGTGCGGGTCAGCGCATACGACCCGGAGCCGCCATTGCCTAAACCAGGCGAGCGCTGGGTGATGACGCTGCGTCTGCGTCCGCCCAACGGCTTTATGAACCCCGGTGCTTTCGACTATGCCCACTGGCTATGGCGTGAGGGTATCGATGCGACCGGCTATGTCCGCCAGGAACCTTCTGCTCAGCGGCTAACCGCTGCCCCTTTCTCACTGCGCCACCAAGCACATGCCCTGCTGGAAGAGCAATCGCTTTCGCCGCGTACACGGCGTTGGCTTGCGGCGCTGACGCTCGGGCTGGGAGACCAGCTCACCCGGGATGACTGGAAGCTACTCAACGCCAGTGGTACGACCCATCTGGTTGTGATCTCCGGTTTGCATGTGGGGCTGGTCGCTTCTTTCGTCTTGCTGTTAGCCCGCGGAGCCGCGCGCAAGCTGACGCCGGGCAACTGGCGCCTGAGGGCGTGGCCCTGGTGGCTAGCGGGCTCGGCGGCCTTCGGTTATGCGGTACTGGCAGGCATGGAGCCACCGGCCATGCGCGCCATGATCATGAGCGGTGTGGGTCTCTGGGTGTTGAGTGGTCGCCACGCGCCGGGGTCCTGGCAAGGCTGGTGGCTGGCACTAGCCGCTGTACTGGTGATCGATCCCGTTGCCCTTTGGCAACCCGGGTTATGGCTGTCGTTTGTGGCCGTTGCCTGGCTGATCATCATTTGGCAAGGCAGGCCACGCCCGCAGGGTCTGCGCGGATGGTGCTGGGCCGTACTGCGGTCCCAATGTCTGCTGGCCCCGCTAATGGCGGCGGCGGTGCTCATCGCGTTTGGCCGGGTAGCGCCAGCGGCTCCCCTGATTAATCTGGTCGCCGTTCCCTTCATGAGCCTTTTCATGGTGCCGCTGGCGCTGCTGGGTTGGTTGCTGACACCAGTGCCTTACGCGTCGACGGCGGTCTGGTGGTTATTCGAGCAGGGATTGGGCGGCTTTTACAGTGTCCTGGAAGTGGCGGTGGTGCATTGGCCGTTATGGGAACCGCCGCGCTACCTGCAACTGCCGTGGGCAGTGGGGCTTCTTGTGATGGCGTTATGCTGGGGGCTGCCCGGCACGGCAAGGTGGCTGAAGCTAGGGGCGCTTATCATTGTCATGTGGGTGCCTTTTTGGCCAGCGTCGTCACGCCCCGCAGGCGATGACTTGCTTATCACCGTTTATGATGTGGGGCAGGGCCAATTGATAGAACTGCGTAGCGCCCATCAGCGGATGTTGGTGGACACGGGGCCGCGTTATCGCTCGGGGTTCATGCCGCTTGAAACCCTGTGGCCGCCGGGGCAGCATTTCGATCAGGTGCTTGTCAGCCATAGCGATAGTGACCACGCAGGGGGCGTGCAGGCGCTCCGCGACCAGCACCAGGTGGATGAATGGCGTGCACCTGCCCAGGAACCGATTGCGGTGCAACGTCTTGACTGTCAAAGGGGCGATGAATGGCAACGGGATGGTGTTCATTATCGCGTATTGTGGCCCAGTGCGGACCTCGGCGACGCCTCCTCCAATGACCGGTCGTGCGTGCTGTCGGTTCAGGTGGGCCAGCAGCAGGTGTTAATCACTGGTGATGCCGGTCGACAGGTCGAGCGGCGGTTGATCGGAGATCTCAGATCGCCCGTTACGGTATTGGTCGCGGGGCACCATGGTAGCGCCTCGAGTTCGGGGCTGCAGTTCGTGCGAGCGGCCGATGCACAGCATGTTATTTTTAGTGCCGGGCGCGATAACCCCTTTGGTCACCCCAATGATGGCGTCGTGCAGCGTTTTCGCGAGCAGGGGAGCTGTTTATGGAATACTGCCCAAGATGGCGCCGTCCAGTTACGCCTCTCCCCTGATGCCCCGCTTGAAATAAACTCCCTGCGCGGGTCGGCGCCTCGACAGCGGTGTTGATGCGCAGCGCCATCAGGTAGAATTCTCCCACTGCACGCTATTGCTTAGGAGCTCGTGTGACTGACTCAGGCTGGATCCTCTATAAACGTTTATTAAGCTATGTAAAGCCGCACTGGCGTGCTTTCAGCCTGGCGCTGGTGGGCTTTGTCATTTATGCCGCGTCAAGCACCGCGCTGGCGGAAATGATGAAACGCCTGATTGACGGCATCCAGAATCCCGACGCCTCTTTCCGGCTCTTTCTTCCGTTATTCGTCATCATCATGTTTTCCGCGCGGGGTATCGGGACTTTTCTGAGTACCTACTTCATGGCCTATGTCGGGCGCTATGTGATCCATACGCTGCGCTGCGATGTCTTTGCCCACATGCTCCACCTGCCGGGCATGTTTTTTGACCACCATTCCAGCGGTCATCTGGTGTCCCGGGTTACCTACCATGTGGAACAAGTGGCGGGTGCTGCGACCAAGGCGTTTACCATCCTGCTACGTGAAGGTCTGTTCGTGATTGGCCTGCTCGGCTATTTGCTATGGACCAACTGGATGCTGACGCTGCTGTTTTTAGGCGTCACGCCGATTATCGCAGGCGTGGTGAGCTACGCCAGCAAGCGCTTTCGCAGGCTTTCCAAGCGCATTCAGAACTCCATGGGCGACGTCACCCATGTGGCCTCTGAAGCGCTTTCGGGCCATCGGGTGGTGCGCACCCATGGCGCGGAAATGTATGAAAAGCAGCGTTTCGAGCGCGTCAGTGAAGAAAACCGTCGCCAAAGCATGAAGGAAGCGATGACACGTGCCATCAGTTCTCCGGTCATCTTGATTCTGGTGGCGATCTCGATGGCCATTCTGGTCTGGCTGGCCATGGCACCCTCACTGATGGCCAGTATGACGCCGGGTGAGTTTGTTGCCTTTATTACGGCCGCTGCCCTGATGATCAAGCCGGTTAGACAGCTGTCGGAAATCAACAGCGAAATCCAGAAAGGGATTGCCGCCGCCTCCGAACTCTTCGGCCTGCTGGATATGGTTCCCGAAAGCGATAGCGGAACGTATCGGGTCGAACGGTTAGCGGGGCGCGTCAAACTCGAAAATGTCAGCTTCCGCTATGCCGAGGATCAGCCCTATGTCCTTCAAGATATCAATCTTGAGGTGGCAGCCGGCGAGATGGTAGCGATTGTGGGGCGGTCCGGCAGCGGCAAGTCGACCCTGGTGAGCTTGCTGCCGCGCTTTTACCAGCCCAGTGAGGGGCGTATCACCATCGATGATGTGCCACTGGAGGACTATGCGCTACGCCCGCTGCGTCAGCAAATGGCGCTGGTCTCTCAGCAGGTCACGCTGTTCAACGCCTCGATTGCCGATAACATTGCTTACGGCGTGGATGATCCAGACCCTGAGGCCATCAGGTCGGCGGCTGAAGCGGCCTACGCCGATGAATTTATCGACCAGCTTCCCCAGGGATATGACACCGTGGTGGGGGAAAACGGCGTGATGCTGTCAGGCGGTCAACGCCAGCGGCTGGCCATTGCGCGGGCGATTTTCAAGGATGCCCCGCTGCTGATCCTGGATGAGGCCACCTCTGCCCTGGATACCGAATCAGAGCGTTATATCCAAAAGGCGCTTGAAGATGTCTGCCAGGGGCGCACCACCCTGGTGATTGCCCACCGGTTGTCCACCATCGAGCGCGCGGATCGGATCATCGTCATGGATCAGGGGCGCATTGTTGAACAGGGCAGTCATCAAACCCTGCTGGCGGCAGGCGGTGCTTACGCGGCGCTGCACCAGTTGCAGTTTCAGGAGCCCCAGTGAAGCTTGCCGACCGCTGGCTTGCGGGTGCCTACCAGGGCAGCCGCTGGCTGAGGCCTTTACAGCCCTTGGGCAAGCTGTATGAAAGACTGATGCAGCGTCGGGCGCGCCAGTTTCATACCGGCAGGCGACGCGCATGGCGCGCGCCGGTGCCGGTCATCGTTGTGGGTAATATCACCCTGGGCGGTACGGGTAAATCACCGCTGGTGGCATGGCTGGGAAACCGGCTGGCAGCACAGGGCTGGTCGCCGGGTATCGTGTCACGCGGCTACGGCGGCAGTGCCGAACGCTACCCGCTGCGGGTGACGCCGACGACGCCAGTAAACGAGAGCGGCGATGAGCCGCTGATGCTGGCTCAGCAGACAGGGCTGCCGGTCATGGTCGACCCGCAGCGAGCCCGGGCGGCGGAGGCTCTTGTCCGGGCCGGTTGCGACCTGATTATCAGCGATGATGGTTTGCAGCACCTTGCGCTTGCGCGCGATATTGAACTGGTGGTGATCGATGGCGCACGCGGACTGGGGAATGGCCATTGCCTGCCGGCAGGGCCGCTGCGTGAATCGCCCGACCGGTTGAAGGGCGTCGATGCCGTGATCGTGAATGGCGATAACGCTTGTGAGCTGCCGGTAGAGGGCGTCACCATGCACCTGAGGCCATGCGGCTGGCGCAGGCTTTGCGATGGCCAACGGTTTCTACTGGCGCCTTTACCGTTCAAGGCCCCGGTCAACGGCTTGGCTGCCATCGGTAATCCCCAGCGCTTTTTTGCAACCTTGATAGCACTGGGGGTGACGGGCGAGTGGCATCCGCTGGCGGATCACCAGCCGTTGAACGAGGCGCTGCTGAACCGGTGGAGAGGTCGTCCACTGGTGATGACCGCCAAGGATGCCGTGAAATGTCAGGCGTTCGCCCCGCCGGATAGTTGGGTTCTCGATGTGGAAGCCATGCTTCCACCTGATTTTGAGCATTGGCTGACAGACAAACTGTCAGCGCTTACCTGAGACAGGAGAAACGCTCATGGATAAGGAACTGCTGGCCATGCTGGTCTGCCCGCTGTGTCAAGGCAAGTTGAAGTTCGACCGCGAGGCCCTGGAGCTACACTGTGTTTACGATGGCCTCGCCTATCCGATCGAAGACGGCATTCCGGTGATGTTGCCAGAGACGGCCCGTGCGCTGGAGGTCGATGAAAAACTGACACCGTCACCAGGCCGCACAGGAGAGGGGTGAATGGCGTTGTCGTTTACCGTGGTGATTCCTGCCCGCTATGGCTCAAGCCGGTTGCCGGGCAAGCCACTGCTGGATATTGCGGGAGAGCCGATGATCGCCCATGTCTGGCGACGCGCCTGCCAGAGCCGCGCCAGCCGTGTCGTGGTGGCCACCGACGATGTGCGTATCAAGACGGCCATGGCGCCTTACGGTGCCGAGGTCGTCATGACGCGCGAGGACCATGCTTCCGGGACCGACCGGCTGGCCGAGGTGGCCGATCAGTTGGCGTTGGACGAGTCGGCACTGGTGGTCAATGTCCAGGGCGACGAACCCTTGATTCCCCCGGCGCTGATCAACCAGGTGGCCGAACGCCTGGCGGACGACGATCAGGCTTCCATTGCGACGCTGGCGGAACCGATTACGGATATCGATTCGTTGTTCAACCCCAATGTCGTCAAGGTGGTGCGTTCGTTTCAGGGGCGGGCGCTGTACTTTTCCCGGGCACCGATTCCCTGGGACCGTGAACAATTTTCGCAGCCCCCCGCGGTACTCGGCACGGATGCGTGGCTGCGCCATATTGGCCTTTATGCCTATCGGGTCAGCTTTTTGCATGCCTACTGCGACTGGCCCGCGTCGAGCCTCGAGCAGCTCGAGCAGCTCGAACAGCTGCGCGCACTGCAATATGGCCATACGATCCAGGTCGCGCTGGCCTGTGACGTGAACCCGGCCGGGGTCGATACCTCTGAGGATTTAGCCCGTGTACGCGCGCTTTTGGCGCCAACACAGCAGAAGGAGTGAACCGTGAAAGTGCTGTTTGTCTGCTTAGGTAATATCTGTCGGTCGCCCACTGCAGAAGGGGTATTTCGCCGCGCGCTGGAACGCGCCGGGTGGCAGGATCGCGTGGTCGTCGACTCCTGTGGCGTGGGGCGTTGGCACCTGGGTAATGCACCTGACCCGCGCGCCCAGGCAGCGGCCGAACAGCGAGGTATCGACATCAGTGGTTTAAGGGCTCGCCAATTGCAAGCGCAGGATTTCACTGAATTCGACTATGTACTGGGGATGGATCGCGACAATCTTCGCGCCATGTTGGCCATGAAGCCTGCTCACGCCAACGCCCATGTGGGGCTGTTTCTGGACTTTGCCGACCTGGCGGAAAGCGAGGTGCCGGACCCTTATTACGGGGGGGATGAAGGCTTCGAGCGGGTGTTCAATCTCCTGGAAACCGCTGCCGAAGGTCTGGTTGCGCATATCCAGCGTGGCAAGCAATGAGCCCACTGGCAGTCCAGCGCGAAGTCGACCTGAGCGGTGCCAACACGCTGCGTCTGCCGTGTGTGGCCGAACGGTACGCGGCGCCCCGAACGCTGGTTCAATTGCAGCAGGTGCTTGCCCAATCCAGGCGAGAAGGGTGGTCGGCAACCGTGCTGGGCGGCGGCAGTAATGTGCTTTTGCCCGCACGGCTCAGCGGCATCGTCATTCGACCATTGCTTGATCAGTGGTGGCTACAGACGCAGGGCGATCAACTGCTTGCGCATGTGGGGGCAGGCGTGAACTGGCACCGACTGGTCATGTCGCTGGCAGCGTCCGGGTTATGGGGTACCGAAAACCTCGCCCTGATCCCTGGCGATTGCGGTGCCGCCCCGGTGCAGAATATCGGTGCCTACGGCGTTGAGCTGGCGGATAGGCTGCGCGCGGTACAAGTGCTTGACAGGGCGACCGGCGAAGTGCGTTGGTTGAGCCGCGATGCCTGCCAGTTTGGCTATCGCGATAGCATCTTCAAAGGCGCACTGGCGGAAACGGTCATTATTACCCGGCTGGTGCTGCGACTGTCCCGTGAGCCCTTGGTGACGCTTGGCTATGGGGATCTGGCAACCCGGGTGCCTGAATCGCCTTCGCCCCTGGAAGTGGCCAAGGCGGTATGCGCTATCCGCCGTGAAAAGCTACCGGACCCCGCAGAATTGGCCAATGCGGGCAGCTTTTTCAAAAATCCGTTCGTGACCGATCAGCGGGCCGCGGCGCTACGCCAGCGCTATCCTGACATGCCGTGTTTTCCTCAGGGTAACGGGCAGACGAAGCTGGCAGCAGGCTGGTTAATCGACCAGTGTGGCTTAAAGGGATTTCGTCAGGGGGCGTTTGCGGTCCATGAACGCCAGGCGCTGGTACTGGTTCATTTCGGCGGCGGTAATCGCAAAGGCCTGCTGGCGTTAGCCAATACGGTCGCTGAGCGAGTCGCTGAACGCTTTGCCGTCAGGCTAACGCCCGAGCCGCGCCTGATCAGCGCTTGATCCGTTTCCGTTGCACACAAAAAACGCCCCGCCGTTAACAACGGCGGGGCGTTCGTTTTATGCCACTTGGCTGACTCAGTCGTTAGTCAGCGTTCGTGTCGTTTGCCCGCTGCTTGCGTTTCTCGCGCGGGTCGTTATGTGCCCGGCTGCGACGACGACGCGGTTTTGCGGCTTCTTCAGCGCCTGCTTCGCTATTGGGCGCCGCCTGCTGGGCAGGGGTTGCCTCGGGCTGCGATGACGTCTCGGCCGCTGGCTCAGTGGCTGGTGCCTGCTTAGGCGAGGCCTTCTCTGCAGCGCCTGATTCAGCAGTGTCATCTTTGGCTTGCGCTTCAGCAGGGGCTTCAGCACTTACTTCAGGTGCGTTTTCGTCAGAAGTGCTTTTTTCAGAAGTACTTCCTTCAGAAGAGCTTTCTTTAGAAGTACTTTCTTTAGAGGTGCGTTGCTCAGGTGCCTTCTCCGATGCCTCAGGCGCTGACGCGGCTTGCTCGCCATCGCTATCCTGCGGCGTCTGCGCTGCCTGCTGCTTGCTTACGTCAGCCGTTTCATCGCTGGCTGCTGGCTTGGAGACGGCTTCTGAGGTGTTCTCTTCAGGCGCGTCTGCATCGGCCGCTGGTGCGGCAGCCTGCTCCGTTGCTGTCGTCGAGGACGTGTTAGCGTCCGCTTGATCAGCAGTGGGTTCAGCCTTGGGCGAGTCTTCCGTTGTTGGCGCCTGGGTGGTTGGCGCTTCAACGGCCTCGGCATGTGTAGAAGCCTCCTCTGATACAGTCGCTTGGTCCTGCGACTGCACCACGTCGGTGTCTTCATTCGATGCTGTATCGCCGCCTTTCGAACGCGAATCGCGCTTCGGCTGACGCCGTTGCTGCGTCGACTTGCGGGGTTTGGCCGCATTATCGGCAGGGCTTTCAGCCGTTGTGGTCGACGCCTCGTCGACGGAATCAGCAGTGCTATCTGCTGAAGAGGAGGTTGCTTCCTGCTCAGCGGGCGATTGCTTGGCCGTTTCCGCTGGCGCAGCGGCCGTTAGCTGAGTTGCCTGGGATGAAGTCTCGGCGGTCGAGTGGTTATCTGCTTGGCGCTCGTTGCCGTTGCCTGTCACCGCGTCGTTTGACGCATTACCCGACTCGCTGGGCGCCTTGGCGGCTTCTTCCTGAAGCTTTAGCTGCTCGGCTTCGGCCTTCGGGTTGATGGCCTGCTGACGCGTGCGCTGACGTGGGTTATTGCGCGTGCGCTTGGGCTTGCCGTCATCCTGCTTGGCCGCTGACGTATCGGTGTTGGCCTTGGCAGCGTTTTTAGCGTCACTGGCATTCGCCTCACCGGCATTGCGCGAGGTGTCACGGTTCGACTCGCGACGGGCTTTGGGGGGTGCGCTTTTGCCTGCCGTCTCGCTGTCGCTGCCCTTGGCAGAACTTGCCGGTGCCGTGTCTTTCTGACGGTTTGGCTTTTTGTCATTGCCCTGGGCGACGTTGCCCTCATCCTGCTGGGGATGGCGGCGACGGTTGCGGGTCCGGCTGGGGCCGTTACGCTTTTCGTCGGTTTCGTTGCTGGCGCTGCTGCGCTGGGCATTGCCCGTATTGCTCTTGGCTGCACTATCGCTGCGCTGCCGGTTGGGTTGCGACTCTTCACGACGAGAGGAAGAGGCACGCTCGGTTTTGCGCGGCGCAGCCGGTTCTGACGGGGTCTTGGTCTGCTCGGTGGACGCGGGGCGCTGCTCATCGTTGCCGAGCAATTTGGCAAATCCGCGCATGAAGCGACCCAGCATGCTGGCGCCGTCGGTGTTGCTTGCGGGAGCTGGGCTTTCCGGGCTTGGCTCATGCTGCAATGAGGCAGGCGCGGGCGCGTTGTGGGCAACGCTTTTAACCGCCGCTTCAGCGCGCTGAGCAGGAGGCACAAAGCTTGGCGCCGGTTCTTTGCCGATGTCGCTATCCGTGGATAGCTCAAAGCTTGAGAGCGTCTGGCTGTCGTCTTCGTCAAGGTGATCATCGCGCAGACGCTGCACATCGTAATGGGGGGTATCCATGTCCGGGTTGGGCAGCAGAACGACGCGAACGCCCTGGCGGGATTCGATATCGGCCAGCACGCTACGTTTTTCGTTGAGCAGGTACGTCGCCACAGGGACAGGCAAGATGGCCCGGATCTGCGCGCTGCGCTCTTTCATGGCCTCTTCTTCGATCAGGCGCATGATGGATAGCGAGAGCGAGCGGACATCGCGAATGGTGCCCTGGCCGTTGCAGCGCGGGCAGACCACGCCGCTGGTTTCACCCAGTGAAGGGCGCAGGCGCTGGCGTGACATTTCCATCAGGCCAAAGCGCGAGATGCGGCCGATTTGCACCCGGGCCCGGTCCAGCTTGAGGGCATCGCGCATGCGATTTTCGACTTCACGCTGGTTGCGGGCGGGGCCCATGTCGATAAAGTCGATGACCACCAGGCCGCCAATGTCGCGCAGACGCAGCTGACGGGCGATTTCATCGGCGGCTTCCGAGTTGGTCTGCAGCGCGGTTTCTTCGATATCGCTGCCGCGGGTGGCGCGAGCCGAGTTGATATCGATGGAGACCAGGGCTTCGGTATGGTCGATAACGATCGAGCCGCCCGAAGGCAGCTTGACTTCGCGCTGGTAGGCCGTTTCGATTTGCGATTCGATCTGAAAGCGCGAGAACAGCGGTACTTCGTCGGCGTACAGCTTGATCTTCTGCTGGTAAGACGGCATCACCTGACGAATGAAGGCGAGCGCTTCCGCGTGTATCTCGGGGCTGTCGATCAAGACTTCGCCAATATCCTGGCGCAGGTAGTCCCGCATCGCGCGGATGATCACGTTGGATTCGCGATAGATGAGGAAGGGCGCGGCGCGTTTGCCCGCTTCGGTCGTGATCGACTCCCATACCTGAACAAGGTAGTCCAGGTCCCACTGCAGTTCTTCAGGGCTTCGGCCGATGCCGGCGGTGCGCACGATCAGGCCCATCTTGTCGGGCACGGTAAGATGGCTCATGGCCTCTTTCAAGTCGCTGCGCTCATCGCCCTCGATGCGGCGTGAGATACCGCCGGCGCGGGGATTGTTGGGCATCAGTACCAGAAAGCGTCCGGCCAGGCTTATAAAGGTGGTTAACGCCGCGCCTTTATTGCCACGTTCCTCCTTGTCGACCTGGACAATGACTTCCTGGCCTTCTTTGAGCACCTCTTTAATACTCGGGCGGCCGGAAACATCCTTGACGAAATATTCCCGCGAGATTTCCTTTAGCGGCAGAAACCCATGACGTTCGGCACCGAAGTCAACGAAGGCCGCTTCCAGTGAAGGTTCGACGCGGGTGATCTTGCCGCGATAAATATTGGCTTTTTTCTGTTCTCGTGCGCCGGACTCGATATCAAGGTCATACAACCGTTGTCCATCAACCAGAGCGACGCGCAGCTCTTCAGGCTGGGTCGCATTGATCAGCATTCTTTTCATAATGTCTCGCATAGCGTAGCGTGCCGACGAACCACCTTGGGGTGATGTGGCGAACCGCTGGGTGCTGCGTGCTTGTGCTCGGCGCATAGCGATGCTGACGCATTTTACCAGGAAGGCATGACCGCCGACCTGGCTAATTAGGCGTTGAGTACGTGGCGGAGGCAAGACATGTTTCGGTGGCTGTCACGTCCATCCGGCCCTGCTGACACCGCCAACACCTGGCATTCATCGATTCACCAACACCGTCATCGGCACGGTGTTGAACTTTGTCGTCTTAAGCAGGCAGCGCGTTGTGACGTTTCAGCCTGGCTACTTAGGACGTGGCGTTTTAAGCGATTGCCCACCGTTCAGGGTTGGGCACAATCTTCTCTGCCGTATTGAAAACGGGCGGCAGAGTTACTGCATTTTTTTACGGCGAGGGGTGGATAATGCGTACACTGAGCCACGCCTCTTGCTTCGGCCTGCGTGTTAGTCGGGCAGGCGCTGGCCGATTATCATGTGGATACCATCAATTAGCTAATGACAACGCGATGCTATCAATGATCTCTATCGGCCGGTAAGCGCTTTGGAATATAACAGTAAAGCAAACGACCAGCAATTGACGCATTGGTGTTTGGTCTACGGTAGAATGCCGTTTTAGCCTATCAGCAGGAGTGCGCGGCAATGGCCGAAGGGCGTGAAGTACAGTGGGTGGAAATTGCCCAGGAACAATCTGGCCAGCGAATTGATAATTTTTTGATGACCCGCCTTAAAGGCGCGCCGCGTGCGTTGATTTACCGGATCGTGCGCAAGGGCGAGGTGCGCGTGAATAAAAAGCGCATCAAGGTCGATTACCGGCTCCAGTCCGGCGATCTGGTGCGCATTCCACCGCTACGTTTGGCACCCCGTGAGGCAGTCAAGGAAGTCAGCGA
Organism: Halomonas sp. Mc5H-6; assembly: GCF_024124705.1. NCBI lineage: Bacteria > Pseudomonadati > Pseudomonadota > Gammaproteobacteria > Oceanospirillales > Halomonadaceae > Halomonas > Halomonas sp. Mc5H-6. The sequence continues at coordinate 265,657 of NZ_JAMXSI010000001.1, forward strand.
CAATTTGCGTGATCTGCTGGTCGGCAGCGTTATCATGGAGGGGCCGGACTGGATGGTGCTCAATAAACCGTCAGGGCTCGCGGTTCATGGCGGTAGCGGGGTTAAAATCGGCCTGATCGAAGCGCTTCGTCAGGTGCGCGACGACCTGACGTTCTTGGAACTGGTTCACCGTCTGGACCGCGATACCTCGGGCTGCCTGCTGCTGGCCAAATCCCGGGATGCACTTGTCACCCTGAACGAGTCGCTGAAAAAGCACGGCATGGACAAGCGCTATCTGGCACTGGTGGCAGGCCGCTGGCCAGCACGCAAGACCTACGAAAGCGCCCGTCTGGATCGCTATGATGCGGGCAACGGCGAGCGGCGTGTCAGGGTAGACCCCAATGGTAAGGTGTCGCGCACCCATTTTGCGGTTGTCGAGACGTTTGCAAAAGCCACCCTTATTGAAGCCGAGCCGGTGACCGGGCGGACGCATCAGATCCGTGTGCATGCCGCGCATGCCGGTCATGCGCTGCTCGGGGATGACAAGTATGCCAATCGAGAGAGCGGCCTGCTTACCAAGCAGCTCGGGCTTGCCCGGCTTTTCTTGCATGCCCGCTCGCTGACGTTCCCCGAGCCTTCCAATGGACGCCCCGTCACGGTCAAGGCGCCGCTGCCCGAGGCGCTGGAAAACGCGCTTGATCGCGTGCGTCGATAAGGAGCTCCCATGCGCTATGAACTGGTTATCTTTGATTGGGACGGCACGCTGATGGACTCGGTGCCGCGTATCGTGTCGTGCATGCAGGCGGCGGGGCTCGAAGCGGGATTGGGGATGCTTCCCCGGGCGGATATCGAGAACATCATCGGGCTGGGGTTGCCTGAAGCCATTGAAACGCTTTGCCCGGGTATATCGCCAGAGCAGGCCGAGCGTCTTCGCCAAGCCTACGCGCATCAATTTGTGCATGTGGATACCACGCCCATGCGATTTTTCGCCGGTGTGGAAGATCATCTGGCGCGGCTTCGGTTAAATGGGGCGCAGAAACTGGCGGTCGCGACGGGTAAAAGCCGCCGTGGGCTGGACCGGGTTTTCCAGGAGACAGGGAGCCTTGACTGGTTTCACGCCAGCCGCACCGCCGACGAGACACGTTCCAAGCCTCACCCGCAAATGCTGCAGGAATTGCTCGACGAACTCTCGATTCCTGCCGAACGGGCGGTCATGGTAGGGGATACCGAGTATGACCTGGAAATGGCGCGCTCACTCGGCATGCCCCGTGTCGGCGTCAGTTATGGCGTTCATTCCCCTGAGCGCCTGGCGGCCAGCCAGCCGCACGAGATCGTGCACAGTGTTGATGAACTTTTTACATGGCTACAGGGATAAATGATGAAGGACGATGATTCGCGCAGCGACATGGAAAACGATACATCGCCATCGGCCGAGCAGCAGAAGACGGAAGATCGTTGGACCCAGGGCCCCGAAGTGCCGCCTAATAAAAAGCGGCATGAGGAGGCGGGGCATCCCGATGACGACGCCGATACGCTGCGTGAGCGCCAGCGGCTGGCGCAGATCGAGATGATGGATCACTGGATTGGCGGTGTGTTGGCAGAGCAGCGGCGTTCGCGTCGTTGGAAGCTGTTTTTTCGCCTGTTGATGCTGAGCCTGTTCGCGGTGGCGCTGGGGCTGGGCATATACCGGTTCTATGCCCCGTCGGAAGCGACGCCCGCTGCTGCACACCTCGCCAGAGTGGACGTTAACGGCGTGATCGCCGAGGACGCACCAGCCAATGCCGAGCGGATCATTGAAGGGCTGCGCAACGCCTGGGAGGCCGATAGCGCCAAGGCCGTGGTGCTTCATATCAACAGCCCGGGCGGCAGCCCTGTGCAGTCACAGCGGGTTTATGCGGAAATCATGCGGCTGCGCGAATCGGGGGATAAACCCATCGTGGCCGTCATTGAAGACATCGGTGCCAGCGGCGCTTACTACATTGCCGCCGCTGCTGACGACATCGTGGCCTCGCCGGTGAGTCTGGTGGGTTCCATCGGGGTGATTTATTCCGGCTTCGGGCTGCAGGAAGCCATCGATCGGGTGGGCGTCGAGCGGCGCGTGTTGACCGCCGGGGACAACAAGGCCTTTCTCGACCCCTTTCAGCCGTTTGACGACGAAGACGAAGAATTCTGGCAGAGCGTGTTGAACAGTACCCACCAGCAGTTCATCGATGATGTAAAAGCGGGGCGCGGTGATCGTTTGAGTGATGATGAATCCTTGTTCAGCGGCCTGGTATGGAGCGGCGAGCAGGCCCAGGCGCTGGGGCTGATCGACCAGTTGGGTAGTATCGATGATGTTGCCCGTGAGTACGGCGATGAGGTCGAGTGGCAAAACTACACGCCGAGCCTGGACCCGTTCGATCGGCTGACCCGGCGCTTCACTCGAACGGCCGCCCAGCTTCTGGGGGTCGACACATCCCCTTCGCCGCTGCGTTTTCAATCACCCTGAGGAAGGTTGCTGCCAAGCGGGTCGAGGCCCGCTTGGCGCAGCATGCTGCAAAGGGCGATCAAGGGTAGGCCCACCAGGGCGTTGGGATCGTGCCCCTCCAGGCGTTCGAACAGCGCGATGCCCAGGCCCTCCATGCGAAAGCTGCCTGCGCTATCGAGCGGCTGTTCTTTAGCGACGTAAACACTTATTTCCTCTCGGCTTAGCTGCCGGAAGACCACCTCGAAGGGCTCTACGTGAACGCGGTGCGACTGATGGCGGGTATCGAGTAGTGCCAGACCCGTCAGGAAGGTCACCCGTTGGCCGGAAAAGCGGTTGAGATTATGTTCGGCGCGCTCGCTGGTGTGGGGCTTGCCCAGGATGTCGCCCTCGAAGACGGCAACCTGATCAGAGCCGATAATCAAATGGTCGTTAAACCGTTCGGCCACGGCGTTGGCTTTGCTTAACGCCAGTCGATGAACCAGCTGGTGCGGTGTTTCTGCCTCTCTGGGCGTTTCATCGATATCGGGCGAGCAGCATTCATAGGGCATCTGCAGGCGGTCGAGCAGCGCGCGGCGCGAACGCGAACTTGAGGCCAGGACAAGCGCAGGCGTTGTATGAGGCATGCAGTTTTCCTTCGTGAGGTAAGAGTCGTTTGCAGTCAATCGGTATGATAGTTGCCCAGTTTACCCAAACTTGGGGCTTATCCTACCGCACGACCACAAAGAATTGCGTCCTTGGCTTTGACACCAGCATGGGGAGTGCCTATCATTGCGCGCCTATGTTGACCTCACAACTCCCCAGCCGGGTTGAGCCTTATAAGCTTGCAGCCCGCCGCGAACGACTCGAAGGCCTGGTAGCGCTTGATAGGCTGCCACGCCTCGCCGAAGAAGCCGGACTCCAATCGGGCGACTGTCACGTCGTGCTCGAATTTGGTGTCGATGCTCAGGGGCGACGTGAAATTCGTGGTCATATGCAAGCGACACTGGCGCTGCCTTGCCGCCGTTGTCTGGAGCCGCTCAGCCAGCACGTTACCAGCGATTTCCTGTTAGGGATGGTCGCTGATGAAAGCTTGGCCGGAGAGCTGCCAGCCAGTCATGAGCCGGTGCTGGTGGAACATGAACAGCTGGACTTGCTGACGGTCGTTGAAGATGAACTGATCCTCAGTCTGCCCCAAGTGGTTTACCACGAGGAAGCAGAGTGCCACGTTTCGGCAGAGCAACTGGTCAGCAAGACAGAAGGCGGGGAGCAGGAAACAACCCCCGTCAATCCTTTCGCGGTGCTTAGCACGCTGAAAGGCAAGAAGTAAGCACCCATAATCCGACAGACCCTGGAGTACTCCCATGGCAGTTCAAAAGAACCGTAAAACTCGTTCCAAGCGCGGTATGCGTCGTAGCCACGATGCGCTGACCGCCCCGACGCTGTCTCAAGACAAAGAAACCGGCACCACCCACCTGCGCCACCACGTTTCGCCGGATGGTTTCTACCGCGGTCGCAAGGTGGTTGACGCGTAAAGCGTCTCTGCCGATCGATACGACTAAACGAATGGGTGCTTTGTGCGCCTAGCAATTGATGTGATGGGGGGCGACCAAGGTCCTCACGCGCTGATTGAAGGGGCAGCCAGGGCCGTTATCGAAACCCCTGGTCTCGAGCTTATTCTGTTTGGTCCGCATCAGCAGATCAGTGCTGAGCTTTCGCGTTTGCCGCGGCCTTTGGCTGCGGCAACGTCACGTTTATTGGTCCATGATGTGGCTCATAGCGTGGCGGCGACGGCGACGGCTGCCTGGGCATTGCGCCGCGGGCAGTCGACCAGTATGGCGCAAATGCTGCGTTGCCTGGCCCAGGGCGATGCCCTGGCGGGTGTCAGCGTTGGCAATACGGCAGCCCTGGTGGCGCTGGCCCGGCGCGAGCTGGGCATGCTGGCGGGTATGTCACGACCGGCTATCAGTACGGCCATTCCTGCGCGCGGTGGGCGGCGCTGTTATTTGCTGGATCTGGGCGCCAATGTTGACTCGCCAGCGAGCCGTCTGGTCGAGTTTGCCCTGATTGGTGCGGCAATGGCAGAGCAGGTGGACGGTATCGCGCGCCCGCGCGCGGCATTACTCAACGTTGGTGCCGAGTCAACCAAAGGCAGTGCCAGCGTGCGCGAAGCCGACAGATTGCTTCGCGAATCGGCGGACAGCTTGCCATTTGCCTACCTGGGTTATGCCGAGGGCGGCGATATCTTTCAGGGCGAACTGGATGTGATTGTCTGTGATGGTTTTGCAGGCAATGCCGTTCTCAAGGCCAGCGAGGGTTTGGCCGGAATGCTGGTCGAGCGGGTGCAACTGGCGTTTGCGTCGCGCCTGAGAGGGCGCCTGGCGAGCTGGATTGGCAAGCCCGTGCTAAAGCACTTAAAGCAAGAACTGGATCCGGTACGCTACAACGGTGCCAGCTTACTAGGCTTGCAGGGTATCGTGGTGAAAAGCCACGGAGGTACCCGTGCAGATGGCTTTTACTATGCCATTCGCCGCGCGATGCAGGAAGTTGAGCACAACCTGCCCGAGCGGCTTGCCAAGCGCTGGTCCTTCAATGAGTAGCGACTGTTTTAATGGTGCAGTGATGGTGTCATTGCATCGCAGGTTAGCGGGTCATGGTGAGCAGCAGGATGTGCCCATGACCGCGTCTATCGCTCAACTGAGCAAATGCCTACAAGAGCAAAGGTGAACGACATGTCTCAACCCCTTGCCCTCATTTTTCCCGGGCAGGGCTCTCAGCAGCTTGGAATGCTGCGCGAGCTTGCCGAGCGTTACAGCGTGGTGGGAACGACCTTTGAGGAAGCGTCGGATGCGTTACGCTACGACTTATGGAAAGTCGTTCAAGAGGGGCCAGAAGCCTCGCTAAATGCTACCGAATGCACTCAGCCAGCGTTGCTGTCCGCCAGCATAGCGATATGGCGTGTCTGGCAAGAGCTGGAAGGGCCGCGCCCGACGGTCATGGCAGGGCACAGCCTGGGTGAATACAGCGCCATGGTCTGTGCCGGTGTGCTGGGGTTTGCCGAGGGCGTTAAACTGGTTCGCCTTCGCGGTGAGGCCATGCAGCACGCAGTGCCAGCGGGAGAAGGCGGTATGGCCGCCATTCTGGGGCTCGATAACGCGTCTGTGGAGGCCGCCTGTGCCAGCGCAGCGCAAGGGGACGTCGTGTCAGCCGTCAACTACAATGCCCCGGGCCAGGTGGTGATTGCGGGCGACAAGGCAGCCGTCGAGCGGGCGATTGTGGCGTGTCAGGAAGCGGGCGCCAAGCGGGCGATGCCGCTACCGGTTTCCGTGCCTTCCCACTGCAGCCTCATGCGCCCGGCAGCGGACCGCCTGGCGGCGGCGATGCAGGAAATCGAGCTGCGTCCGCCGCGCTACACGGTCATTCAAAACGTAGACGCCGAGGCGCATGCTGACGTTGACACGCTGCGCACACGGCTGATCGAACAGCTCTATCAACCCGTGCGCTGGAGCGACTGTGTCGAGACGATGGCTGCCCAGGGGGCTAACGTGTTTATCGAGTGTGGCCCGGGTAAAGTGCTGACCGGCTTGAATAAGCGTATTGTGCGTGGCAGTAAAAGCCTGGCGGTCAACGATCCCGATAGCTTGGATGCTGCACTTGAGTTGGCCCGCGACGCGTTGGCGGATGATGCATGATAAGTGGTGATTTTCCGCTATCCTTGCTTATTTACATGGTGAAAGGCAGTACCTTATGACCCAAGAACGTAGAGTAGCGCTTGTTACGGGTGCCAGTCGTGGCATCGGCCGGGCGGTCGCTTACGAACTGAGCCGCCAGGGACGTATTGTCGTTGGTACAGCGACGAGCGATGCGGGGGCGGCCAAGATTGATGCCGACTTCGCAGATCAGGGCATTGAAGGGGCTGGCTTATGCCTCGATGTCACCGATCAGGCGAGCATCGATGACGTGTTGAAAACCATTGCGGAGCGATTTGCTGCGCCGACTATTCTGGTCAACAATGCCGGCATCACCCGCGACAATTTATTGATGCGCATGAAGGAAGACGAGTGGGACTCGGTGATGGACACCAATCTCAAATCCGTTTACCGCGTCAGCAAAGCGTGTTTGCGAGGGATGACCAAGGCGCGTTTTGGGCGTATTGTGTCGATCAGCTCGGTGGTGGCGACCATGGGCAACCTGGGCCAGACTAACTACGCGGCGGCCAAGGCGGGCATGGAAGGCTTTAGCCGAGCGCTGGCCCGTGAGGTCGCTTCGCGGGCCATTACGGTCAACTCGGTGGCCCCGGGGTTTATCGCCACTGACATGACCGAAGCGCTACCTGAAGCGCAGCACGAAATGCTGCTCAAGCAGATTCCGTTGGCGCGCCTGGGTTCGCCGGATGAAATTGCCGCTGCTGTGGGGTTTCTGGCCAGTGATGCGGCAGGATACATCACCGGCGAGACGCTGCATGTTAACGGCGGCATGAATATGCGTTGATGGCCTTGAGTTTGGCGGTTGCGTCAGCTCAAGGGCGTCTATAAACTACCCCGCAGCTTTTGGCTTGCGGTTCCCAAATAGCTGGTTATCCAAAACGGCTAATGTGAATGACTGGAGTACGTTGATGAGTACTATTGAAGAGCGCGTAAAGAAAGTAGTGGCTGAGCGCCTGAACGTTAAAGAAGAAGATATCCAGAATAGCTCTTCTTTTACTGAAGACCTGGGTGCTGACTCGCTTGACACAGTTGAGCTCGTCATGGCGTTGGAAGAAGAGTTCGATACGGAGATTCCGGACGAAGAAGCCGAGAAAATCACCACGGTGCAAGAAGCCATCGACTACGTTAACGCCCATCAGTAAGGCTTAGTTGATGCATCGAACCCGGGTAGGTGGCTTGATGTCTACCCGCATTAAAAAGCCGTCCTTCCAGGGGACGGCTTTTTTGCTTTGCGGTCGCACTGAATATAACGTTCAATCTCCGTTATACTAGCGGCAACTTTGACGACTGATAATGACTCACAAGGGTCGAGTCACCATGGATGCCTGGAGGAAGGTTGATGGCGCGAAGAAGGGTAGTGGTAACCGGGCTAGGTCTGGTAACCCCAGTTGGAAATACGGTCCAGGAATCGTGGGCCAATATTGTGGCCGGGCAGAGCGGTATCGCGCCGATTGAGCATTTCGATACCAGCGGCTTCAACACGCGGTTTGGCGGGTCGGTCAAAAATTTTGACATCAGCCCGTATCTGAACCCCAAAGATGCCCGCAAGATGGACTTGTTCATCCAGTACGGCATGGCCGCGGGCGCTCAGGCGATTCAGGATTCAGGTCTTGAGTGCACCGAAGCCAACGCTGACCGCATCGGTGTGGCGATTGGGTCCGGCATTGGCGGATTGCCTATGATCGAGCACAATCACGATGCGCTGAATAAAGGCGGAGCGCGCAGAATTTCGCCCTTTTTTGTCCCAGGGTCGATCATCAACATGATCTCGGGCAATATGGCGATTCAGCACGGCTTCAAAGGGCCCAATATTGCGATTACCACAGCCTGTACCACGGGGACGCACAATATTGGCTATAGTGCGCGCACCATCGCCTATGGCGATGCCGACGTGATGGTCTGCGGTGGCGCGGAAATGGCCACGACACCGCTTGGCCTGGGTGGGTTTGCAGCCGCCCGCGCGCTGTCGACCCGCAATGATGACCCCCAGGCGGCCAGCCGTCCCTGGGATACCGATCGTGACGGCTTTGTGTTGTCTGACGGGGCCGGTGTGCTGGTGCTTGAAGAGTTCGAGCACGCCAAGGCTCGCGGCGCAACCATCTATGCGGAACTGGCCGGGTTTGGCATGAGCGATGACGCTTACCACATGACGTCGCCACCCGAAGATGGCAGTGGTGCTGCGTTGTCGATGAGTAACGCCATCAAGGACGCGCAGATCGATCCTGCCGAGGTGGACTATATCAACGCTCATGGTACCTCGACAGCATCAGGCGATCTGGCTGAAAGCCGGGCCGTCGAGAAAGTCATGGGCCAGGCGGCTGAAAAAGTGGCCGTCAGTTCGACCAAGTCGATGATTGGCCACCTGTTGGGAGCGGCTGGGGCCGTGGAGGCGGTGTTTAGCGTGCTGGCTATCCGTGACCAGATCGCACCGCCCACGATTAACCTCGACAATCCGCAGGAAGGCTGCCGACTGGATTACGTCCCGCACACGGCTCGTGACATGCGCATCGATGCTGTGCTGTCGAACTCCTTTGGCTTTGGCGGTACCAACGGGTCATTGCTGTTCAAAAAGGTGTAAGCCGGTATGAGCCAGCCCTGGGTACCTTTTGACGACCGCGGGCTGGCCTACGGCGACGGCGTCTTTGAAACCGTTCTGCTGCGCGATGGTCAGCCGGTGCTCTGGCAGCAGCATCTGGAGCGGCTTCAGTTGGGCTGTGAGCGCCTGAAAATCGACCCGCCATCGCCAGCCGATTTGGCGGGTACCTGGCAAGCAACACCCGCTGCCGGGTGGGAAGTGCTCAAGATTATCGTCACCCGGGGGAGTGGTGGTCGCGGCTACGCGACGCCTGACGTGGCGGTGCCCCGTCTTATGAGCCGTCGTGTGCCTTTTCAGCCAGATCCGTCGGCCTGGGCACAGGGCGTCAGCGTGCGTATCTGTTCGTTACGCCTTGCCCGGCAACCGCGTTTGGCGGGTATCAAGCATCTCAACCGTCTTGAAAATGTGCTGGCTCGCCAGGAATGGCAGACAACGGACTACCGTGAAGGCTTGCTGGCCGATGATCACGGCCTGGCCGTGGAAGCGACCAGCATGAACCTGTTTTGGGAAAAGGGCGGGCGCATCATGACGCCGGCGCTGGACCAGTGCGGTGTTGAAGGCACGCTGCGCGCCGCGTTGATTGACGCGCAGCTCGTGACCCTCGCCCAATTGCCGATTGATGAGGTCGCGTTGGTTGACCGGCTGTGGCTGGCCAACTCAGTGCAGGGCGTATGGCCGGTCAATGCATTGTGGACGGCGCAAGGCGCACTCCTGCGTCACTGGGGGGTGTCCAGGCATGATCCCCTGCAAGCGGTGGCCCACCCGTTGCTCGGTTACCCAGCGACGCCTTAACGTATTGAATATTGAGGTCTTATAGTGAAACGCTTGGTGGTGGCACTGGCCATGGTGGTAATGGTGGGCGTTGCCGGTGTCGTCGGTGGTTATGCTTATTGGCAGCAGCGGCTTGATGCGCCGCTGACGATTGATGAACCCACGCTGTATCAAGTGCCCTCGGGTGCCGGTCTTAACCGCGTTGTCGGTGAGTTGGAGGCGCAAGGCATTATTGAGGATGCCTGGGCTTTCCAGCTGATGACGAAACTGCAGCCGCAGGATTTGCCGGATTTGCGCACCGGGGAATATCTTCTCGAGCCTGGCATGACCGGCATGGAGCTTCTGGCGCTGTTCGACAGTCACGATGTCGTGACCTATCCGCTGACCTTCCCCGAAGGATGGACCTTTGCCCAGATGCGTGAGCAACTGGCAGCAGCTCCCAAACTTGAACAGCGCACGGCGGATATGAGCGATGAGGAGGTCATGGCGCTGCTTGGTCGTGAGGGAACCTATCCGGAAGGCTGGTTCTTCCCCGATACCTATCACTATCACCTGGGGATGAGCGACGTCGATATCCTGCGTCAGTCGCTTGAGCGTATGGAGCGCATACTTGAAGAGGTATGGGCGGAACGCGACGACGATCTGACCATCGACTCGCCCTATGAGGCGTTGATCATGGCATCGTTGATCGAACGCGAAACCGGGGCGCCTGAAGAGCGGCGTGAAATCGCGGGCGTTTTCAAGCGGCGGATGGAAAGGGGCATGCGGCTGCAAACCGACCCGACGGTTATCTATGGCATGGGGGAGCGCTATGAGGGACGGATTAGCCATGCCGATTTGCGCGAGGCCACGCCCTACAACACCTACGTGATTGATGGGCTGCCGCCGACGCCTATCGCGATGCCGGGTCGGGCTTCGCTGGAAGCCGCCGTGAACCCTCTACCGGGCGATACGCTGTATTTTGTCTCGCGGGGCGACGGCACCCATAAGTTCTCGAGCACGCTGCGGGAGCATAACAACGCCGTGAACCGTTATATCCGCAACCGTGACTAATATTACCCAGAGGCCATGATGACGAAGCACGGTCGCTTTATCACCCTAGAAGGCGGTGAAGGTGTAGGTAAGTCCACCAATATGCAGTTCGTGGTGGCCTGGCTGGAAGCGCAGGGAATCGAAGTGGTGGCCACGCGGGAGCCAGGGGGAACGCCTCGGGCGGAAGCGATTCGCCAACTGCTGTTGGACCCTGCCCCCGAGGAATGGCTGCATACTGACGCTGAGCTGCTGCTCATGTTTGCCGCCCGCGCCCAGCATCTGGCCGAAAAGATTCTGCCTGCACTGGCGCGGGGTGCCTGGGTGGTCTGTGATCGCTTCACCGACGCGACATATGCCTATCAGGGTGGCGGCCGAGGGATTCCGGTAGAGCGTATCGCAGCGCTTGAGGCGTTTGTGCAGAAGGGGCTGGCGCCTGATCTGACGCTATTGCTGGATATGCCACACGACGCTGCCAAGCAACGCCTGGAATCACGCCTGCGCGACCAGCATACCCAGCGAGACCGGTTTGAAAAGGAGCAGGCAGACTTCTTTCAGGCCGTCCGTAATGCCTACCTGGCGAGGGCCGAACAAGCGCCGGAGCGGTTTGCCGTGATCAACGCCCACCAGTCCCTGGCGGAGGTCCAGTCCGATATCTGTGACACCCTGGCCCGGCGAGTCGCGTTATGGGACTGAGCGGTGTACTGCCCTGGCATGAACCCACCTGGCGCCAGCTATGCCGTCTTGCGGACACCGGACGAATGCCCCATGCGTTGCTGTTCAGCGGCGAGCATGGCGTCGGCAAGCAGCGCCTGGCGGAGGCACTGATTGCCCGGACCATGTGTGCCGCCCCGGGCGAGCAGGCCTGTGGCCAGTGCCGCAGCTGTCAACTGCTGGCCTCTGGCTACCATCCCGATTTGCTGCGCATTGCGCCGGAAGAAGGCAAGCGCCAGATTCGCATCGATACCATTCGTGACGTCAATCGCTTCGTCTCGCAAACGGCGCAGCAGGGTGGCTACAGGGTCATCGTTATCTCGCCGGCTGAAGCCATGAACGTGGCGGCGTCAAACGCGCTGTTGAAAAGCCTGGAAGAGCCGGGCGATCAAACATTGTTTATCCTCTTGGCGGACGTGCCCTCCAGAGTGCTGCCCACCATTCGCTCGCGCTGCCAGCAGTGGCCGCTACCCAGCGTTGCATTAGCCGATTGCCTGGGCTGGTTGACCGAACAGTTGGCAGGCGAGGACGAAGCGCGCTTCTGGTGGCAGGTGTCAGGTGGACTGCCGTTGCGCGCGGTCGAGCTTGCCGCTCCCGAGGCCCGCGCCTTGCGACAGCAGTTGCACGACTGTTTCGAACAGCTGGTGCGGGGCGGGGAGCCGGTGTCTGAAGCCGCGCGGCTAGACCGTCAGGCGATAGATGCGATTTTATGGTACGGTATTGCCTGGCTCGAAGACCTGATCAGGCTGGGGCTGTCCGGCTCCACCTCCTCCCTGCGCAATCCCGATTTACTTCCGCTTTACCGTCAAGCGGTGAAAAATGCCCGGGTACGGGACTGGTTTAAACTGCTGGACTATGCCCGCGAGCAGCGCCGCCTGCTCGCTGTTGGTGCCAATCCCAATCCGCAGCTTGTGCTGGAAGCGTGGCTGGTACGCTGGTCGGCATTGCTCCGCTCCTAGACCGACTGACGAGGTGTTATGGCAACGCAAAAAGCGCTCTCCCTCACGGTGCCCGATGTGCCCACGTTATTGTCGGCCTATATGCCGTTTCTCGACCGCGGGGGCATGTTCATCCCCACGCGCGGCTACTATGACCTGGGCCAGACCGTCTATTTACTGCTGACACTGCCGGGGGAGAGCGAGCGCCTTTCGCTAAGCGGCGAGGTGATCTGGGTGTCTCCCGACGGTGTCACCGGTCGGCGCATGCCGGGTATCGGTATTCACTTCAACGCACAGGACTACCGAGTACGAGACCGTATTGAAACGCTTCTGGCGGGGCAGCTGGACAAAGCGGCGCCCTCATTTACTCTTTAACGCCCACCACGAGAGCGACATGTTTGTTGATTCCCACTGTCATCTGGACCGCCTATCCGACACCACGCACAACGGTAGCCTTGCGGCAACGCTCGAGGCCGCCCGCGGCGTTGGCGTCAATCAGTTTCTTGCCATCGCCGTGACCCTTGAGGACATGCCCAAGCTTGCCGACATTGCCAGAGAGCACGAGGATGTCGTCATATCGGCGGGGCAGCATCCCCTGCATGACGCACCGGTCGAACCCAGCGTCAGCGACATCCAGGAAGCGGCCGAACAGTTCGGTGCGGTGGCCATCGGCGAGACGGGCCTTGACTACCATTATGCGGACCGCGTGCCGGTGGCGGTGCAGCACGAACGTTTCAAGCGCCACCTGATCGCCGCGCGTGAGCTCGAACTGCCCGTGGTGGTGCATACCCGCGATGCCAAGGAAGACACCCTGGCCTTGCTGCGTGAGCACAGCGACCCGCGAGTCGGCGGCGTGCTCCACTGCTTTACCGAAGATATCGAGATGGCGCGTGAAGCTGTGCGCCTGGGGTTCTATATTTCATTGTCGGGTATCGTCACCTTCAACAGTGCCGAGTCGCTGCGCGAACTGGCAGTCCAGTTGCCCCTTGACCGACTGCTGATTGAAACCGACAGCCCCTACCTGGCGCCGGTGCCGTATCGCGGTAAACCCAACGAGCCAGCCTGGGTGGTGGAAGTGGCCGAGTGCATTGCCGAAGCGCGGGGTATCAGCGTGGATGAAGTCGCCATGCAGACCACGGCCAATTTCTATCAGCTCTTTCGTGATGCCGTCCCCGAGGCGCCCGAACAGGTTCGCCAAGCGTTGGCAGAAGCGGGGCTATTGGCTAAGACTAGTGGTTGAATGATGAGCTAAACAGGCAAGCCAGGGCGAGGTAACACGATGAATATAGACCGATTGCTCGATTATCGTCAGGGCGCTTCCAGCATACCGCCACTCGATGACTGGCAGCCCGCCCTGTCAGGCGATATGGACATACGCATCGATGCCCAGGGCGGCTGGTGGCATGAAGGAACGCCTTTTGCCCGTGCCAGCGTCGCGCGGTTGCTGTCGACCTTGCTGCGTCATGATGCCGAGGGCTATTGCCTGGTAACACCTATCGAGCGCTGGCGTATCAAGGTGGATGATCGGCCGCTGGTCGCCGTGGAAGCCGATTTTCATGACGATGCGTGGTGGTTGACCACGCAGTTTGACGACGTCGTGCGCCTTGATGCCGAGCACCCCTTGACGTTGAGCGAGACGCCGCAGGGAGATCAGGTGCCGGAAATTGCCGTACGTTTCGGGCTGGCAGCCAGGTTGCATCGCCATGTCTACTATCAGCTTGCTGAGGTCGCCGAATTACGCGATGAAGGGGCCGGTCGTCAGGCGCTGAGTGTCTACAGCGCCGGCCACTGGCACCCCATCGGCTACCTGGAAGGGCATGAGCTTGATGGGTTATCACCCAGCGAGGGGTCGTGAAGCTAACCGCTGAACAGCAAGCCGTCATTCACCACGATGAGGGCCATGCCCGTGTTGCTGCGGTGGCCGGTGCCGGTAAAACCACCACCATGGCAGCACGTGTTCACCATCTGCTCGCCCGCGGTGTTCCGCCCAAGCGCATTCTGGTGCTGATGTTTAACCGCTCCGCCCGGGAAGATTTTCAGCGTCGCCTGGCCAGTATGGCGCCATCCGGCCAGGCGCTACCTGACGTTCGTACTTTCCACTCGCTGGGTCACCGGCTGACGCAAAGTCTGTGTCGCTGGGGCGTTCTGGCGCCGCGTCGCCTGTTGTCGGCGGAATGGCAGCTCGAGCGTTTGCTTCGCCAGGCCAGCCTGAATGTGCTCAGCGATGCCGTTGAGCGCCGCGATGCGGCGCTGGAAGGTGATCGACTCGAGACGCTGGCCCATTTTTGCGGTCTGGTCAAAGCCGAAATGCTGCCCCCTGAAGCCCTCTTTGAACGTCTCAATTACGACCCCGATACGGACTATTTCCCCGCCGCCTTTAACGAGGCCGAACGCCTGTTGCGTAGTGAAGGGGTGATGACCTATGCGGATCTGCTTTATCGTCCGCTGCAAGCCCTCGAAGCCGATGGCGCCTTACGCAGCCGGGTAGAGGGTTTTCTCGATCACGTGATCATCGATGAGTATCAGGATATCAATGCGGCCCAGCAGCGCCTGCTGGCGGTTCTGGCGGGTAAGCGGGCATCCGTGATGGCGGTGGGCGACGCCAATCAGTGTATCTACGAATGGCGCGGTGCGCGGCCGGATACCATGCTAGAAAACTTTACCGCCACCTTTGGCGAAGCGACCGATTACCCTCTCTCGACCACGTTTCGCCACGGCCATGCCCTGGCGCTGGCGGCCAACCATGCGATTGCCGCCAACCAGCGTCGGCCGGACCAGCTATGTTTGGCCGCGCCCCACAATCCGGATACCCGCTTGTCCGTGGGGCAGGGTGGTCGGCAACTGCTGGATGCGTTGATCGACTGGCAGGCGCAGGGCCGCGTGTTGAGCGACGTGAGTCTCCTGGTGCGCAGTTGGGCGCTTTCGGTGCCGTTTCAACTGGCGCTTCTGCAGGCCGGCATCCCCTTTCGGCTGGCCCGCGAAGACCGCTTCGTGTTTCGCCTGCCGCTGGTTCAGGCGCTGGCCGGGTATTTAAAACTTTCCCGTCGCCCGACATTGCTGCAAGACCCCGAACAACTCACCTTGCTGCTGGCCCAGCCCACGCCATTCGTGGCCCGCGAGCGCCTGCAGCGGCTGGCTCAGTATCTCGCCAGCCGTCAAGCATGGCCGGAAAATCACGACCCGGTGATCAGTGATTTAAAGCCCATCCAGCGGCGCACGCTGAAAAAACGCTGGACCTTGCTGTGCGAACTGCCGCAGCTCAGCGCATGGCCGCCCGCCAAGCTCCTGCAGCACGTCGTGGACACCATCGAGGCCGAGAAAACCCTGAAACGCGCTGCCGCCCGGCGCGATAAAGGCGAAGAAGACGTGCGCTTGCTGGACGTGTTGATCGAGCAGGCGCAAAGCGTTTCGGACCCGGATGCGTTTATCGAGCTGTTGGAGCGCCCGGTGGAGAATCAAGCAGCGGGGGTTTTGATCAGCACCGTTCACGGCGCCAAGGGGCTTGAGTGGCCCTTCGTCGCCGTGGCAGGTGTCAACGAGGAAGATTTTCCTTATTACAGCCGTGACAACCCGCTTACTGACGACCGGCTGGAGGAGGAGCGGCGGCTGTTTTATGTCGCGATCACGCGCTCGAAAGAACGGCTGCTTGTGCTTCACGATGGCGGGGCGCATCGGCCCAGCCGTTTTATTACCGAAAGCGCCTGGCAGGACAGCATGCAGGTCGCCGCCTGCCTGGCTGGCGACAACACGCCGTCGAAGACGCTGCGGGTCACGTCGCCATCGCTCGTGGGGCGTTACCTGAGCCAGCTAGGGCGTGATGACATCGAGTTGGCAGCGCCCGAGGTTCAAGCCCCGCAGGCGGCCTACACCGCAAGCGCGTTCTATCCTGGCCAGCGGTTGCACCATGCGGTGTTCGGCGAAGGCGAAGTGGCCACCGTAGAGGGTAACCCAAGCGACCCGGTGATCGATGTGCGCTTCGATCAGGCAGGTCGGCGACGGCTGATCGCCAGCCGGGCTCCCATCGAACGGCTGGCCTGATAAAGAAAATGCCCCAGTGATGGGGCATTTAGCTTCATTGACATGCGTAGTGTGCCACCGAAGTCGCTACATGTTCGGGTAGTTGGGGCCGCCGCCGCCTTCTGGCGCTACCCAGGTAATATTCTGAGCCGGATCCTTGATATCGCAGGTCTTGCAGTGGATGCAGTTCTGGAAGTTGATCTGGAAGCGTGGCTTCCCTTCGTCATCCTCGACGACTTCATAGACACCTACCGGGCAGTAGCGCTGGGCGGGTTCGGCATACTTGGGCAGGTTGTCGCGAATCGGTAGGTCTGGATCGTCCAGACGCAGGTGGCAAGGCTGGTTTTCTTCGTGGTTGGTGTTGGACAGGAACACCGACGATGGCTTGTCGAAGGATAGCTTGCCATCGGGCTTGGGGTAGTCGATCTTCTCGCACTCGTCGGCGGGTTTCAGAGCCCCGTGATCGGTGGTCGTATCGTGAAGGTTGGGGAGCTTGTTGCCCAGTAGTTGATTGGCAAAATTATACGCGCCGCCCCCGACAGTGCCGTATTTATGAATGGCCGGGCCAAAGCTGGCGCTTTCTTTCAGCTCTTGATAGGCCCAGCTGGCTTCCCATTTGTCGTTGAAGCTCGTCAGTTCCTGGGCGCCTTCGTCGCCGTTCTTTATCGCTTCAAACACGCTTTCGGCTGCCACCATGCCCGATTTCATGGCGGTGTGCAGGCCCTTGATCTTGGCAAAGTTGAGCGTGCCCGCATCGCAGCCGATGAGCAGGCCACCTGGGAAGGTCATTTTAGGCAGACAGTTGAAGCCGCCTTTGGTGATCGCCCGGGCGCCGTAGGCAACGCGTTTGCCGCCTTCCAGGTATTGGCTGAGTACCGGGTGGTGCTTCATGCGCTGGAATTCGTCGAACGGTGACAGCCAGGGGTTCTGGTAGCTCAGGTCCATGATCAGCCCGACCACCACCTGCTGATTTTCAGCGTGGTAGAGGAACCAGCCACCATGCGCATTGTTGCCCAGCGGCCAGCCGGAGCCGTGCAGGACGACGCCCGGTTCATGCTTGTCGGCAGGCACGTCCCAAAGCTCCTTCAGGCCGATACCGTAGTGCTGTGGGTCGCGTCCGGCGTCGAGGGAAAAGTCCTCGATCAAGCGTTTGCCAATATGGCCGCGGGCGCCTTCGGCAAACAGGGTGTATTTTGCCCGCAGTTCCATGCCGGGCATGTGGCTATCTTTTGGCGAGCCGTCGGCGGCCACGCCCATGTCACCAATGAGGATGCCACGTACCGCACCGTCTTCAACGATGGCTTCCTGGGCGGCAAAGCCCGGGAATATCTCCACGCCCAGGGCCTCTGCCTGTTCCGCCAGCCAGCGGCACAGGTTGCCCGCGCTGATCACGTAGCGGGTAAGGTCGCCGCCGGTATTATGCATGCTTTTGGGCACCAGCGCGTTGGGCAGTTTCTGCGCCTTGTCAGCATCTTTCAGTAGGTAAACATCATCGCGGATGGCGGGCGTGTTGAGGGGCGCGCCGCGCTCTTGCCAGTCGGGAAACAGCTCATTGAGGGCGCGGGGTTCAAACACGGCACCGGACAGAATATGCGCGCCGACTTCCGAGCCTTTTTCAACCACGCAGACGGTCAGTTCCTGCTCCGCGTCGTTGGCCTGCTGCATCAGGCGGCAGGCCGCCGCCAGTCCTGATGGGCCAGCCCCGACGATGACCACGTCAAAGTCCATCACATCGCGTTCAACGTTCTCCACCTGGTGTCTCCTTACTCTCATAAGGGCCATTGTTTACAATGACTAGCGATTGGGAACTAGCTTATAAAAACATGGCCTTAATTTTAAACGGTCGTTTGCTTCTGGTTATCCTTCATAATAGGCATAATACCTGTGTAAGGTCACGCCTACGATGCTAAATGGCGATTTCACATTTAGCGACGATGAAGGGCGGCCCATCCAGTGATGGGGATTCGACCAAGGCCGTAAGCAGCGCCTATTGTTGCAGGCAGGTAGGCTATGGCAAATTAAAAAGGTTTTTTATTTGCACGCCTATCAAACGCTCGAATGAATTTGATGCGGCCAGCCTTTCCGGGCCGCAATGTGATATCCGAAGCTTCTCAAGGTGCCTGCCAGGTGGGTGCCATCCAGGGTTAACGGCTTCACCACAAGCCAAGCGAGGAACCTATGAAAGTACTTGTCGCGGTGAAACGCGTCATCGACTACAACGTCAAAATTCGTGTCAAAGCGGACCATTCTGACGTCGACCTTACCAACGTCAAAATGGCCATGAACCCCTTCTGCGAAATTGCCGTGGAAGAGGCCGTGCGTCTGAAAGAGAAGGGCGTTGCGACGGAAGTGGTCGCCGTGACGGTGGGCCCCAAGGCCGCCCAGGAACAGCTGCGCACCGCGCTGGCGCTGGGGGCGGATCGCGCCATTCATATCGAAACTGACGAGCGCGCCGAATCACTGGCTGTGGCCAAGCTGCTGGCCAAGGTGGTCGATGAAGAGCAGCCGGGCATGGTGATTCTCGGCAAGCAGGCCATCGACACCGACAATAACCAGACCGGCCAGATGCTTGCCGCCTTGACCAACCTGCCCCAGGGCACCTTTGCGTCAGAGGTGACCGTCGACGGTGACAAGGTTCACGTGACCCGGGAAATCGATGGCGGTCTGCAGACGGTTGCCTTGACGCTGCCGGCGATCGTCACGACCGACTTGCGCCTCAACGAGCCGCGCTACGCCAAGCTGCCGGATATCATGAAAGCCAAGAAAAAGCCCATGGACGTGAAGACCCCCGCCGATCTGGGTGTCGAGGTGGCGTCCAAGGTCAGCCTGTTGAAAGTCGAATCCCCGGCGGAGCGCAAGGGCGGTATCAAAGTGGCCTCGGTAGACGAGCTGATCGACAAACTGAAAAACGAAGCCAAGGTTCTTTAAGGTCGGTTCTTTACAACCCGTACTTTGAGACGAGTTCTTCGAGACAAGCGCTTTGAAAGGAGCTGATTTTATGAGCATTTTGGTACTTGCCGACCTTCATGAAGGCCAGCTGGCGGGCGCCACGGCCCACGTCGTGGCGGCGGCTAAAGCCATTGGTGGCGATATCGACGTTCTTGTCGCTGGTGAAGGCGTTCAGGCCGCGGCCGAGGCGGCGGCCAAGCTTGACGGCGTGAGTAAAGTACGCGTTGCGGATAACGCCGTTTACGCCCACCAGCTCGCCGAGCCTATGGGCGCACTGCTGGTCGAACTGGCCGATGGCTATACCCACGTACTGGCCAGCGCCTCCACCACCGGCAAAAACGTGCTACCGCGTCTGGCGGCCTTGAAAGACGTCAGCCAGCTTTCCGATGTGCTTGCCGTGGATAGCGCTGACACCTTCAAACGCCCGATTTACGCGGGTAACGCCATCGCGACCGTCAAGAGCGACGACGCGCTGAAAGTCATCACCGTGCGTACCACCGGCTTTGATGCCGTGGGTGATGGCGGCACCGCCACCATCGAAGCCGTTGATACCGTGGTCGACAATGCCCAGTCCAGTTTCGTCAAGCAGGAGCTTGCCGAGTCGGACCGCCCGGAGCTTGGCGGCGCCAAGGTGGTGATTTCCGGCGGCCGCGGCATGGGCAACGGCGAAAACTTCAAGCTGCTCGACGGCATTGCCGACAAGCTGGGGGCGGCGATTGGTGCTTCCCGCGCCGCGGTAGACGCAGGCTTCGTGCCCAACGATATGCAGGTTGGCCAGACCGGCAAGATCGTGGCCCCGGAGCTGTATATCGCGGTGGGTATTTCCGGCGCCATACAGCACCTGGCCGGCATGAAGGACTCCAAGGTGATCGTCGCGATCAACAAGGACGACGAAGCGCCGATCTTCCATGTTGCCGATTATGGCCTGGTTGGCGATCTGTTCGAGATCCTCCCGGAGCTGGAAAGTAAGCTGTAACCAGTTGAAATCGTGAGATTAAAAGCCGACTTCGTGTGAAGTCGGCTTTTTTATATGAGCTGGGTTAGATAAACTGCCGTTAGTTGACTAAAATACTGGGGCAAAAGCGAAATCAGCCCCTTGCGGTTGAAAAAGCAATGAGGTGACCGCACCTAGTTATTGAAACCGGATATTGCTGAACGCAAAGAAAGCCACTGAAAGGAGATGATCAATATGGCACATACACTTCCAGAGTTACCCTACGCGTACGATGCGCTAGAACCGCACATTGATGCGATGACCATGGAGATCCACCATTCTCGTCACCACAACACCTATGTCACCAACCTGAATGCCGCGCTGGAAGGCACAGGTCTCGAAGACGTGCCGGTTGAAGAACTGATCTCCAATTTGGACCGTGTTCCGGAAGACAAGCGTCAGCCCGTGATCAATAACGGCGGCGGCCATGCCAACCACTCCATGTTCTGGCAAATGATGTCGCCCAATGGCGGTGGCCAGCCGCAAGGCAGCGTAGCCAAGGCGATTGATGCTGAGCTGGGCGGTTTTGAAGCCTTCCAGGAAGCGTTCAAGAAAGCAGCGCTTGGTCGCTTTGGTAGTGGCTGGGCCTGGCTATCCGTGACACCCGAGAAAAAACTGGTCGTTGAAAACACGCTGAACCAGGATAGCCCGCTAATGCACGGCAATACGCCGGTACTGGGTCTGGATGTCTGGGAGCATGCGTACTACCTCAAGTACCAGAACAAGCGCCCTGACTATGTCGCCGCTTTCTTCAACGTGGTGAACTGGGAAGACGTCGAGCGTCGTTATCAAGCGGCCATCGCTTAACACCTAGTCGCGCTACGTATGACGCCATCAGATGGCCTCTGCTTGAAAACCGCCTCCTTAATCGGGGGCGGTTTTTTTGCTGTCGTGAATAGTATTGGGCAATAGCTGTCAATATCCTGTGGATGAAAAATACCACATATGCTTGAATTGATTTTCAGATGGTCTATATATAGTATGCGTTGTAGCTTCTAGAGAGGGCGGGCACAAGATATGCCCTACCCGAAAAATGCCGCTATGAAAAGGAAAATGACCATGGAAATTCAAATTTATAGCAAGCCAGCCTGTGTGCAATGCACCGCTACCTATCGCGCGCTGGACAAGCAGGGACTTCCTTATACCGTGATCGACATCACCGCCGAATCGGGTGCCCAAGAAGAAGTCGAAGCGCTGGGTTATCGTCAGTTGCCGGTCGTCGTTGCCGGTGAAGACCACTGGTCAGGCTTCCGTCCAGACCGCATCCAAGCCCTGGCGTAAGTTACCCATGCTGACAGATGGACGCACGCCCTCCATGGTCGGCAATCTGGTGTATTTTTCCACCAAATCGGGCAATACCCACCGTTTTATTGAAAAGACAGGTTTGGCTGCCCAGCGCTTGCCGCTCAGTCGGCAAGCGCCGGTCCCCCAGGTGGATCAGCCTTACATTCTGGTAACGCCCACCTACGGTGGCGGTCAGGCCAAGGGGGCGGTGCCGGGCCAAGTGATCCGGTTTCTGAATGACGAACATAATCGCCACCTGATACGTGGGGTGATTGCCGCGGGTAATACCAACTTTGGCGACGCGTATGGCCTGGCGGGCCGCATCATTGCGGAAAAATGCCAGGTACCGTTGCTTTATCGATTCGAACTGTTTGGCACTGACGAAGACGTCGCCAAGGTCCGTGAAGGAGTAGAAGAGTTTTGGAAACGACAACCCTAGCCTCGAGAAATGTCACTGAAACGCAACGGCCTGCGGCGGCAAGCGACGGTCGCACCATGGATTACCATGCGCTGAACGCCATGCTGAATCTTTACGGTGCCAACGGTGAGCTTCAGCTGGATAAAGACCGCGAAGCCGCACGTCAGTACTTCCTGCAGCACGTCAATCAGAACACCGTGTTCTTCCATTCCCTCGAAGAGAAGCTCGATTACCTGGTCGAGGAGCAATACTACGAAGCGGACACGCTGGCGCAGTATGACTTTTCTTTCGTGAAGGCGCTGTTCGAGCAGGCGTATGCCTACAAATTCCGCTTCCCGAGCTTTCTTGGCGCCTTCAAGTATTACACCAGCTACACGCTCAAGACCTTTGATGGCAAGCGTTACCTCGAACGCTACGAAGACCGCGTTTGCATGGTGGCGCTTGCCCTGGCACGTGGCGATGAAACCCTGGCCAAGTCGCTGGTCGATGAAATCATCAGCGGCCGTTTCCAGCCGGCCACCCCCACCTTCCTGAACTGCGGTAAACAGCAGCGCGGCGAGCTGGTGTCCTGCTTCCTGCTGCGCATCGAAGACAACATGGAATCGATCGGCCGCTCCATCAATTCGGCGCTCCAGCTGTCCAAGCGGGGCGGCGGCGTTGCCTTCCTGCTCAGCAATATTCGCGAGTCGGGCGCGCCCATCAAGCGCATAGAGAACCAGTCGTCGGGCATCATCCCGATCATGAAGCTGCTCGAGGATGCGTTTTCCTACGCCAACCAGCTCGGCGCGCGCCAGGGTGCCGGTGCCGTTTACCTGAACGCTCACCATCCGGATATCCTGCGCTTCCTGGATACCAAGCGCGAAAATGCCGATGAAAAAATCCGCATTAAAACGCTCTCGCTGGGGGTGACCATTCCCGATATCACCTTCGAGCTCGCCAAGCGCAACGAAGACATGTACTTGTTCTCGCCCTATGACGTCGAGCGGGTCTACGGCGTACCGTTTGGTGATATCAGCGTAACCGAGAAGTACCATGAGATGGTGGCAGACGCGCGTATCCGCAAGCAGAAAATCAACGCGCGTGCCTTCTTCCAGACCCTGGCCGAGCTGCAGTTCGAGTCCGGCTATCCGTACATCATGTTCGAAGATACGGTGAACCGCGCCAACCCCATCGCGGGCCGGATCAACATGAGCAACCTGTGCTCGGAAATCCTTCAGGTGAACACGCCGACGGATTACGACGAAGACCTCGGCTATCGGCATATCGGCCAGGATATCTCCTGCAACCTGGGGTCCATGAACATCGCCAAGGTGATGGACTCGGGCGACATTGGCACCAGCGTCGACGTGGCCATTCGCGGGCTCACCGCGGTATCGGAAATGAGCAACCTGAGCAGCGTGCCCTCCATTGCGGAAGGCAATGCCAAGTCCCGGGCGATCGGTCTTGGGCAGATGAACCTGCACGGTTTCCTGGCCCGTGAGCATATCTATTACGGCTCCGATGAAGGCCTGGACTTTACCAATCTGTATTTCTATTGCATCGCCTATCACGCGCTGCGGGCGTCAAACCGGCTGGCGATCGAGCACGGTGACACCTTTGCGGGCTTTGCCGACTCTACCTACGCGTCGGGTGAATTCTTCGACCAGTACACCGACCAGGCCTGGGAACCGCGTACCGAAAAAGTGCGTGGACTGTTTGAGCGCAGCGGTATTGCCTTGCCGACCCAGCAGGACTGGCAAGAGCTGAAAGCCAGCGTCATGGCGCACGGGCTATATAACCGCAACCTGCAGGCCGTTCCGCCGACGGGGTCGATTTCCTACATCAATCACTCGACGTCGAGCATTCACCCGGTGGCGGCCAAGATCGAGATCCGCAAGGAAGGCAAGCTGGGGCGGGTTTACTACCCGGCACCGTTCCTCAACGAAGCCAATTTCGATTACTTCCAGGACGCCTATGAAATTGGTCCTGAAAAGATTATCGACACCTACGCCGAGGCGTCCAAGCACGTCGACCAGGGCCTGTCGCTAACGCTGTTCTTCCCGGATACCGCCACCACGCGGGATATCAACAAGGCGCAGATTTACGCCTGGCGGAAGGGCATCAAGACCCTGTATTACATCCGCCTGCGCCAGAGCGCGCTGGAAGGTACAGAGGTGGAAGGCTGCGTATCCTGCACGCTTTAAGCGCCCGACGACTTTCAAGAGAGTGACGATATGAACATGATGCAACGTTTATCGCGGGTCGATGCGATTAACTGGAACCGTCTGCAAGACGATAAAGACCTCGAAGTGTGGAACCGTTTGACCAGCAACTTCTGGCTGCCGGAAAAAGTCCCGCTGTCCAACGATATCCAGTCGTGGAATACGCTGACGGATAAAGAGAAACAGCTGACCATCCGCGTGTTCACCGGCTTGACGCTGCTGGATACCATCCAGAGCAGCGTCGGCGCGCCGGTGCTCATGGAAGACGCGCGCACGCCCCACGAAGAGGCGGTGTATACCAATATCGCCTTTATGGAGTCGGTTCATGCGCGCTCCTACAGCTCGATTTTCTCGACGCTGTGCACCACCCGCGATGTCGACGATGCCTTTCGCTGGAGCGAGGAAAACCCGACCCTGCAGGCCAAATCCGAGCTGATCCTGGGCCGCTATCGCTCAGACGACCCGCTGATGCGCAAGGTCGCCAGCGTCTTTCTGGAGTCGTTCCTGTTCTACTCCGGCTTCTACCTGCCGATGTACTGGTCAAGCCACGCCAAACTGACCAACACGGCGGACCTGATTCGCCTGATCATCCGCGACGAGGCAGTGCACGGCTATTACATCGGCTACAAGTTCCAGCAGGACCTGGCCGAGGCAACGCCGGAGCGTCAGCAGGAGGTCAAGGACTACGCCTACGAGCTGCTGCTGGAGCTTTACGACAACGAAGTCCGCTATACCGAGTCGCTGTACGACGAGGTTGGCCTGACCGAAGATGTCAAAAAGTTCCTTCACTACAACGCCAACAAGGCGCTGATGAACCTTGGCTTCGAGGCGCTTTTCCCCAGCAGCGAAACGGATGTGGACCCCACAATCATGGCGGCGCTATCACCTAATGCCGATGAGAACCACGACTTCTTCTCCGGCTCAGGGTCGTCCTATGTAATCGGCAAGGCCGTCGCCACCGAAGACGATGATTGGGCGTTTTAATACCGCTATGCGCGGATGGTGCTGATCAAGGGTAAGGACGAGAGGAGCGGCGCATGCCAACCAACCCAGCTAACGTATTGGAAATAGCCGCTGCCGTGGTGAGCGACCCGGAGGGTCGCTTGCTATTGGTGCGTAAGCACAATACGTCTTTCTTCATGCAGCCCGGCGGCAAGGTCGATGCGGGTGAGGCCGCGCTTGAGGCGCTATCCCGTGAGCTGGAAGAAGAACTGGGATTAAACGTCAATGAGGATCAGCTGATCCCGATGGGTGTTTACAGCGCTCCTGCGGCTAACGAGGCGGGTGTGATGCTGGAAGCGCATTTGTTCAGTTTAGTGATTGACGTACCGGTCGAGGCGGCGGCTGAAATAGCCGAAGCGAGGTGGGTGACTCGGGAAGAGGCCTGGCAGCTTCCATTAGCACCGCTGACAAAAGAGTATGTCGTGATCAGTTAACCAGGCGTGTTTGATATCGCGCCGGTTGTTAACAAGATAGACGTTGATACGGGAGCCCTGGCGGCTCCCGTTTTTATTTTGTAGCAGGCTAAAATCAATTGAACGCTAATGATAAATATTGTCATTTATTTTGTAGATGGTAGGCTATGGGCACTCGATATGAAACGCAACTCGTTCTTATATTTGATGTGTTCTCTATAGCGGCAGGGTGACTGCCAGTGATCAGTGACGGAGAGTCGATGTGCTGAACAAGCCTTTCTTTGCCCTGCGGGGCTGCTGGTTGGCGTGCATGCTGGCCAGCGGTTCGCTAATGGCAAGTGACGAGACGCTCGAGCAGGCCAGTCAAGGTGTTGATGCCCAGCAGCTTCAAGCCGAACTTCAACAGCAGATAGACAGCGCCGATGAACAGACCCGGGCGGCGCTTCAAGAGCTGCGCGAGCTTGAGCGCGATACGCGCCAGCTTGAATCGCAAAATGCCTCGCTGACGGGCCGGTTGGCCGAGGAAGCCGAGCGGCAGGCGCGACTGACCGCCGCGCTGGACACCCTGGCCGACACCCGCGCCGCGCTGCCGGACATCGAGCAGAGCATGCAAGCTCAGCTTACCCAATGGATCGAACGCGATCTGCCGTTTCTTAAAGAGCAGCGGCTGGCCCGGATCGAAACCTTGCAAAACGACGAGGGCGCGGAGCCCGCCGAGCAGATTGAAAGCATGCTGGATATCTGGCGCACGGAGCTGGATTACGGCCGAGAAATGGATACCTGGCGGGGGCGTTTGAGCTTGGCCGATGATCAGCAGCTGGAAGTGGACTTCCTGCGCATCGGGCGTATCGGCTTCTACTACCTGACGCCCGATGGCCGCCAGGGCGGCGTATGGAATGCCGATGGCGGCGAGTGGCAGTCACTGGGCACTGAGCACCTACAGGCAGTGCGTGATGGGCTGCGGATGGCGGAAGATCAGCGGGCGCCGGATATCCTGACGCTGCCGCTATCCATTACCGTATCGGCCGACCAGGGAGAGCAGCCATGATGCGCGATCTCAAGAAATGCCAACGTTATATGATGGTGGCGCTGCTGATGGGGCTGACAAGCTTGAGCCCGTTGGCGAACGCGCAGTCGCAGGAGACAACCTCGCTGCGTGAGGCCCGCGAGGCCGCTGAAATTCGTGACCAGCAGCGCCTGATCGAGCTGCTGGACGACCAGGCGGCGCTTGAAGAGGCACTTGAGCAGGCGCGGGATCGCCAGCAAACCGCTCAGGCGCGTCACGATGCCTTGCAGGCACAGGATGCCGCGCAGTCGGTTGAGGCGGAGCGCCTGGCGGCGCGTCAGTCAGAGCAGGGCGAAGCGCTAAGCAATCTGCTGGATGCCCTCAACCAGCATAGTAACGAGGTGCGTAATGCACTGGGTGAAGATAGCTGGCTGACCTTGAATGAAGACGTGTTGCCGCCAAGGCTGAGTGACGTCAACGTGCTCGAGCGGGAAGTGCTGGAAGACGTGGTCGACAGGCTGGCGACGCTGACGCGGAACACCGGCAATGCAGAGCGGCTTGAACGCCCGGTGGCCGATGCCAGTGGCGAGATTTCTCTTCAGAACGTCGTGCGGCTGGGGGATTTCGCCGCATTTACCAACACCGATTTACTGCGCCAGGACGAGGAAGGGCATTTGACGGTGCTGCCCCGGACACCAGCGGAAATAGCCGATTATCTGGCCGCTTATCACCAGGGCGAGACGCGCGTGATGGCGATGGACCCAACCCGAGGTAGCGTGATCGATGCCCTGGCGCAGCGTCCCACCCTGATGGAGCGTTTCCATCAGGGCGGATACGTCGGCTATGTGGTCGTTGCTCTGGGGGGCATTGGCTTGTTGGTTGCCTTGCTGCAATACCTGTATCTGCTGGTTACCAGTCAGCGAGTGAATCGTCAGCTGAAAAGCCCCGACCAGCTCAAGGGTCATAATCCCCTTGGGCGCGTCCTGCTGCGCTTTGAAGGCATGGACAAGCATCAAACGCCGGAAGCATTGGAAGCACGCCTGGATGAGGCGGTGCTCGCCGAGCTGCCCCGTCTGGAACGCGGGCAGCCGATTGTCAAACTGCTGGCGGCCATCGCGCCCCTGCTGGGGCTGTTGGGGACGGTCACCGGCATGATCGTGACCTTCCAGGCGATCACGGTGTTTGGCACCGGCGACCCGCAACTAATGGCGGGTGGTATCAGCCAGGCGCTGGTGACGACCGTTCTTGGCCTGATTACCGCCGTACCGCTGCTGTTTGCGCAGACGGCCCTGTCAAGCCGCAGTCGCCACCTCACTCATGTTATTGAAGGGCAGGCAAGTGCCGCGCTGGCCGACCATCTGGAAGCCCAGCAGCCTTCCCAAGACGCGTCGGTGAGCTGATATGTTGACCGTTCCCCTTTGGCTTGAGCCCGTCGAGCGGCTGATGAATGCGGGCGGCGTGGTGCTGGTCGTGCTGGCCGTGGTGGCGCTGCTGGTATTTGGCATGGCCATTGAACGCTTCTGGTTCTATCGCATGACCTGGCGGCGAGCGCGCCGCCAGCTTGTCAATCGCTGGGCCAGGCGAGATGACCATCACAGCTGGAGCGCGCGCACGCTGCGCAACGTCTGGACGGAGGACCTCGTGGTCCGTTTGCGCCGTCCGCTGCCCTGGCTAAAGCTGCTGGTGGCGTTATGCCCGCTGTTTGGCCTGCTGGGTACCGTGACCGGCATGATCGGCGTCTTCGACAGCCTGTCGCTGAGTGATACCCATCAGGCCCGGGCAATGGCCGATGGCGTGGCACGGGCAACACTGCCGACGCTGACCGGCATGGCGATCGCCGTGGTCGGGCTTTTGTTTATCAGTCGTCTGGAACACATTATTCGACGCGAGGATCAGCGGTTGCACGACCGGATGGCGCGAGCAGTGGAGGAAAATGATGCGTAGACGACGTTCGATGGGAAGCGCTGACGAAAACACCGAGGTGAACCTCACGCCGATGCTGGACGTGGTGTTCATCATGCTGATTTTCTTTATTGTGACCACCAGCTTTATCAAGGAAAGCGGGATTGAGATCAACCGCCCGGAGTCGAGTGACGCCAGTCCCAGGCCCGATGCCCAGGTATTGGTCGCGATCTCGCCCGAAGGGGCGGTATGGGTGGATGGCCGCGCGATCGACGCCCACCGGGTGGGCGAAGAAGTTGCCGGCATGCTCAGCGAGGATGGCTCGGTGGTCATCCAGGCGGATCGCGAGTCGACCACCGGGCTGCTGATTGAAGTGATGGACCGTCTTGACCAGGCTGGTGTAGATCAGGTGGCGGTGGCGGCCAGCCGGAGCGGCCAATGATACGCCAGGCATTATCCATGGTGAGTGGTGGGATACTGGCGATTGGGCTGTTTTGGCTGTTGGCGCTGCTGGTCGCGCCGCCGGACGACCAGGTGGAACCACCAGAGCAGACGGTCTCGATGAACATGGTGGAAGCCCCCGAAGTCGCCCCGCAAGAAGAGGCACCACCCCCGCAGGCTGAACAGGCACCCACGCCTCCGCCACAGCCGATGCCGACACCCGAGCCGCCCCCGGTGGCCGACAGCACCATTGCCTTGCCGGAGATTGATCTCCCCGAACCGCCCGAAGAGCCGGTGGAGATGGAAAGTGAGTTGCCGGAATTGACCGAGGCGACGCCCGAGCCGGAACCTGAGCCGCAGCCAGAACCGGAGCCGACGCCTGAACCAACGCCGCAGCCCGATCCCGTTGCGCAGCCAAGTGAAGCCGATCCTTCCGACGCCGAGCGCGAGGCAGCGCCAGAAGCGCCGCAGGAAGTGTCGGATGAACCGGTCCATGTCGGTCAGGCCGCTCCGACCAGTCGGGTCAATCCGACGTACCCTGCTCGCGCCCAGCGTCGCGGCATGGAGGGCTTTGTTGAGGTATCGTTTACCATACGTCGTGACGGCAGCGTTGATGGTTCTTCGATTCGCATTACGGATGCCCAGCCACGCCGGGTATTTGACGATGCGGCCCGCGACGCGATTGCGCAGTGGCAGTTCGAGCCTAGTGATCGGTTGCGCAATGCGACCCAGCGGATCGAGTTTCAACTGCGTTAACGACTTTATTGAGGTATGACCATGCGTGTATGGGGGTGCATCTGTTTAATCGGTTTGTGGGCATCGCTTGCCCACGCCAGCCCGGCGCTTCCCGGCGATATCATTGACGACCTGAACCGCTTGCAGACGCAATTACGCGACGCGCAATACGCAAGCGTGGTCACCCAGGCCACCCAGCAAGCCACCCGTCTGCAAACGGGGAATGCGGCTGATCGCTGGGCCAGCGCACTGTATCAGCAGCTGGCCGCTAACGCCCTGGCGCGCCAGGGTCAGCCGGGTGATGCCGCAAATCGCTTGGCGCAAGCGCGCGAACTGGCTGCAGGTGAGCAAGCCCAGGCGGCCCGCTGGCTGCGCGAAGAGGCATCGTTGCGCCGCACGGCGGGGCAGACGACGCAGGCCAGCAACTTGCTTGCCGAGTGGCTCGAGTCCCAGGGCACCGCAGCCCCTGCCGCTGACATCTGGAAGCTGACCCGCTGGCTTGCCGACGCTCAGCGTTGGCGGGAAGCGGCGGATTGGCTTGAACGCAGCCTGAGCCGAACCGCTGAGCCTGATGCTACCCAGCGCAGATTGGCGCTGGTGATCTACCAGCGCACCCAGCAAACCGATCAGGCGCTTGACGTCTTGCTGGGCGGGCTTGATGAAGGCAGTGATGCGACTCACTGGCGCCAGGCCGCCGGGCTTGCTCAGCGGGCCGGTCACCCGGGTATCGCCGCGGCGCTGTGGGACACCGCCTGGCGACTGGGAAGGCTGGATGAGGACGAGGACCGCTGGCAGTTGATAAACCTGCACATGGCGGGGGGGACGCCCGCCAGAGCCGCCGAGTATCTTGAACAGTGGCTTGAAGCGGGCGACATCGTGCGGGATGAAACCACGCTGCGCCTGTTGGCTAACGCCTGGCATCAGGCCCGCGACAAGAGTCGGGCCCTTGATGCCTGGCAGGCATTAGCGACCCTCAGCAAAGAAGGCAGCGACTGGCGACAATATGGACAGCTCGCTTTTGCCTGGGGGCAGGATGAGCGTGCCGAAAAGGCGCTGTCCCGTGCCCAGTCGCTAGGCGATGACCAGGCGGCTGAATGGCTGGCGACGCTCGAGCAGTCACCGCGCCATTCACTATAAAGCAGACCGCGTGGGTTATTGGGCCGACGTCAGGCTAAGCGAGAAGTCGCTCCAGGTGGGGGCGTGATCAGAGGGCCGCTGCATACCGCGCAGTACATAGTCGATTCCCGCGGCGCTGATACACTCGGCCAGCGGCTGGGTAACCAGAATATAGTCGATGCGCAGCCCGCGTTTGGGTTCGCGGTCAAAGCCTTTTGAGCGATAATCGAACCAGCTGAACCACTCGGCATCGGTGGGGTGGCAAAGCCGGTAGCTGTCGCTCAATCCCCACGCCTTGATACCTTCCAGCCATTCACGCTCGATGGGCTGGAAGCTGGTTTTGCCTTCGCGGAGCCAGCGTTTGCGGTTGGCTTCGCCGATGCCGATATCCTGGTCCTCGGGTGAAATGTTAAAGTCCCCCATGACCGCAACGCGCTCGTCGGGTTGGTGCTGCTCGTCAAGCAGGCGCGCCAGCTGCTGGTAAAAGCGGGTCTTGTACGGGAACTTGGTGGGGTGGTTGATATTTTCCCCCTGGGGGAAATAGCCGTTCCACACGGTGACGGGCTGACCATCGTCGGCGAGGAGTTTGACGCCGATCATGCGCCGCTGGGCGTCTTCGTCATCGTCGGGGAAGCCGTAAAAGACCGCCTCAGGCTTGTGACGGCACAGCAACGCAACGCCGTAGTGGCCTTTTTGGCCGTAGTAGTAAACGTGATAGCCCATAGCCTCTACATCGGCGAGGGGGAACTCGCTATCCTGCACCTTGGTTTCTTGAAGGCCGATCACATCAGGCTTTTGCGACTCGATCAATGCCTGCAGTTGATGAAGTCGCGCGCGAATGCCGTTGATATTGAAAGAAACAAGGCGCATCACGAACGATCTCCCGGCGGGTTATCCGTATCCTTGTCGGGGTGAATGGCGATATCCTGCCCGCTCTGTTGGCGCGCCAGCTTGCGCACGGCCTGAAGTTTGCGTTGCTGCTGCTTTTTTGCCACAAAACGGCGTGATGATGTCACCTGATCAGGGTTATCATGACGCCACTTTTTATAATCTTTACGCCGACCGGTTTTGATGGTTACTTTATCCGCCAGCGAACGGGTCTTTTTCTTACGCGTCATATCGCGCTCCTTGGTTCGTTAATGGGCCTATTCTAGCAGTCTAGTCACCTCCTTCGACAGCAGGGCGCGCTCTTATCGCCAAGCCCTGTTACAATGCGCGCGTCAAGATGCCTAATATCCACAGCAATGGACAGATAGATAGCCTATGAGCGAGTCGGAACAGACCACAGCATCGGCCCAGAACCGTAAGCCTAAACGTCGTCGTCGGAAGCCGCGTCGTCGTCAGTCGAATTGGGATCTTCGCCAGTTTCAGGTGCCTGCCGTGGCCGGCAAATGGCGCTTTCATGACTTCGATCTGCCGCTGCCGTTAATGCGTGCGATTCATGCTCAAGGGTTTGAGTACTGCACGCCCATTCAGGCCGAGGCACTGCGTCATACGCTGCTGGGCGGCGATATTGTCGGCAAGGCACAGACCGGAACCGGAAAAACCGCTGCCTTCCTGATCTCGGCGCTGGCTTATTTTCTCGAAGAGCCAACCCCGGATGGGCAGAAGCCCGGCGCGCCGCGTGCGCTGATTATTGCGCCTACCCGTGAGCTGGCACTGCAGATCGAGAAGGACGCCAAAGCCCTTGCCCGCTTTACCAAGCTGAACGTGGCAAGCGTCGTCGGCGGCATGGATTATCAAAAGCAGCGCGATAGCCTGGGTAAAAAGATCGACCTGCTTGTCGCCACACCCGGCCGCCTGCTCGATTTTCACGAGAAGCGCGATATCGACCTTTCCGAGGTGGAAGTGCTGGTGCTGGATGAAGCCGATCGCATGTTATCGATGGGCTTTATTCCCGATGTGAAGCGAATCATCCGCTACACGCCCAAGAAAGAAGAGCGCCAGACCTTTCTGTTCTCGGCCACCTTCACCGACGATATTCTCAACCTGGCCAGCCAATGGACGCTGAACCCGGCCCACGTTGAGATCGAAGTGACCGTCGAGAATCAGGCCGATATCGACCAGCGGGTCTACATGGTCTCTGACGATGACAAGCAGCGTTTGTTGGTCAAGCTGCTGGAGCAGGAAAGCTTCGAGCGGGTAATGGTGTTCGGTAATCGCCGTGACCTGGTACGCCAGCTCGACAGTCTGCTCAAGAAAGCCGGTATCAGTGCCGCCATGCTGTCAGGCGATGTGCCGCAGAACCAGCGTATCAAGACCCTGGAAAGCTTCCGCGAAGGCGAGATCCAGGTGCTGGTGGCCACCGATGTCGCAGGGCGTGGCATTCATATCGAAGACGTCAGTCACGTGATCAACTACACGCTGCCGGAAGACCCGGAAGATTACGTTCACCGTATCGGGCGGACCGGTCGGGCAGGCGCAAAAGGCGTCTCCATCAGCTTTGTCGGCGAAGAGGATGCTTTTTCTCTGCCTGAGATCGAGCGCTATATCAACGACAAGCTGCCCTGCGAACATCCGCCGGAAGGTATGCTTTAAGCCGCATGCTCGATACTGCCCTTAAAAGCGAGATTCAGGACGCCTACCGTCGCGTGGTGGAAAACCTCGAGTTGACCCCGCGCTATGGGCAGCGGCTGATGATCGCTGAAATCGCCCGCACGCTGGGGGGCATCGAGTGTGACGACGAGGGCAAGCGCACAAGCGACAACCACGTTTGTGTGCTGGAGGCGGGGACTGGTACGGGCAAAACCCTGGCCTACCTGGTAGCCGCGCTGCCCATCGCCAAGGCTCGCGGCAAGCGATTGATCATTTCGACCGCCACTGTGGCGCTTCAGGAACAGGTGCTCAATCACGACCTGCCGTCCCTGGCCAATCACAGTGGTTTGGCGTTTCGCTATGCGTTGGCCAAGGGGCGTGGGCGCTATGTCTGCGTTGCGCGGCTGGACCAGGCGCTCGAAGGGGCGGAGCCAAACCCTACGCTTTCGCTGTTCGAGCAGTCACAGCAGTCGCAGAGCAGTGACCTTGGCGTGATTGCCAGCGATATGGCCGAAGCCTACGGTCAGGGTGAATGGGAGGGCGATCGGGATAACTGGCCCCATGCGATCGACGATGCCCACTGGCGTCGACTGACCGTCGATCACCGTCAGTGTACCGGACGCCGCTGCGGCCATTTTGGTGCCTGTGCGTTTTTCCGCTCCCGCCGGGAGCTGGAAAACGCCGATGTCATCGTGGCCAACCACGACCTGGTGCTGGCGGATCTGGCGCTGGGCGGCGGGGCCATCCTGCCGGACCCCGCCGACTGTATTTTCGTATTCGATGAAGGCCATCACCTGCCCGACAAGGCGCTGTCGCATTTTGCCCATCGCTTTGCCATCAATGGTTGCCTGCGCTGGTTGAAAACCCTCAAGAGCAGCTTGACGGACTTGAACCAGGGGCTGGCTGTCCAGCCAACCATCGCCCGGTTGCTTGCCGGTTTGCCCGAGCTTATTCATACCCTGGAACCCGCGTTGGGCGATGTGTTCAGTATGGGGCATCAATTGGCGGGTCGCGCCAATGGCCTGGCCGATGAAGAAATCACCCATCAGTCGCGGTTTGAAAAGGGGCAGATTCCTGATGCGCTGCGCGAGCAGGCCGAGCAGCTGTTAACCCTGTTTGCCACCTTGTCGCGCAGTCTTGAGAGCATCAGCGATGTGCTGCGTGAAAGCCTCGATCCGGACAAGCAGACCGGCCTGGACCGCGAGCAGGCGGAAACCTGGCTGCCGCTGGTGGCGCTGCTTCACGGACGGGCGTTGGATGCCCACTCACTGTGGCAAGCTTTCAGCGACCGTGACGCGTCCAATGCGCCGCCCAGCGCGCGCTGGATCACCCTGAGTCGGGTGGCTGGCGAGCCGGAAATCGAGTTTTCGGCAAGCCCGGTATCCGCCGCACACACATTGGCCAAGCACCTTTGGGGGCGCTGCCATGGCGCCGTGGTCACCTCGGCAACACTGACGGCGCTGGGTCGCTTCGAGCGGCTTCAGGAGCGGGCAGGGCTTGCCAATCGCTACCGCTATCAGGCGCTGCCCAGCCCGTTTGATTACGCCAATGCCGTGCTGAGCGTGCCCAAGGAAGCGACGGACCCCAGTGACCGTGACGCCCACGAAAAGGCGATCGTCGACTTTGTGACCCAACTGGCGGACCGCGAAGCGGCGCTGGTGCTGTTTTCATCAAGGGCGCAGCTGCGCGGGGTCGAGAAGGCGCTGAGTGAACCCGTCAGAGAGCGCGTGCTGGCTCAGGATGCATTGCCCAAGCGGGAGCTGATTGAGCGTCATCGCGCGGCGGTGGACAGCGGTAAGGGTAGTATTATTTTCGGACTGGCCAGTTTTGCCGAGGGCATCGATCTACCCGGTGATTACCTGACCCATGTGGTCATCACACGATTACCCTTTGCGGTGCCGGATGATCCCGTAGGGGCGACGCTTGCCGAGTGGATCGAAAGCCAGGGCGGCAACCCGTTCATGCGCATCAGCGTGCCGGATGCCTCGATCAAGCTGGTGCAGGCCTGCGGCCGACTGATCCGCAAGGAAAGCGACAAAGGCACGATCACGCTGTTGGATAAGCGCGTCATCACGCGACGCTACGGTCAGGCGCTACTGGATGCGCTACCCCCTTTCAGGCGTGAAATCGCCTCATGACATGACGCCCACCGCGTTCAACGCGGTGGGCGACAGGCAGGGTTACGACGGGCGGCGCTTGGCCAGAACCGGTGCCAGTTTGGCGTTCATCTGGGTAAAGGCATCGACGGTAGTTTGCCAATCGATGCAGGCATCGGTAATCGAAACGCCGTATTGCAGGTCTTTTAGATCGGCAGGGACTTTCTGATTGCCCCAGCCAATATTGGATTCCACCATCAGGCCGATGATGGACGTATTGCCATCCAATATCTGGTTGGTCACGTTTTCAAGGACCAGGGGCTGAAGTGCCGGGTCCTTGTTCGAGTTGGCGTGGGAGCAGTCGATCATGATATTGGCGGAAAGGTTGGCTTTTTTCAGCTCTTTCTCGGCCAGGGCCACGCTCACGCTATCGTAGTTGGGCTTGCCGTTGCCGCCGCGCAGTACCACGTGACCATAGCCGTTCCCGCGAGTACGGATGATGGCGACTTGTCCCGACTGGTTGATGCCCAAAAAGTTGTGCGGGCTGGCGACGGATTGCAGCGCATTGATCGCCACGTCCAGGCTGCCGTCGGTACCGTTCTTGAAGCCGACCGGTGAAGACAGGCCAGAGGCCATCTCGCGGTGGGTTTGCGACTCGGTGGTACGCGCGCCGATAGCGGACCAGCTGATGCAGTCCTGCAGGTACTGGGGGGAGATCGGGTCCAGGGCTTCGGTGGCCAGCGGCAAGCCGATCTCGGCAAGGTCGACCAGCAGCTTGCGGGCGATATGCAGGCCTTCGTCGATTTCGAACGAGTCGTTGATGTGCGGGTCGTTGATCAGGCCTTTCCAGCCGACGGTGGTGCGGGGTTTTTCAAAATACACCCGCATCACGATATACAGGCTGTTGCTGACCTCATCCGCCAGTTTGCGCAGGCGCTTGGCATAATCGAGGGCGGCATCGACATCGTGAATGGAGCAAGGGCCCACTACCATCAGCAAACGCGGATCGCTGCCGTCCAGAATGCGCTGGATGGTATGACGACCCTCTATCACGGTGCGCTCGGCAGCATCGGTAAGCGGCACATCCTGCTTGAGGGTTTCCGGGGTGGTAAGTACGTCCTGGGCAAGGACGTTAAGATTGTTGACCTGCTGATCTGACATTGTGCTACCTGTGCGTACGTGATGATCGATTAATGGCGCCTACTATCGCTTGTCAGCGCAGTAAAAATCAATTGTTGCGGAACTTGGCAAGGTAAATTGAAGTCAGCCGCTGGGTTTTGTTCAAGGGGTAAACGCTTGATGCGCCGTGCAGAACGCGTAACACTTAGCTATCAAAAGGCGATCACGTTACAGTGCCAATTCATGTCATTCGAATGATTAACCAATGCCCAAGGAACGTTATGTTGCTTGCTGTCAACACCCAGTGTATCGGGTTTAAAGGAAGAGTTACGCTCGGCGGTCACCGTCCGGGTGGGGGGAGCGTGTGAATGGGCACTCATGAAACAGATCAACAGCTCGTTGAACGTGCCCAAAAAGGCGATACACGCGCATTTGATCTGCTGGTAAAGAAATACCAGCATAAAATTATTGGCCTTATCGGGCGCTATGTCCATGACCATGCCGAAGTTCACGACGTTGCTCAAGAAGCCTTTATCAAGGCCTATCGGGCGCTGGGAAAGTTTCGCTCGGAAAGCGCCTTTTACACCTGGATGTATCGCATCGCGATCAACACGGCCAAAAATCATCTGGTGTCCCGTGGGCGGCGCCCACCCGGTAGCGATCTGGATATATCCGACGCCGAAATCGTCGACCAAAACGGCCGCCTGGCGGATGCCGAGTCGCCTGAAGCATCGATTGCCCGTGACCAGCTCGAAGCTGCGGTTTACGAGGCGATCGAAAAGCTGCCGGATGATTTGCGCACCGCGATTACGCTGCGTGAGCTCGACGGGCTGGCCTACGAAGATATCGCCCAGGTGATGCAGTGCCCGGTAGGGACGGTGCGTTCGCGCATTTTTCGTGCTCGCGAAGCCGTTGACGAACATATTCGCCCACTGGTGTCCACGGCACGGAACAGCCGCGATGATTAATGGTCAATGTGGGTAGATTAAACGCTAATGGCGAAAAATGACTGATCACCGTGAACTGTTTGGTGCCATCATCGTCAAAGCCATTACATTCCCAATGGGAAGCGACAGTGAAGCAGCCGGTGAATCAGCGTAAAAGCAACCTATTACGATGGCATCAGCGCTTCTTCTCAACAGTGTGAGGGTGTGAAGTATGAGTCAAAACACACGGGAATCACTTTCGGCATTAATGGATGGCGAAAGTGATGAGCTTGAATTGCGCCGAGTGTTGAAGGCACTACCGAACGATGATGATGCCGCTGATACCTGGCGACGCTACCATCTGGCGCGTAGCATGATGCGGCGCGAACGGGACGTGGATATGAGCGTTGACCTTTCCGCTGGTGTCATGGCGCGCCTGCAGGATGAACCCGCACCCACGTCGAAAGACGACTCGACGGTCACTCGTAGTGCTGGAAGCGTTTCCTTCGCGCGTGGCGCTGGCGTGGCAGCGGCGGTTTCGCTGATGGTGATTACCGGCGTTCAGTTCTTCGGCAACAGTGGCGTCACCGTCGATCAGAGCGGTAACGAAGGGGTGGCATCCAGCTCTGCGCCTGCTTCTAACCAGGTCCAGCCGGTCAATCTTGCCACGACACCGGCGGTTTCCGGTGGTCAGGCGGCGGGCGCTGGGCAAAACGAGATGCCCATGTTCGAGCAGACCCCTTTCCGCATGAATGCTCAAGTCTCGGGTAGCGGGCTGATGAATGTCAGTGAAGGCGGCTTTGCCGGTCCTGGTGCTCAGCAAGGCGTGTCGGCCCAGCAGGGGACTAACATCGACATCGAGCAGCTACGCATGCTGCAGTCTTACCTTGAGCAGCAAACCCAAAGTGCAACGGGTCATCAAGCCGATCAAGGATCGACATTGATGCGGTCCGCCGGTGTGACAGAGCCCTTGGGCCAACGCTGATCAGCAAGCCGTGCGGCGAACATGGAAAGTGATAAATGGACGTTGAAAAGAGCTTCTCTCTATTTCAACGTCCATTTTTTATGGATACGGTTCTGGCGAGCGCTCCTTGGGCGATGACTGTGTGGCGAGGTGTATGGAGAGGGCAGTGATGCCGATATCAGCGAGCAAGACATTTATTGAGCGCCAGGCACGCGTGGTGGGCTACCACGACAAGGGGATTGTCGTCGAAGTGAGAGCATCGGCTGGCTGCACTCAATGTGCGAAAGGCCAAGGCTGTGGGGCGGGGCTTCTCTCGCGTCCCCGCGCGTGGCAGTTGGAAATAGACCTGCCTTCATCTTCCCGCGGAGAGCCCTTGCCCCCCGTGGACAGCGAGGTAACGGTGGCAATGCAAAAAGCCTCGATAACACAGTTGACGGGGTTGATCTATGGGTTGCCGCTTTTGATGGGGTTGGTGGTCGCCGCCATCGGGAGTGTGGTGAGTGATTCGACCTGGCTTGCCCCAGGGCTTTTTTTTGGTGTCTTGATGTGTGGCATGGTCGGCCTTAAATATGTGTTAGGTCAGCGAGCAGAGTTTTTCCGCCCGCAATTGATCGACGCACCGTGATGGATGGCTCGCTGCGAGCTGTATTAACTTGGCATGGTAGTGTTTTTAAGTAGGAGTTCTTGCATGAAGCGCTTAATGGTTTCCTCCACGTTGTGGGTCTGCTTTGTCTTGTTGTTCGCTTTGGGGCAAAGCGCCCATGCCCAGGATCTGCCTGACTTTACCGATCTCGTTGAAGACGCCGCGCCCGGTGTGGTCAATATTTCCACTAGCCGCACGGTGCAGCGCGGCGGGCCATCCATTGACAATTTTGGCGGCCAGGAGATACCCGAGATATTTCGCCACTTCTTTGGCGATAATTTCGGTGATCGTTTCCCGTCACCTCCAGGTAGCGGTCGGGGGCGCACAGAAGAGCGTCAATCACTGGGCTCTGGCTTCATTATCAGTGAAGACGGCTACGTGATGACCAACGCCCACGTGGTGCAGGATGCCGATGAAATTCTGGTGCGTTTGAACGACCGCCGTGAACTGACCGCCGAGCTTATAGGCAGTGATCCGCAGACCGATGTGGCGCTTTTGAAAGTGGAAGCAAGCGACTTGCCCACGTTACAGCTCGGCGATTCCGACGCGCTTCGCGTTGGTGAGTGGGTGGCGGCGATAGGCTCGCCTTTCGGGTTCGACCATTCGGTGACCGCCGGCATTATCAGCGCGATCAACCGCACGCTTCCGCGGGATGCCTATGTGCCGTTCATTCAAACCGATGTGGCGATCAACCCCGGTAATTCCGGTGGCCCGCTGTTCAATCTCGATGGCGAAGTCATCGGTATCAACTCGCAGATATTCACGCGTAGCGGCGGGTTCATGGGCGTTTCCTTCGCCATCCCGATCAACGTCGCGATGGATGTGGCCGACCAGCTTCGTGAAGATGGGTACGTCAACCGTGGCTGGTTGGGGGTGATGATACAGCCCGTATCCCGTGACCTGGCCGAATCATTTGGCATGGAAGAGGCCGAGGGCGCACTCATCGCTGACCTTGACCCCGAAGGGCCAGCGGCAAAAGGCGGGCTTCAGGCAGGCGATGTGATTCTCGAGGTCAACGGCGAAACCGTAGACCGCTCGAGCACTCTGCCGCGTCTGATTGGCCGTGTCGCGCCGGGCAATGAAGTGGATCTGTTGCTGATGCGCGATGGGGAAGAGCGCAGCGAGTCGGTCGAGCTGGGTAGCTGGCCCAATGCTGAACAAGCGGCTGTTACGTCGTCGTCCAACGATAGTCAGGTACGCCTGGGGGTTTCGGTGGCCGAAATTGACCAGGAAACCCGTGAGCAACTTAACCTGCAAGGCGGCGTCGTCGTCCGCGAAGTAGCGCCCGATAGCGTGGCAGCGCGCGCCGGTCTACGCGCGGGTGATGTGCTGGTGAGCCTGGACCATCGCAGTTTGACCTCGCCTGAAGAGCTGCGTCGCATTGTGGAGGACCTGCCCACCGACCGAGCGATTCCGCTACGCCTCTATCGCGATGGACGCTCGCTCTTCGTGGCGCTGCGCTTTGAGTAACTGATTCACCCCTCTATAACGGCAGTCCGTTTTCACTTGGCGGACTGTCGTTTTTTTTGCTCTTTTTTTTGCACATAGCACCGGGACCGTCGTAACGGTACAATGGCGTCAAATTTCTACTGCGTATACCACAGCAAGATTGTTAACCGTACATGGTTGCGTACATATACCGGATAAAAACGGCCAATGACCCAAGAAACAGTTAGCAAAATCAAGCACATCAGAAACTTCTCGATCATCGCGCATATTGATCACGGCAAATCCACCCTATCAGACCGGTTGATTCAAACCTGTGGTGGTTTAACCGAGCGCGAATTGAAAGAACAAGTGCTTGACTCGATGGATATCGAACGCGAGCGTGGCATTACCATCAAGGCTCAGTCGGTCACCCTGGACTACACCGCGTCGGACGGGCAGGTCTACCAGCTCAACTTTATCGATACGCCCGGCCACGTCGACTTTTCTTATGAAGTGTCTCGCTCGCTTTACGCCTGCGAGGGCGCGCTGCTGGTTGTCGATGCCGCTCAGGGGGTGGAAGCCCAATCGGTTGCCAACTGCTACACCGCCGTTGAACAGGGGCTGGAAGTCCTGCCGGTGCTGAATAAAATCGACTTGCCCCAGGCCGACCCCGACCGGGTGGCTCAGGAAGTCGAGGAAATCATCGGCATCGATGCGACCGATGCCTGTCAGGTGTCCGCTAAAAGCGGGCTTGGCATCGATGAGCTGTTAGAACGTCTGGTACGCGATATACCGCCCCCCAAAGGCGACCCTGACGCCCCCTTGCAGGCGCTGATTATCGACTCGTGGTTCGATAACTACCTTGGGGTTGTGTCCTTGGTCCGGCTTTTTGACGGCACGCTGCGCAAAGGCGACAAGATCCGCATCAATTCCACAAATAGGGATTGGAATACCACTGAAGTGGGCATTTTTACGCCGCTGCGCAAGCAGACCGATATTCTGCGTGCTGGTGAAGTGGGCTTTATCGTAGCGGGTATCAAAGACATTCACGGTGCTCCTGTGGGTGATACCATCACGCATACCAAAACACCGGATGTGCCCAGGCTGCCAGGCTTTAAAAAGGTCAAGCCGCAGGTGTATGCCGGTATATTCACCGTCAATTCCGATGACTATGAAGATTTTCGCGATGCCTTGGAAAAGCTGGCACTTAACGATGCGTCGCTCGAATACGAACCGGAAAATTCAGACGCACTCGGTTTCGGTTTCCGGGTGGGTTTTCTTGGCACCCTCCACATGGAGATCATCCAAGAGCGCCTGGAACGTGAATACGATCTGGACCTGCTGACCACCGCCCCCACGGTGGTCTACGAGCTGTCCATGAAAAATGGCGATCTCCTTTACGTATCGAACCCCTCCAAGCTGCCCGACATGGCCGACGTCGAGCAGATGCGCGAACCCGTTGTGCGGGCAAGCATTCTGGTACCCCAGGAGTTTGTCGGGAATGTGATTTCCGAGTGTGAACTGCGCCGCGGCACCCAGCTGGACATGCAGTTTCTCGGCAACCAGATCCAATTGACCTACGAATTACCGATGTCTGAAGTCGTGATGGACTTTTTTGATCGGTTGAAGTCTATTTCACGTGGTTACGCGTCGCTTGAATATAATTTTGAGCGTTTTGAAATGGCCCATCTGGCCCGCCTGGACGTGCTGATTAACGGTGATAAAGTGGACGCCCTCGCGGTGATTATTCACCGCGATCACGCCCACTCCCGTGGTCGACTGCTGGTGGAAAAAATGAAAGAGCTGATTCCCCGGCAAATGTATGACGTGGCGATTCAGGCCGCTATCGGCGGGCAGGTCGTGGCGCGCTCTACTGTCAAAGCACTGCGCAAAAACGTGACGGCAAAATGTTACGGCGGTGATGTCAGCCGTAAGAAAAAGCTGCTGGAAAAACAGAAAGCGGGTAAGAAACGCATGAAGCAGGTCGGTCGGGTGGAGATCCCCCAGGAAGCCTTCCTTGCTGTACTCAAGGTTAACGACTAAGGAAGACGTCCACCCATGGATTTTGCATTACTGCTGGTACTTGCCGTTGCGCTTTCTGGCGTTATCTATTTTCTGGATGTGGTTTGGCTGCGTCCCAAGCGTCGGGAGCGTGTCGAGCGCGCCGACGCTAGCACCCAGGAAGGGCTGGACCCGGCCACCCGTGAAAAGCTGCTTAAAGAGCCATGGCTGGTCGATTATTCGCGCTCATTCTTCCCGGTATTGCTGGTCGTGCTGGTGGTGCGCAGCTTTGTCGTTGAGCCGTTTCAAATCCCTTCCGGGTCGATGCGTCCGACCCTTGAAGTAGGCGACTTCATTCTGGTCAACAAATTCGCTTATGGCCTGCGTCTACCGGTCGTCAACACGCGGTTCCTTGAAGTCGATGACCCTGAGCGGGGCGATGTCATGGTGTTTCGCTTCCCTGAAGAGCCCTCGGTCAACTTCATCAAGCGCGTGGTAGGCCTGCCTGGTGACAGGATTCGCTATGAAGACAAGCAGCTGTACATCAATGGCGAACCGGTTCCCAAGGAACTGATGGAAGAGAGCGCCACGCAGGAGCCGTTATTTGAAGAGCGTCTCGGTGACGTTGAGCATTATATCTATAACAACCCCCGTGATCCCGGGCCGCAGATGCGTGAGGTGGAAGTGCCCGAAGGCCACTATTTCACCATGGGCGATAACCGCGACCACTCCAATGACAGCCGTTACTGGGGGTTTGTACCTGAAGAAAATATTGTCGGGCGCGCCTTCGCCGTCTGGATGCACTGGGATGGCGGGCTGCCGAGCTTTACCGACGTACGCCGCATCGAGTAATGAAACCAATCGTCATGTATAACCATTTATTTTTAGTCAACGTCAATGACGTAGGGGCCCCGTGAGTACTTCGTTAACCGCTTTTTGCCGACGCATTGGCCATACCTTCGGCGATATTACGCTGATAGAGCTGGCCATGACCCACCGCAGTTATGGCGGTCGCAATAATGAACGCCTGGAATTTCTGGGCGATTCCATCGTCAATTTCGTGATTGCGGAAGCGCTTTATGAGCGCTTTCCCCAGGCCCGTGAAGGTCAGCTATCGCGCCTGAGGGCGCGCCTGGTCAAAGGAC
This sequence comes from Halomonas sp. Mc5H-6, assembly GCF_024124705.1. Classification (NCBI taxonomy): domain Bacteria; kingdom Pseudomonadati; phylum Pseudomonadota; class Gammaproteobacteria; order Oceanospirillales; family Halomonadaceae; genus Halomonas; species Halomonas sp. Mc5H-6. The sequence goes on from NZ_JAMXSI010000001.1 coordinate 309,169, forward strand.
AGACGCTGGCGGAACTGGCCAGGGAAATGACGTTTGGCGAGTGCTTACGGTTAGGTTCAGGCGAAATGAAAAGCGGCGGGCATCGTCGGGAATCGATCCTGGCGGATGCGGTAGAAGCGGTGATCGGTGCCATCTATTTGGATGCAGGCATGGATGCCGTTCGCGAGCGGGTCCTGTCGTGGTACGCCGAACGGCTGGCGGGTATCTCGCTGCAGGACACCCAGAAAGACCCCAAAACACGGCTGCAGGAATTCCTTCAGTCGCGACAGGCGGCGCTACCCCGCTACGAAGTGGTTAGCGTCAAGGGGGAGGCTCATGCCCAGATGTTCACTGTGGAATGTTACATTGATCTGCTGAGCGAGCACACGACAGGCAAAGGCCCCAGCCGTCGCCACGCAGAACAGCAAGCCGCTGAAGAAGCGCTTGCCCACCTTGAAAAACGTCCTGGAGACAATGCATGAGCCAGTCCTGTGGATTCGTTGCGATTGTCGGCCGCCCCAACGTCGGCAAATCCACCTTGATGAACCGTATTCTGGGGCAGAAGATTTCGATTACTTCCCGGCGGCCGCAGACCACACGCCATCAGGTGATGGGGATCAAGACGGAAGGCGATGCCCAGTTTATCTACGTCGATACGCCGGGCATGCATATCATGTCCAAGGATCGCAATAAAGCCATCAACCGCTTCATGAACCAAGCGGCGACCCAGGCCCTGCGGGACGTTGACTGCGTGGTGTTCATTATTGACCGCACCCGCTGGACCGATGAAGACCAGGCGGTGCTTAAACGCCTTGAGCACGTCAAGGCGCCCATCATTCTCGCGGTCAACAAGGTGGATCGACTCAACGACAAAGGTGACCTGCTGCCTTGGCTTGCCGAGGTTGGCGCACGCCGGGAATTTGCCGCCATTGTGCCCATTTCCGCCAAGCACGGCACCCAGGTGGATACCCTCGAAGAAGAGGTTGCCAAACATCTTCCTGAAAGCATTCACTATTTCCCAGAAGACCAGATTACCGACCGTAGCCTGCGGTTCATGGCGGCTGAGCTGGTGCGGGAAAAAGTCATGCGCCAGTTGGGTGACGAGTTGCCCTATCAGATGACCGTGGAAATTGAAGAGTTTCGCGAAACCGAACGCGTAACCCATATCAGTGCGCTGATTCTGGTGGAGCGTCAGGGGCAAAAAGTCATTTTGATTGGTGAAAACGGCGAGCGCATCAAGAGCATTGGTCGTGAGGCGCGCCTCGATATGGAGCGTGCGCTGGGAACCAAAGTCATGCTGAACCTGTGGGTCAAGGTAAAACGCGGCTGGTCAGACGATGAACGCGCGCTGAAGAGCCTGGGCTACGATCTCGATTGAGCATGGCAATGTCGGCGGAGCCGGCCTTCCTGCTGCACCGAAGGCCATACCGCGAAACCAGTGCGCTGGTGGATCTGTTGACACTCCACCATGGCCGCATCCGAGCGGTCGCCCAGGGCGGTCAGCGACCCACGTCAAAATCGCGCCAGCGGCTCCAGCCTTTTACCCCCCTTCATGTGACCTGGCGGGGCGAACGTGAGCTCAAGCGGCTGCACCTGATGGAGTCGCGGGGAGCAACAGCGCTGCTGGCGGGGGAGGGCCTGCTGTGCGGGTTTTACGCCAACGAGATTGCGACTCGCCTGCTGCCGCTGGAACTGCCCGCAGGCAATGTCTTTGCCTTTTACACCGCCTTGCTGGAGGCGCTGCCGATGCCTGCCGCCCGTGCGCTGGCGCTGCGCCGTTACGAATGGTCGCTACTGGAGGTCCTGGACGCCACGCCACGCTTCTGCACCCCTGACGGTGGCGCGCTCGACCCTCAGGCCCAGTACCGATTCGATGCCGCCAGCCGGGCGTTCATCCCGGCCGCCAAAGGGCTGGACGGTCGCACCCTACGCTATATTGATCAACATGACTGGCAGGAACCGACGCTTGCCAACGCGTTGAAGGCCGTCATGCGCGCCGCGCTGGCGCCGCATCTGGGGACCACTGCATTACGCTCCCGGGAATTGATGCGCGATCTTGCCCAGCGTCGCCAACGTTAGGTAATCATCCTTTATAAAACTGGAGGCCATTTATGCATCCCCCCCGGATACTGTTAGGCGTCAACATCGATCATATTGCCACGCTGCGTCAGGCACGCGGCACCCGCTATCCGGATCCCGTTCAGGCCGCGCTGTTAGCCGAAGAGGCGGGTGCCGACGGCATTACCGTGCACCTGCGCGAAGATCGGCGCCATATCCAACTGCGCGACGTGAAGCTGCTGGCCGAGGTGCTCAATACGCGCATGAACCTGGAAATGGCGGTCACGGAAGAGATGCTGGCGCTGGCCGAGGACATTCGTCCGGCCCATGTATGCCTGGTCCCCGAGAAGCGCGAAGAATTGACCACGGAAGGCGGTCTCGACGTGGTGGGAGGCTTCGACGCCGTGGCCAGTGCCTGCCAGCGACTGGCGGCAGCCGGTTGCGAAGTGTCGTTATTTATCGATCCCGACGCGGACCAGATCGACGCAGCGCAGCGTGCGGGCGCACCGGTCATTGAGTTGCACACCGGAGCGTATGCCGAGGCGCGTCCCGGCAGCGAGACAGCCACGGCCGAGTACCAGCGGTTAACCGCTGCCGCCACGCATGCGGTATCGCTTGGGCTTGTGGTCAATGCCGGTCATGGGTTGCATTACCACAATGTGGAAGCCATCGCGGCGTTGCCGGGTATCAACGAGTTGAATATCGGTCACGCGATTATCGCACGTGCGCTGTTTGTAGGACTGAAAGACGCCGTTGCCGACATGAAGCGGTTGATTATCGCGGGTCAGGAAGCCGGTCTCATGGCGGCGCTGGATGCCCATGATCATGAACATGAGGAGCAGCACGGTCATGGGCATGATGGCTGCTGTGGGCACTGATCCGTGATCGTCGGTATTGGCTCCGATATCGCCCGGATCGAGCGTTTTGAGCGGGCCCTGGAGCGTCACGGACCGCGTTTCGCGCTGCGTATCCTGGGCCCTGAAGAGCACGCCGTGTGGCAGCAGAAAGCCCATCCGGTCGCCTTTCTGGCCAAGCGGTTTGCGGCCAAAGAGGCCTTTGTCAAGGCGCTGGGCCTGGGGTTGCGGCATGGGCTTCAGTGGCGCGATATCCAGGTGTTCAACGATGCGCTGGGCAAACCTTACTTCGACCTCCAGGGGGCGGCTGCCGAGAAAGCGTCAGCCGCCGGAGTGAACGCTTTGCACATCACGTTAAGCGATGAAGATGCCTACGCCATTGCTTTTGTGGTCCTGGAAAGCTAAGTGATCTTGGAAAGCTAAGTATTCTTGGAAAGCCAGGTCGTCCTAGCCAAGCGTGCCCCGCTGGGCAATGAGTTTGTCCATGGCCCGGTAAAGGTCGTTGATGAGGCTTTCCGCGTGGTCCAGGCCGCTGGTGCGCAGCCGGGTCTCCAGGGTCTCGACAATCAGTGCCAACTCGGGGGTCCCGCAGTAGCGGCTGGCACCGTTCAGGTCGTGGACGCTGTCCAGCAGCGCCTCGATGTTGCGCTGCTGATAGGCAGCCTCCATGTCTTGCCGTGTGGCGGGCAAGCTGTCGATCAGGCGCTTGATCTGGGCGCGTGCAATGTCATCCTTGCCCCCGGCCAGGCGCGCACCCAGCGTCAGGTCGATCACCGGTAAGGTGGCGGATGTGGATGTTTCGCTGGGCGGTTTTTTAGTCGGCTGGGGCGCTGAATCCGGCGTGTCAATGCCCAGGAACCGGTTGAGCAACTGGTTCAAGTCATGCTCGTCGATCGGCTTGACAATCACGTCGTCCAGCCCTTCGGCCAGCCAGCGTTGACGTTCACTGTTCAACGCGTGCGCGGTCACCGCAATGATCGGACAGCGACTCCAGGCATTGCTGATGCGTCGCAGCGTCCGGGTGGCTTGCACGCCATCCATCTCCGGCATGCGGATATCCATGAGTACCATGTCGAACGTCTGCTCCCGACCCATCTCGATCGCTTCATGGCCACTTGCCGCCATGGTAATGTGCCGGTCGGGCGCCTCCAATAACGCACTCAGCAGTTGCCGGTTGGAGGTATTGTCGTCGACGACCAATAATCGATACCCCTCATTGGCAGAAGGTAACGCCGGAAGAGGCGCGCTTTGGAGGGCGCGGGTTTCGCTGACCGGTACCAACAGGTGCGTAAGCGAGGCAGCCAGTTGCGAGCGGGTAAATGGCTTGCAAAGCAGCTCGCCTTTGAACGGAAAATCGAGTTTAGGCAGTTCAAAGCTTGATCCGTTTACCAGCACCAGTGCGGGGCACTCGGCGGCACGGATGATGTCCTGCCAGTGGCTGAGTGCCTTGGGCTGTAGATCATCCTGGTCAAGACTGATGAGCAGCAAATCGCAGGCAGCGTTCCCGGACAGCGCAACCGGCATTGCGCCCCAGCGTTCCAGCAGGTGATCCAGTACATTCCTGGTGGTGGTGTGGGGTTCGTGAACGCCGACGATCGGGCCGTCAAGGTGCAGCTCTGGGCTGCGTTCGCCGGCGTGGGTGGCCTGGAGGGGCAGGGTGAAAGAGAACGTCGAGCCTTTATTGAGTTCGCTCTCGACGCTTATCTCGCCCCCCATGCGGTGAATGAGCTGACGACAGATGGTCAAGCCGAGCCCGCTGCCGCCAAACTGCCGGGGGTGGCTGGGTTCGGCTTGGGAAAAGGCACTGAACAGCTGTTGCTGGTGCTCTTCGCTCAGGCCAATGCCTGTATCGCTGACGCTGATATTCAGCACGACATGCTTACCCGCGTAGTGCTCCAGCATGACCCTGACGACCACATCGCCCTGCTGGGTAAACTTGAGGGCATTGCTGAGCAGGTTGTTGAGCACCTGGTGGAGCCTGAGCGGGTCGCCGCTGAGCGGTGTGGGGACATCGTCGTACACCATGGCCACCAGGTGGAGGTGTTTACGTTGAGCCTCGGGAGCATGCAGGCCGAGCACCTCATCAACCAGGGTCACGATGTCGATGTCGGCTTCTTCCAGGGTTAGCCGGTTGGCTTCCAGCTTGGAAAAGTCGAGGACATCGTTGACCAGCATGAGCAGGTTATCGCAGGCCCTGTGCACGTGCTGCAACCAATCGCGCTGGCGGTCATCCAGGGACGAACGGCCCAGTAGTCGACAGAATCCGATGATTCCGTTCAGCGGCGTACGGATCTCGTGACTCATGTTGGCGAGAAACTCGGACTTCACCGTGTTGGCACGCACCGCGCTGCGGTGGGCCAGGTCGAGCTTGATATTCTGCTCTTCGATGGTCTCCATGGATTCCTGGAGTTCGCTGGTCGCCTGTTCGATCTGCGCTTGCATGTCATGTTTGGCGCTTTGGAGGTGATGGGCCAGCGCATTGATCTGTTGGGCCAACTGGTTCAGTTCGACGGCGTTATGTGACATCGCCGTTTGCTCATAATCCCCCCACGACAGGCGATAAAGTGCATGATTTGCCTCTTCGATCGGCCGCGTGACATAGCGGCTGATCGCAAAGGCAATCAAGAACAGGCAGAGCCCGAGCAGCATGCCTCCCAGGCTTAAACTGGCAATCATCTGATAGCGGGCAAGGTTTAGTGAGTAGGTGTCTATCGTGGCCTCGAGCCACCCCGCTCGTGTGGGAGATTCGTTACCGGTTGTCGGCGCTTCCAGGGGGACTTGCAAGCGCCATCCATCATCAGTGGTGACCAGCTGGGTGGTATTGGGATATGACGAGAGCGGTGATGCTGAGTTGGTGCGTCCGCGCACCAGCAGACGGTTGTTCTGGTTATCGAAGATGGTGACTGAGCTGACGCTCTGCTGCGCCAGGAAAGTGCCAACATGGGTGTCCAGCTGATCAATATCTGTCTCTAGTAGTGCCTCCGCCATGCGAGGGGCAAGGGAGTGGCTGGCGTTTACAATGCGCTCCTCCAGCAGCGCGCGGGCTTTTTGGTCGTTTTGGATGACGAGCAGTATCGCCATGCAGGCATAGACCACGAGCGGAAGGCCAAGCAGCGCAAAAAGAAGTCGCGTGTTCAAAGACATGAAAGCAGCCTGCTGATTCAAGAGGGTTACCTGTCCAGTGTACGTTAGCACCGATATAATGTAGGTAACGATCACGATAAGGAATTGATGCGATGGATTATCCCACGTTAGAAGAGGTGGTTGGCAACACGCCGTTGGTGCGTCTGAAGCGCATCAGCGCGGGGCGCAACAATACCCTCCTGGCGAAACTGGAAGGTAACAACCCGGCGGGGTCGGTGAAAGACCGGCCCGCCTTGTCGATGCTCAGTGAGGCAGAAGCACGCGGTGATATCACTCCCGGCGACACCCTGATCGAGGCCACGTCGGGCAATACCGGGATTGCCCTGGCGATGGCCGCTGCCATCAAGGGCTATCGCATGGTGCTGATAATGCCCGAGAGCGCCTCCGAGGAACGCAGGCAGGCCATGGCCGCCTTCGGCGCGGAGCTGGTGTCGGCAAGCAAGGAAGGCGGCATGGAAGAAGCGCGGGATATTGCCGACGGCATGATCGCTCGGGGTGAGGGCAAGCCGCTCAACCAGTTCGCCAACCCGGACAATCCGCTGGCCCACTATCGGACGACAGGCCCTGAAGTCTGGCGGCAGACGGGCGGCGAAGTAACCCATTTTGTCAGCTCCATGGGGACAACCGGCACCATCATGGGGGTATCGCGCTATCTGAAAGAGCAGAATCCGGCGATTCAGATTGTCGGCCTGCAGCCGGCCGACGGGGCGAGCATCCCAGGGATCCGGCGCTGGCCGCAGGAATATCTGCCCGCCATCTTTGAAGCCCCGCGGGTGGATACCACCCTGGATATTGCCCAGCATGAAGCCGAAGAGCACATGCGGCGCCTGGCGCGTGAAGAGGGGATCTTCGCGGGCGTCTCCTCGGGGGGGAGCCTGGCAGGGGCGCTGCGTATTGCCGAGCAGGTGGAAAATGCCGTGATCGTGTTTATCGTCTGCGACCGCGGAGATCGCTACCTCTCCACGGGCTTGTTTGCCCCGGAGGTATAGATGGCCATGTTGGGAAAACGGCGACCGCCGCGCCCCGCGTCGGGGCATTCCGGGCTGGCACGCCAACCCGCGGCAAAATCGTCGAATCAGGCGCCGCAAGCGACAAGCGCGCTGGTGGTAGAGCGCCTGGCGCATGACGGACGCGGGGTGGCTCACAACGCCGAGGGCAAAACGGTCTTTATCGACCAGGCACTACCCGGCGAGCACCTCGAAGTTGCGGTTCACCAGACACGCAAGCGCTATGACGAAGCCCACGTCAAACAACGGCTGACCTCCGCGGCGCAGCGTGTTTCGCCGCCTTGCCCGCATTTCAGCCATTGCGGCGGCTGCGATTTGCAGCACATGACCGTGGCCTCGCAGCGCGAGCATAAAAGGGAAGTAGTGCGTGATTTAATGGCTCGCCAGGGAATCGAGCTGGGCGAGATCGAATCGCTGCACGATGATGTGCAGGGCTACCGCCGCCGTGCACGCCTGGGCGTCAAAGTCGATGGCGACGGCCATGCCCTGTTAGGCTTTCGAGCGGCCCACTCTCACAGACTGATCGACATCGAACGCTGTATCGTCCTGGTCGATGGCCTGCAAGCGCTGATCGCTCCGTTGCGCGAGCTGTTGGCAACGCTGGATGCGCCGCGCCAGGTGGGCCACATCGAATTGCTGGCGACCGACAGTCAGCGGGTGGTTCTGGTTCGTCAATTGAAAGCCAATCCGGCGGACGCCGAGCGCTGGCAGGCGTTTGCTGATCATCATCACGTCGCTTTGGGTACCTGGCTGGGGCGTGAGAGCCCGACGCTGCACTGGCATGGTGCGCCGCCGGTGCTGGAAGAGACCCTCGATATACCTGATGGAAAGGCGTTGACGCTGCATTTTGCGCCCGGTGATTTTCTACAGGTCAACGCCGCCGTGAACCAGCAGATGGTCGATACCGCCATGCGCTGGCTGGCACCTTCTCCCGGCCAACGGACGATGGACCTGTTTGCCGGTATCGGTAACTTCAGTCTGCCAATGGCCGCGGCCGGGGCGGAGGTACATGCCGTGGAAGGCAGTCCTGCCATGGTCGAGCGCCTTGCGGATAATGCCCATCTAAACCGACTTGATGTGACGGGCCAGCAGGCGGATCTGAGCGATCCGGATACCGTTGCCTCGCTGCTCGAGGCTGTGGATCTGCAGGCACTGGTGCTCGACCCGCCACGCAGTGGGGCCGAGGTCATTTGCCAAGCGCTGGCACGCAGTCCGGTTGCCAGGGTAATGTATATTTCCTGTGATCCCGCCACGCTTGCCCGTGATGCGGCACACCTTGTGCATGCAGGTTACCGCATCAATCACGTCGCAGTGGCCGACATGTTCATGCACACTGCACATATGGAAACGCTGATGCTGTTTGAACACACAAAGTGTGCCTAAAACGTCGTTAGCCTCGGCAGCGGTATCGCAAACGGCTGCCTCGAATGGATGAGAATCGTCATGGTAAAAGTGCGTGAAGACCAGCCGCTAACCGACAGCGGAACGGTGGACTTGCAGAAATGGTTATCTCGCCTGCAAGAAGACGTGCGTCTTCCCGAACCCGAGCGTTTACGCGAGGCCTGTGAGCTTGCTCAAACCCTGGAGCTCGATGCGCCCAGGTCGCACCGTGTGTGGTTGACGCCGGGGTCCAGCTTCCGCATGGGCCTGGAAATGGCCGACATCCTGGGGGAACTCAAGCTCGACCAGTCAACGCTTGAAGCCGCGGTGCTCTACCGCGCGGTGCGTGAAGGCCTGTTAAGCCTGGAGGGGGTTACCAAGCGCTTTGGCAATGAGGTGGCCAACCTCATCGACGGTGTCTTGCAGATGGCCGCAATCAGCTATCCGCTGGCCCCCAACCATGGCATGGGTCAGCACAACCAGCAGGAAAACCTGCGCAAGATGCTGGTCAATATGGTCGGCGATGTGCGCGTGGCGCTGATCAAAATTGCCGAGCGTACCTGTGCCCTGCGCCAGGTCAAAGATGCGCCCCGGGAAAAGTGCCAACAGGTCGCCCGGGAAGTGGCGGATATCTACGCGCCGCTGGCGCACCGCCTGGGTATCGGGCAGCTCAAGTGGGAGCTGGAAGACCTGTCGTTTCGTTATCTCCACGAAGAAGAATACAAAGCGATTGCCAAGCTGCTGGCAGAAAAGCGCCTCGACCGGGACCGCTATATCAACGATGTGGTCGAGACATTGAAAGGCTTGATGGAAGCTCAGAACATCCATCATTACGATGTTGATGGGCGCGCCAAGCACATCTATTCGATCTGGCGCAAAATGAAGCGCAAACGGATCGATTTCTCCCAGGTTCATGACGTGCGCGCCGTGCGTATTCTGGTCCCCGAAGTGACCGACTGCTACACGGTATTGGGCATCGTCCATTCCCGTTGGCATCACGTACCCAACGAGTTTGACGACTACATCGCCAATCCCAAGAAAAACGGCTACCAGTCGCTGCACACGGCCGTGATGGGGCCGGAAAACAAGGTGCTGGAAATTCAGATTCGCACCTTTGCGATGCACGACGAAGCTGAGCTGGGCGTCTGTGCCCATTGGCGCTACAAGGGCCACGATACCAACGCCAAAAGCCGCAGCTACGAAGAAAAGATCGCCTGGTTGCGACAGGTGCTCGAATGGCAGGACGAGGTGGGCGGCTTTGGCGACCTGCGCGAAGGGCTTTCAAGCGATGTCGCCCCGGATCGTATCTATGTGTTTACCCCCGATGGTCACGTCATCGACCTGCCGCGGATCGCCACGCCTATCGATTTCGCCTATCGGGTGCATACTGAAATTGGACACCGCTGCCGCGGAGCCAAGGTCAATGGCCGTATCGTGCCGCTTACCTACAAGCTGAAATCCGGTCAGCAGGTCGAGATCCTTACCGCGACGAAAGGCGGGCCAAGCCGGGACTGGCTTAACCCAAGCCTTGGCTATGTGCGCACCTCCCGTGCCCGGGCGAAGATCCAGGCCTGGTTCAAGTACCAGGCACGCGACCAGAACCTGGAGGAAGGGCGCGTTCTGTTTGATCGCGAAATGCGCCGCCTGGATGTCGACGGGCTCGATCTGCCCAAGCTGGCCAAAGCGGTTAATTACCAGACGCCGGATGACATGTACGCCGCCCTGGGGGCGGGTGACTTGCGTATCGGGCAGGTGCTTCACCAGGCCCAGCAGCTGTTTGGTGAAACCGATGACCAGGAACAGCTTGACCGTCTGCTCGCCAAGCCCAAGCGCCAGTCCAGCAAGGCGACCAAAAGTGACATCACCGTGCTGGGGGTCGGCAACCTGAAAACCAGCATGGCCAACTGCTGTCGGCCGGTTCCCGGCGAGCCTATCGTCGGTTTCATTACCCAGGGGCGCGGCGTGACGGTGCATCGCCAGGACTGCAGCAACATCCTGCAATTGCGCCTGGACGAACCCCAGCGCATTATTGAAGTCGAGTGGGGCGAGCGCGCCGAGACGCGCTATCCGGTGACCATCGAGATCCAGGCCTGGGACCGTTCGGGCCTGCTGCGCGACGTCACGGGCCTGCTGGGTAACGAAAAAGTCAACGTGCTGGCGGTGAACACGCTGACCGACACCGACGAGGGCATTGCCCGGCTGCGTATTACCCTGGAAGTCGATGGCCTGGAAGCGCTGGGGCGGCTTTTCTCGCGTATTCAGCAATTGCCCAATGTGACCGAGGTGCGTCGCCTGCGCGACACCGATCCGGACAAGACAACGCGGGGAGGCGGGGCCTGATGCGATATTCGCTGGATGATTTGCTAACCCTGATGCAGGTACTGCGTGACCACGAACAGGGTTGCCCCTGGGATATCAAGCAGGACTGGGACAGCATTGTGCCCCACACCCTTGAAGAAGCGTATGAGGTGGCCGATGCCATCGAACGACGCGCTTTTGACGAGCTGCCCGGCGAGCTGGGTGACCTGTTGTTTCAAGTGGTTTACTACGCCCAGTTCGGAGCGGAAGAGCAGCGCTTCGACTTCCACGACATTGTCGATACGCTAACGGCCAAGATGCTGCGTCGCCACCCGCATGTCTTTCCCGATGGCACCTTGAGTTCACGTCGCCCACCGGGGGTAAGTGCCGAGGATGTGCAGACCCAGCAGGTGAATAGCCGCTGGGAGTCGTTAAAAGCCGCAGAGCGTGATGAAAGGGCAGGTGCCGACAGTGCCAGTGCGGCTGCCTCGGTGCTTGACGACGTGCCGCGCACCCTGCCAGCGCTCAGCCGAGCGGCCAAGCTCTCCAAACGCGCGGCACGCGTGGGCTTTGACTGGCCGGATTCGCAGGGCGTGCTGGCCAAGATCCGCGAAGAGCTCGATGAAGTGGAAGAGGCCCTCGCCGCGGGCGACAGCGTCCATGCTCAGGAAGAAGTGGGCGACCTATTGTTTGCCGTCACTAATTTAGCACGCACCATGGGGGCCAACCCCGAGCAGTGCCTGCGTAACACCAATGCCAAATTCGAACGCCGCTTTCGTTTTGTCGAGCGTGAGCTGGAAGCGGCGGGGCGGCCATTGACGGATGCCTCTCTAGACGAGATGGAAAGTCACTGGTTGGCGGCCAAAGCCGAAGAAACCCATTGATTGAATTCCGCGACCCCTGCAAGGAGGCCACGCCATGAGTCATGACCTACACGAATCGCTACGCGATAACGTGCGTATTCTGGGCGACAGCCTGGGGCGAACCATTGCCGATGATCTAGGCCAATCGTTTGTCGATAAAATCGAAACCATTCGCGCCCACGCCAAGCAGGGACGGCAGGGTGATTCGCTACAGCAACGCAACTTGATCGAATACCTGCGCCAACTGCCCGAGCAGGATTTGCTGCCCGTCACCCGTGCCTTTAACCAGTTTCTTAACCTCGCCAACATTGCCGAGCAGCACTATCGGGCGCGTTTCCGCCGCGTTGAAGACTATAAGCCAGGCTCGCAGCCGGTGCTTGGCGAGCTGCTCAAACGCGCCGAGCAGGCAGGCAACTCGCCGCGCAAGCTGGTCGAGAGCCTTGCCAATATGCGGGTTGAGCTGGTGCTCACCGCGCACCCCACCGAAGTCATTCGACGCACGCTGATTCAAAAGTACGATGCCATCGACGACTGCCTGACGGCCATTGAAGGCTCTGATGACTACCCGGAGCGGGGTGCCCGCGCCCAGGGGCGGCTGGAGGAGTTGATCAGCCAGGCCTGGCACACCGACGAGATCCGCCACGAGCGGCCCACTCCGGTGGATGAAGCCAAGTGGGGCTTTGCCGTGATTGAAAATTCGCTGTGGCAGGCGGTGCCTGACTTTCACCGGGATCTCGACAACCTGCTGCTGGAAACGGCCGGCGAACGTCTACCGCTGGATGCTGCGCCCATTCGCTATGCCTCCTGGATGGGGGGTGACCGGGATGGCAACCCGAATGTCACGGCAAAGGTCACCAAGGAAGTGCTTTTGTTGGGCCGTTGGATGGCGGCGGACCTTTACCTGCGCGACCTTGAACAGCTCAAGACCGAGCTCTCCATGTGGAAGGCCAATAGTGCCCTCAAGGCTGAGGCGGGCGATGTGGCCGAGCCTTACCGCGAAGTACTTAAACGCCTGCTGGCGAAAATGGAGTCCACCCGCGACTGGGCCAAGGCCGAACTGGAAGGGCGGAGTTATGACGGCGGGGCGATTATCGAAACCCGCGATCAGCTGTATGCCCCCTTGCTGGCCTGCTATCGCTCACTGTGCGACGTAGGCCTGGATACCATCGCCAATGGCGCGCTACTGGACACCCTGCGCCGCGTCGCGGTCTTCGGCGTCACGCTGACCAAGCTAGACCTTCGCCAGGAAGCCAGCCGTCATGCCCAGGTCATGGAAGAACTGACGGATACCCTGAATCTTGGCCACTATCGCGAGTGGGATGAAGCCCAGCGTCAGGAATTTTTACTGGCTGAACTTGAATCACGTCGGCCGCTGATCCCGCGCCGCTGGGAGTGTTCGGCGGAGTCCCGCGAAGTGCTGGATACCTTCAAGGTCATCGCCCAGGAGCACTCTGAAGCGCTGGGTACCTATATCATCTCCATGGCCGCTGAGCCCTCCGATGTGCTTACCGTGGCGCTGTTGATGAAGGAAACCGGTGGCAACGTGACGCTGCCCATCGCGCCGCTGTTCGAAACCCTTAACGACCTGGATCATGCAGGCGACGTGATCGACCAGCTCTTGGCGCTGCCGGGCTATCGCAAGCTGATGCGCAAGGGCCAGGAGGTGATGATCGGCTATTCGGATTCTGCCAAGGATGCCGGGCAGCTGGCCGCCGCCTGGGCGCAGTACCGGGCCCAGGAGTCGCTGGTCAATGTGTGCGAGCGCCACGGTGTCGACCTGACCCTGTTCCATGGCCGTGGTGGCACTGTTGGTCGTGGCGGCGGCCCCGCCCACGCGGCGATTCTTTCCCAGCCGCCGGGGTCGGTGAACGGCAGTTTAAGGGTGACCGAACAGGGCGAGATGATTCGCTTCAAGTTTGGCCAGCCCGATATTGCGCTTCGTTCCATGGAGATTTATGCCTGTGCCGTGCTTGAAGCTACGCTGCTGCCGCCGAGAGCACCGGAGCCACACTGGCGCGAAGAGATGGACCAGCTTTCCAGCGTCGCCCACGCCGCCTATGTCGGCGTTGTGCGCGAAGACCCGGACTTTGTACCCTACTTCCGTTCGGTGACGCCGGAAGGCGCGCTGGGCAGGCTGCCGCTGGGCTCCCGGCCAACCAAGCGCCGCCAGGACGGCGGGGTGGAAACCCTGCGGGCGATTCCGTGGATTTTCGCCTGGACGCAAATTCGCCTGATGCTGCCCGCGTGGCTGGGTAGTGGCGAGGCGTTCTCGCGTCGGCTCGAGCAGCCGGGCGGGCGCGAGGTGCTGCAGGAAATGCGCAACGAGTGGCCGTTCTTCGGCACCTATCTCGATATGCTGGAAATGCTGCTGGCCAAGGCCGACGTGGCGATTGCCGCCTATTACGAGCACCGCTTGGTGGATGAGCCCTCGTTGAAGGCATTGGGTAAGCAGCTGCGCGAGCGGTTCGCGCGGCTGGAAGAGTCCGTACTGGATATTCTGCAGCAGGAGGAACTGCTCGAAAATACGCCGCTGATTCGTCAGGCGATCGATGTGCGTAACCCCTATATCGACCCGCTCCATGGCTTGCAGGCGGAGCTATTGCAGCGTAACCGTGATGCTGATGGTGCGATTAGCGCTGACCTGTCTCGAGCGCTGATGGTTACCATGGCGGGGATCGCGGCTGGCCTGCGTAATACGGGTTAGGCTACACCGGCGAGTTCCTTTTACCACCACAACCCTTTGTTACAACACTTTGTTACAACAAGGAGGCGTCAATGCTCTCGGATGTTCAAGCGGTGCTCGACTTCTGGTTTGAGGCCTTGACGCCTGCGCAGTGGTTTAAAAAAGATCCCGAGATGGATCAGGCAATTCGGGAACGGTTTGGCACCCTGCATGCCCAGGCGGCGCAGTGCGAGTGTTACGCCTGGCGGCAGACACCCCGAGGACGGCTTGCGGAGATCATTGTGCTGGATCAGTTCTCCCGCAATATCTACCGCGACGACGCCCGTGCCTTCGCCACCGATACCTTGGCGCTGGCGCTGGCTCAGGAAGCGGTGGCCGCTGGCGCCGATGCGTCGCTTTCCAGCGAGCAGCGGGCGTTTCTGTATATGCCCTATATGCATAGCGAATCGGCGGCGATTCACGAGCGGGCGATGGCGCTATTCAACCAGCCAGGGTTGGAGAAAAACTTCGACTTTGAAGTCCGCCACAAGGCGATTATTGATCGCTTCGGCCGCTACCCGCACCGTAATGCACTGCTGGGGCGGGTTTCTACCGACGAGGAGCTGGCGTTTCTGAAGCAGCCCGGGTCGTCTTTTTAAGCGTTTTCTTTATCCCTTTCAGCCACATGGCGTTCTATGACGTTACGAAAATCTACCCGTATCAACAAATATATCAGCGAAAGCGGCCTGTGCTCACGGCGGGAAGCCGACCGCTATGTGGAGCAGGGCAACGTCTGGATTAACGGACGCCGCGCGACGACAGGCGACCAGGTGGTGGCAGGCGACCGGGTCAAGGTGAACGGCCAGGATATCGAGCCCCAGGAAGAGGAAGATCTCGTCCTCATTGCGCTCAATAAGCCGGTGGGTATTGTCTGTACCACTGAGCCAAGCGAAAAAGACAACATTGTCGATTTTGTAAAACACGGCACGCGCATTTTCCCCATTGGTCGGCTGGATAAGGACTCCCAGGGGCTGATTTTGCTCACCAACAATGGCGACCTGGTGAACAAGATATTGCGGGCCAACAACCACCATGAAAAGGAATACCGGGTAACGGTCAACAAACCGATTACCGATGACTTTATCCAGGGGATGCAGAACGGGGTACCCATCCTCGGTCAGGTCACCAAGAAATGCCACGTGGAAAAGGTATCCACCTTCGAGTTCACGATAACGTTGGTGCAGGGATTGAACCGTCAGATTCGCCGCATGTGTGATTATTTCGGCTATGACGTCACCCAGCTGATTCGCACGCGCATCATGAATGTATCGCTCAAGGGCCTGGCGCTGGGCGACTGGCGCGACTTGACCCCGAAAGAGATCGCGAAGATTGAGGCGTTAACCGCCAGTTCAGAGGCCAAGCCTGCGCCCTCGTCTGCGCCAAAGCGTTCGGGCAGCCAGAATAAATCTCGACAAAATGCCGCTGGCGCGCCGGGCAAGCGTGGCGGTAAAGCCGGTGACAAAGCGCCGAGCAAAGAGGCGGGAAAAGCGGCTGGAAAAGCGTCGGGAAAACGCACTGCCAGCGGGTCAGGGCGGCCCAAGGCCAAAAGCGCTGGCGGCAAACCAGCGCTTAAAGGCAAGTCAAGTGGCGTGCCTTCTGGCAGGAAGGCGACCGGACGAGGCAAGCCCGTCAAAGGCGGTGGTGGCAAAAACAAGCCGATGAAGAGAAAATCTCCCTCGCGCCGAAAGTAACAGCGCCGACGTCAGGCGTCATAGGCAAACAGAAAGTTGCCAATCAACTCCTTGCCGCCTTCGGTCGCAAACGATTCCGGATGGAACTGAATGCCGTGAATGGGGTAGTCCCGGTGTTTAACCCCCATCAATTCGAATTCGCCGACCGCCTGCCAGCGGCTACGCTGCTCAAAGCTGTCAGCCGCCAGTGCACCTACCGTCGCGGTGACTTCCAGGCATTCAGGCAGGGTCGCGGCATCAGCAATCAGCGAGTGATAGCGCATCACTTCGAGCTGGTCGGGGACGCCATTAAACACCGAGCGGTTATTATGATTGATTGGGCTGATCT
This sequence comes from Halomonas sp. Mc5H-6, assembly GCF_024124705.1. Lineage (NCBI taxonomy): Bacteria > Pseudomonadati > Pseudomonadota > Gammaproteobacteria > Oceanospirillales > Halomonadaceae > Halomonas > Halomonas sp. Mc5H-6. The sequence goes on from NZ_JAMXSI010000001.1 coordinate 325,493, forward strand.
TGCCGTGCATGGGTAGCGGTGCTTTGACCACCTGGCCGCCAAACACATGCACAATGCCCTGCATACCCAGGCAAACTCCCAAAAGTGGCGTGGTTTTACCAAGCTTCTCGATTACTTCAGCGCACACGCCAAAGTAACGAGGGTCATCCGGTGAGCCGGGGCCAGGCGAGATGATAATGCGATCCGGCGCCATGGCTTCAATGGCCTTGAAGTCGATCTGGTTGTTGCGCTTAACGAGTATCTCGAAATGGGGCACCCTGCCGCGGTTTTTTTCGGTGGTCAGAATCTCACCAATGAACTGATACAGGTTATAGGTGAAGGAGTCGTAGTTATCGATGATCAGCACCTTCATGCGGGGCTCTCCGTTTCCGTGCTCATAAAGGGGGCCAAGGCCTTGCGGGTGCCGGCAAACTTGCGGCGAATCTCTTCGTACTCATCCTCGGCGTTGCTGTCATATACGTTGCCGCCGCAGGTCTGCACGTAAGCGCGCTCGCCGTTCACAAATACCGTACGAATGGGGATGGCAAAGGTGCAGTCGCCGTTGAACGAGAACTGCCCCACAGCGCCGCCATAGGGGCCCCGTCCGTCATTTTCCAGGTCGTCGATGATTTTCATCGCCTCGATCTTGGGGGCGCCGGTGAGGGTGCCCGCCGGGAAATTGCTGGCCAGGGCGCTGAACATGTCGTCACCCTCGGCGATAATGCCGACAATCTCGCTGGAGATGTGCTGGACGTGGCTGAAACGCTTGATATCCATCAGGCTGCGGACTTTTACCGTGCCAAACTGCGCCACCCGGCCGATATCATTGCGGTGCAGATCGACGATCATATTGTGCTCGGCGATCTCTTTGGGGTCATTGAGCAGTGCCCGGGCGAGCTGGGTATCCTCCTGGGGCGTTTGGCCGCGGGTGGTGGTGCCCGCCAGCGGGAAGGTTTCCATTTCGCCCTGGCGTAGTCGAAACAGCAGCTCCGGGCTTGCGCCAATCAGCTTCTGATCACCAAACTTGACGTAGTACATCTGCGGTGAGGGGTTAATGGTGCGTAGCTGGTCGTATAGCGCCAGGGTATCGCCCTGAATCCGGAAGCGCTTTTTAAAGCCGACCTCGCACTGGAAGACCTTGCCGTCGATGATGTCCTGTTTCACCTTGGCCACGGCTTCGGCGTGCTCTGCCTGGCTCATGGTGTCACCCAGGGCAGTGATGTGCAGCGGGCCGGGGGGCGTGTCGTCGGCGTCGATCAGCGTCTGCAGGAACTCGTAGCGGCTATTGTCGTAGTAAAAATAGATAACCTCACCGGTCATCTTGTCGAGGATCAAGCCGTCTTTATACAGCCCGAACCGGAACGTATCGAAGTCATCGCTGGCCTTGAGCGTCAGCGAGGGTTCGAAGTACTGCATGGCGTCGTAACCGAGGTAACCGCTTAACCCACCGGCATATTTACGCGAAATAATGTTCTGGGGTATCAGGCTGCGCAGCAACTCATAAGGGTTATCGCTCGGGTAGTGATTGGCATGGCCGTCGCGGTCTTCGATCGTCAGCGTGTGGCCGTTGGCGTAAAGCGTGTACTCTGGGTCAAAGCCGATGATCGAGTGGCGCGCCATATGGCTATCTTCGCCCAGCGACTCCAGCATGTAGCAGTTAGTAAACTGCCGTTCGATTTTTTGGAAGAGCGCAAAAAAATCACAGTCCGCCGCCAGCGTCACATAGTGTGGCTTACGCGGCAGCGTAAAAGGCTGCGGGCCTTGTTCGTCTTGCTTATCGGCCGTGGTCATAGATGATCATTCCGTGAAGAAGGTCGTGAAGAGGGTAACGAGGTCAAGGCGCGTGAGCCACGGGATACCGTGGCGATCCCTACGCCCAGGGTTTCGGCAATTTTGCGATGGGGGACCCCCTCGCGCAGCAGCTTGAAAATCTGTAGGCGCTTACTGATTTCTTGATACTCTGCAGGGGTCAGCAGGCTGGCAAGCGCTTCATCCATTGCCTCTGGAGAGTCGATGGCAAGCAAGTGGCGAACCAGCTCCGCCTGGTAATCATCGTTTGAAAGCATGGTTTGAAGACATCGTGTGCCACCAGGTAATAGATAATGTACTAGCGTACTAGTACGATACCGTTTGCGTCAGTGAAGTCAAGCTAGTTTAAAAAAATACAAGGAGTCTCGATGACCGCGTACTTTATCCAGGCGTTTATTTATCTTGTGGCGGCGGTGATTGCTGTTCCCCTTGCAAAACGCTATGGGCTTGGCTCGGTACTGGGCTACCTGATGGCCGGTGTGGTCATTGGCCCGATACTGGGTCTGGTGGGCCAGGAAACGACCACGATTCAGCACTTTGCCGAATTTGGTGTGGTGATGATGCTGTTTTTGGTCGGCCTGGAGCTTGATCCGAAAGGGCTCTGGGCCATGCGCGTGCGCCTGGTCGGTCTTGGCGGACTGCAGGTAGGCTTGACCACGGTGGCAGGCACAGCCCTTGCCTGGTGGCTGGGGCTTACGTGGCAAACCTCGCTCGCTATCGGCTTGCTTTTCGCATTGTCCTCGACAGCGATTGTGCTGCAAACCCTGAGTGAAAAGGGCCTGGAAAAAACCGAGGGAGGCCGCAGCGCCTTCTCCGTATTGCTGTTCCAGGACATCGCGGTCATTCCCATGCTGGCGCTGATTCCCCTGCTGGCGCTGCCAGAGTTGATGGGGTCAGGGGATGATCGCGCCAGTCATGCGGGCATCAGCCTGATGGCGCACTTGCCCGGCTGGGCGTATGCCCTGGTGGTGGTCGCGGCGATCGGCAGCGTGATTGCCGGCGGTTACTACCTGGTACCGAAACTATTCCGTTACGTGGTGGGCTCCGGGTTGCGTGAAGTGTTCACGGCGACGGCGCTGATGCTTGTCATCGGTATCGCTGCCCTCATGAGCCTGGTGAACCTTTCCCCGGCACTGGGGGCGTTTCTGGGGGGGATCGTACTGGCCAACAGCGAATTCAAGCATGAGATCGAAGCCAATATCGATCCGTTCAAGGGGCTTCTGCTGGGCCTGTTCTTTATCACCGTCGGCGCAGGGATCGACTTTCAGGTACTGGCCTCGCAGTGGGGCACGGTGCTGGTACTTGGCGTCGTGGTAATTGCCGTCAAGGCAACCATTCTGCTCGTTTTGGCGTTGCTGTTTCGGGTGCGTGGCAGCAACGGTTGGCTGTTTACCCTGAGCCTTGCCCAGGCCGGTGAATTCGGGTTCGTGCTGTTGACCTACAGCGTGCAGAATAGCGTGATTCCCGTCGAGATTTCCCAGGTGCTGTCGCTGGTCATTGCGCTGTCGATGTTCCTGACGCCGCTGCTGTTCATCGCCTACGACCGCTTGGTGCTGCCACGCTATCGCCGGGTCAAGAACGACGGGCGCCAGCCCGATGCCATCGACGAGCAGGCGCCGGTGATCGTGGCGGGCGTGGGGCGCTTCGGGCAGATCATTTGTCGCCTGCTGCGCGCCAACAACATGCCCATCGTCGCGCTCGATCACGAACTCGAGCAGATCGAGAACCTGCGGCGAATCCGCATCAAAAGCTATTTCGGCGATGCCAGTCGCTCAGATCTACTGGAAACCGCCGGTATCGAACAGGCGCGCTTGCTGGTCGTGGCCATTGATGACCGCAAGCGTGCCGTTGATATGGTCAAGTACGTCAAGCATTACTACCCCCATGTGTGGGTGCTGGCCCGGGCATTTGACCGTGGTCATGGTTATCAATTGCGCGAGGCCGGTGCCGACGACATCGTCAGCGAAACCTACCATTCCGCGCTGGAGATGGGCGGGCATGCGCTGACGGCCATGGGGGTCCACCCGATGCGCGCCAAGCAGATGACCTGGGCATTTGTGCAGAACGAGGAGGCCCACGAGGACGCACTGTTCGATGCCTGGAAAGAGATCGAGGAAGGCATCAACTTCAGCCCTCGCTACGGCGAGCTTTTCATGAAGCTGGAAGAAGCGCTGAATAGCGCCATGCAGCAGGATTGGCCCGAGCCCCAGCGTGAGGACGTGCCGATCTGGACGCCGCCTGTGCCGACGGAAGATAGTGATGAAAAACGCTAGAACGGCAGATGCAATGAAGCGCTTAGCATATTGAGATGATCAAGGGTGGGGTCATCGACCCGCTCGTATTCCAGGCGGCTGACGAGACGGTCGACGGTGAGGGTGGCACCAAATCCCTGCAGTAGGGCGGTGCCGCTTTCGTCGATGCCCTGCATTGGCCGGTAGCTTTCACCGCGCCACTCGGTTAGCCCTGATTTTGCGTAAACGCTGAATGCCCCCATGCGCAAGCCTGCGACCAAAGCGCCACCCAGGCTGAGGGTGTCCATGATCAACGGCGTAATACTTGATGAAATGGGGACTTCTTCGCTCTCGCGGTAGGCCAGTTCAGCGCCGATATCCAACTGGGGCAACTGCCATGGACTGAAGCCAGCGGTTAACCGGAAGCCGCTGGTGTAACTGTCGATACTGCTCAGGTCGCTGCCTTCGAGGATGACGCCATTGTCCAGCTGCATTAACTCACTTTCGGGCAAGGCATACGACGTGGCGGGCGCGAACTCGTCAGCATGGGCGCCAGCGTAAGGCACGGCGCAAAAAAGGAGGGTGCTTGCCAAGCGTTTCATTGGCATTTTTCTTACACCTAGAAGCGTAATGAAAAGGTAGACCTAGTAAGCGTAGCAACTGGCCTTGATTTCTACCAATTTAATTGCCCCATTGACCAGGTTTTCGACCAGGTGCTTGCCCATTTGGGTAAAGCGGTCGCCAAAAACCCACGCTGGTGAAAGTGCAGCTGACCGCGGGGTCTGTTCTTTATGCAGCTGGCGCTGCCGCCACTCAAGGGCCGTATCGGTCCAGTCGTCGAGGTGTTGAATGTGAAAGCCCTTCGATTCGAGTAGATGGACTAATGCATCCTGGGTAAGTAAATGGGAATGCGCTGGTGAAGCCGCCCAAGGTACGGGGTAGACAAGGTCTTCCACGTTGGGGCCGCTGACCACTTCGTGCATCACCAGTTGACCGTTCGCGCTCAGCACGCGGTGACATTCATCCATCACCCTGGCCGCATCGGGCATGTTGAGCAGGCTGTGCTGGAAGACCACCGCATCGAAACACCCCTGCTCAAACGGCAAGGCACAGGCGTCAGCAGTGACAGAGACAAGCGGCGGGCTGCCCGCGTTGACTGCCAGCGCGCTAAGCGATTGGTTGAGTAGGTTAAACCGATGGGTGAGGTCGAGGCCGACCATGTGATAACCCAGCGCCGCTCCCTGGCGCATTAGCCCACCCAGACCAGCGCCAATATCCAGCACGCGTGTGGGGGCAACGGGGTCAATCAGGTTCAGCAACCTGGCGGACGCCGCCATGCCGCCAATATGCAGTTGGTCCAGGGGGGCAAGCTGGGGCAGCGTCGGTCCGTCAGGGTAATGGGCCTGGATTTGTTCAAGCACTTCGCGATCACGCAGTGCCTGCTGGTAATGCGTCACCAGAGGCGAATGAAAAGCCATTTGATGCTCCTTCGCTAGCCGACGAGCTGCCAGCGTGTGCCGCTAGTCGTCTAAACCGAGCTCTTGAATGGAAATCTCGCGCATTTTGAATTTCTGGATCTTGCCGGTGACGGTCATCGGGAATTCATCGACGAATTTGAAGTAGCGCGGAATCTTGAAGTGTGTGATCTTGCCCTTGCAGTACTCGCGCAGTTCCTCCCCAGTGACTTCATCGGCGTTGCTGTTGAGCTTGACCCAGGCAATCAGCTCTTCGCCATACTTCTTGTCCGGCACACCGGTCACCTGTACTTCTGAAATGGCCGGGTGGGCGTAAAGGAATTCCTCGATTTCCTTGGGATAGACGTTCTCCCCGCCGCGAATCACCATGTCCTTGATGCGACCGACGATCTGGATGTAACCCTCTTCGTCCATGGTGGCCAGGTCGCCGGTGTGCATCCAGCCTGCCTCGTCAATCGCCTCCGCGGTGGCTTTGTCGTTGTTCCAGTACTTCAACATGACGCTGTAGCCGCGAGTACACAGCTCGCCGATTTCGCCACGGGGCAGAATACCACCGTTGCCGGGGTCAACGATTTTGGTTTCCAGATGCGGCTGGGTACGACCCACGGTGGAAACGCGCTTATCAAGGCTGTCATCGGCACCGGTCTGGGTGGATACCGGGCTGGTTTCGGTCATGCCATAGGCGATCTGCACGCCCTTCATATTCATCTTGCTGATGACCTGCTTCATGATCTCGGCGGGGCAGATGGAGCCCGCCATGATCCCGGTGCGTAGCGACGAGAGGTCGGTGCTTGCAAAGTCCGGATGGTCAAGCTCGGCGATAAACATGGTCGGCACGCCGTACAGCGCGGTGGCTTTCTGTTCGTGCACCGCCTTTAGCACGGCGCCGGGGTCAAAGCCTTCATCCGGGTAGATCATGGCCGCACCATGGGTCATGCAGCCCAGGTTGCCCATCACCATGCCAAAGCAGTGATAAAGCGGCACCGGGATCACCAGGCGATCTTCGCTGGTAAAGCCCATGCTTTCAGCAACGAAGAAACCATTGTTGAGAATGTTGTGGTGGGAGAGCGTCGCCCCTTTGGGGAAGCCCGTGGTACCCGAGGTGTACTGAATATTGATCGGGTCGTCGAACTGGAGCGTGGCCTGGAGGTCGTCAACGTCGGTTTGGCTGACGTGGCGAGACGCTTCCATCATGTCGGCCCAACGCCACATACCGGGATGTTTATCGGCGCTTAAATTAATCACGCACTCAAGCTCGGGCAGCTTTTGTGACGTCAACTGGCCTTCGGTACAGGTGTTAAGTTCTGGCGCCAGTTCATACAGCATGGCGCTGTAGTCCGAGGTTTTGAAACGGTTGGCCGTCACCAGAAAGCGGGCACCGGATTGATTCAGCGCGTACTCCAATTCATGTGTCCGGTAGGAGGGATTAATATTGACCAGGATGGCGCCAATTTTGGCAGTGGCGAATTGGGTGACGGTCCATTCGCTGCAGTTGGGCGCCCAGATGCCCACACGATCGCCTTTTTTGACGCCAATAGCCAGCAGAGCACGGGCACAGCGGTTCACTTCATCCTGGAGCTCGCGGTAGCACCAGTGAATATTCTGGTGTAATGCAATCAAGGCGTCGTTATCAGGGTACTGCGCGGCGATCTGGTCGAATTTATCGCCAATGGTCATGCCCAGCAGGGGCTTGTGGGCGGTGCTGCTGGTATAGCTTGGAAGGGTAAGTGCAGGTGATGCCATGGTATCTCTCCAAATATTATTGTCTTGTCCGAGCGAGGGCCGCGACGGTTTGTTATTTGTTATGAGCTGGCGCGGCCTTTTGCCAGGGCGACTTTAGAGCTGGGCTTGCGGCCCAACTGGCCGGTAATCCAGTAGCCGGTATCGATCACGGCCTGCAGGTCGATGCCCGTTTCAATCCCCAGCCCTTCAAGCAGGTAGAGCACGTCTTCGGTGGCCACATTGCCGGAAGCGCCCTTGGCATAGGGGCAGCCGCCGAGCCCGGCGGTGGCGGCATCAATCACGCTGATGCCTTCTTCCATTACCGCGTAAATATTCGCCAGTGCCATGCCGTAAGTATCGTGAAAATGAGCGGCCAGAAACTCGACGGGCACCTGCTGGCGCGTCGCCTCGATCATGCGCCTGGCGGCCATTGGCGTGCCCACACCAATGGTGTCGCCCAGTGAAATTTCATAGCAGCCCATGTCATAAAGTGCCTTGGCTACCTCGGCCACCTTGCCAGGTGCTATCTCGCCCTCGTAGGGGCAGCCCAGCACGCAGGAGACGTAGCCGCGAACTCGAATGCCGGCCTCACGGGCGCGCTCCAGTACCGGTTCAAAGCGCGCCAGTGACTCGGCAATCGAGCAGTTGATATTTTTTTGCGAAAACGCTTCTGACGCGGCGCCAAAGACGGCCACTTCGTCAACGCCCGTTTCCAGGGCGTTCTCCAGGCCTTTCAGGTTGGGCGTCAGTGCAGAATAGACCACGCCTGGCTGGCGCTTGATGCCGCTCATTACCTCAGCCGCATCGCCCATTTGCGGCACCCACTTGGGTGACACAAAGCTGGCCGCTTCAATATGCGTCATACCCGCCTTGGCCAGCCGCTCGATCAGGGCGATTTTGGTCCCCGTGGGCACGATGCCCCCCGGCTCGTTTTGCAGGCCGTCCCGGGGGGCCATCTCAAACAGCTTGACGGACGTCGGCAATGGCATAAGAGTGACTCCTATTCGTTGGCCGCAAAGTCGAGCAGCACAGCGCCCTGGCTGACCGTATCGCCAGCTTGAAAATGGAAAATCTCCACGCTGCCATCCGCGGGCGCGGTCATGGTGTGTTCCATCTTCATGGCTTCCATGACCATCAGCGGCATGCCTTTCTCGACGGCAACACCGGGTTCCACCAGTAGTGCAACCACCGTGCCGTTCATAGGCGCGGTGAGGGTAGACTCGGCCTCGTGGTGGCCGTGGTCAATGGCATCAATACGCCGCCAGAACAGGCGGGTTTCACCGCTGGGGTCGGCCATGATCACCACGTGCCCATCCCGGCGTGCCTGCAGGCGTTGGCGGTGGCCGTTCAGGGTGACGGCAACGGCGTCGCCGGTCAGCGGCTGTAGGCTGGCGGTGAGCGTTTCATCATTGATTGTCAGGTTCCAAAGTGACTCGCCAGCATTGCGCTTGCCCTCGACGATGACCACCGCTTCATCGCTGTCCGGTGCTTGAGCACTTGCCGGGTCACACAGGGCGATGCGTATGGTGTGGGGCGCGTTGAGGCGAAAGCCGTCGTGGCGATCCCAGGGAGAGTCGCTCTCGCATTCCTGGGCAAGCTGGTGCAGGCCAATCAGCGCGGCACTGGCATAGTCTTCCCGGCTATAGGCTCGCGGCGCGAATAGCGTGGCTTCGTTGCGCTCGATAAAGCGCGTATCCAATTCCACGTTCTTGAAACCAGCGTGGGTCGCCAGGCGCATCAGGAAGGCGCGGTTAGTGACCACCCCTTGAACGTCCAGGGCTGCAAGCGCGCGGTTAAGCGTCGCCAGCGCCGCATCGCGGTCGGGGCCGTGCACAATCAACTTGGCGAGCATGGGGTCGTAGTGCATCGATACCGCATCGCCGCTTTCCACACCGCTATCCAAGCGAACCTGATCGGCGTTCAAGCCTGCACCTTCCAGATCCAGTGCAAAGCGGGTAAGCAGGCCGGTGGCGGGGATGAAATCCTGGTCCGGGTCTTCAGCGTAAATACGTGCTTCAAAGCTATGGCCGGTGATGGTTAGCTCATCCTGATGACACGGGAGCGGTTCGCCCATGGCCACGCGTAGCTGCCACTCGACAAGATCTTGGCCGGTGATCATCTCGGTGACCGGGTGCTCGACCTGGAGGCGGGTGTTCATCTCCATAAAGTAGAAGGAACCGTCCGCGTCTAATAGAAACTCCACGGTGCCTGCACCCACGTAGCCGATCTCTTTTGCGGCACGCACCGCCGCATCGCCCATGGCGCTGCGCAGTTCCGCCGTCATGCCGGGAGCGGGGGCTTCTTCGATCACCTTTTGATGACGCCGTTGAACGCTGCAGTCACGCTCGAACAGGTAAACCCCGTTGCCGTGACGGTCGCAGAATACCTGCACTTCCACATGGCGGGGCTGCACCAGGTATTTTTCGATCAGCATGCGGTCGTCGCCGAAGGCGGCTTTGGACTCGCGGCGGCAGCCGTCTAACGCGGCCTGAAAGCCATCACCCGATTCAACCACGCGCATGCCTTTGCCACCGCCACCCGCGCTGGCTTTGAGCATGACCGGGTAGCCGATTCGGTCAGCTTCACTGCGCAGTAGGGTGTCGTCCTGGTCATCCCCGTGGTAGCCAGGCACCAGCGGTACACCCGCATTGGCCATGCGCGCTTTGGCGGCGGATTTATCGCCCATGGCGGCAATGGCCGAGGCGGGCGGGCCCACAAAGGTAATGCCTGCTTCTTCAAGCGCTTTGACGAAACTGCCGTTCTCGGAAAGAAAGCCGTAGCCCGGGTGAATCGCGCCGGTGCCGGTGCGCTTGGCGGCGTCGATGACAGCATCAATGTTCAAATAGCTTTCACGCGCGGCGGCGGGGCCTAAGCGCACGGCTTCGTCGGCTTCGCGCACGTGGCGGGCGCTGGCATCGGCGTCGGAGTAGACGGCGACGGTTTTCAGGCCCATGCGGCGTGCCGTACGCATCACCCGGCAGGCGATTTCGCCGCGGTTGGCGACCAGCAAGGTGTCGAAAGGTGTTGTGCGAGCAGCGTTGTCCGCTTTTTCTGTTGTGTTGATAGAGGGCGAATGACTCATGAGCGACGCTCCGAAGCGTTAGAAGTGTTATTGGAGTCGACCCAATCCGGGCGGCGCTTCTCAAAAAAGCTGGATAAACCCTCCTGGCCCTCCTGGCTTACCCGCAGTTGGGCGATGACCTGGCAGGTATGCTCGCGGGTGGCATCACTGTCAGGCGTTTGAGCCACCGTGGCCATCAGCGCTTTGGTGGCACGCTGGGCCTGGGGTGAGCCCGCTAACAGCGTTGCCAACAGGGTCTCCACCTCGTCGTCCAACTTATCGTGCCCCACTACCAAGTGGACTAGACCAAGAGCGAGCGCCATTTCCGCGTCTATCACCTCGGCGGTTAGCGCATAGCGGCGCATTTGCCGCTCGCCCAGGGCGCGCTGCACATAGGGGCTGATGACGGCGGGTGAAAGGCCAATCTTGACTTCCGACAGACAGAATTTGGCGTTTCCTGATGCAATCACTACGTCACAGCAGGCGGCGAGCCCCACCGCGCCGCCAAAGGCGGCACCCTGAACGCGGCAAACCGTCGGGCAGGGCAGTGTGTCGAGACCGTGCATCAATGCGGCGAGTTTGCGGGAGTCGGCGAGGTTATCCTCCAGGTCGTAATCGACCATGCGTTTCATCCAGTTCAAATCGGCTCCGGCCGAGAAGCTCTTGCCTTCAGAACCGAGTACCACCACGCGCACATCCCCTGCGTCCGCAAGCGAATGCAGCCGACTCAAGTGATCGTTCAGCTCGGCGATCAAACTGTCGTCAAAGGCGTTATGCACCTCGGGGCGGTTCAGGGTCAGGCGCGCCACGCCGTTTTCAATCATCAGTGTTGAGTAAGCCATGGTGGTTGCCCCTTACATCCGGAACACGCCAAAGCGTGTCTCTTCGACTTCAGCATTCATCGCGGCAGCCAGTGAAAGCCCCAGTACATCGCGGGTTTGCAACGGGTCAATCACGCCGTCGTCCCATAACCGGGCGCTGGCGTAATAGGGATGGCCCTGGTGCTCGTATTGTTCGCGGGTGGGTTGCTTGAAGGCTTCTTCTTCCTCCGGCGTCCACTCACGGCCCTCGCGCTCGTACTGTTCTCGCTTTACCTGGGAAAGCACGCCCGCGGCCTGTTCACCCCCCATGACGGAAATGCGCGCATTGGGCCACATGAACAGCAGGTTAGGATCATAGGCGCGGCCACACATGCCGTAGTTACCGGCGCCGAAGCTGCCGCCAATCAGGACGGTGTATTTGGGCACCTTGGCGCAGGCCACGGCGGTGACCAGCTTGGCGCCGTGCTTGGCAATACCTTCGTGCTCGTACTTGGAGCCAACCATAAAGCCGGTAATGTTCTGCAGGAAGATAAGCGGAATCTTGCGCTGGGCGCACAGCTCGATAAAGTGCGCGCCTTTCACGGCACTTTCGGAAAACAGCACGCCGTTGTTGGCCACGATACCCACCGGGTAGCCGTGAATATGGGCAAAGCCGGTAACCAGAGTGTCGCCGTAGTAGCGCTTGAACTCGTCGAAGTCGGAGTCGTCGACGATGCGGCCAATGACTTCCCGCACGTCATAGGGTTTTTTAAGGTCGGTGCCGACAATGCCATACAGCTCGGAAGGGTCGAGCTTGGGGGGCTTGGGCGCCTGCATGGCCAGTTGGCCGCGCTTTTGCCAGTTCAGCCGGGACACACAGGCGCGGGCCAGCTGCAGTGCATGGGCGTCGTTTTCCGCGTAGTGATCGGCCACGCCGCTGACCTTGGCGTGTACATCCGCACCGCCAAGGTCTTCAGCGCTAATGCTCTCGCCGGTGGCGGCTTTTACCAGCGGCGGGCCGCCGAGGAAAATCGTGCCCTGTTCTTTGACGATGATCGACTCATCCGCCATGGCGGGCACATAGGCGCCGCCCGCGGTACAGGAGCCCATCACCACGGCAATTTGCGGGATGCCCTCGGCGGAGAGGGTCGCCTGGTTGTAGAAGATGCGCCCGAAGTGGTCTCGGTCGGGGAAGACTTCATCCTGACGGGGCAGGAAGGCGCCGCCGGAATCGACCAGATAGATGCATGGCAGGCGATGCTTGCGGGCGATCTCCTGGGCGCGAATATGTTTTTTGACCGTCAGCGGAAAGTAAGTGCCGCCTTTCACCGTGGCGTCGTTGGCGACGATCACGCACTCGACGCCGGAAACGCGGCCAATACCGGTGACCACGCCAGCCGCCGGGATCTCGCTTTCATACACGTGGTGGGCGGCAAGCGCTGAAAATTCGAGAAACGGTGAGCCTTCATCGATCAGATGATCGATACGGTCACGCACGAAAAGTTTGCCGCGGCTTTCGTGACGCTCCCGGGCCTTGGCGCCGCCGCCCTGGGAGATGGCCGCGGTCAGTTCACGCAGTTTGTTGACTTCACCGAGCATGGAGGCTTCGTTGGCTTGAAACACATCGCTGCGGGGATTGATTTGGCTATTCACGGTGCTCATGGCGCGGCCCTGCTGATGTTCGTTAAAGGGTTTCAGTGAAGAGTTCGCGACCGATCAGCATCCGCCGAATCTCGCTGGTACCTGCGCCAATTTCATACAGCTTGGCGTCACGCAGCAGCCGCCCGGTGGGGTACTCGTTGATATAGCCGTTGCCGCCGAGTAGCTGAATCGCATCCAGTGCTACCTGGGTGGCTTTTTCGGCGCAGTAGAGAATCACCCCGGCAGCGTCTTTGCGGGAAGTCTGGCCGCGGTCGCAGGCTCCTGCCACGGCATACAGATAGGCCCGGCAGGCGTTCAGGGTGGTGTACATATCCGCTACCTTGCCCTGCACCAGTTGGAACTCGCCAATCGACTGGTTGAATTGCTTGCGCTCGTGGATATAGGGCAGCACCACATCCATGGCGGCCTGCATGATGCCGATGGGGCCGGCCGCGAGCACGGTGCGCTCGTAATCCAGGCCGCTCATCAGTACGCGAACGCCTTTGCCCTCATCGCCCAGAATATTCTCGGCGGGCACGGCGCAGTCCTGGAACACCAGCTCGCAGGTGTTGGAGCCGCGCATGCCCAGCTTGTCGAGCTTCTGGGCGGTCGAGAAACCGGGCATGCCTTTTTCGATAATAAAGGCAGTAATGCCTTTGGAACCGGCGTCCGGGTCGGTCTTGGCGTAGACCACCAGCACATCCGCGTCCGGGCCGTTGGTGATCCACATCTTGTTGCCGTTGAGAATGTAGTGGTCGCCATCGCGTTTAGCACGCAACTGCATGGAAACCACATCGGAACCGGCGCCGGGTTCTGACATGGCAAGCGCCCCCACATGGTCGCCGCTGATCAGCTTGGGCAGGTATTTGGCTTTCTGCTCGGCAGAGGCATTGATCTTGATCTGGTTGACGCACAGGTTGGAGTGGGCGCCGTAGGAGAGCGCCACCGAGGCGCTAGCGCGGGAAATCTCTTCCATGGCGATACAATGGGCGAGATAGCCCATACCGCTGCCACCATCTTCTTCAGAAACGGTAATCCCCAACAGCCCCATGTCACCGAACTTCTTCCATAGGTCGTTGGGAAATTCATTGCTCTGGTCGATCTCGGCAGCGCGGGGAGCGATCTCGCTAGCGGCGAAGGCGTTGACCTGCTCGCGCAGCATATTCAGCTCGTCATCAAGACCGAAATTGAGTTCTGAGTAGTGTGAAAACATGATCAATCACCTGTTGTTCATTGTGTTGATAGTGATATTGAAAAGTGTGTTAGTGGCGCGCTGGCAGTATCTAGTGCCGTTATCCGTTCAATGCGTGGTTGCGGATGAAGAGGGCGATGTTGTATCGGTTTCCGTCTGTTCTTCTTCGCGTTGCTTTTGATTCAGTTCTTCCAGCGCCTGGCGGCAGCGAATTTCTGCGCTTTCGAGCTCAAGCTGGACCATGGTGATGTCTTTCATCTGCTGGTCGAGTGCCGCCCTGCGCTCGGCGATCTTGCTGAGCATTAAATTCAGCTGTTTTTTACTACCGCTGCGGGTCTCGTCCCAGAGCTCGAACAGCTCGCGGATTTCAGCGAGTGAAAAGCCAAGACGTTTTCCACGAATGGTCAGCTTGAGTCGCACCCGATCCTTACTGCTGTAGACGCGGGTCTGCCCGCGGCGGGTGGGGTGAAGCAGCTCCTGGTCCTCGTAGAAACGGATGCTGCGGGTGGTCAAATCAAATTCGTTGGCCAATTCACTGATCGAGTAGGTTTTGCTCATGGTGACGTTCTCTCAAAAGGGCATTGTTCCCAAGAATCATTCTTAAGGTATACCTTCTATGGAACACTGCCAGTGAGGCTAAAACAAGTTTACGTTAACGTAAAGCATATCTTGTCTTCTTTGTTTTGCTGATGAAAATTGCCAATCTTCTGAATTTGCAGTTATTTTTGTAAAACATGGTTAGTGCCTTTCCCTTGCGTAGACCAAAGTTGTAATTGTAATTACCTGACAGAGGTTGCTAGTTTGCACCTACACCTTACGTTAAGGTAAGAATATGTTGCCAGCTAACGAATTCTGCTTCTGCAAGTTGATAGAGGTCGATAGAGGCTGGTGTAAAGAAGTCACTGGAACATGAGGCATGCATCAGCATGCCATCGTGGGTCAGGGGGCTCTAAGTCAGCACAAGAACAACAAGAGGCTTACCACTTCATGTGTGCAGACGATGTCCGGAAAGTGCCCGTTCTCGAAACGCGCGGGTTGACCAAAGAGTTTCGTGGTTTTACAGCGGTGGACGATGTCAATCTCCAGGTACAGGAAGGGCATATCCACGCCTTGATAGGGCCCAACGGCGCGGGCAAAACCACAGTTTTCAATCTGCTGACCAAATTTCTACCCCCTACCCGCGGAGAGATTCTCTATCGGGGTAACCCCATTACCTCGATGAAATCCAATGAGATCGCGCGACTGGGTCTGGTGCGCTCCTTCCAGATTTCAGCCGTCTTTGCCCATATGACCGCGCTGGAGAACGTGCGGGTGGCGCTCCAGCGTAAGTTGGGTACCTCGTTTCACTTCTGGAAGTCAGAGAAATCCCTGGATCACCTCAACGAGCGTGCCCTTGAATTACTGGAAGAAGTGGGGCTTGGCGAGTATGCCGATACGCTAACCGTTGAGATGCCCTACGGGCGCAAGCGGGCATTGGAAGTCGCCACCACGCTGGCCCTTGACCCGACCATGATGCTACTGGATGAACCCACCCAAGGCATGGGCGCAGAAGACGTCGACCGCATCGTGGCGTTGATCAAGCGGGTATCGAAAGGCCGTACAGTCTTGATGGTAGAGCATAATCTGAGCGTGGTGAGCCGACTGTGCGATCGTATTACCGTTCTGGCGCGGGGCGCCGTGTTGGCCGAGGGCGATTACGACAACGTTTCCCGTAACCCGCTAGTGCGCGAAGCCTATATGGGCAGCGACGCCGCCGAAGAGGAAGGAGCTGCCGTATGAATACCGCTGAAGCGCAGGCATCTATGGATCAGGCACCTGGCGATAATGTTCAAGGCCTGGAAATGCTGCGCGTACAGGATCTGCATGCCTTTTATGGCGAGTCGCATATCCTCCACGGGATCGATTTCGACGTAAAGCGCGGTGAGCTGGTGACCTTGCTGGGCCGCAATGGCGCCGGACGTAGCACTACCCTGAAAGCCATCATGAACATGGTGGGGCGGCGTTCCGGCTCGATCGTCATCAACGGCAATGAAACGCTGCACATGAAGCCGCACCATATCCCGCGCCTGGGGATTGGTTACTGCCCGGAAGAGCGTGGCATTTTTGCCAGCCTTGATGTGCACGAAAACCTTTTACTGCCACCTACTGTACGTTCAGACGGCATGAGTCTCGATGAAATCTACGCCATGTTTCCTAACCTCTACGAGCGGCGTAGAAGCCAGGGTACCCGGCTTTCCGGCGGTGAACAGCAGATGCTGGCGATGGCGCGTATCTTGCGCACGGGCGCGCGGATGCTGTTGCTGGATGAAATCACCGAAGGCCTCGCACCGGTGATTGTGCAAAAGCTCGGTGAGGTGCTGGAACAGCTCAAGGCGCGTGGCATGACCATTGTGCTGGTGGAGCAAAACTTTCGTTTTGCCGCGCCGCTGGCGGATCGCCACTTCGTCATGGAGCACGGGCAGATCGTCGAGGAAATCAGCGCAGCCGAGCTGCCAAGCCGCCGTGAGCACCTTAATTCAATGCTGGGGGTATAACCCGACACGGTTTTCAAGCTTTATTTCACAAGCCACATGCTTGACCAAGCACGCTTGATATTTCGCCTGTATCACAACAACAAAGGCTCTCTAGAGTCAGGAGAATAGCATGACATTTAACAAGAAAACGCTAGCCTGCTGTGTTGCCGCGGCGGCAGCCACCAGCCTGATGGCCTCGAATGCCCAGGCGCAAATGAGTGACGACGAAGTGCGTATTGGTTATTTAGCCGATATGTCGGGTACCTACCGTGATCTTGCTGGCCCTGGTGGCTTAACCGCCATGGAAATGGCGGTTGAGGACTTCGGCGGCAGCGTCAACGGCGCGCCCATCGTTATTTCCAGTGCTGATGATCGCAACAGTGCTGACGTAGGCGCCAATACCGTGCGCGGCTGGATCGACGAGGACAACGTCGACATGGTTGGCGGCCTGGTGGCGTCATCGGTGTCGATCGCCGTCAGCAATGTGATCGAAGAAAACGATGGCCTGGCGATTGTGTCCGGGTCGGCGGCGTCGAGTATCACCAACGAGCACTGCACGCCTAATCACATTCATTGGGTATACGACACTTACCCGCTGGCCAACGGTACCGCTAAGGCGGTGGTGGACCAGGGCGGTGACAGCTGGTTCATGCTGACGGCGGATTATGCCTTCGGTCATGCGTTGGAAGCCGATGTGACCAGCGTGGTGGAGGCGAATGGCGGTGAAATTGTCGGTGGTGTTCGCCACCCGTTCCCGACCAACGACTTCTCATCCTATATTCTTCAGGCCCAGGGCTCAGGTGCCAAGATTGTGGGCCTGGCCAATGCGGGCTCCGATACGGTCAATGCCATCACCACGGCAAGCCAGTTTGGCCTGACGCAATCCGGGCAGCAGTTGGCTGGCCTGCTGATTTTCCTTAACGATGTGCACGCGCTTGGCCTGGAAGCCACCCAGAACCTGCTGCTGACCACCGGCTGGTACTGGGATATGGACGATCAGTCACGGGAATGGGCAGAGCGCTACTACGCAGAAGAAGAACGCATGCCGACCATGGTGCAGGCAGGTATCTACTCAAGCACCATGCATTACCTGAAGGCCGTTGAAGCCGCTGGCACCGACGACCCGGAAACCGTTCGTGCCCAGATGGCGGAGATGCCGATCGATGATTTCTTCGCTCGCAACGGTCGTATTCGTGAAGATGGCCGCATGATCCACGACATGTACCTGGCCCAGGTGAAAACCCCTGAGGAATCCACCGGTGAATGGGATCTTTACGAAATCCTCAGCACCATTCCCGCCGAAGAAGCTTACCGTCCGCTGTCTGAGAGCCAGTGCGAACTGGTGCAGAACTAAATCAGCCCAGGGGTAATAAACAAGCATCCATCTTCGGGTAGCAGTCGTTGGCTGCTACCCGCTTGATGTCGGGGAGAGTCGTACCATGACGATGATATTCGGCGTGCCATTGGCCGTGTTCCTGGGGCAGTTGACACTGGGCCTTGTGAACGGTGCTTTTTACGCACTGCTCAGCCTGGGTCTGGCGGTCATCTTCGGTCTGTTGAAGATCGTCAACTTTGCCCACGGAGCGCAATACATGCTGGGCGCTTTTGCTGCGCTGCTGGGCTTTCGCTATTTAGGCATCAATTACTGGCTGGCGCTTGTTTTGGTGCCGCTTGTTGTGGGTGCTTTCGGTATGTTGATGGAGCGCTTTTTGCTTCGTCGTATCGCTCACCTGGACCACTTGTATGGCTTATTGCTGACCTTTGGGCTGGCGCTGATATTCGAGGGTACGCTGGTCAATATTTTCGGCGTTTCAGGAGCGCGCTATACCGCCCCTGAAGCGTTGCAGGGTGGCATGAATCTGGGCTTCATGTTCCTGCCCGTGTATCGGGGGTGGGTGCTGGTGGCGGCCCTGGCGATGTGCCTGTTCACCTGGTTCATGATCGAGCGGACCCGGCTGGGGGCCTATCTTCGTGCGGGGACAGAAAACTCCCAGCTGATGCAGGCGTTTGGCGTTAACGTGCCTTTGCTGATTACCCTGACCTACGGCTTTGGCGTTGGCCTGGCTGCCTTTGCCGGGGTGCTGGCGGCGCCGCTGTATCCGGTATCGCCAGCCATGGGCTCCAGCCTGCTGATCGTGGTGTTTGCCGTGGTGGTGATCGGCGGTATGGGGTCGATTCTGGGGGCGATTATCACTGGCTTGTCGATGGGCATCATCGAGGGGCTAACAAAAGTGTATTACCCCGAGGCAGCCAATACGGTGATTTTCCTGGTGATGATTCTGGTTCTGTTATTACGCCCCTCAGGGCTGTTCGGTAAGGAGGCGTAAACCATGACGCAATCTCAACACGAAGCCATGGCCGCGCCGTCGATGGTCGCCGAGCGGCAGCGTCGAGCCAAGCAGCGCCGCACCATGTTCTATCTGGCGCTGATCGCGATAGGTTTGGTCGCCCCGTTTCTGGCTTATCCTGTCTTTTTGATGAAAGTACTCTGCTTTGCGCTGTTTGCCTGTGCGTTCAACCTGCTACTTGGCTATGCGGGGCTGCTCTCGTTTGGGCATGCGGCCTTTCTGGCGAGCGGTGGTTACGTCACCGGTTATCTGTTGGCCAGCTACCCTGGACTCACGCCAGAGCTGGGTATTATCGCCGGTACGCTGTCAGCAACGCTGCTGGGGGTGGTGTTTGGCGTGCTGTCGATCCGCCGCCAGGGTATCTACTTCGCCATGGTTACCTTGGCGCTGGCGCAGCTGATGTTCTTCGTTTTCATCCAGGCGCCCTTTACCGGCGGGGAAGATGGGCTTCACGGCGTACCGCGGGGCGAGCTGCTGGGCTTTATCGACCTGAGCAATAATGTCGCCATGTACTATTTCGTGTTTGCCATCTTCCTGTTTGGCTTTGCGTTGATTCAGCGTACGGTGCATTCGCCATTCGGGCAGGTATTAAAAGCGATTCGCGAAAACGAACCCCGGGCAGTCTCGCTGGGCTATAACGTGGACGCCTACAAGCTACTCGCCTTCGTACTGTCCGCCGCGATCGCGGGGCTGGCGGGCTCCACCAAGACCGTGGTATTCCAGCTGGCGTCGCTGACCGATGCCCACTGGCATATGTCGGGCGAGGTGATTCTGATGACGCTGCTGGGTGGGGTCGGCACCTTGCTTGGTCCGGTGATGGGGGCAAGCCTGGTGGTCAGCCTTCAGCATATTCTTGCGCAATCACCGCTGGGTAATTGGGTGAGCGTCATTCTGGGAATCATTTTCGTGGTCTGCGTGCTGAGTTTTCGCAGCGGCATCGTGGGGGAGCTTGGCAAGATGTACCGCAAAAACTTCAAGTAAATACCGCTGCTTTGTCGACAAAGCGGGTTCGCGTCTGTCCGTTGTTGGGTGCCATTCGGCACCCTTTTTTGATCAGGAAGCCGTCTACGCCAAAGGTCGAGGGGAAGGGTGGTTGCTTATGGCAGGGTTAAAATATAAGTTAACGTAAACGTCAATTAGCGTGTTTGGCTGTTCGTCATCCACGCTTGAAGAACACAATCACAATATCGAAAGCGACCCCCTTGTGGCTTGATATCAGGGGTTGGCTTTCAGCGGAGCGTCGCCATGAATTTCGAGCTGAGTGAAGACCAGGTTGCGTTTGCCGATATGGCGCGTGCCTTTGCCCAAAATGAGTTGGCTCCCCACGCGGCGGAATGGGACCAGGAGGCTATATTCCCCGTTGAGGTGATCCGCAAGGCGGGTGAGTTGGGCTTCTGCTCGCTCTATGCACCGGAAAGCGTCGGTGGGCTGGGGCTTTCACGGCTGGATGCCAGCATCATTTTCGAGCAGCTTTCCATGGGCTGCACCTCTACCACGGCGTATCTCACGATCCATAACATGGTCACCTGGATGCTGGCCGATTTCGGCACGCCTGACGTCATCGAGCAGTGGGGCGAAAAGCTGGCCACCGGCGAGCTATTAGGCTCTTACTGCCTGACCGAGCCCAACTCAGGCTCCGACGCCGCCTCGCTCAAAACCACGGCCAAGCGCGACGGCGACGACTTCCTGCTCAACGGCAGTAAAATGTTTATTTCCGGTGCGGGCAGTACCGATGTGCTGGTGGTGATGGCACGCACGGGCGGAGAGGGCGCAGCGGGCATTTCCGCCTTCGCGGTGGATGCCAAGTCAGACGGCATTAGCTATGGCCGTAAGGAAGCCAAAATGGGCTGGAACAGCCAGCCGACCCGTACGATCACGTTCGAAGACGTTCGGGTGCCTGACCATCAGATGCTTGGTAACGAAGGTGACGGCTTCAAGATTGCCATGAAAGGCCTGGATGGCGGCCGAATCAATATTGCCACCTGTTCGATCGGTACCGCTCAGCGGGCCATCAACGAGGCGCGGGCCTACATGCTCGAACGCAAACAGTTCGGCAAGCACCTGGCGGACTTCCAGGCGCTTCAGTTCCGCCTGGCCGACATGGTGACCGAGCTTGTTGCCGCGCGGCAGTTGGTGCGCCTGGCCGCCACCAAGCTGGACGCGGGCGACGCGGATGCGCTTACCTACTGCGCCATGGCCAAACGCTTCGCCACCGATGTAGGCTTCAAGGTATGTGACGAAGCGCTTCAGCTGTACGGCGGCAACGGCTATATCAAGGAGTACCCGATGGAACGCTTTGTGCGTGATACCCGCGTGCATCGTATCCTTGAGGGGACCAATGAGATCATGCGTCTGATCATTTCACGCCGGGTGCTTGCAGAAGGTGCCGCTGAGCTATGAACGCTGGAAAGCCGGTCGTTGATAAAATCGTTGTAGTGGTTGCACCGAATAAGGATGGTTAGATGAGTAGCGTACTGTTTGCCGAACACCCCACCCAGGACGGCCACGTCATTGCGGAAATAACCCTCAATTCTGAGCGTTCGCTGAATGCCCTGACCCTGGAAATGATCGAGGAAATACTGCCCCGCCTGGCCGACTGGCAGGAGGACCCGCGCGTGGTCGCCGTGCTGCTTGATAGCGCCGGAGAAAAAGCCTTCTGCGCCGGTGGCGATGTGGTCAGCCTCTACAAGGCGATTAAGGGTGAGGGCGATCCCGATTTTCCGGAGCGCTTTTTCCATCAGGAGTATCGTCTGGATTACGCGCTGCATACCTACCCAAAGCCAGTGATCTGCTGGGGTAACGGCATTGTCATGGGCGGCGGTATGGGGCTGCTAAGCGGCAGCAGCCATCGGGTGGTGACAGAAACGTCGCGTTTGGCGATGCCCGAGGTCACCATCGGCCTTTACCCGGACGTGGGTGCCAGCTGGTTCCTTAACCGCTTGCCCAACGGCACCGGGCGTTTTCTGGCCATGACGGGCAGCCAGATCAACGCGCCGGATGCCGTTCACCTGGGCCTGGCCGACCGAGCCATTGCCAGCCACGAGCGCGATACGCTGGCGAAAAAGCTGACTCAAGCCGCCTGGGGCGAAGGGGAGAACACGGATACCCATGGGGTCGTCAACCGTATTCTGCGCGAGCTGGAGCAGGCCTCCCAGCCGGTGTTCGAAGAGCTGGAAGCCCCGGTTTATAAATTCTCCCCGCTGATCCGCGAGCTAATGGATCACGACACCGTTGAACAAATTGTTGCCGCTATTGCGGATGTCAAAAGCGACGACAAATGGTTTAGCAAAGCGCAGAAAACGCTGGCTCACGGCAGCCCTGTGTCCATTACGCTGATCGATGAACAGCTCAAGCGGGCCAAGTACATGTCGCTTGCCGAGGTGTTTCAGTCGGAACTGGCGCTTTCGGTCCAGTGTTGCCGTCACCGGGAGTTCCCCGAGGGGGTGCGTGCCCTGCTGGTGGATAAAGACGGTGAGCCTGACTGGACCTACCCCGATGTGGCCTCGGTTGAAGCGTCGTTCATCGACGAGCTTTTGACGCCGCCGTGGGCTACGAATCCGCTCCATGATCTTCGCTGATGTTTTGCAATTTACGACTTATTACACATAACTTATTGCATATAACTTATTACATACAACAAGGACAAACGTTATGAGCACCGTCGCATTTATCGGTTTAGGCAATATGGGCGGCCCCATGGCCGCCAACCTGGTCAAGGCAGGCTTTCATGTGTGCGCCTTCGACCTTTCGGCAAGCGCGCTGGAAACGGCAAAATCTCAGGGCTGCGAACTAGCAAGTTCCGCCCAGGAGGCCGTTGCCAATGCCGACTTCGTGATTTCGATGCTGCCCGCAGGCAAGCACGTCATGGACCTTTATGCCGAAGGCGATGCGCCCCTGTTTGACGTGATCAAGCCCAGCGCGTTAGTTATCGACTGCTCCACGATCGATGCGGATACCGCCCGAGACGTGGCGGCGCTGGGTGAGGCGAAGGGGATTGGCTTTGTCGATGCGCCGGTGTCCGGCGGTGTGGGCGGCGCCCAGGCGGGAACGCTGACGTTTATCGTGGGTGGCAGTGAGGCCCAGTTCGCACAGGCCAAGCCGGTGTTGGACGCCATGGGTAAGAACATCTTCCACGCCGGTGATCATGGCGCCGGGCAAATTGCCAAGGTATGCAACAACATGCTGCTGTCGATCCTGATGGCGGGTACCTGTGAAGCCATCAACATGGGCGTCAAAAACGGCTTGGACCCAGCGGTGCTGTCGGAAATCATGAAGCAAAGCTCCGGTGGCAACTGGGCGCTCAATGGTTATAACCCTTACCCGGGCGTAATGGAAAAGGCGCCCGCGTCGAACGACTATCAGGGTGGCTTCCAGGTCGACTTGATGATCAAGGACCTGGGCCTGGCCATGGACGTCAGCCAGCTAAGCGCCTCGCCGGTGCCCATGGGCTCCGCCGCCCGCTCACTGTTTACCTTCCATAAAGCAGGCGGTAACGGCAAGCTCGACTTCTCGAGCCTGATGCGGTTCTATCAGGACAAAGACGGTAACGCATAACGCGCAGGCAAATGATGGGCTCGTCGGCCGCCCCTAGCCGCGTTCGTCCTTGGGCGAGCCCATCACAATCAGGGTGGAAATGGCGCTGACATGAGGCTGGGTGCCCAGCACCTCGGTATGAAAGCGCTTGTAGCTGGCGAGGTCGCGGGTTTCGACGCGCAGCAGGTACTCAAACGGGCCGGCGATGTTGTGACATTCCGCCACTTCATTGGCCACGGCCATCGCTCGCTCAAAACCCTCCTGAGCCGCCTTGGTATGTATTGCCAACCCCACCGTGACATACGCCACAAAGCCTCGCCCCATCGCCTCTGGCGCCGTGATTACCCGATACCCGAGAATGACCTCGTTTTTCTCGAGCTCCTGCACCCGGCGCAGGCATGCCGAAGCAGACAGGTTAACCCGCTTGGCAAGCTCAACGTTGCTCAGGTTTCCATCGCGTTTTAGCTCGTGCAATATTTTTCTGTCAATGGTGTCCATCTTCATATTTTATTGCGATGAGTGGTCATTTAAATGGATATTAGGCGCAAAATTGCGAGTGTAGGCCCGTAAAATTCTACGCATACTTAATCAAAAGAGACAGCGAGAATGAGCATATCGGTATTGGCTGCCTTAACGGTCTTTGCATTTGTGGCCACTGTAACCCCTGGGCCTAACAACTTGATGCTGATGGCCTCAGGCGCGAACTTCGGCTTCAGGAAAACCCTGCCCCACATGCTCGGCATTATGGTGGGCTTCAGTGTCATGGTGCTGATAGTGGGGGGCGGGCTCATGTCGCTTTTCGACGCCTATCCGCTGCTGAACAAGGTGCTGCAGGTGATCTCAGTTGCCTATCTGCTCTGGTTGGCCTGGAAGGTCGCCAACGCCGCGCCGCTCAAGGCGTCGGATGAAAAAGGCACGCCCATGACATTCCTGCAGGCAGCCGCCTTTCAGTGGGTGAACCCTAAAGCCTGGGCCATGGGGCTTTCAGCCATCACCCTCTACGCGCCGGACAGAACCCTGCTTTCCGTGGTGATGGTCGCCTGCGTGTTTGCCATGGTCAGCTTCCCCGCGATTTCGATCTGGGCGTGGCTGGGCCTGATGGTGCGCCAATGGCTGACCAGCCCCAGGCGTAATCGGGCGTTCAATATCACCATGGCGGTGTTGCTGGTGGGCTCGCTGTATCCGGTGCTGGGCTAGGTTGTTGTGCTCAGTGAGGGCTCAGGTAACTGGCTTCCAACGCCGCTAGCTCGGCATCAAGCGCTCGCAGTACCTCGCATGGCAACCCATGGTGCTGGGCACTTTCGATGAGTGGCCCCAAAATCGCCCCGCGCTCGGTGGGGCGGCGGGCCTCCACATCCTGAAGCATCGAGGCCTTGTTGCCCGCGGTATTGTCCACCACCTGCCATACCAGCGCCCGCCACGCGTCTTCGCCGTGGCCCGTATTTGGCGGCTGAATGCCCTCTGCCTGCAGTATCATCGCCACTTCGGTGATCACAGACGCCACGCGGCCCGAATACTGGGCACCGCGTAATTCTCCATTGTGCACGCCATTTAGGGCTACCAGTGGATTGATAGCGGCGTTGACCGCCAGCTTCTGCCAAAGCCGCTGGCGGATATCGTCCACTGCCGTGGCATCAAACCCCGCCTGGGCCAACGTCTGCACCAGCGTTTTCGCCAGGGCAGGGTGCCGGTTATGCAAATCGCCGATGAAGGTGTGCCCGCGCCCCGCATGCACCACCTCAGCATCGCCGCTCAGATAAGCACCTTGTGTCGTGGTGGCATTTAGCACAGGCCCCGGCCACGCCTGGGTAATCCGTGGCTGGGCCAAAAAGCCGTTTTGCCAGAGCGCCAGCGGGGTCGTCGAGGGGATGAAATTCGATATGCTTTCAAGCGCCGCTTCTGCGGCCATGGCTTTGGTGGTGATATGCACAAACCCTGGCGCAGGCAGATCGGTAGATGCCAATTGATCAACGGTAAGCGCGTTTAAACGCTGAACTCGCCGCTCGCCTTCTGGCGTGGTCAGCCATTGCGGCTCAACCAGCGCCCGGCGGCCAATTAATGTGACTGCACCTATGGGCGATAGCGAATGGGCCAACAGGCGGCCGATGGCGCCAGGGCCGAGTATCCAGTGATGTGACGTCATTGAAGTCGTCGCTCCGCAGCGGTGTTGTCGCCAAGCTTAGCGTGTTCAATGTAAGGAGCGAAGGGGAGAAAAGGCATTGGGAGGGGCTATTTCCTGATGATAGCAGGACAGCGCGTCGTCATCAGATGAGAAAGTCGGGTGGTAAATGCCCCTCAGGTGAGACGGAGAGTGTGGTGGGTTAATCACTAAAAAACCCCGCTTCGTGAGAAACGGGGTGCAAAAAACTAGCGGCTCAAAAAGCGTTTAGAAATTGAAGCCGAAGTTGGTCTGAACGCTGGTGTGCCATTGATCATCCGTCGGTGAACCGAAGTAACCAAGCGCATTCTTGTTGGCGACAACACTGAACCAGGCGTAATAAGGGCCAGCTGTTACCTTCATGCCCAGGTCGTTAAGCATCGGATCGTCGACATCCCCGAAACCGCCATTGGTCGGAGAGTAATTCGCTTCCGGGCTGATGTAGCTAAAGTCATTATAGAAGTAGAGGTTTTCGATGGCACCCCAGTCGACATCCATGCTGTAGCCCAGGCTGGCTGAGTACATTTGGCCTTCGGCAGGAATCAGGTAGTTGAAGTTGAAGGCGCCGATCTGCATGACATTGTCGGAAATACCGCTGACAGATTCATCTGGGTTTTCAGCATCGTACTCGTAGGTAGTGGCTTGAAGCTGCGTAAGCCAATCGCCGTAGCTACCGTTCAGGCCAACCGCGGCCTGCCAGCTGTTACCGCTATCGTTCGTCTTCTGGTTGTAGAGCTGACCGCCTTTCGCCGAGACGTTGACTTCAGTCGTGTATTCGGTGTCTTGGCCGAACGTATAAGCGACACGGCCGGCCAATTGATTTTCTTCAGAATTGCCCTGAGCACTGCTCCCCACCGGGTTGGCGCCATAGTGCTCGTTACTATCACCCAGTTGGTCGCTCTTGAAGAAGGCCAACGAAGTATCCCAGGCGCCTTGGGTATGATCCCAGGTGATACCCGCGTTCTGGTTGTCGTTGAAACCGGAGAGGTAAGGCAGGGTGCCGTACCAGCCCAAGTAGCCGTAATCCATGTTGCCGAACGGCGTTTGAACCAGGCCCACCTTGACAGTATCTTGATCGCTGGCCTCATAGCCCATCCAGCCCTTTTTGAGGAACTGGTAACCGTCATAGAAGCGATACTCCATTGAGTACAGGAAGCCGTCGTGTTCCCCATCAATGCCCAGAACGAACTTGCCGAAGTTCAGGTCGCCGCCGGTGTCCTTGTCGATCTCATCCCAATCGTTATAAGCCCCTGTCAGTTGAAGGGTGCCGCTGAATTGGGTCTTCTGTATCGAATCCAGTAGAGAGCGGTTTTCCTCGGCGATCTCACGCGTCTGCTCAGTATCCTGGCTTTCCGCTTCTGTTGGAGCGGAGGACTGAGCCTCGAGCTGCTGTTCCATACGCTCGACTTGGTCGCGCAGAGCATCCAACTGGCGCTGCATAGCCTCGGTGTCCTGCTGGGCCAGGGCCGGTGCGGCAAAGGTCATGGTGCCGGTAACGCCCACGGCAAGGCCGACGGTCTTGAATGATCGCTGAAACATTTTCCTTTCCTTTCTTGCTTTAAATTGCATGTCGTCTTCGGGGCTGAGTAACCCTTTCGAGCTGACATTAGAGAGTGTTAAACCGCAACGTAAAAGTGGCCACGCATTGATCAGACATGCGCCCTTGACATCCCAGGGCGTGCCTAAGCTAGTGGTGGCATGATCCGTGCTCCAAAGGCCATATGGAGGAGCGCGGTTAAGGGGTTTTAATTTTCATTATGAAAATAACGTTAACAAAAAAGACCGTTTAATAAAAAAATGTAATCAAACAGACGCAGTACTGGTCATCACGTGAGAGCTGTCGCTATTCACTAGCGTTGGTCGCGACCGATACCGTCAATCGGGTGCCCGCTGGATTCTCAATTGCAGTGGCGCCGCCACGTGACAGTGTTCATTACCAAGAAATGAATACAAGTAGCGGCTTAGATCTAATGACGGGCACCACCATTAATTGATGCAGGTCAATATTTATGGAATGACAGTGCTTTTAAACTCAATTTAATGCCCCTGGTGCCGATATTCTCTTTAACCTCGCATAAACCAGTATTTTAAATACTTTTTACGAGGTGCCCTCCCATTGGCTGGATGCATTCACCTTGAATGGCTCCCTCTCGTAGAGAACGAAGATGCATAACCCATTGAAAAAATTAACCGTCAAGGCGAGCCTGACGGTCGTGCTAGGCCTGTTTACCACCTTGATTCTGGTCGTGGCGGGGCTTGGCTACAAAACCAGCATGCTGGGCGCTGGTTCGATTGATGAGCTCAACCGCATCAATGTCCAACAGCTGAATTCTTTGAATCGGGCGCAGGTGAATATTGCCGATACACAGCTGTTTTTTATGAACCACCTGGATGCACTGAACGAGGGAGACCAGGCACTCGCAGAACGCTATCTTGACCAGGCAGGGAAGACCCTCCAGATGGCCCAGCAGCGTTTTGATGCCTTTTTGGCTGTGCCCAAGTCAGAAAAAGGCAAGCCTTACGCAGACGCGATCGAGACCGCTTTTAATCAATTGCTCTCGCGAGGCCTGATACCTCAGTACGAAGCACTTAACCGCAATGATGAACGGGCCTATCGAGCGGCCAAGCGCGAAGGCGACCAGCTCAATCTTGCCTATATCGAAACCAATGAAGCCTTTATCGACTATGCCACAGCCCGGGGCAGTGAGTTGATGGCAGGCTACCAGTCAACCATGACGACGTCAGAGTACGTAGGGATCGGTGCATTGCTGCTGGTCATCCTGAGTGTCGTTCTGGTGCGCGTCGGTATGATGCGCGTGGTCATTCGCCCCCTTCAGGAAGCCGTTCACCACTTTGAACGCATTGCCCAGGGCGATTTATCGCACAAGATCGCGGATCGTGGCCGGAACGAAATCGGCCAACTGTTCGCGGCCATGCAATATATGCAGTCAGGACTTTCTCAAACGGTATCGAGCGTGCGTGACAGCAGTGGCTCAATTCATATTGGGGCGCGGGAAATTTCAATGGGCAACGCCGACCTCTCGTCACGCACGGAGCAGCAAGCCGCGTCGCTGGAAGAAACCGCTGCCAGCATGGAACAGCTCACCGCAACGGTGAAGCAAAATTCAGACAATGCCCGTCAGGGTAGCAAGCTTGCGAGCGATGCCTCTGCCACCGCAGCGCGGGGTGGTGACGCGGTCGGCCAAGTCGTCGACACGATGCATAGCATCTCGGAAAGCTCCAGGAAGATCAGCGAAATCATCGGCGTGATCGACTCGATTGCCTTCCAGACCAATATTCTGGCCCTAAATGCGTCAGTCGAGGCAGCGCGTGCGGGTGAGCAAGGCCGCGGCTTTGCTGTCGTTGCCACGGAAGTGCGCAATCTTGCCAGCCGCAGCGCCGATGCCGCCAAGCAGATAAGAGGCCTCATTGAAACATCGGCAGGCCAGGTGCATCAGGGGTCTACCCTGGTGGAAGGAGCCGGTAAGACAATGGAAGAGATCATGGCGTCCGTTAAGCGTGTTGCCGACATCATGGATGAAATTTCGGCGGCATCTACAGAGCAAAGCGATGGCATCGAACAGGTAAACCAGGCCGTTTCACAGATGGATGAGGTAACGCAACAAAACGCCGCCTTGGTTCAGGAAGCCGCGACCGCCGCTGCGTCCCTGGAAGACCAGGCCGCCCAGCTTGAAACGGCGGTGGCTATCTTCAAGCTGCAGGGTGGAATGGCCTCTTCAGCGCTGCCGCTTCGCAAACCGGCGGCAAGAGCAATCGCCAGCAACCCGTCGCGCCCTTCACTTGGCCAGCCTGCCAGCACCAAGAAAGTAGCAGAACTGGAGTGGGAAGAATTTTAAGTCATCGGTTTGGATGAGGACGCCTCATCACCTGGTAATAGTAATAGGGCCACTGACGGAGTGGCCCGCTGCCAGCGTTTCTAGCCTGTTAGCGTGGCTGGTTATGCCGGGGCCGAGGCGTTCGCTGTCGTGCGCAAATGCCAATAGCGGCGCAGTACGGCATCGTTGATGGCGCGTTCCATTTCAAAGGCGCTTGGCGTGGGGCAGAAAAGCGTGACGCCAATGCGCTGCTTGCCAATGTCCGTGGTCGTCAGGGTCACGCGGGGTTGGGGGTCGGCGATGTCGACGCCGCTGCGTTTTCTGATGACCTCGCTGTAGCGTTGGGCCAATTCGGAATGCGGCGCATGCAGGGAGGCCACTTCGTCTTCAAGAGCCGACAGTTCGGATCGCATATCCACGTCGGCCTCTAACACCACGCAGACATCGAGATACACCCACTTCTTGAAGAAGTTCTGGTTCTGAACCGGGGTGGTCAGGAACACGCTGTTGGGCACAACGATGGTCTTGCCGGAGTATTCAAAACGGCCCACGGCGCCGCCAATTTCCTGCAGAGTCGTCGCCAGCATGGTCTCGTCGACCACCTGACCGCGCAGGCTGCCGATTTCGACCCAGTCACCAATCTCGAACGGCTGGTTGACGATACGCATCACGGTGCCCGAAAGGCACAGAATCAGCTCCTTGGTCGCGATAACCAAAGCCACGGCAAAAGCGGTGATGGAAAGCGCAAAGGCATGCAGGGAAGGCAGCCAGATCAACGCCAGGCCGAGTAGCGTCAGGATGACGGCCACATTGCGGATGCGGGCCAGCCACGCACGCCGGTAATCGGACAGAATCTCTTGGCGCCCGCGAATGACACGCACGGCAAGGATACGCAGCGTTATGAGAATCGCCACGAGCGCAATCGAGCTTACCAGCAGGTTGCTCAACAGCTCCAACCAGAAGGAATCCTCAGGCATGATGGTTTGGTGCTCCTCTTGCAGGTCTTCGACACATCACGATCTTGGCACAGTGATGCAATGCCGTCGATCAGCGGCGAGCGCCACCTTCAACAGAAAACATGGGAGATGCGAGTACCAGCGGCTAAAGCATTTAAACCCCTCAGGGCTGGGATACACTGATTAGCAAGGTATTTTGCGACAGCCTTGAAGGTGAAAATCCCGTGATGTAGAGCGGATCATGCGATCAAGTGCTAAGGTAGTTGAAGAAATAGCCGTTCGCTATGCTGCTGGCGTGCACAATATCGCCAGCCAAGCGACAACTGCTTGGGTGCCGTGATAGGTGATTAAATTTAATGAGTAATGAAGGTGACGTCAGGGATTATGAGTGCGTTTTGAATAGGGGGCTTTGGTCGGCTAACGACCCAAAGCGGCCCTCCCGGCAGAAGCGGTATGTTGGTTCAGCAGTGTTATGCAGTCGGCACGATAAACTATGTTATGCGCCAGGAGATTGAATTGTATGCTCGTCTTCCAGTATGGCTCGAACATGAGCAGCAAGCGCCTGAACTCATCGGAACGCTTGGACGGTGATGCTCAGCGCATTGGAATCGCCCAAACGGCCGATCCCTACATGTTGTGCTTTCCAGTCTGGAGCAATACAAATAGCTGTGCTGCGGCAAGCATCAGCCCTAATCCGGACGGCCGTCCGATCTTTGGCGTTCTCTATGAGATTCCCGATTCGCTCGTGTACCGCCAAGAAGCAAAAACCCTCAATCGAAAATCGCTCGACGCCATTGAGGGAGAGGGAGCGAATTACGTCCGGACCAAGATTGATGCTGTCCAATCATATGGAGCCGTAATCTCGGCTACAACCTACGTTGCAAAGCGAGCGGGACCTGAGCTGAAAACCAGCGCCGATTATGCCAGACACATCCTGATGGGCCTGGCAGAAAATGATATGCCGCCCGCCTATCGTGCGTACGTAGCTGCCTGTATCGCTCAGAGCAATCCGGAACTGGGGGGAATGGTTGAAGAATGACATTCAATAGGCGCATAACAAGTGGCTGTTGGCGGATGCACCGGCGCTCCGCAAAGCCAAGCGGTTGGACTACCTAGTACCGACGCGTGGCTTAGGAATGATGTATGAAGAAAGTTGATGAAAATGCGGGTAGATCTTCACTGGAAAAGCGGTTCAAGACGTTCCTAAGTCTATTGGAGAACGCGGAAGACATCGACAGCGCACTTTCCGACTCAGTCTTAGGGTACGGGCAACGGGCAGATTTTCTCCTCGCCAAGCGCCGTATCGTTTTAGAACTTAAGACGCTCGAAACTGATCCAGAGTATAAGGTCGAAGGGAGGCTTGCGCCGCATCGTGAGCGCCCTGAGTTTCCTCTGTTCTACTGGAAAACAGACTTAAACGAAATTCTGAATCATCTTCCAGACGGAGAAGAGATTCATCAAAAGATTGGCCATGCTGTCACAAGGTCGGTGCATGGCGCTTTGGAGAAAGCGGACGACCAAATAGAATCCACAAAAAAGGCACTGAACATTGAGGAAGCGTGCGGTGTCGTTACGATTTTGAATGAAAAAGTCGGAATTCTATCGCCTGAGCTAGTGGCGGCAGTGGCTAGTAAAATGCTCTTGAAGAGGCGCGAAGGAAGCCTCAGGTATCAGAACATTTCATACGTGTGGATCATCTGTGAGCATCACAGGGTAGTTACTTCGAGAGCCACGGAGCATCTTCCGCTGATTCTTCTTAAGGGTCCCCGCTCGGAAGCTTATCCCGAAGCGGGAGACTACTTAGATAACCTACAAGCGAAATGGGCGCAGTTTTGTGGAGTACCTCTTGTTTCTCTTGGCCGACGGGGAGACTTCGCTGACCTCGAGTTTGAAAAACGCAAAGTAAAAACGGCGAGCGACGAACAATCACTTTCCAGGCACGAGGTGTGGCGGCGCGAATACCGAGGAAGACCGTACTTGCGACACCTCTCAGAGGACAAATTCTTTGAGTATGCAGCGCAAGTCATATCAGCGATGACGCCACACTTTTTGGTGGGAGGAAAGAAACTTCCTTTTGCAGCGGTAGCGGAATTGATGGAGCGATGGACGCACATACTTGAAGAGGCGGAATTCCGGAAACTCGACATGAGGAAATTACAGGCGAGTTTGCCGGATATTGATTACATACGCGGCAATTAGGGTTAGGGCCATTTCCAGTGGCAGCCTACATGAAGAAGGAGGTCCAGCGATGAATGTTGCTCTTCGCGAGCCCAACAAGGAGCTTGAAGCGACACCGGGAAGCTTTGCGACTTCTTCATGCGCCATCAGCGGCGCGCTTCAGCTTTGTCGTTAGCTTTTTAGGAGTAGCAATGAATCGGGATCTTCGAGAGCTATTTGATCTGCGATGGGAAGATCGGGACAGGGTTCTTATGCAGGAGTTTCTTCGAGTCAAAGAAGAAATGAATGCTAGAGGCTTACTGCACTCAAGCATGACAATTCAAGTTGCTCACAAGGTTATGGCTAAGGAGTTTGAGTCTGATAGACGACTTATCTCGGATACGATCATTGATTTTGTTGGCAAAACCCAGCGGGTTACCTCCATATCGGTGTTTCAGGATATTGCTCACACTGAACTGGTTAGTAGAAAGTACGCTCTAGAGAGTCAGTTTGCGTCTGGGTTCAAAAATATTTTGTCTGGGTGGCAGAATTCATCAATGGTTGCTCCGTTTGTTAATTTAAATGAGATGTTCCCTCTGGCTCAGAAGGAGTTGTCCATTGAATTAAAGAATGCTGTAAGTGCTTACAATAGTAGATTTGGGAGCAATTTGACTGATCAGCTAAGGAATCGATTTTTAAATCATCCAATAATCGCAGTCGCGATTCTTTCTTTTGCGGGTGCCAGCTTTATTCTTGGTCTGTCAAAAATGCTCGGTCTTGTCAATTTTGGTCATTAGAGCTAACAGTCGCAGTCACAGCGACGTCTACTACATGGCGGCTTTGCCCCAATTTCTTAGCCGCGCGTGCTGTTGGCGTTTATCGCAACTTCCTTAAAGACTACTCTTGGCCGATAGAAGAGATTTAGACTATACTGATGTGTGTGCTTCGGCAGAATACGATCCTTTGCGGACGTGTTGGGAAATGCAGCAGGCGCGCGAAATTTGGATATGCAGCCCAACAGAAATTAGCAATTATGCATATCAGTTCAGCATTTATTCGCCATTCTCCACACGGTGAATAAATGCTTCACTGTTAAATTTCTCATCCACGTTCAAGCATTGCGACTAAATACATGGCAGATAAAAACGTTAAACAGGTTTCATTTGAGATCGACTTGAAGAACCAAATAATGGTTGGTACCTCAGATAACGAAGCGCCAATCGATCATGATATTGGTAGGAAAATCGCCGATTCAATTTCACGCTCTTTGGAAAATTCATCTAATGAGTGGCTTAATCAATTCGATAAAAATATTGAGAATAAAGAATACCTAAAGGCTTATGATTTATTTGATGAAAATAAGTGGACTCTACAGTTCTGCGTTGACAAAGGTGTTGTAAATAAACTGAGACGCATGGATGTGTCAAAACTCGATAATGACTTTAGAAAGGAATACTTGACATTCTTGATAGCCCTTTCGTCTCATTTAGGAGTCAGGGAGAACTTGCTGCAAGATATTGACAATATTCTATTTAATCATGAAAAAGAATTAGACCCAGTTTTGGTTCAGAACCTATATCTAGAAAAAGCCAATATATCTGCGATAAATGGATTTTCAAATAAAGCTGTTCTTCTATATAAAAAGATCATATTGTCAAATGATAGCGATTCGGCAACGATCGCATGGGCATATCAGGGTCTTTCTAAGCTGACTGAAACTGAAGAGGATAAAATTCGCTATGCAGAAAAAGCGGCAGACAAGCATTTAGAGGCAGGCTCAAGAGACGAAGCCGTTAAAAACTTTTTAAAGATATCAGATATAAAATCAGTAAATAATCCTGAGGCCGCAGTTAACATAATTGATAGATGCATTGATCTTTATGGGTCAGAAAAGCTAATTGATCGGGAATTGCTGGCGTCAATAAAACATAAAAAAGCTTCATATTTCCAAAGAATTGGAAGATATCTTGATGCACTTCCAATAGTGGAAGAGGCCTGCGACCTAAGGCGTGGTCTGATAGGTTGTGAGTCTGAGCTTCATGCCAGTTTGATTCTAGCCGAAGTTGTCGCAAACGCCAATGGTGAATCAGATAAGGCTAAGGACCTAAATTCCGAACATGAGCGCTTATCTCATATAATTAGCGATGATAACTTTTCATTAAGGTGTGAAATAAGCGAGATAATATCTCGTTCTGGGGTTATAGATGAAGTTTTACTTTCTAAAGTGATTTCATCTGATGACAGGTCTATGTTAGCATCAGTTTTACTTTATCAGTCGACTAATAGTTGTCTAAATTTAGAGGAGTCTTTAGAGCTACTTGATCGATCCAGATTGATTGTTGAGTCGCAAAGAGACAAGCGAATTCTTGACATAATATTCTTTTCTATTGCTGAAAAATATCGTGTTGAAGATATGATTGATGATGCTTATTCCTATTATAAAAAATCTTTGGAGAGCAATCAGTTTTACCATCCCTCCGCGCAGAATTGCGCCGCGATGTTAATTAATGAAAAGCGCTGGAAAGATGCTGAGGAATTCTTTAAAGATAGAATGGTTCTAGTAGGTGAACTCCCAGGGATTTGTTTCGGCTATGCAAGGGCGCTGTATGAAAACCGAAAGTACTCGTTAGCATTCAAGTATTTTAAAAAGTCAGATCCTTATGTCGATGGTTTAAGTGACTATATATCCGCATGTTTGGAGAATGTTGATGATGCAGGGATAGCTTTGGGTGGTGGCGACAATAATGCTATTGAAAAGGTAATCACGGCTGAGCAATTTTACTGTGCCTTAGAAGAGTTCTCATACTCAGTAAGTGCCGACACTAGAATGCATTTTTGGGTAAGAGATAAAGAGATTGGAAAGTACAAATGGACAAAGAACCCCGAAGAGTTGTCCAAGCAAATGCTAATCACTTTCTTGAATGGAAAATTTGGTAAAGAAACGATTGATATTCTTCAAGAACAGAGGGCTGGCGCCGGATTTATAGATCTATATGTGATGTTACCTGGTGGGCTAAAAGTTGTAATTGAATTGAAGATGTGTGGTGGCGGATATAGCTCAAATTACGCACTCTCTGGAGAAAGTCAGATTATTCACTATCAAACAAACAAATTTACAAAAATTGGGTATCTTGTTGTGTTTGATGCTAGAGCGAGAGATTATGGTAAAGGCTTAAGAAAGCTTCAGGTAGTTAATGGTCATACTATATATTCATTAGCTATAGATATGCGTCCTCAAATAATAAAGAAATGAAATTTTAAAATTCAAAACACTTAGACGCATTAACCTTCGCCGGTATTTGAGGCGTTAAATCGATATATCAGTGATGCCTTAAAGACCGCTCTTGGCCGAAAGCCGACATCACTAAAACTAAGATGCCGATGGGCGTACTGAACACAATCGTTTCTTTAAATACATTGCCATACCTATTTAAGTCTGACCTTTTCAGTGCTGTTAGTATTAAACACGTGCACCAATATCCCAATCGACAGGAATAAAATATTTTCTGTCTGTTGTGCCTGATTATCAAAATCCAGGCTGGCCCAGCGCCAAGTGCGGCTCACAGGTCTTTCCTGTCGTCGCCCAGCAGGAATGCACTCAACTGCTTGATAATGCGCATTATCCATAACCTATGTTAAGTGAGCGAGTAGGCATATGCATTAGAATAAGATGAAAAAATCATTTGCCTGAGAGGTAATAGAGTGGCTCTCCTCGATACAGTCGTCATGCGGGGCCTTAGCAACCAAGGGGCATTGTCAACCGAAGACAAAGCCTTTTTGCTGGAACTTGAGCTTAACCCTCGGCACATGTCAGCCAACGAGGTGCTGTGGCTGGAGAACGGGCATGCTGATCTGTTCTGCGTGGTCAAGGAAGGTTGGGGATATTCCTATCGTAACTTGAAAAATGGTTCGAAGCAGATTCTAAAGTTCTACCTTCCCGGGGATATCATCGGCATCCGCGATTTTGGCTTCACCCGTCGACTGGCAAGTGCGGCGATGATAAATGACGGTGTGATCTATCCGTTCTCCTATCAGCAGCTTTTTGAACTCTTTGGACGTTCAAGCCTGGCTGTCGGGATCATGGCCACCGCGATGCGTCAGCAAGCGTTGCTTTCCGAGCGGCTGGTCTATCTTGGCAAGTATGCCGCTCATGAGCAGCTGGCACACTTTCTCTACGAGATCTATCTGCGACTCAAGCGGATTGGGGCGGTGGAGGACAATAGCTTTCTCATGCCGCTGACTCAAGAGCTGATCGGCGATGCGCTGGGAATGAGCCCGGTACACGTTAGTCGGACCTTCTCGATGCTGCGGGAGGAGGGGCTGGTGATCCGAGATCGCCAGCGTGTCAAGTTGCCCGATCCCGAGGCGTTGGCGCGGCTAGTCGAGTTCAATGACAGCTATATCGATGAATTCCTACCTTCCGCGTTCTCTGAGCTGCTAAGAGCTACCCCATAAGGCAAATGCGCGGGTCGCTTCCTTAGGAGTGAATGATTGCTGGCTTGAAGCGACATCTCCATGGGGTATGTCTTGGAGGATGCATGTAGGCCAATTTCGCTTATCCAGGCTTTCACGATTCGCGCCGACGAACTGGTAGAAAGATGTGTTGGTCTGCATTAAGTACAGCGACCTGCGTCTAGGGCCTGCCGATAACGGCTGGGTAGACAAAACCAGCCTTCGTGGGCCGGTTTTGTCTGGGAAGGCTCTCCCAAAATCAGGGAGCGATGCGGTTAATTGCGTCGGTAAAGCCGATCAGCGAAATATCCAGGTCCATGCGGTCACCGTTTGGGCCAATCATGCTGAGGGTTGCCGTATTGCCCCTGCGGAGTTGCTGCAACATCGACGGCTCAATGGGGACGTCAGCACGGCACCCTTGCTCCATGCAGACCTGGTAGGGGAACTGGATAGGCTCACCGTTATCGACACTCAATTGCAGGCCCGGGGCCAGACGAACCCCCAGCGGCATGAAGAAGCTCATCGCCGGGTCATCGATCTGGGGTGGGTAGTCGAGTATTACCTGCATCAAGGGCTGGTCGCTGCCAGGTTGGGTGATTAATTGCGCCATCGCACAAGGCGTTGGGCCCTCGGCATTACGCTGGCAACGGACCTCCCAGTCCTGGAACGACTCGGTGGTGACATTACCACCGGAAGCTGTCCCCGGTTGTTGTTGGCTGAAGGCGTTGGGCGACAACGCCAAGATCGATAATAGCCCCATCCTGTATAGGTTTTTAGTAAGACAGTACGGCATTGGCGGAACCTCACGTTGGTTTGCTGGTAGTAAATGATAATATCTACCATGCCTGCTTGTTCGCTTGAGGTCGAGCCCCTAGGGGCATTAAACGGGGGCTAAATGCTTTTTATTTACGAAATCATTTGTGACTCGGCAGGCAATTATGGAAGGTAGTGTTTCCACCGTGTCGCATTTTATCGTGAGGACGAGAAACGGATTCTCGTCCTCTACGTCATGCGAGAGGAGCGGCAGCTTCGTGCGTAAATGCTTGGAAGCAGCTAGCTAGTCACGACACTTGGATGCCTTTGTCTCCGCTTCGCTACGTCATAGTCACTGGTGCGTTTCAGCTTTATATCTGTGGAATGTCTTCCGTGGCGCTCTTAACCCTGACGCCCTTTCCGTAACTTTTTCCAAACCTGTGAAAACACGACCAATAACAATAGTGCGATAATTCCCTGTGAGATAGGGCGTGTAAAGAGGGAGCCCACGTCGTCTTGCGAGAGCAGCATTGCCAAGCGTAAGTTTTGTTCTGCCATCGGCCCTAACAGCACCCCCAGCACAACGGGTGCGAGTGGAAAGGCGAGTCGATGGAGTAAATAGCCGAGCAACCCAAACCCTAACATTACATACAGGTCCGTCATGTTCCCTTTGACGGTATAAACCCCCACCGCCATGAGCACCAAGGTTGTGGGAACCAATAGGGCGGTCGGCATGCGCAAGACCTGAGCAAAAAGGCGGGTAGCCACCATGCCACCCAGTAACAGTAGTAGCATTGCTGTCAGCAGCATCTGCCACATGAAGCCGAAGACCACATCAGGCGACTTTGTAAACAGTTGTGGCCCGGGCTGAAGTCCATGAATCATCAGCGCGCCGAGCACAAGTGCAGCGACCAGGTTGCCTGGAATGCCCAACGTCAGGGACGGAATCATCGCAGACGCATTGTCGGCACTGTTACCTGATTCGGCGGCGGCAACCCCCACCGGATTGCCGGTACCGAAAGAGTTGGGGTTAGCGGACTTGCGCTTCGCTTCGTTATAACTCAACAATGCCGCCAGATTGCCGCCAGCACCTGGCAAAATGCCCACACTGACGCCTATCAGCGATGAGCGCGTCCAGGTACGCCAGTGCTGACGTATCAATGCCAGTGCATTGCCACTAGCATCGACTTTGAAGCTGCCTTCATCGTAGTAGGTGGCGTTGCGTTTCTCGGCCATTTCCAGCACTGGTGGAATCGCGTAGAGGCCGATTAACACAATGATCAGGTCGAATCCACCGCTGAGGTAGAGCGACCCGAAAGTGTAACGCTCCATACCACTGATGGTGTCGATCCCCACCAGACCAATGACGATGCCAAACAGGGCGCTGAGCATGCCCTTGCTGATATCACTGCCCACCAGCACGGCGATGCTCACTAGACCAAAAACGGCAACCCAGAAATATTCGGTGGGCCCAAAAGCGAGCGTGACTTGTGCCAAAAGAGGGGCTAGCGTCATCAGCGCTATGGCACTTATGATTCCCCCAATGGCTGACGACCAGCACGCCGTCTTGAGGGCCAGCCCGCCTTGACCATTACGTGTCATGGGGTGCCCATCGAATGTCGTCGCGATGGCAGCTGGCGTTCCCGGTATTTTAAGTAAGATGGCCGGAATGGCGCCACCGTACATTGAGCCATTATAGATACCTGCCACTAACCCTAAAGCGATCACCGGATCAAAGCCATAGGTTAGGGGAAGCATCAGAGCGATGGCCATCACCGGATTGAGCCCGGGTAGAGCACCGATCAAGATGCCCACCAGCGTACCTACTAACAGACTGACCAGGGAGCCAAACTGCAGGACTACGGGGAGTGCGTTGAACAGGGAATCAAACATAGCGTGTCACCCTATTTAGGAAACCAGGAAAAATTCGACGGGCAAGGGGCGTTTCAGCACGATCGCAAACAACCCGTATAACAGGATGATGAAGCCCACCGTAATGCCTAGAACCACGCTTGGGCGCCTTTCACCGAGCACCAGCGCCAGTAGTATGATGAACAGAGTGCTAGTGGTGTAGAACCCCACTGTTGGCATGGCCAAGTAATAGATCAGGCAACAGGCGACTGTTGCAATAAACCGTCCAGGGTGATCGATTAAGGCGACAGCGCTGCTGCTCGACTCACTTGTCCTCAACCTCTGCATAACGCCCTTAAAGATCAGAGGAAGTGAAAACAGGCATATCAGAATGCCAACGCCCATGGGTACGTAAGCGGCTCCGGCATCAAAGCCATTCCCCACCCATACGACTGAGCAGCCGAGAATGAGGAAGGCGATGCCAGAGATAATATCTCTGAAGTTCATGAGCAAATTACCGTCCAGTCAGCATGGATTAGTTTTTCTTAAGCCCAAGCTTGTCGAGTGTCTCGCCAATCGCTTCGGTTTCCAGCTTCAGACGCTCGCGGAGCGCCTCACCACGTACAAGGTTGAGTGTTTCACCTTGAGCAGCCAGGAACGCTTGGAATTCGGGATGCTCTACAGCGCTTGCAACGGCATCGGCGATAACGTTAACGCGCTGCTCCTCCATACCCTCGGGTGCCAGCATCATGCGCCACAGCACGGTTTCCAGCTCAGGATGCCCCAGTGCTGCAAGGCCTGATGCTTGGGGGAGGGCCTCGTTATCGTCGGCGGATGTCACAAGCAGACACTTCGCCTTACCTTCTTCTACATAGGGAAGTACCGGCGTGATGGAGCCACCGTAGATGTCAACGTGGCCTCCAAGGAAGTTTTGGAGTGTTTCACCGGCACCGCTGAACGGAATGGGGCGTGCTTCAATGTCAGTGGCTTCGAAAATACGCTCTGCCGCCAAACGCATGGTTCCCCCAACACCGTCATTACCATAGGCGTACTGGCCGGGGTTGCTTTGTAGCTCGGCAATGAATTCCTCACCCGTTTCAGCAGGGAAGTCCGGCGCTACACACATGGTGTAAGCGCTCTGTGAAGTGCTGATAATGGGAGTTAATGTCTCATACGAGTATTGAACACGCTGCATGTGCGGCACAGTGGTGATAGGGCTATTCCAGGTAGAGAGTAGTGTGTAGCCATCCGGCTTAGCCCGGGCAATCTGGTTCACCCCAATAGCACCACCTCCTCCAGCGACATTCAGCACGGCCAAGGACTCTCCCAATTCCTCCTGAAGGTATTGATTGAGCATGCGGGCAACGTTGTCAGTGCCGCCGCCAGCAGGTGCCGGTACGATGATCTCAATGGGACGATTTGGGTAGTCATCAGCCATGACCGGTATGGCAGTCAATGCTGACAATGCAACAACAGATGTAAGCTGTAATTTTTTCATTGTTAAATACCTTTTGAGGCTCTCATGCGGGTTGATCGCCGAGCGTGACGCGGTAACGGAAGCGTTCAGGCCGTCCGTGTACTTGGCGAAACTCGATGACTCTTCCTGAGGGATTGCGGGCAATGCGCTGGATGACCGCGACCGGTGCGTCTGGTGCTAGCTCCAATTGCTTGGCGCTGGTCTCGGTAGCAATGCCGAACGAAAGCTCGTCGGTGGCCGACGAGATTAGAATCCCGAATTTTTCGAGAAATACGGGATATAACAAAGGGCCCGTCGCTTTCAGATTTAGCGACAAGAGCTCTTCGAAATCGGGCAGGCGTAGGAAAATCTCTTCAAACAGCAACGGCTCGCCTGACCAGAGGCGAACGCGTTCCAGTTTTACGCATTGGCTGGCAGAGTCTTCGCCAAAGGCTTTCTTTGCCTCTGTGGGAAGGGGGACTTTCTGGCAGCTAAGAATTCGGCTTTCTGGTATGACGGGGATATCGGGATCGTCCACGTGATGGACGTGGAAGAAGCGAAACAGATCGGCTCGGAACGCAGGTTGCTTAACGAAGGTGCCAGTACCTCGCCGACGATCCAGCAGCCCCTCATCGACAAGCTGCTTCATTGCCATCCGCATAGTTGCCAAAGCAACACCATACTCTTCGGCTAAACGGTTCTCCGAGGGGATCATGTCGCCAGGTTTCCACTCCCCATTGGCAATCCTTGATCCTAATTGATCGCGGAGTTTGGCATACAGAGGTAATCTTCCGTCCGTATCAGTAGTGAATCTGGATTGCATAGGCTCACCCAATGGTTATCGTTGATTTCTTGAGGTCATTGAAGACCCGTGTATACTTCCAGTCAACCAGTTCTCTAGAGAACTATACTTATGTATAACAAGCTAGCCGATGAGAAACCTCCAGGGATAACGTTATGAGGTGCCAAAGTGAAAGCAGGTTTTGATTGTCATGCTCATGTTTACGGGCCTGTGAACAATGTCCAAGGCTCTAACTACAGCCCCTCACGTCCTGCGCCGCTTGCGGATTGGCAAGAGAATCTCGCCAGTTGCCAATTAAGCGGCGGCGTATTGGTCCAGCCGAGCTTTCTGGGCAATGATAATCGGCAACTGCTTGAAATTCTTGCCAAAATCGATCATTCATATCGCGGCGTCGTTCAGCTAGCCAAGGAGACAACGCTTGAGGAAATAGCCGCTCTTGATGCTGTTGGCATTGTGGGGGTGAGGTGGAATCTCATTGAGGGGCGAAGCGCATTGCCAAACCTCCAGGATCCTCAATGGATAGATTTTCTGGATCATCTGAAAGCCATGGACTGGCATCTTGAGCTACACCTGGAAGGAAATCGGCTGCCTGAAATTTTTCCAGCGTTACATGAGCATGGCGTGAAGTTAGTCATCGATCATATTGGACTGCCTGTCGAAGCCGTCCCTAGGCAAGATCCCGGGTGTCGTCTGCTGCTTGAGGCCGGGCAGGCAGAACGAACCTGGGTGAAACTCTCGGCTCCTTATCGTTCACCGGTGGCCGATTTAAAGCCGCACGTTCAAGCTCTGTTACATCATCTTGGGCGCGATAAATTGGTGTGGGGCAGCGATTGGCCGTGGACACGCCATGAGGATAAGCATACTTACCGCGATACTTACGGTTGGCTCAATCACTGGATTAGCGATGCTGATGATCGCCAACATATTCTTGTTACGACCCCCCGTTCCTTGTTTCGACTGGATGTTTTATAGATGAGGTATAGCAAATGCTAATAAAATCGAATAAGGGAATGTTCACAGCCTTGGTGTTGCCGGTGACTCGTATCTCCTGGGATTCGGCTTGATGGCGAGGGATGAGCCCCACGACGACCACCGCCTCGAGCCGCTATGAAAAAGCGCATCGGTGACTTGTGCCACCGATGCGCTGACGTGGGTGAGCTTTCTCTTAGACGTCAGTCCTCGTCGCCAAGGCGAATGGCGACAAAGTAGGCGCGGCCTTCGCGATTGAGCAGCACAGGCAGCGTTTGATTGCCAGACAGATTGGTCAGCATTTCCTCCAATTGGCCTGGGCTTTCAATCGGCTGCTGGCCGATGCTGACCAGCACATCGCCGGGGCGAATGCCAGCGGCAGCGGCGCGGCCGGTCGGGTCGACCCTGACGATGCGTACCCCATGTTCGATGCCGAGCTGACGTTTCTCCATGTCGTTCAGCGGCTGGACCGCGATGCCGAGTCGAAGTGGATCGCCGTCTGATTGATGAGGACCGGCATTCGGCCACTCGCCCACCTCTACCGTGACGGTCTCATTCTGGCCGTCGCGCAATATAGAGAGCTCGACCTCTTCGCCGGGTGTCGTCTTACCGACCAGGCGCGGCAGCGTGGTGGAGTGGTCCACCTCCTGGCCGTTGACTTCCAGGATGACATCGCCTGCCTGGAGGCCACTGTCCGCCGCTGGGCCGCTGGGGTCGAGTTCGGCGATCAAGGCGCCTTCGGCCTGTTCCATACC
Organism: Halomonas sp. Mc5H-6; assembly: GCF_024124705.1. NCBI lineage: Bacteria > Pseudomonadati > Pseudomonadota > Gammaproteobacteria > Oceanospirillales > Halomonadaceae > Halomonas > Halomonas sp. Mc5H-6. The sequence goes on from NZ_JAMXSI010000001.1 coordinate 368,942, forward strand.
GAAGGATTCAGCCAGGTCTTTGGACACCGGCTGGATGCTGACGCCGAGCCAGCCGCGACTCACATAGCCGTCTTCACGCAATTGTTTGGCAACATCCATCGCCACATCGATGGGGATGGCGAATGAAAGGCCCATATAACCACCGCTACGGGTGATGATCTGGGAGTTGATACCCACGACTTCGCCATCCAGGTTGAACAGAGGTCCGCCTGAGTTGCCAGGGTTGATCGCGACATCGGTCTGGATGAAGGGGACATAGACGTCCTGGGGCAGGGTGCGGTTAATGGCGCTTATGATGCCGGAGGTTACAGAGTGATCAAAGCCAAAGGGCGAGCCGATGGCGGCGACCCACTGGCCGACCTTGAGGTCATTGGACTCGCCTAGCTCCAGGGTGGGCAGGTCGTCAGCCTCGACCTTGAGGACCGCCACGCCGGTCTTCTCATCGGCCCCGATCAATTCTGCCTCAAGCTCGCGGCGGTCGTTGAGGCGCACCAGAATTCTGTCGGCATCCTTGACCACATGGGCGTTGGTCATGATGTAGCCGTCTTCATCAAAGATAAAGCCTGACCCCAGTGACCGGCGCGGCTCGTCATCATGACGGGGTGCGCCGCCAGGCGGCATCGGGAAACGGTCGCCAAAGAAGTGGCGAAAGATCTCCGGGACCTCCTCTCCGCCGAACTGCCGGGAGGAAGTCATTGTCCCGTCGGCATCGCGAGTGGTCGAGATGTTGACCACGGCAGGCGCGGCCGTGTCGACCAACTCCGTAAAGTCTGGAAGCCGTGTTTCGGCGAGCGCTGGCGTTGCCAGCATCATCAATAGCGCTAAGCTTATCAGCCAAGAGGGCGAATGGAACTTGGGCATCACGTTTGACTCCTGTCTTTCGAGTGCATGTAACATGACAGCATTTTTATTACAGCAGTCACTTTACAAAGTTCCGTACGCTTTCTGGGCGGGGCTCCTGTCCGTCTCTATAAGCGATGGGTCCTGTTAGGGCGTGCTGATTACCGCCTTGTCATGATGATTTTCGCATCAGGTTGATGTGATGAGCGGCCCGTTGAAGAAGCTTTCGATGAGCCACCAACTACTGCCGATGATGGCTGTGGAGACCACACCGGCTATCAGGGCAAGGCCGAGTCCGGCGACGACAGCGATGCCATCCCGCTGGGCGAGGCCTAACGACAAAATCAGTACTGCCAAGCCGGGCAGCGTATTGCCGAATGGAATCGGGAGCGCTATCAACACGGCCATGATGAAAATGACGACGCCGATGCTGCGAATCGCCAGCGGTGTGTTAAGGCAGGCCAGGCGTGCGCTTAGGCGCCGTTCAAGCTTTTCGAGATGAGGCGTTGCCTTGCCCAGGACCCGCTCCAGCTGCTCAATTCCGATACGCAGTTGGGCAATACGCGAAGGCAGCCGGATACGCTTGGCGCCGACAGCCATCTGCATGCCAATGAAGGCTAGCGCTGTCCCAAACACCATGCCAGCGGGAATGCCGGGAGTGGGCACAATCGCAGGGATCGCGAAAAGCATTAATACCAAAGGAGTCGCACGCTCATCGAGAGCGTCCAGAATGTCACTTAGGGAGGGGCGTTGATTTTTCAAGCTACCAGGAAGAGCACGCAATACATTGGCCAAGCTCATCTCTTATGCATCCCTCATCCACGTCGTTAGAAGTTCGACGAGTGGAATATATATAGATGGACGTTAAATAGATATCCATCTCTTCCCATTTTTTGCTACCCCCATGGCCAAGTCTGCGTTGTTTGAAAGCAGCCACTGCTATTTCGACAGGCTCATGTGTCATAAGTCCGGGTCAGTCAAGCCATTAAGCCGTTGGGACTCGCACGTTTAATCAGCATGTGACTTACGTCGTGCTTCGATCACGTAGCGGTAAACACGTAGCACTGCTGTGGCAAACTGCTCGATACGGTGTTCGGCGGCACAGTGCGAGGCTTGCTCGCTCATGCGTGCTTTTAATGTATCGTCGCTGAGCAGGGTGTCGATTCGTCCGCACCAAGCCTGGGGGTCGGGGGCTGTTTTGTAGCCGTTAACCCCGTGCTGAACGATATCCTCGATACCGCTGGAGCGGATTACCACAACCGGCAGTCCCGCTGCCATGGCTTCGAGTACCACCATGCCTTGCGTTTCCGAGCGGGAAGCGAAGACGAAAAGCTCGGCCAGGTGGCAGTAGCAAGCCACTTCGTCGGGAGGGACGGCACCCACCAATGTAACGTGCTTGCTAAGGCCTAGCACTTCGATACGTGCCTGCAATCGCTCGTGGTCATGGCCCTCCCCAAGCAGTAGCAAGTGGAAGTCGTGCTCACTGCTATCGCGTAAAAGCGCTAAACCATCGAGCATAAAGTCGATGTTCTTCTCTTTGCTCAGGCGTGAAATTGACACCAGCACGCGTTTGCCTTCAAGCCGGTAGCGTTGGCGTAGCGTGTCGAGCATGGCACTGTCAGCGGTGGCAAAACGCGCGTATTCGATGCCCGTCGGCTGGACGAAGATGGGTTGTTTGACGCCGATAATCCGCATGTACTCTTCGGCGGAGCTGGTGGGAACAATGACCGCATCGCAGCCGTTGGCAAAGCGCTTCACCAGGGCGTGGGAAATCAAATTGCGAAACAACGGCCCTGGTAGTGGCACATAGTGAGCGTAGTGCTCCAAGCGTGTGTGGTAGGTGTAAACCACGGGTACTCTCAATAACCGGCCCAATAGCTGACCGGCGCGGCCGATCCAGAACGGGTGGTGAACGTGAATCACCTGCGGAGCAAAGGCGCGCACACGCTTAACCAAACGCCAAGAGAAAATGTTCGCCAAGCGAAACTCTTTGTGGCGGCCCATGGGCAAAAGCGAGGCCAGGCGCAGTATGTCAGCTTCCTCGTCGGGAGGCTGATGGGGGTAGCCTGGGGCGACGACCAAGACGCTATTATGAAGCCCTTTCAAACCGCGTTTTAAGCGCTCAACGGATATCGGTACGCCACCGATAAATGGCAGGTAGTTATTGGTGAACATGGCCACGTGAAGTGGCGTATTACCACCGGCATCCGGGTCAATATCAAAATCAGGGTAGTAATCCTGCTCGGTGAAAATCCGCTTGTATAACCAGAGCGCGATGGCAATGAACGTGGAAACGATCAGGATGAAGTTCAGGTAGCCAACGTAAAACAGTGAGTAGATAAAAAACCACAAACTTTCCAGCGTGCGCCAGATCGGGTGCTGGCCGATATCCAGGCGCCGTTCGCTTATCTGGATTTCATCACCGTCAACGCTGACGGAGACAAAGTGGTGGTAACTTTCGTCATCATTGAGCACTAATCCGCCAGCCCCGCCGGTGGTGATGTAAGTGGTGCCCCCATGCTGCTGGCGGTCAAACAGCGGCACCAGCGAAGAGAACACTGCATCCACGTCGGCCTGCTCGATCTGGCGGGTCAAACCTTGGCGTGCGGGGTTCTCAAGGTGATAGTCGTGGTCATCGTCTAGGCCAAAAAGCCCTGGGTGGTCCACCGGGTAGAGTGGGTGGGCGCTGAACAGAAACTGGTTAGGTTCGCGCCGTGCGGCGAGCACTTCATCAAGCCACCGCATTTGCCAGCCAAAATCGGTCGTGCCGGTGCTGTCAAGAAAGGTGAAGCGGCTTTTTCCTGCCGCAAAACTGAAGTGATAGGGGCCGAAGTGGTCGTAAAAGCGAAAGCCACCGAGTCGGCTTTCCTCGTGGGGGCCGAAGGTTAGCAGGTATGGCATATCCAAATAACTGAGGGTGCCAAACAGTGCGCGGTATTTGTCTTCGCCACCGCTGGCGACAGCATTGCCAGCCGAGATGATAAAGTCATAGCCCTCGCGATTGAGGCGAGGGATAATTTTGCGCTCAAAAATGCCCACCGAGTTGTTAATGTTGCCCAGCACGGCAAAACGGTACGTCTCACGTTCGGTAAGCATCGACTCAATGGCGTTGACCTGATCGGCGTGAGCGCTGGCAAAGTCCTGCTCAAAAAAATTCAGGTAAGCTTTGTAACCCAGCAGTGCAGCAATAAGGGCAAGGTTGAGATAGAAAAACCACGAAATGAGTCGCTGGCGGGGCACTCGGAGTGTCTCCTGGCTGGGTGGGTAACAGGGGCGATAAGCTGACACAAACGTGCCCGCGCGTCGACAACCCAATTTTTTACCATGTTTGCAATCGGATTTGGGGAGAAAAAGCGGATGGTGCGTCCCGTTACAATAGCGCTAAGTGTTTTAGCATTGCTGCTTGCACTCGGTGGGTTATGGCAATGGCTGACGGTCAATGACATTGTGACGGTTAATGGCCTCCGTGCCTGGGTAGCCGCATCCCCTCAGTGGCGAGATTCTTCTTGGGTGTTTGTGCTGGTGACGATCGTCTATGTGCTCGCCCTTTTGGTGATGTTTCCACTGAGTATCCTGGTGGCCGTCACCGGTTTGATCTTCGGTCCGGTATGGGGGTTTGTTTATGCAACGATGGGGACGCTGGCATCCTCAGTAGTGTCGTATGCTGTAGGGCATCGCCTGGGACGCGAGGCGTTGCTGAACCATGGTGGCAAACACATGAAGGGGCTTTCGCACTACCTGTCCCGTCGTGGCATTCGTGCAATGACGCTGATTAACCTGCTCCCATTGGCACCTTTTACCCTTACCAATATGATGGCGGGTGCGTTTCACATCAAGTTTCGCGATTACATGGTCGGTTCAACCCTTGGCATTGTGCCGGGGCTCGCCGCCGTCACCCTGCTGGGCAGTCAGTTGGGTGCGCTTGTGACGGCCAGTGACCCGCGCGATGTCATGCTGTCGCTGGCCGGTCTGGGGCTTGGCATCTTGCTGCTATTTGCGTTGCGCCACTACTCCCGGCGCAAATCACGCACGCGCTAGCGGCTTGCTGTTACTCAGTCGACCATAATTAGCGCCGCTTCCGCCATGCAAAGCCTCGCCGCCACGTCAGGTCAATGCCGGGCGCTATTCATGGTGCCATTTGATCTGAAACTCTATTTCTTCTTCATCATCTGACCGCTCGTGTTCGATGGTGAACGCCGCTCGCACGGGGACGTAGATACGCTCGCCTGCAATCTGAATATCGAAACGCTCACCGTTCTCGATGGAATCTGCCAACCGACGCAGCTTGGCCACAAAGTCTGCCTTTGAGTAGCCTTTTTCTACATCCCTCTCTTCTTTAGTACTCATTTAACTCTCCTCTGGTCAGTCATTATTGCTAGTGGGTGTCGATAAGCCGCTTGATTTCCAACATAACAGGCCATACGTAGTTCACATTGTGCGACGTAAGGCAAACGCGGCAGCGACGAAACGTTTCCAGAGCTTCTGGGGCGCTCGACGCCTGGCGCTAAGGTCTAAGCTTCGCTCCACTTTTGGCAGTCGCAAGGACCTTAAACCATGACGCATGCAACAATCCTACAGCAAGGAACTATCCACTGCTTTCCCGCTGGGTTGCGCGATGAGCAAGGAAAACTGGTCAATGCCGAGGTCTCCGCTGTGCTCTATGACGGCAAGCGGCTGATCCTGGCCAGCGACAAGCCGGTCCCCGGCGAGGAACGTTCGGCGGTATTTGCCATGCCAATGACCGCAAAAGGGCCAGATGAGGGCCAACTGGAATACTATACAACGCCGTTGATCAAACAGGCTGTCAAGTACGAGGATTTATCCCTCACGGCGGATGGCCGCTACGTACTGGCAACCACAGGTTTCGATCGAATCGACAGTGAAAGCCATACCCTTAACGACTATAACCACTTGCTGATTTGGCCGCTGGGCGAACCTGAAAAAGTGCAGGCAGTAGACCCCGACCCACGGGATGGTGTCGAGGGCTCCCTGGAACTACGCACCAAGCTCGACGATGCTGTTGGCTTCCCTTATTACAAAGTTGAGGGGCTCGCTGCGATACCTGGAGAGCGCGGCGATGGCCTACTGTTGTTCGGTATCCGCGAACAGGGGCGGGCGCATGATGACTTTAGTTACGTAAGCCGTATCGTGGGCGCTCATTACGAGATTAGCGACACTGGTAACCTGGTGTTTATCGATAAAATGCGCGAGCACTACGCCTTTGATCCCGGCAATCACCCGGCGGTCCGTTATGACTGCGGTTTATCGAGTCTGGAGTATGATCCCTACCATGCACGCCTTTACCTGCTCAACAGCTTCGAGGTGAAGGAAGGCGGTGAAGAACGCATCGGTGGTTACCTCTGGGAGGTAAGCCTGGGCGATTTTCGGGCGGGCAGCAGCCCGGCACTTGTGACCACTCCTGAAGGACTGCCCTTGGAGTTTGAGCACAAGGCTGAGGGGCTTGCCGTGCTGGATCATGATCGACTGTTTGTTGCTTACGACAATGATCGGCATCTCGGTCTAGGCAGCGTCGATGAGCGTGATGAACGACATGCCTGCGAGGCGCCCTATACCCTGCTGCAGGTTACCTGACTCTTGGCGAGGCCATTGATGCGTCTGCGATTCCCGTTCCACCTGTTGTTCATGCTGCTGCTGACATTGCTGGCGGGCTGTGATGAGACGCCAACAGGGCGTTCCCAACTGACACTGGTGCCTGAAAACCTGATGGCCCAAATGGGGGAGAATGCCTTCGACCAGTTACTCAATCGCCAGCCGGTATCACGTGATGCGCAGGTGAATGAGCTGGTGCAATGTGTGGCCGAGAAAGTGGTGGCTGGCGCTGAGGCAAGCTACCCAGAGCTCGCTTTCCCTGAGCGCTGGGACGTTGTCGTCTTTGAGGATGCTTCTCCCAACGCCTTCGCTCTCCCCGGAGGGCGCATCGGTGTGCATACCGGTTTACTGCGAGTGGCCGAGACGCCCGCTCAACTTGCGGCGGTTATCGGACACGAAGTAGCCCATGTGCTGGCTGACCATGGTAATGAGCGACTCACCCAACAACTCGGCATCAAGGCCGGGCTTTTGGTTGTGGGATTGTTGGGAGAGGGGGAACTGGGGCATCAGCAGTTGATGCAGGCGTTGGGCATCGGCGCCCAGATCGGCATTAGTCTGCCGTTCAGCAGGACTCATGAGGAAGAGGCCGACCTGATGGGTCTGGCGATCATGGCCCGGGCGGGATTTGATCCGCAACAGAGTGTGGCCCTGTGGCGCAACATGGCCGCTGCTGGAGGAGGTCAGCCTCCAGAGTTTCTTTCGACTCATCCCGCCCACGAATCTCGTATCAAGGTGCTCACAACATCCATGGAAGACGCTTTGGCAACCTACCAGAATGCCTCGCCTGCCGACTGTTCTGCATAATCAGAAGGCGGGCTACATACAGTGCCACTGGCAACGTTAAGGAGACGTCGTGATCTTACCGATTCTGGCCATCATCCTGGGTTTTTTACTGCTCCTGTGGAGTGCTGACCGCTTCATTGATGGCGCCTCGGCGGTGGCTGGGCACATCGGGTTACCGTCGTTGGTGATCGGCATGGTCATCGTCGGGTTCGGTACTTCGGCACCCGAGATCGTCGTGTCCATCATGGCGGCCCTGGAGGGGAATCCCGAACTGGCCCTCGGCAATGCGCTGGGCTCCAATATCTACAATGTTGGCCTGATCATCGGAGTGACGGCGCTTATCGTGCCGATTGCGGTGCATTCGACGATCATTCGCCGCGAGTTACCGCTGCTGTTGCTGTTTGGCGGCGTGGCAGGGGCATTCTTCTGGAATGACCAACTGGGTCGGCTGGAGTCCGTGTTGCTACTGATGGGGTTCTTCGGCCTGATGGCCTGGACGACCTGGGCAGCGCTGCGTGGCAAGGGTGACCCATTAGCCGCAGAGACTGAACAGGAACTCTCATCGCCCGCCATGACGCTTGGCCGGGCCATCCTGTGGCTCCTGGTAGGACTGGCGCTGCTGCTGGTGAGTTCGCGGATGCTGGTCTGGGGTGCCGTCTCGGTGGCGAGTGCCCTGGGCGTTAGTGACCTCATCATCGGATTAACGATCGTGGCGCTGGGTACCTCGCTCCCGGAGTTGGCATCCTCGATCGCCGCGGTTCGCAAGGGGGAGCACGATATTGCCATTGGCAACGTCGTGGGTTCCTGCATGTTCAACCTATTAGCGGTGGTGGGCATCGCGGGTGTTATCGCACCGATGGAGGCGCTTTCCGCGGAGGTCATGCGCCGAGACTGGCCGGTGATGATGGCCATGGTCGTTGGCCTGTTCATCATGGGCTTTGGGATTCGCGGAAAGGGGCGGATCAACCGTATCGAAGCGAGCCTGCTACTGCTGGGGTTAGTGGTCTACAACGGCTGGCTGGTAAATGCTGTGCTGACAGTCTGATGGAGCTGAATCGTCATGCCGTCGGACGAATGACTGAGCGGCCAAGGGTGCCGTTTCTAGGCGTGCGATAAAGGCACGGTCGGCCAACTGAAAGCCCGGGGGTATGTCAAATCACGACGCGGTTCAGCTCGACGGCTCTTCATTACCAGGCACAAAACCGCCCAGCAGGCGTTCGATTTCCTTGGCAGGCATCGGGCGGTAGAAGAAGAACCCCTGCACGAGGTCGCAGTGCATTTCGCGAAGCAATGACAACTGCTCGGCGTTCTCGACGCCCTCGGCCACCACTTCCAATCCCAACCGATGGCCGATGAAGATGGCTCCTTCCATGATGGCCCTATCCTTCGGTTGTGTGGGAGCGTCGTGGATGAAGGAGCGATCGATCTTCAGGGCGGTGGCTGGAAAGTGCTTGAGGTAGCTCAGGGAGGAATAGCCCGTCCCGAAGTCGTCGATAGCAATGCGAAAACCGCGATGATAGAGGCGCCGCAGGTCCTCGAGGACGGTCTCGTCGGCTTCGATCAGGACATTCTCGGTCAATTCGATGCCGATATCCCGCGGAGCTAAGCCGTGACGCTGCAGCGAGTCCTCGAAGTTCTTGAAGGCATCAGGGCGCACTAGTTGACGACCCGATACATTGATGTCGATGCGGTGCTCCTGAAACCCCTTGGCACGCCATTCGACCTGCTGTCGGCAAGCCTCTTCGATGACCCATTCGCCTAGGCGATGGATCAAACCGGAACGCTCGGCCAGGGGGATGAACTCGCCAGGCGAGATCGTCGGGCCCTCGGCAGGCTCCCAGCGTATCAAAGCCTCGAGATTCTCTATTCGCCCACTAGCCGCCGAGACCTGGGGCTGGTAGTGGAGGGAGAACTCACCGTTATCCAGGGCTTCCTCCAGTCGGGCCGAGAGGTCGTGCTGGCGAACCAGCTCATCATGGAGTTTCTGTTGGAAGAAACGTACAGTGCCGCGACCCTCAAGTTTGGCACGATTCTTGGCAACATCGGCATTACGGATCAATTCGCGTGACGATTCACCATTCTCGGGAAAGAGCGTCACGCCCAGGCAGGCCGTGACATGATGCTCCCGACCATCCAGGACGAAAGGTTCCCGAAAGACATTCTGGATATGACGTACGACCCGTCTGACATCGGGGTCCAAGTGGACGCCGGGAAAGGCCAGCACGAATTCATCGCTAGAGACACGGGATACCAGATCAGCGACTCGCTGGCACTCTCTCAGTCGCCGAGTCAGCTCAACGAGCAGGCGATCCCCTTGATCATAGCCAAGGGCATCATTGATCTCGACGAAGTGATCGATGTCCAGGTAGATGGTTGCCAGGCCATTGCCCTGGCGTCGACAGGCATCCAGCAGACTGTCCAGGTCGACCTCGAAGGTCTGGCGGTTAGGGAGATGGGTGAGCCTGTCGAAACGGGTGGCGAATTCCAGATCACGGTGGGCGCGCTTTTGGTCGGAAAGATCGACATCCACGCAGAACATCAAGGGTGAGTCGGTATGCTCATTGAGCATCAGATGCTGCGAGAAGACCGATACCAGTTCACCGGTTTTATGCTTGAGCTCGAGTTCACCGGGGGGTATGTCGACGCCTTCATTGATCCAGGCAGCATGCGCCTGGACCATTTCGTCACGCATGAAGGCAGGGATGATCAGATCTTCCAGTAACTGTCCCAGTGCTTCCTCAGCGGTATAGCCATAGAGACGAGTGCTCCCTTCATTCCAGTAAATCACCCGCCGCTCGCGATCATACCCCTGAACCGCCACCTTCGGCAGGCTCTCCAGCAGGGCGCGGAATCGCTGCTCACTTTCCAGATACTGGCGGCGAACTAACTCGACTTCTTCCCTGCCGGCATCATGCGAATCGATGCCATCCGTTGAAGGTGTCTTTGACATCTTCAACACGAGCGCACCGGAAGACTTCCTGCGATTCTTCTTCAGGCGTTCCGGATCTCTGTGATGTCGGGAATCACTGGCAGTCATGGGATCCACTTAAAGAAACAACACTGTCAAGGGCCATCGTAATGGTAAAGATAGGCACTTCGTTGTGATTATCCTACACCTATTGGCAGGAAAACCTACATATATACCTCATCAACGGTCTGATACTGTTTTCAAAAAAATCATGCTTATTTAGTACATTTCTTTGACTTATCCTTGCAAATCTTTTCATTTTTCTCCTGTTGACCGCGATGTTTACACCGGCAACACCGGGCAATTCTGCCCAGTTAACAGGAGAGTACCAACATGAAACTCGATACCCTCAAGCACGGTTTCGACCCCACCTCCATGCCTGCCGATTCACTCGCCGATTATTGGAATCCGGGAGTAACCGGGGCGCTGAGACAACAGGATTGGGCGAAAACCGATATTCGGGAGCGAATCGATCTGACCGCCTGGCAGGGGTTTACCGCTGACCTGCCGCGCGATCCCTATGTCAACCAGCGATGGAAGCGGATGTCATGGCTTGCCCTGAATGATCAGGGAGATGTCGAGGATATGGGCCAATGCCCCATGGCCCAGGGAGGGGCCTTCAACGACGCGGAAAGCATGGCGGATCGCCTGCGATACTATGATCCGCTGACTCGGGAGTTCATGCTACGCGCCGATGTAAAGGCCTTCGTTCGCGCCTGGGCAAGGCTGTGGAGTATCGGTGCGCACGAACCCATTCTGATGCAGATCACCGGTGTTCGTGGAGAAGGCAACATCGACCCCCTTCAGGGACAGGGAATTCATGCCGATGGCTGCAAGGCGCTCAGCATTCTGGTCATCAATCGGGAAAACGTGGCGGGCGCTAAGAACCACCTCTACGCAGACAAGGCCGGCACGCAACCCTTGGTCGATATCACCATGGATCCGGGTGATATCCTTCATCTGCGCGATGACCGGCTATTCCACAGTGTCGATGGAATCAAACAGCTCGACAGCGAGGCACCCTTCGAGCGGTTCATCATCATCATCAACAGCCGCTTCGTGGACGACTTCCAGAATCGGATGTTGCGTCGTTACTTCCCGGACGCGGTCCTCAATGAGAGCGAATGACACTCTCGGTAAATTCAGAACCTAGCAACACCCACGCCCCCGGAATGCCGGGGGCGTCTTGGTTGTGCGCCAGGCATAACACGCAGCGCCTGGTGCAGCGTGTCCGCGAGTGCCTTTAGCGTGGCAGAGGGCGCAACATCCGAAGAGGATCTTTGGGAGAGACGCTAATTTCATAAGTGCGTACAGTTGCAGAGATTTATCAAAGTCTGTGGGTGACTTTCTGGCCTTTCCGAATCGCATATTTTAGGTTATTCGGGCTGGGGCCACCGTATATAAGGAAGGGCAATGCTGAAAACTTTGGAAGCTGGTTTACAGGCCTGGATGTTGCCGGGCATCTTGACGTTGCTTGCCGTGATCGCCAGTTACTTCCTCTACCGGCTGACACTAGCGGTGATCCGCCATTTTTCGAAACGGCGAACCGTCCCCCGGCTATTTCTGGACGCGGTTGACAAGGCGCTGGGCTTGGTTATCAGCCTGCTGGTACTCAGGGCGATGCTTGATGGCGCTCCGGATGGCCTGTTGCTCTTGAGTCCGTTGAAGCAGATGGCCACTTTGCTACTGATTCTGTCACTGACGTGGGCGGCCGTTCGTCTGACCTCCGTCATTGGCGACGTTATCGTGTTTCTGAATCCGGTGTTGGAAGGACAGTGGAAACGGGCCCGCAAGGTAGAGACACAGACACGCTTCCTGGTCCGTTGCCTGAATGTCCTCGTTGTCATCGTGGGCTTCGGTGCCGCGCTGATGACCTTCGAACCGGTACAGAAAGTAGGCGCCAGTCTGCTGGCGTCTGCCGGTGTTGGCGGTATTGTCCTTGGTTTTGCGGCACGGCCGGTACTCAGTAACCTGTTATCGGGCATTCAGATTGCGCTCACCCAGCCGTTCCGCATTGATGATGTGCTGATTGTGGAGGGCGAGTGGTGTTGGGTCGAGGAAGTGACCGCAACCTATGTCGTCCTGCGGGTGTGGGATCAGCGTCGGCTTATCGTACCGTTGCAGTGGTTTATCGAGAACCCTTTCCAGAACTGGTCGCGGAACACAGCGGATTTGCAGGGCGCGGTCTTTATCTGGGTGGATTACACCATGCCCATTGAGCCTCTGCGCCAGGAGTTCTCGCGCTTGCTGGATACGATGAAGCAGTGGGATGGCAAGGTGGCGACGGTTCAGGTGACCGACGCCAATGAACAGGCGATACAGGTGCGCTTCCTTATGAGTGCACCTAACTCCAACCAGAATTGGGATCTGCGATGCGCTATTCGTGAAGGGCTGGTGACGTTTATACAGCAGCATTACCCCTCGCAACTACCCCGCCTTCGGGCGCGATTGGAAAATACGGCTCCGGAGTTTGAGGGCGGCGCCATACTGAATCGTTCCGAACCTTCCGGAGGCTCCAAGCCTTGAGTGGGTGTAGCTTAACAGTCTCTCGGTTGACATGAATGGTAGGTGCTTACCTGGGACTGGCCGGTGATGATGGCCAAGGTGGCTGTTGATCATGGGCTACGGGGTTCGCGGCAAAGGGGGGATCAATCGAGTCGAATACCCTTTATGGTGAGTTTGGTTCTGTTATGGGGGGCCATGCCGAAAACTCAGCAGTTTTGCGCACAGCATCGATATCGTCTTGAAGCGACATGGCGATTTCTGAACGGGCCAGTGCCATTCTTGAATGTTTTCGGGCGGCCGCCACCATCGCACTGTAACCTGTTCCGGCCAGAGCGAACAGGGCTTTCTGCAATCGGATCGACACCTCAACCATCTCCGCGCCGTCCCGGGCAATTGCCGTAAAGGCATCGTCGAACAGATCGTCGATCAGTAGTTCTGGCACTGAGATACGGTGGTAGGTAATCGCTTGCAACCGGTCTATCTCTACGGGGGATTGCCAAAGGGTAAATAGTCGCACAAATGTGTCAATAACGTTTATCGCGGTTCCCGGGTCATTGATGCCCGGCGACAGCGCTTTGTCGGCGATTTCGGACAACGCCAGCAGCCCGAAGCGAGGATCATCTTCAAAGGTACGGCTTGAGCCAATTGTGAAGGCACTGGAAAAAGCCTCTTTCTCGAACGCCTTGCATTGTTCGACGTCTTTATCAATATGAAGCAGTGGAAGGCGTGTATGAGCAAAGGTACCCGGCAGTACCGCTACCGTTACGTGGCAATTGTGCGCTTCAGCACAGGCTTGTAATGCCTCCAGGTCGATATGCTGGACATAGCCAACTTTTGAAGAACAGATGGGAACGCCCTTATTAGCCGCTTGATGCGGGGAGGCTGTCAACGCGCCGAGCGAAGGTGCATGTCGGCGGCGGTCCAGTGCGTCGCCTGCTGCCTTTTCCGCTTTCTCAATGGTATTCACCACTTTGCCTAGCCGGGCGATTCTGTCCACCCAGCGAACGAACGTAACGATGACAATAGCAAACACCAAAAGCGTGAGTGCGAAGATTGCAAACCGGCCTGCCGCGTCAAACATGTCATTCTGGAGGGTTATCAGCGAAACAATACTGAAGATGAAGGCGCCTATAAACGCCGACAATGCGTTCTGGGTAACGTCATCCGCAATCACCAGCGGGATGGAGCGGGGCGTAGCCCCGGTGCTGGCAGATGCATAAGCGGCGACCATGGAGCCGACTGCAAATGTCGCAATCACCAGCATGCTGGATGCCATGATGGTCAGTAGCGATTCGACAGACGCCAGGGTGATATCGGGTAGCACACTCGACAGCCCCATCGTGTCAGCGAGCATAGCGATGAATGTACCGCCAATAGAAAGCACGCAAAGGAGCAGTGGCTTGACCCAAAGACGCTCGTTAATCCGACCAAAAGCAAAGCGTAACTTGTCCAGGGTGAACAGCTTTGATTGAGCCATAGTTCCATTCTCTGTGGTTAGGCTCAGAATTCTGAGGCCGACTTGTGAAAATCTAAGGGGCTGTCAGACGTCGAACCCAGTCGAGCTAACGGCCACATATATGCTGTCTTCGTACTCCCGTGCCTGCACCCACCTAGGCAACCCAACAAGCGCCCAGGCGAGAACCGATATCTTGAGAGTGTACGCCCTACCGAGATGTGGAGGAATACAGCGAGCGCCGCATAAGCGTAGTAAAAAGTGCATTCCATCGGCCAGGTATGCCAGGATTACCGATTATCGTCGGCAGCGAGTGCTTGAATCTTTTAGGCACTTAATGATGGGTGTTCAGGAGTTTATCAATGCAGCTCGATATGTGGTTGATCTATTTCGTCAGTTGTGTGGGCTTGTCGCTGTCGCCTGGCCCCAATGGGCTGCTCGCCTTGACGCATGGGGTGCTTCACGGAAGTCGCAAGACGCTGTTCACTATTTCAGGCGGTGCGATAGGGTTTGTCATCGTGATAGCCCTCTGCATGTTTGGCATTGGGGCGCTGGTCAAGTCTTCCGTCATCTGGCTTTCCGTGCTCAAGTGGGTAGGGGGTGCCTATCTCATCTGGCTTGGTATTCAGGTATGGCGCTCACCGCCGATTTCCACGACAGCTGATGCTGACGAAAGGGTGACCAGCGGTTGGTCGCTTTTCCGCCAAGGGGCGCTTGCCTCGATAACAAACCCCAAAGTGCTGCTGTTCTTTAGCGCCTTCTTGCCGCAGTTTCTCGACCCGCAAAATAGCCTGGTGCATCAGTTTGTGATCATGGCCACGACCTTCGTGATGACGGAATTTTTGGCGGAATTCATCCTTGCAAGCGCCGCTAGCCGTATCCGGCACTGGTTAGAGCGTGCCGGGCGTGGGTTTAATCGCGTTTGTGGAGGTCTTTTCATGGCAATTGGCACAGCGCTGCCATTGCGGGCCTGAAGCGTCCATGGAATGAATCGTGATATCTGAAGAGTGGCTACTGCTGTTACTCGCAGACGTTATCCTGATACTCCACGTACTATTTGTAGCCTTCGTGGTATTTGGCCTGTTGGCTATTTACGCAGGGTACTTCCTGGCGTGGCAGTGGGTGCGTCATCGCGTTTTTCGTATCGTGCACTTATGCGCCATCGGTTACGTCGTGGGGCAAGCCTGGCTGGGAATGATCTGCCCGCTGACGACCTGGGAGATGTTGCTCAGAGCCGAGGCGGGGGCGGCCACCTATGCCGGGTCTTTTATTCAGCATTGGCTGCATAGCCTGCTTTACTACAGCGCCCCGGACTGGGTGTTTGGCATCGTTTACAGCGTATTTGGCGGCTTGGTGCTGACAAGCTGGTGGGTGGTCAAGCCGGATAAACGGATTCACTAGTATAGGGGTGTGTACTAGGCTTTGTGAAGCATGTCGCAATAAGGAGGCACACATGCGGCACCTTTACGTAATGCGTCACGCCAAGGCCAAGCAGCCCAGTGGCAACATGACCGACCACCAACGGCCGTTGCGTAAACGGGGAAAACGTCAGGCGACGGCAATGGCGCCTGTGCTACAGCGCTGGCAAGCATTGGAGGGGCAGGTTTACGTCAGCACGGCGGCGCGTACGCGGGAAACCCTCGACGACATCGCCGCGCAGTTGCCTGAAAGCGCACTCATCAATCAGCTTCACCTTGATGACGCTCTCTACACCTTCGATGGTGAAGAGCTGCTTGCATGGCTCAACGCACTGCCTGATGAGCTTGAAAAAGTGCTGGTCATTGGTCACAACCCGGCACTGGTTGATCTTGCCCGTTGGCTCGATGAGGCAACGCCGACTTCGCTGCCTACCGGCAGCGTGCTGCATTTCACTTTGCCCTTTACGCCCTGGTCAGCCATGGAACAGGGCTGTGCGGAGCTGGTGGGGCGGCTGACCCCGGAAGAGGCCAGCTATTCACTTTTCAAGCGTCTTGCCCCCAAGCCACCTGATCGCAAGGGCAGCACGTCTAAACAACTCCGAGCCATGCTCACGCACCAGTGCCGGATGGTCAGGGCCCTTGAGCCAGGGGTGATGGCGGGCGTTGATGCTGAATTTTTGCATCAGTACCGGGTTAACCTGCGTCGCAGCCGAGCCGTGGGGGAATCCATACGTTCCATTACCAAAGTGCCTGGCCTGAAAAAAATTCTCAAACGGCTCAAGCACCGTGCCCGGGCCACCAGTGACCTCCGCGACCTTGATGTGTTTCTGGAGGATATTGCCGATACGCCGCCGCCGCTTTCTTCCGCGACTTATCAGGGGTTGCAGCAATGGTTGCAGGATTGCCAGCGGGCAGGGCACCAAGCCCTTTGCGAGCAGTTAAGCGCGCCAGCCTACGCTGAGGAAATGCAAAACTGGCAGAGGTTTATCGCTTCCGATGACGTGAGTAAGGCGCTCGCCAAGCTGACACCCAAGCGCATCAAGGCGGTGCTCAATAAGCGCATTGCGCGTCACGATGAGGGTCTGGCAGCACTGTCTTCAGATAGCTCTGACACTGCTTTGCACGAACTTCGCAAGGGCGTGAAGCGCATCCGTTATCTGGCCGATCTGAATCCAAAGCGCTCCAAGCCCTTTCTGGCAGAATTGAAGCGCCGCCAGCGCCTGCTCGGTGACTTTCAGGATCTATGTACTCGGCAGGCCTGGCTGAGTGCCTTCAGCGAAAGTCCGGACAACGACTCTGAACAGAAGGAAGAGTGCGCGTCATGGGGCGCCTCGTTAGAGAAGTCGAAGCATGAACTGCGCAAGGAGGTGTTGGCGTTGTCGCCATTGGCCCGCTAAGCGACACCAATCTGGCGAAGATCACCAGGTGCGTTAAGCTAAAGCCGTGAGTTTCTACATGACGACGCAAGGGTTTCCATAATCAAGCACTTGAATCATAACGTTTTACAGTCGAATGCAAAAGGAGGCCTAGGATGGCTAAAAAACCTCAAGGAAGCGGCAGCTCGCCTTCTGACTCGAGCGGGCCACTTAACTCTGTTTCCTGTAGCACTGAGAAACTTTTGCTGGCCGCTCTGGAGCGTGGCGGTAGCTGCCTGGAAACGGGACGCTTTCTTATCAGTTACCACAAGGGAAGAGTCGAAGAGGGTATCAAGGCACTCAAGGCTCAGAACTTTCGGGTGGCTGATGCGCGCGACTTTACCGATCAGGCCGTCAGCCTGGAAGAGGCCGGAGATGCTGAGGCGATGGTGTTCCCGGCGTTGGGTGTCGCACTGGTTGGCGGTGGCGCCCTAGCACAGCACGGGATGAGTGTTTTCGATAAGATCGCAGCGGACAGCCCGATCGAAATTATTGAGCCCGAGTATTTTGCGTTTTCTGAAAGCTCTGATTCTAAAAAATCTGAGTACCTGCGGGGTTTTTTGCGGGCAACGAGTGCCATCGCGCGCGACCTCGGTGTTGATCTTGATAGTAACGAGCGCAATGAGTCACGCGAGGTGGACGAGCTTGAGGTGACTTGGGGGCTGAGCCAGTGCAAGGTGCCGCAAAGCCGTTGGAGTGGCGCTGGAATTAAAGTCGCCGTGCTGGATACCGGGGTGGATCTTGGACACCCGGATTTCTCTGGCAGGGAGTTCGTTACCCGCTCATTCGTCGGGGAGCCGGTTCAAGATATCAATGGGCACGGCACGCACTGTATCGGCACCGCCTGTGGTCCTCAGGAGCCCGGTGACAATATCCGGCGTTATGGGATCGCGTTCGATGCCCAGGTACATGTCGGCAAGGTGCTGACCAACTCGGGCAGCAGCACCGGAGCGGGCGTACTTGCAGGCTTGAACTGGGCGATTGCCCAGCGCTGCGAAGTGATCTCGATGTCCCTCGGCAGCCAGAGCCCGGTACAGGCCGCCTACACTCATGCGGGTGAGGCGGCACTGCGTAATGGGTGCCTGGTCATCGCCGCCGCGGGCAATGCCTCTGCACGCACCGGTGCGCCCGCCAATTCGCCTAGCGTCATGTCCGTGGCGTCACTCGATGAGAACCTGATGCCTTCCCGTTTTTCCAATCATGGCAAAATCGAGATTGCCGCGCCCGGGCGGGATATCTTTTCTTCCTGGCCACGGCCGAGTCGCCATAAAACGATCAGTGGCACCAGCATGGCGGCGCCTCATGTAGCAGGCTGCGCGGCGCTCTGGGCGCAGTCTGACTCGTCATTGCGCGGGATGAAGCTGTGGCAACAGTTGGTGGCGTCGGTGCAAACGCTGCCATCGCGTGAATCCCGCATTGGTGCCGGATTGGTACAAGCGCCCTAAGAGAGGATGATCGATGCCGAAGATAGCGCTATGGATAATTACGATTTCTAACGATCAATCGATCAATGACATCGCCGCACGCCTTAGTGAGGAGGGGTTGACCGTTAAGGAGATTCTCGAAGAGGTCGGGTGTATTACCGGGTCGGCAGATGAGGTCGCGGCTGAGCGGCTAAAAAGGGTAAAAGGGGTGGTGGATATTGCCCCTGATATGCAGATCGATGTGGGGCCGCCGGGCTCTGAAGAGACGTGGTAAGACAGCTGGCTATTAGCCAATACGGAGTGAAAAGGGGGGGGGTGGGTTTGAGCGAGTCATTACAAGCGCTGCTAGTCGAATTAGAACAATTTGGGCAGGAAAACGATGCTGCAATCGCCGAGCGCCCACAGCGAATGCTGAATATCACCCGTGATACCGGGGAGTTTCTGTTGGTGCTTACCCAGGCAACCAATGCTCAGCGTGTGCTTGAGATTGGCACGTCCAACGGGTATTCCACCTTGTGGCTGGCTCAGGCGGCGCAAAAGATTGGCGGGCACGTTACAACTATTGAGCAATCTGACTTCAAGCTTGAACTCGCCGCCAAGAACTTTGAACTTTCTGGCCTCTCTGCGTTTATCACCCAGCTGCGTGGGGAAGCAGGCGGCCTGATCGGCGCCCTGCATGACGAAAGCTATGACCTTATTTTTCTGGATTCCAAACGTTCGGCGTATGTGGCTTGGTGGCCTACCCTTAAACATTTACTACGCAGGGGCGGGCTTCTTGTCGTTGACAACGCCACGTCCCACGCCGATGAAATGGACTCTTTTATGACGTTGGTATCGGCAGATGCTGATGTCACTACCTGCACAGTACCCGTCGGGAATGGGCAGTTCCTGGCTACGCTCAGTCACTAAGCGCAGAGGGAAGCATGCATGTTTGACTACACATTATTTCACTGGATGACATTCCTATCTGCGGCTTTATTGCTTAATTTGTCGCCAGGGCCAGATATTGCTTACATTTTGGGGCAAACGTTACGTAGCGGACGACAACATGGTGTTGCCGCCATGTTCGGGGTTTGGACAGGCGCGGCGCTGCATGTGGTGATGGCTGCCGTTGGCCTTTCTGCTATTTTGGCCACCTCCGCATTGGCATTTTCGATTGTTAAATGGGCAGGTGCTGCTTATTTGATATGGCTGGGCGCTAAAATGCTGCTCTCACGGGGCGATCAATTTATTGCAGCGGAAAAGAAGGATAGCAAAGCTCTCTCATCTGTTTATCGGCAAGGGGTGATGGTGTCAGCGCTAAACCCCAAAGTGGCCTTATTCTTCCTGGCGTTTTTGCCGCAGTTTATCGTCGAGGGCGCTGGGACTGCCCAAGTGCAGCTTTTATTGCATGGCAGCTTGATTATTGTGGTGGCAGCTGTCGTAGAACCCCCTTTGGTGCTAGCTGGAGCTAAGCTGGGTGCGTTTCTGAAAAGCAAACCACGCGTTGGTTTATGGATGGATAGAAGTCTGGGAGCGCTGTTTGTGGCGTTAGGTGCACGACTCGCCGCTAGTGCTAAATAGCTTCAAAAGGTGCGGATATCCTGGGTTTGCGATCACCGCACCTATTAATCTTGGCTGTTTACTTGAAAATAGCTCCCTTGGAGATCTAGGCCGGTTCGGATATCGGAGTGGTCTCTAGCGACATCTGTAGTTTATCGACCAGCGCTTCAACCTTGCCTATCGCCTCGGCCACAGAGTTTGCCATTAGCTCACCGCCCGCTTCCTGCCCCTCAATGGCGATGTAGTGGAGTCGGGTAATGCCAATAAAGCCAAGCGCTGTGGCGAGGTTTGGCTCGAGGTGGTTCATATGCGCCATTTCTCCACCAGGGTCAAAGCCTATACCGCCTCTAGCGCTTAGAATGATGGCATGCCTTGGCCGATCCGTGAGCTTTGGGATGGGAGGGGCAATGGGATTGGTAGCATCGAGATCCACTGTACGACCAAGCCTTATCACTTGATCGATCCACGCCTTGAGGGCGGCTGGCATGCCAAAGTTATAGAGCGGCGCGCCAATCACCACAATATCAGCAGCAATTAATTCATCCACCAATAGGTCGCTTTCTGCCAACGCTTCCTGCATCCAGGGTTCTCGCTGGTCTTCAGGCGTAAACGCTGACGCGATCCAATCGTGGCTGATAAAGGACGGCGGGTTTTGACCAATATCGCGATAAGTTAGCGTGTCATGGGGGCGACCTGATTGCCATTGACTGACAAACCGTTGGGTGAGGTGGCGGCTATGGGAGCCGTGCTTATCAGTTCCCGCAATACCGGGGCGGGCGCTGGCATCTATCTGCAGAATATGTGCCATGATTGGTCTCCTAATCTGAACTGAACTCATCTATGATTAACAACAGAGTCAGCGTAGGCCTTGCTTGTAGAGGCGAACAAACGATCTTTTCTTGCCGTTATAGGTGATTAAAATTCATTCATGAGCTATCGACGTTTACCCTCACTTTCGGCACTCCGCGCTTTTGAGGCTGCTGCCCGTCATGAAAGTGCCAAGCAGGCGGCACAGGAGTTGTCAGTGACGGCCACTGCCATTAGTCACCAGGTCCGTGGGCTTGAAGAAACACTCGGCATTACCTTGTTTGTGCGTAAACCACGCCAGTTGGAACTGACTTCCCAGGGCCGGGAGCTGCTGCAGGTGTTGGAAGGTGCGTTTGACAGCATCAGTCACGCGGTCGAGCGGCTAAGCGCTGTGCCCGTTCGCCAGACCATTACGCTTTCCACGACGCCTGCGGTCGCGGTGCGCTGGTTGCTGCCATGGGTTTGCCTACTGCGTGACTCGCATCCCGACATTGATCTGCGCATTCATGCTTCTCACGAGCCGGTAGCGTTGGATGGGGTAACGGCAGATATTGCCATTCGTTATGGTGATGGTCGCTGGCCAGGGTTAGCGGCGGAAAAATTATTTGATAACACCTTCATCCCGACCTGCAGTCCACGCCTTGGTCTGCACGAGGTGGCGCATTTACCGTTGCACCCATTGATTCACTTCAGTAGTCAGGGGGCCATTTCTTCGCCGCTTGATTGGGCAGCGTGGCAAAAAGAGGCAAAGGTGCCCGGACTGGACGTTAGTGCCGGTCTGGTGTTTTCTGACGAAACCCATGCTATTTCAGCTGCCGTGGGTGAACAGGGCGTTGCGCTGATGAGTCGCCAGTTGATTAAGGATGAATTGGAGGAAGGGCGCCTGGTGCAACCTTTCGGCCCGGCATTTGAAGGCAAGCCGTTTTTTCTGGTTTACCCGGAAAGCCGCCGGGATGATCCGACGATTCTGGCTATACGGGAGTGGGTGAAGTCGGTGCCGGGTGGGCTTTGTGCGCCATCGCCCTGACGTTTGGATATGAAGAGCTACCAGACTGGATCAACAGGAGTGAAAAGGTGGAAGCAATCAGAGCTATCATCGCCTCCGAGTTTTCGGAATTCAACGATTTAGGCGAACTCATCGTTGTGGTGATCCGACTACTATTGGCAGCTGTTCTCGGTGGCCTGCTGGGGCTCGAGCGAGAGCAGCGAGGCAAGGCGGCCGGTATACGGACCCACATGCTTGTCTGCATGGGCGCTGCTTTATTCATTTTTATTCCTGAGCAGACGGGTATTTCTGATGCAGAGATGAGTCGTGTCATTCAGGGTGTCATTGCAGGCATCGGTTTTCTGTGTGCAGGCACCATCATTACCCGCAAAGACGAACAAGGCACGTCAGGACTCACCACGGCGGCCGGTATTTGGCTGACGGCGGCCATTGGGATAGCCGTTGGTCTGGGGCGTGAGCAAACAGCCGTTTTATGTACGCTGCTGGCCTGGATGGTGCTTTACGTGGTGCCTTTCTTTTCGCGCCCCATCAGCAAGAAAAAAGCGTCACACTTAGGGGATGATGAAGATGATTCTGATGTTTGAGGGCACCAAATGACCATTGCCCCATTAGCTGCCAAGTCGATAAGGCGTTAGCTTTACTGAACTGTTGTTTTATTACTCCTACTATTGGTTTTCTTCTTACTATAACGCTTTCTCGGCTTGCCTGAGCGCTTCGCCGGGCCACTGGCTACGCCTTGTGCCGTTTGCAGGCTCTGCCTGAGTTTCCCTGCATCGCTATGGTTGAGCAGGCCACGCAAGTCATCCAGTAACGCCTGCTGAAAGGTGTTGGCGTCGTCCTGCAGTTCGGCGATGGCGCGCAGTCGCTGTTCCCAGAGTGCGGTGCGTTCGGGGGTGCTGACCGCTTCAGGCAGGGCGGCGATCAGGGCGCTGCCGAGCTTGGTGGCGCGCAGGGCCTTTTGCTGGCGTACCAGATAGCCGCGCTGGACCAACGTTTCGATAATACCGGCGCGGGTGGCTTCGGTGCCCAGGCCGTCGGTGTCGCGCAGGGTGCGGCGCACGGCAGGGTCGTCCACGTAGCGGCCGATGTTCATCATTGCCTTGATCAGGCTGGCATCGGTGAAGGGTTCCGGCGGGCGGGTTTCCTTCTCCTCAACGCCTGCCCCCAGCGCCTGGCAGGCTTCTCCTTGGGTGAGCGGCGGCAGCGGCGGGCTTTCATCGCGGGTGGTGAACAGCGGTTTCCAGCCGGGGTCGAGGATGCTCTGGCCGCGAGCGTGGAAGGCCTCATCAAGCAGCGTAAACTCGGCCTTGACCTCAAAGGTGCGCAGGGGACGATAAAACTGGGCCATGACGTTGCGTACGATCAGTCGGAACACATGGCCTTCGGTGGCGGAGAGCTGGCTAAAGTCGGCCGGTTTGCCGCTGGGGGCGATTGCGTGGTGGGCGCCTACCTGCTTGTCATTCCAGGCCTTGGAACGTAGCGAGAAGTCCGCGCCTTTCAGCCACTGTTGAAGCGCATCGTCGTTCTGGCAGGCGCCGCTCAGGCTACGCTGGGCTAGCGGAAGGTGCTCTTCGGGCAGGTAGCGGCAGTCGGAGCGCGGGTAGGTAATTAGCTTGTGCTGCTCGTATAGCCGCTGGCAAATATCCAGCACCACCTGTGCGGAAAGCCCGTGACGGCGGGCGGCATCGACCTGAAGGGCAGACAGCGAGTAGGGCAGCGGCGGTGCCTGGCGTTTCTCCTGCTGGTCGAGCTTTGTCAGTTGACCTGAGGCGCCGGGTAGCTGCCCTGCCAACGCATCGGCGGGTTGGCGGTCGATCAAGCGCCCCTGATCATCGAGCGGCTGGTGTTCCTTGGGCACCCACCAGGCGCGCAGCTGGCCCTTAGCGACCTTGAGATCCACCCATAGGTGATAAAACGGGTGGGGCACAAAATCACGAATGGCGTTATCGCGGCGCACGATCAAGCCCAGTACCGGGGTTTGCACACGGCCCACGGAAAGCACGCCGTCGTGGCCCGCCTGGCGGCCGGTGAGGGTCCAGGCGCGGGTCAGGTTGATACCGTACAGCCAGTCAGCACGAGCCCGGGCCTGGGCCGCCTGGAACAGGGGCTGATACTCGGCATTGGGTCGCAGGCTGGCAAGCGCGCGGCTGACGGCGGGCCTGTTGAGGTCGCTGATCAGCAGCCGTTGTACCGGGCCGCGGTACTTCATGTAGTCGATCACTTCCTGTACCAGCAACTGACCTTCACGGTCCGGGTCACCGGCATGAACAACCTCGTTGGCCTGTTTGATCAGCTTGCGAATCACCGCCAGTTGGCCTCGGGCTTTTGAGCGCGGCATCAGTTTCCACTGCTGCGGCACAATGGGCAGCCGGTCCAGCCGCCACTGTTTATCGGCGGGGTCGTAGGCTTCCGGTGCCGCCTGTTCCAGCAGGTGGCCCAGGCACCAGGTCACCGTGGTATCGCCGCAACTGATCGCGCCTTCCTGGCGCCTGGCACTTCCGGGGAGCGCCTCGGCAATCGCTCGGGCAAGGCTGGGTTTTTCGGCGATAATCAAGCGCATACGGGAGATGCCTTAAATTGTGTAACGTAGGAATATGGTAACAGACACCGTATGCCGGTGAGCATAGCGAAAGGTTGTCTGAAAAATGACATGTGGCGATTATTCGTATAGCTTTTGTATAATTTAACCGGATTGCGTAAGCTGCATGTCATATGGTCAACGAGGCGACTTAAATGCGAGATCGCGGAAGAACACGACGTTTGATGGGGTTGGGTGCTCGCACCGGCGGAGCGCTGCTCAAGACACGCTTGGGTGGCCAGGCAGACTGGCGGTCCCTGGGCGAGGCACTATTCGAGGGTCTCTCCGAGCTGAAGGGCCCGGCCATGAAGCTGGCGCAAATCATGTCCCAGTGGGATGACCTGCTGCCGCCGGATCTTGCCGAGGAGCTGGCGCGCCTGCAACGCCAGGCGGAACCAATGCCCTGGCCGCGCATCCGCGAGGCGCTGGTGATGCAGTACGGCGATATTGAACAGCATTTCCAGGCAATTGAGGAGCGCCCCTTTGCCAGCGCTTCCATGGGGCAGGTGCACAAGGCGGTCACCCATGCTGGCGAGACGGTGGTGCTAAAGGTGCAATACCCTGGGTTAGCGGATGTACTGGAAAGTGATCTCAAGCAGGTCAGGCGTATCATGAGCCTTGGCCGCTGGTTCAAGGTTCCCCAGGCGCGGCTGGATGCGCTGTTTGAAGAGCTGGCGGCGGGGCTGCGCGATGAGCTCGACTATCGTGCTGAGGCCGACGCGATGGCGCGCTACCGCGAGCGTTATCAGCAAGACGCGCGCCTGGTCATTCCTGAGCCGCTGTTTGATCTATCCGGCCAGCACGTGCTCGCCATGCGCTTTGTCGACGGCACGCCGCTACGTGAGCTGGATAGCGCCGACGATGATACTCGTCAGAAAGTCGCGTCGGCCCTGGCGGACTGGATCACTGAAGAGTTGTTCACCTATGGCGAGCTGCACGCTGACCCGCACGCGGGTAACTTTGCGGCCGATGACCAAGGTCGACTGGTGATTTACGATTTCGGCGCCGTGATTCCGGTGCCCGAGGCTCGCCTGAAAGCAATGATGCAGCTCCTCGATGCGACCCTTGCCCATGACCCGATGGCGATGGATGAAGCGCTGATGCAAATGGGCGGCCGCCAGGGGCAGGGGGCTCCCTTGTCGCTTTACCGCGAATCCGCTGAGTGTGTGGCGCCGCTGTTTAGCCCCGGTGAACAGGACTTCAGCGATGTGCGTGTCCATCGCCGCCTGCGCGAACTGACGCCCAAGGTATGGGCGGCCATGGACCGCCTGCAGCCCCCCGCCGATACGCTGCTGCTTTCCCGTGCCCTGAATGGCCATTATTGGAACCTGGTGCGCTTGCGGGCACGGCTCGATATGCACTCGCGGACGGCACCCCTGCTTGAATGGGTCCGAGCGGCTTAATCCAGACGCTTCATCCAGAACACCATCGTTTTGTGGCTCTCTTCATTTTCGCCGATGTCTTTCCAGGCGAAAGTGGTGGTGAGTTCCGGGTGACGTTGGTACCCCTGGGCATTCCAGAAGCCGTGCAGCGGACGATAGTTGGATGGCTTGAGCGGGTGGTCGGCGGGGCGCTCGACAGCGCAGAAGGCGGCAATATCAAATCCCTTCAGCTTGGCATGCGCCTCGCGCTCGGCCATGAAGCGTTTGCCAATGCCGCGGCCACGGTAAGCGTGAAGCAGCACCGACTCGCCGTAATAAAACACGCTCGCGGGGGTAATGCCATTAGCCTCGAACGGGCGGCGGAACTCGTCGACTTCATCGGCCAGGGGCTGTCCGGTGGCGGCACCCACCAGTGAGTCGCCGTCGAAGGCCAGAACGAAGAGGCTGTCTGGATTATCCGCGTAGCGACCCAGGTAATCCGCTTCGTAGCTTAAGTCGCCATCGTACAGATAGGGGTAATCACGAAATACCTCGATGCGCAGGCGTGCCAGTGCCTGGACATGAGGCGTTATTTCGGCCCCCTGGCAGGTGGTCAGTGTTAGCGTGTCCATTGGTTTGCTCTCCTGATAAAGCGTTGCTTGGCTGGGTATAAGGGCTGCCCGCGCAGCCCTTGGCGATCTTGCCAATCCTCTCTGCGTGCCCCCAATGGTCATGCTAGACTATGTCGCTTTTCAATAGGGTCTTTTATAAGTGGAGACGGCAATGCTGGCGGTATGGGTCGATCAGCTGCTGGGATTTGCCTCCGGGGCACTCTCGGCAATCAGGCAGGATGAACACTATCCCGATTT
Organism: Halomonas sp. Mc5H-6; assembly: GCF_024124705.1. NCBI lineage: Bacteria > Pseudomonadati > Pseudomonadota > Gammaproteobacteria > Oceanospirillales > Halomonadaceae > Halomonas > Halomonas sp. Mc5H-6. Next base: position 395,521 of record NZ_JAMXSI010000001.1, read on the forward strand.
TATGACCTGGGTGCGTGCCGAGGGGGCGGAATATTTTAATGGTGATCTGGCGACGGCCCAGGCGCTTGCCCCTATTTTATGGTCGCAAACGCCACTGGAACGGCTGGATTTTGCCTGCGAGCCCCTGGCCACGCCCGGTCGCAACGAACCCTGTTGGTGCGATTCAGGGCACAAGTACAAGCAGTGCTGCGCGCAGGTCGAATTCCCCACTGAAATCCCCGAGCAGATGATGTGGATGCTTTCACTGCGCGAGTGGAAGGGCGCGACCCTGAAAGCCGCGCTGGAGAGCCAGCGCGCGCTGCCCCAGGCACTGCTCGAGGCCGGGTTGATCGCCGCCGAAAGCGGCCAGAGCGGCCGTGCCATGCAGATTCTTGAATCGCTGTTCGATGGCAGCGACTGGTCGCGGCTGCCTGAGCAGGCAGAGCCCGCGTTCGAAATTCTGCTGGATATTTACCAGGAGCGCGGTTTTACCCGCAAGCGTGCCGACCTGCTGGATGAAGTATTGGAACGCGGGCCGCTGTTCCTGCGCGGGGTGGCACTTGAACGGCTATGCCTGACGCACCTGGACAACGATGACCTTGACAGTGCCCGAGCAGCCTTTGTCAAAGCCCAGCAGGCATTGCCTGACTCGCCGACGCTGGCGTATATCGAAGCCATGCTGTTGTTGCATGAAGGGCACGAGCGTGAAGCCAAGGAGCGCGCCAATTTCTGGTATCGCCGCTTGGTCCGGCAGGGCGATCTTGACGACGATCAGTTGGACTTCCTGGCGGCGCTGGCCGACAACCCCGGTGCGACCCTGGCGGATCAATTGCTCAGCGCTGAGGAAGACCTGGCAACGCCGTTGATTTCATTGCAGGCGCTGCTCGCCGCGCTGCCCACTGCGCCGAAGATCGACATCACTCCAAATCCTGATACCGGGCATCTGGAGTACCACGTCAGCGCACGCGAAGCGACGCTTTTCGCCGCCTGGCACGAGCAGTTTCAGGTCATGGTGGATGACGACGTAGCGCTGGGGTTCCGAGGCGAACCCTGGGGCAACGCGGTGGAGTGGATGTCGGCATTGTGCGCCCATCCCGAGTGGCTGGATGCGCCGCAAGTGGTGCAGGACCTGACGCTGGCCCTCACCAGCCGTTTTGGCAGTTTGCCGTGGATGGCGCCCAGTCTGCTCGCTCCGCTTGCCAAGCGTCTTTCGCGCTGGCTGACCCAGGCGCGCGCTGAGGGCGAAGGTAGCCTGCGCTGGGACGATGCCAATAACGCCATCCTGTTGCGCATTGGTCTGGCCCTGGTGGTGGGCATGGAGCGTGGCGCGCGTCAGCATTCACGCGAACTGGCTGAAGAACTCCTGGCGATCGACCAAGAGGACAGCCTGGGTCTGAGCGAACTGGTGCTGGACCAGCTGCTGCGCGACGACCGTAATGAAGAGGCGCTGGCGCTTACCGAACAAGCCAGCAGCGATAGCTCGTTGGAACTTGGGTTGCTGATGGGTCGCACGCTGGCGCTATACCGCCTTGGCCATCACGAGGCCGCAGAACGTTCGCTCAAGGAGGTGGTCGCCCATAATCGCCATACGCTGGATATGATTTGCGCTGAAAACCCGCGCCCGGTCATGCCGCACCCCGATGGTCAGGTTGACCCCGGCTCACGCGCCGAGGCCTGGCAGTACCGCACGCTAATGCGCGATCAGTGGCGGACAACCCAGGGGGCGCTGGACTGGCTCGATGCCCATCGTCCCGGGAGTCGGTAAGTGTTAATGGGTGCCAGCAACGGGGGCGGGAACGAGCTGCTTGTCGCGATTTATCCAGATGGCCAGCAAAATGGCGGGCAGGCCGAGCAGGGTGGCCAGCACAAAAAAGCTGGCATAGCCCTGACCAGTTACCACGAGCCCGCCAAAGCCACTGAGAAACTTGCCGGGTAGCGTCATCAACGAAGAGAACAGCGCGTACTGGGTGGCGGTATAGGCGCGGGACGTCAGGCTGGAGAGAAAGGCGATGAATACCGCGCTGGCCAGGCCGTTGGCGAGGTTGTCGCCGGTGATGGTGAGTACCAGCATGGGCAGTTGATCGCCGATCAGCGCCAGGGCCGCAAACAGCAGGTTGGTGACCATGACAATGCCCGCCCCAAAGATCAGCAGCGGTCCAATGCCGTAGCGCGCCACCAGCAGCCCGCCGAGAATCCCCCCCGCAATACTCATCACGATACCGAATACATTGGTCACGTTGGCGATGGTCTCCAGCGAAAACCCCAAGTCGATGTAGAGCGGGTTGGCCATCGAGGCCATGGCCAGATCGCTGATGCGAAACACGCCGATAAACACCAACAGCCACAGCGCCTTGATCCCATAGCGGCGGAAAAAGTCGGTGAACGGGCAGACGATGGCGCCAATCACCCAGGCGCCCATTCTGCGCAGTATTTTGGGCTGGCCACGGCTGGCTCGAATAAAGGCCCGCACCTTGGGTTCGTGAATCAACTGCACCGTCAACGAGGCGCGCTTGGGTTCCGGCCGCAGCAGCACCGTTATCACGCCGATGCCGACCAGTGCCGCCATGGTCAGATACGCCACCTGCCAGGACACCGCCGAGGCGATATACAGCGCCAATGCACCGGCGGCGATCAACCCGCCGCGATAGCCAATGATATAGGTGGACGCCATGGCGGCTTGCACATCGTCGTCGGCGGATTCAATCCGAAACGCATCGATGGCGATATCCTGGGTGGCGGAACCGAAGGCCACCAGCAGTGCGAAGGCCGCGACCCAGCCCAGATTGCCTACGGGGTCGAGCCCTGCGAGGCCGACGAGCCCGCCGGCGATCATGGCCTGGGCGAGCAGCATCCAGCCGCGTCGCTGGCCGAAATGGCGGGTGAGTACCGGCAGCGCCAGACGGTCGACCACCGGTGCCCAGAAGAACTTGATCGAGTAGAGCATACCTACCCAGGCGAAAAAGCCAATCGCCGCGACCTCGACGCCGTCGCTACGCAGCCAGGCGGAAAGCGTCGAGAACACCAGCAAGAAGGGCAGTCCGGCGGAAAACCCCAAAAACAGCATGGTAATGACCGGGGCGCGCAGATAAATCGCCAGGGCAGCGCGCCAACTGCGCTGGGGCATAGGGGTGGGCATGAAATGCGACTCCTGGGGTAAGACGGTGACAGCGGCCTGATGGTAAGCTGTGCCTACGCTTGGACACACGGCCAACAGCTTACCGGAGAGGAGTTTTGTATGTCGATTTCGACACATCAGGTGGTTACCTTGCACTATCGTTTGCATGACGTGTTGAATGATGGCGGCGAGCAACTGCTGGATGATTCCGAGGCGCGGGACAAGCCGCTCGAATATTTGCATGGCCATGACAATATCCTACCCGGGCTTGAGCGTGCCCTGGAAAGCCAGCCTGTCGGTGCCGAGCTCAGTGTAACGCTGGCCCCGGCAGACGCCTACGGCGTTTATAACGAGTCGTTGGTACAAACGGTCAGCCGTGGCTCTTTCGGTAATACTCAGCTTGAGGTGGGCAGTCGTTTTCAAACCGAAGGAGAAGCCGGGCCGCAGATCGTGACCGTGCTCGGCCTGGACGGGGACAACGTCAGTATCGATACCAACCACCCGCTGGCAGGCCATACGTTGCGTTACCAGGTCAGAGTCCTCACCACCCGTGAGGCAACGAGAGCGGAACTGGCCAAAGGTCATCCGTTGCCGCCGGATACCGATCACAACAATGTGGAAGACCGCAAGGTACTTTAGAAGGTACTTTAAAAGGTGCTTTAAACCGTTGATTGGCAAGCCAGCGCTGACTAGTCTACAGTTTGCTGCTTGAACGTGGGGGCGAAAACACAGGAGATACCGCCAGATGCAACTTGCCTTATTGATGGGATTTTTGCTGGCGGCGGTAGCCCCGCTGCTGCATCGCTGGTTCGGTGAGCACACGGCACGCGTCATGGCGGCATATCCTGCGCTGATGGCCGTCTGGTTGCTCGGGCTTGCCCCGGAGATACTGGCGGGCGAGCCGCTGTTGCTGGAGTGGGCCTGGGTGCCGGGGCTAGATATCAGCCTGACCTTTTTCATCGACGGCCTGGCCTGGCTGTTCGCGATGCTGATCACGGTGATCGGTGCCCTGGTACTGGTCTATGCGGGTGAGTACCTGCGCGGCCATCGCGATCTTGCCCGTTTCCTGGTGGTTATCACCGCCTTCATGATGTCGATGCTGGGCCTGGTGCTGGCCGACAACCTGGTGACGCTGTTTGTCTTCTGGGAGCTCACCAGCATCACCTCCTACCTGCTGATCGGTTTCAACCATACCGACCCGGAGGCCAGAAAGTCGGCGTTGCAGGGGCTCTTTGTCACCGTAGGCGGAGGGCTGGCGCTGCTTGCCGGTTTCGTCATGCTGGGAGTGGCCGGCGATAGCTGGTCACTCGTTGAGCTCAACAACCAGGGAGACGCACTGCGCGAGCACGCTCTCTATGCGCCGCTGCTGATCTGCGTGCTGATCGGTGCCTTTACCAAGTCGGCTCAATTCCCGTTTCATTTCTGGTTGCCCAACGCCATGGCCGCGCCTACGCCGGTCTCCGCCTATCTGCACTCGGCGACCATGGTCAAGGCGGGCGTCTACCTGCTGGCGCGCCTGCACCCTGCGCTGGGCGGCACCGAGCCTTGGGTGATCACCCTGTCGCTGGTGGGTGCCCTGACCATGGCGACCGGGGCTTTCCTGGCCATTCAGCACACCAACATCAAGAAGCTGCTGGCCTATTCCACGGTGATGGCGCTGGGCACCCTGACCATGCTGCTGGGCATCGGCACCGAGGGTGCCCTGACCGCCTTCGTGGTCTTTCTGCTCGCTCACTCTCTTTATAAAGGTGCGCTGTTCATGGTCGCCGGTATCCTCGATCACGAGACCGGCACCAAGGACGTCACCGCCATGGGCGGCTTGCGCGGCCTGATGCCGCGCACCGCCGTGATCGCCGCGGTAGCCGCGGTGTCCCTGGCCGGGCTGCCGCCGTTGCTGGGATTTCTGGGCAAGGAACTGATGTTCAAGGCGGTGCTTGGGGCCGACGCCTGGCGCTGGTTGATTCTGCTGTTGGCTTTCACGGCGGCCTTTTTGACGCTGGCGGTGGCGGCCGTCGTGGTGCTGCGGCCCTTTTTCGGGCAGCGTCGCACGACACCCAACTCTCCCCATGACCCACCCCCGGATATGCTGTTGGGGCCTGCGCTGCTGGCTGGGTTGTCGCTGGTTTTCGGCCTGGCGCCGGGCCTGCTGGATGGTCTGGTATCGGTGACTGCCTCGGGGATCGGCACCGGTGAGGTGTCGGCGCAGCTGACGCTCTGGTACGGCGTCAATCTGCCTTTGGTGCTGTCGCTGGTGAGCCTCGTGCTGGGTATTCTGGTATTCCGCCATTGGGACCGGGTGCGCGCCGCTCTGGCAAGGCTGGAACCGCTTATGGCCCGTGGCCCTGAGGCTGGCTATGAGGCCATGATGCGCGGTCTGGTGACGGTCGCCGAATGGCAGACGCGGATGCTGCAGAACGGCTACATCCGCAACTACCTGGTGATGACCCTGCTGGTATTGCTGGGTCTGGTGGGGCATGCGCTGTTCTTCCGGCACTCGCCGAGCTTTCCCTTCTCGGTGGACGCCTATTTCCATGAGGTAGTGACGGCGGGGCTGATGGTGGCCGGGGCGGTGACAGCTTGCGTGATGCGTTCGCGCCTGGCCGCGGTGGCCGCGGTGGGTATCATGGGCTTCTCCATCGCGCTGACCTTCGTGCTGTTCAGCGCGCCGGACCTGGCCATTACCCAATTGCTGGTGGAGACCCTGACGGTGATCCTGCTGGTTCTGGTGCTATTTCGCCTGCCGCGTTTCGCCACGCTTTCCACGACGGCGGAGCGCCTGCGTGACCTGGTGGTGGCCTGCTTGATGGGCACCATGGTCACCCTGCTGATGCTCTCGGTGCTGGGCGGCGAGCGGCTGCCGAGGATTTCCGACTATATGGTCGAGAACAGTCAGCCGTTGGGCCATGGCCATAACATCGTCAACGTCATCCTGGTCGATTTCCGGGCACTGGATACCCTGGGAGAGATGTTCGTGTTGGCCCTGGCAGCCATAGGGGTCTATGCCATGATGCGCTTCCATGCCGATGAGTACGAGGTCAAGTCTGCGACCCCGACGGAGAGATACGATGATTAAACCGGGAACGCTGATCCTCACTGTCGCCGCGCGGCTGTTGATGCCGCTGCAGCTGCTGTTCTCGGTGTTTCTGCTGCTGCGTGGCCATGACGAGCCGGGCGGGGGGTTCATCGCTGGCCTGGTGGCGGCGGGGGCCTTTGCCCTTTACCTTTTCGCCTTCGGGCGACGGGCCATGCACGCCATCCTCAAGGTTTCTCCCCGGGACCTGGTCGGCATGGGCCTGCTGTTCGGGGTGCTCTCGACGTTGCCTGCCTGGTGGGTCGGCGACCCTTTCTTTACGGCTCAATGGTGGACCATCCCGATCATCGACTTCAAGGCCTCGACGCCGCTGATCTTTGACATTGGCGTCTATCTGGTGGTGCTGGGGTCGGTGCTCACGGCCATTACCGCGCTAATCAAGAACGACCACGAGGATGAACCCGACCCGGAGGAGACCACATGGAACCCTTGATGGCCGTGACCATCGGCATCTTGTTTGCTGCCGCCATCTACATGATGCTGCGCCGCTCCATCGTCAAGCTGGTAATCGGCCTGATGTTGCTCTCCAACGCCGCCAACCTGTTGATCTTTGTCACCGCAGGGCTGACCCGCGGTGCACCGCCATTGGTGCCCGAGGGAATGACCGCTCCCGCGGGGGTGGTCGCCGATCCGCTGCCTCAGGCCCTGGTGCTCACTGCTATCGTCATCGCCTTCGGCGTGCTGTCCTTTGCGGTGGTACTGGTGCGGCGTGCCTGGGAGATCGTTCGCGCCGATGACCTCGACAAGATGAAGGATACCGACACGTGATGCCCCAGATTGCACTACCTATTCTGATCCCGCTGTTTGCCGGGGCCGTTTCGCTGGTGTTCTGGCGTTCCCGGGGCATGCAACGCTTCGTCGCCGTGGCGGGGACCGGTAGCCTGTTGGTTACTGCCTGCTGGTTGCTCGCCACGGTGAACCGCGACGGCATTCTAGTGATGCATATGGGCAACTGGCAGGCACCCTTCGGCATCAGTCTGGTGGCCGACCTGCTGGGGGCCATCATGGTGGTGCTAACCGGCATCATCGGCTTTGCCGTTGCGCTTTACTCGCTGGCCACTGCCGGCCGAGGGCATGAGAAGTTTGGCTATTTCCCGCTGATGCATCTGCTGTTGGCCGGGGTGGCCGGGGCCTTCCTCACTGGCGACATCTTCAATCTCTACGTCTGGTTCGAAGTGATGCTGGTGGCTTCCTTCGCGCTGCTGATCCTCGGCAGCGAGAAGGCGCAGATGGAGGGCGCGATCAAGTACGTGACCCTGAATCTGGTGTCCTCGGTGATCTTCCTGGTAGCCGTGGGCTTGCTCTACGGTATGGTCGGCACCCTCAATATGGCCGACATCGCCCGACGCCTGGGTGCCCTGGAAGATACCGGCATGGTCGATGTCCTGGCGATGATGTTCATGGTCGCCTTCGGCATCAAAGCGGCGGCTTTTCCCCTGTTCTTCTGGCTGCCAGCTTCCTATCATACCCCTCCGGTAGCCGTCTCGGCATTGTTCGCCGGGCTGCTCACCAAGGTGGGGGTCTACGCCCTGTATCGGGTGTTTACGCTGATCTTCAACCAGAGCCCTGGCTATACCCATGAGATTCTGCTGTGGGGGGCGGGGCTGACCATGCTCTCGGGGGTGCTGGGCGCGGCGGCTCAGTTCGAGTTCCGGCGCATCCTGTCGTTCCACATCGTCAGCCAGATCGGCTACATGATCCTGGGCCTTGCGCTGTTCACGCCTCTGGCGATCATCGGCGGGGTCTTCTACATCATGCACCACATCATCGTGAAGACGAATCTCTTCTTGGTCAGCGGCATCGTACGTCGCCTGCGCGGGACTTACCAGCTCAAGCAGTTGGGCGGGCTGTATCGCAGCCACCCCTGGCTGGCCGTTCTGTTTTTGATTCCGGCCCTGTCGCTGGCGGGCATGCCGCCGCTGTCCGGCTTCTTCGCTAAATTCATCGTGATTCGTGCGGGGGTTGAGGCCGAAGCCTGGGGCGTGACCTTCATTGCCTTGCTGGTGGGTTTGCTAACCCTTTATTCGATGATCAAGATTTGGGCCGAGGTGTTCTGGAAGTCTCCCCCGGAGGACGGTGACGTCGATCCCTACCCGGCAATTGGCCAGCGCGAGATGTGGCTGATGACCACGCCCGTGGTGGGGCTGGCACTGTGCACTGTGTTCATCGGTCTCAACGCCGAGCCGATCTACTCCCTGGCCGAGGCTTCGGCGACCGAATTGCTCGACCCGTCTCGCTACATTGAGGCGGTACTGGGTCAAGACCGGGAGGTGATTCCATGATCGGTGCTGCCTGGAATCTGATGCTGGGTTTCGCCTGGGTGGTGCTCACCGGCGATTTCAGCGGACGCAACTTGCTCGCCGGTCTGCTGTTTGGCTACCTGGTGCTGGCGTTGATTCAGCCCCATGTACCGGCTCTGGACGGCCATGCACAACGCCTGCCGCGGCTCATACGGTTTATCGGCTTCTTCCTCAAGGAACTGGTGCTGGCCAACTTCAAGGTGGCCTTCGATATCATCACGCCCCCCTGGTACATGAAACCGGGTGTGATCGCCATGCCGCTCAAGGCGAGCAACGACTTCGAGATTGCCTTCGTCGCCAACCTCATCTCGTTGACGCCGGGCACCTTGAGCCTGGACGTTTCCGACGATCGCCGGGTGCTTTATATCCATGCCATGTTCCTCGACGACGAGGACGAGCTGCGCCGAGGGCTAGCTGAGCTCGAGCGCCGTGCTCTGGAGCTGTTCCATTGAGAATGCCATTGATAGGAGGGGAGCCGTGTCGACCGTCATTCTGCTGAGCCTGGCGCTCATGTGTCTGGCCTTGTGCCTGGCCTTTGTGCGCCTGTTCAAGGGCCCAAGCCTGCCCGACAGGGTGGTGGCCCTGGAGCTCTTTTCGTCGATTCTGGTCGGCACGATCGGCCTAGTGGCAATCGCCACGGACGTGCCCAGCCTGCTGGATGTCGCTATCGTCATGGCGCTGATGGCATTCATGGCGGCCATTGGCTTCGCGCGCTTCCTGGAACGCGGAGGGCCCCGCGATGATTGAACTACTCAAGAGCGGGCTGATCCTGGTTGGCGCCATTTTCATGTTTCTGGCTGCCCTTGGCCTGGTGCGCATGCCCGACCTGCTGACCCGCATGCATGCCACCACCAAGGCAGCGACCCTGGGCGCTACCCTGATCATGCTGGCGGTGGCCCTGCACTTCGCCGAGGTGGCGGTGGTCGCGCGGGCCTTCGGGGTGATCTTCTTCATCATGATGACCGCCCCGGTGGCGGCGCACGTCATTGGGCGGGCAGGTTACTTTGTGGGCGCGCGCTTATGGAATGGTACGGTCAAGGACGAGCTAAGACCCAATTATGACCCCTTGACCCATGAACTGAAAAGCGGCCTCGAAACCCAGGAGAACGCCAAGCGACACCCCCGCGACTCAGACCCTGATTGACCGGCTGCCTTAGAAAGACGCTCAGCCTAGAAAGACGCCCAGTTGATTGTGGTCAACGCGAGTTCATCGCCATTGAAAGGTAAAGTAAATTTGGAAATGGTACAGTCGGTCCCATTGCCAGCTATTGAGAAGTTTCCGCTATGGATGCTGCCATTTTCAAGCGTTGTCTGAGCCGCTCCCCCGTAGCCCAGTGGGCGCTGGGGGCGGGCATTGCTGCTCTCCTGATGCCTATCGCCAGTGTGGCGCAAACGCTGCGACTGATTGATGGTGATATGGTCAAGGAGGTCGACGTCGCGCAGCTTCGTGAGTCTTCAGATAGCCATTTTCGGCTTTTTGACCCTTATCAGGGGGAAAGCGTGTCAATGCAGGGCATGCCGTTTGCAGACTTCCTTGCCCGCCACTTTGGCCGTGTGCCTGACAAATTGCGCTTTACTGCCTGGGACGGTTACGAGGTCACGCTAGGCGGTTGGGATGACCCCAACTGGTATCTGGTGACGATTGAAAATGGCAAGCCGCTGAGCTTGCGCTCAAGGGGCCCAGTACGCTTGGTAGAGCGGGAATACGGTGACCGGGACGTTAACAGCTTACGCGAGTTCAATGACTGGATCTGGATGATTCGCAGTATCGAAGCGCGTGGGTAAATCATGAAGCCAACCCTTGACCCACCCCGTGACGTTGATGGCAGCGACTCGGCCAACCGCAAGCGGCCGGGTCGCTACATCAAATGGCTATCGCTCAGCCTGATGAGCTTCATGGCGCTGATGGTGTTGATCATCTATGAAGCCCGCTGGGTGTTTCCCGAGATTCAGACTTACTTTAGCCAGTCGGGTAACCTGACGGGCCAACAATTGGCTACGCGCTCCCGACACTATTTACAGGATGCCCAGGCCCGTCTGTTGGACATCCCCGGGCCCGAAGAACGGGCAGCGGCGATAACCGACATCGAGTTGGCCTACGGGCTGTTCGACGTGGATGTTTACCATCAGCAATATGACTGCACGTCGCCCAGCTTGGGCGTGTTGGATGAGACGGTGACGGCGCTTGAAAGCAATAACGTATTACCGGTAATACTCGCTCGCGAGTTGCTCGACCCGATTGCCTGCCTGACGCGTATCGAAATGGGGCAGTTGGATCTCCGCGGGGAAGCCATTAACACCTTTTCGGAAAGAACCCGCTGGCACAACCAGGTGCTTATCTATACCAGCCTGCTGATCTTCGCCTTTGGCCTGCTGTTCTGGTGGCTGCATGACCGGCAATTAAGGCGTACAGAAAAAGCGACTCAGGAAACATTGCGGTGGATGGAACGCGCCATGCGTGACCCTTTAACGGGCATTGGCAATCGCAGCGCACTTCATCAGGATGTCATGCAGCAGGAACATCAGTCGCTTGGCCTGGTGTTGGTGGATATCGACTTTTTCAAACAGTATAACGATACCATGGGGCATCCGGCGGGGGACGCTCTGTTACGCCATCTTGTGCTGTTAATTGCCGATGCCTTGCCGGAAGAGGCGACCCTCTATCGCCTGGGCGGCGATGAATTCGCGGCGCTATTGCCTTGCGAGGATGTTGTTGCGCTGGGTCGTTACTGCCAACAGCTTCACCTGCAAGTGCAACAGTCAGCGTTTTCCCACGCCGCCCATCCGGACAAAAAACAGGTGACGCTGAGTATCGGGGCGACCTGTTTCATTCCGTCTCAAGTGGGATTTCAACGGGCCTATGAAGCCGCTGATAACGCCCTTTATCAGGTGAAAACAGCGGGAAGGGATGACTGGCACATCACTGCAGTCGCATGACGTCATCGTACAGCGGCGCCAGCCGCCCCAATAACTCATTTTGGGCCGCCAGTGGAACGCCTTCCTCCGCCATTGCGTCGGCCAGGTACTCAACCACACGATTGAAATGCGCATCGTTGATGCCCATGTGCTGGTGCGCGCGATCCATGGGCGGCCCCTCGTATTGGCAGGGGCCGTCGCTTATATCGCATAGTTGGGTAGCAAAGGCTTCTGCAAAATGGTCGATGTTGGTGTTGGCAAAAAAGACCACGACCTCGGGGTCATCTGCCACGCGATACAGCATGTTTTCGACGACGCGATCGATGGTCTGCATGCCGCCGAGCTGTGTGTAAAGCGAGGGTTGGGTCGTATCCTGGGCCGCACATGCTGTCAGCCAGAGTGCCATCAGCAGCGGGGTGGCGCAGCGGTGAAAACGCATGATGGAATCTCCTTGGCGGGTCAAAAGGCCGCCTGAAGCGACGCATAGGCGCCATTCTGAGAAGGTAGCCCGGCAATATCGCCCAACGATAACCAGGCAGCGGTCAGTGATACGTGCTTGTTGAAGAAGTAAGCGCTATACAGGCTTTGCCAGTCGTCTTCACGGGCTGCACTAAGCCGATCAGGCTTTTGTCGATATTCCATTCCCACGACCCATTGAGGTGTCAAAAAGAGTCCCAGGCTGCCTTCGGCAACCCATTCGCGGCCGCCGTTATCGCCGCCAAACCCCAGTAATCCACCTTGATTGGCGTTGGTATTGCGCAGCGTGGCATTCAGCAACAGGTTGCGCCCAGCCACGGCGTTGAACACCAGTTTGCTGGCACTCAAATAAACGTCGTTGCCCTGGCCGTGCTCAGCACCCAACGCTTTGGGGATGCTGTCATCGGCCAGGTTCTTATGTTGAATGCCCGCGCTCCAGATCCCCCAGGGGTGGTACAGCACATCGCCGAATAAGCGTACCTTGGCACCAACAATGGATTGCTCCAGCTCGCCGCCTAAGGTTTCGAGATCCAGGGTTTGGCGTGCCGCAGAGAGCTCGACGCGATCGTAGATGTTGGCGCTGGCGGCCTCTACCGTTAAGCGATAATCATCCAGCCAGGCCCGCGAGACGGTTGCCGTTGCACCAAACTCCTGCTCACTGGCGGTACTGGTAAGCAAGGCCCAGGGCGAGAGTCCACCGCCAGCGGCTCCCTCAATAGCGCCCACCCCACCGGTACCTGTAAGACGACTGCCAGCAAGGGACGCACTGCTTATTGAAAGCCCGAGGGCGATAATAAGCAGCCGCATGCCGTTTGCTGTTGCCTTGGGGATGAAAGTGGACATGGACAGGCTCTCTCGGTAAGTACGCGGTTAATGTGTGAAGGTGAAGGTTTCGGCGCTTTTCAGCCAGGGAATGACCTCGTCACTGGGCATGGGTTTGGCGATCCAGTAGCCTTGTAGATAGTCGCAGCCCAAGTCATTCAGCAGGGCAGCGCTAGCCGCATTTTCAACCCCTTCGGCCACAATGCTAAGCCCCAGGCTGTGCCCCATCTCGATCGTCGAACGCACAATCGTCAGGTCGTCTTCCTGGGAGTCGAGCTTGAGCACAAAGGATTTGTCGATCTTGAGCTCGTTGACCGGCAATCGCTTGATCTGGGCCAGGGAGGAGTACCCGGTGCCATAGTCGTCTATGGCGATGGACACGCCGAGACGGCTCAGTTCGTCCAACGTTCTGGCGGCGGCATTGATATCTTGCATGACGGCACTTTCGGTGACCTCCAGGCTCAATTGATCCGCTGCTAAACCGTAGCGGGCCAGCAACTCGGCTAGCTGGCCCGGAAGCTGGGCGTCGGTGACATCGCTGGCGGATAAGTTGACAGCCACGCTGATTCGAACGCCTTGCTGCTGCCACTGGTGGAGCTGTGAGGCGATGTGCTCAAGCATCCATTGGCTAAGCTTGCGAATATTGCCCGAGCGTTCGGCCAGGCCAATGAACTCATCCGGGGGGACAAAACCAAGCGAAGGGTGGCGCCAACGCATCAGCGCTTCAAACTGGCATACCTCTCCATCACGCGTTGCCACTTTGGGTTGATAGGCCATCCAAAGCTGGTTGTTGCTCACCGCGTCGCGAAGATCATGAATCAGCGTCAACTGTCGCAGGTGACGTTCGTCCTGGCCTTCGGCGTAACGCTGGTGGGCATCCGGGTGATGACGTGCCATGTCGAGCGCAATATCAGCGCGCCGGAGCAGCAACTGGGCCTTTGCACCGTGTTCTGGATAACTCACTTCACCCGCTGCCAGTGAAAGACCGATCGACGAATTATCCAGGTCAATGGGCGTTGACAGTGATGCGAGCTCACTGATGCGCCACTTTGGCGTGGTGTAAGGCTGATTAATCAGCAGCAAGAATTCATCGCTGGCCAGGCGATAGGCGGATTGAATAGGAGAGGTCAGCGCTTTCATACGGTTGGCGAGGGTTACCAGTACATGGTCGCCCAGTTCGTAGCCGAAGGTATCGTTGATGTTGCGAAAGTCTTTAATGGCCAGGCGTAGTAGGGTGAAGGGGTGACCATCTTCAATGCGGGCATTGATGTCTTCCAGCGCACTAATGCGATTTGGCAAATCGGTGAGCAGGTCATGGCGTGACTGGTGCCGCAGGATCGCTTCGCGCTCGGCAATATCGTCTTGCATTGAGCGCAGCGTTCCGGCGAGCAGCCCAGTTTCGCTTTGGGATGATTCTGCCGGGACGTCGGTGACCCGTTCGCCTTGACCGATTCGTCTGGCCACGTCGGCCAGCGCGACAAGTGGGCGGCTGATACTCCGGGCACTCCAGGCCGCGATGGCGATCGTGAACAGCAGTATAAGCGCCACGATAACCAATAGCTGCCACTGTAGGTCGTCGTAGGCCGCTAATAATTCGTTACGTGATAGCTGAATGAGCGCGAACGTTTGGTTCTTTGAGTCCTTATAGAGTTCGCTGGCGTAGGTAAGATAGCCATCGTCAGGCGTCATCTGACTGGAGTCTGAGTACGCCCCTGCCTCAGCTGCATCACTGAACTGACTTAACGGCTCGGCTGTTTTTGGGGAGTGCGAACTGGCTAGATACGTTGGTGTCTGGCCAGAGGTGTAATTAACCACGCTGATATCCAGGCCGGTGAGGGCATTGATTTCCTCGACAACGGCGTCGTCAATCAAAAAGCCCATGCCCACCCAGCCAATCACGTTGGGTGCTTGGACCGGCATCATGACAAGCTCATAGGGTTCTCCATCAGCGATCACGACACTGACCGCGGAACCCTGTTGGCGAGCGGTTTCGAACAGCTCGGGGAAGGGCATGGGCGTTTGCGAGGGATGGTGGCTGCTGGCCAGCAGCTGGCCGTCCAGGTCGCTCAATAGCACGATGTCTGCATCTGCCCGAGTACCGTGATTAACCAATACGGACTGAAGGGTTTCACGATCCTGGGACGCGACCGCGCTTTTAAAGCCAAAATCATCGGCCAGGATCGCCACGTTATCGCGTAGCTGATCGCCGCGCCTTTCGAGCAGCTGGTCGAGAACCCGGGCACCTACTTCCAGGCGCTGGTTGCCCTTGGCCAGGGCGTCTTGCTGGGTGGCGCGCAGAAACGCGAGGCCGGTGGCCAGTTGTGAGACCACCACCACGGTTAACAGCACGAGCATTAAACGGGTACGAAAGCGCATATTGTGGTTATCGGGCCCTCAAGTTGTCGCTGGGCACTAGGTGGCCTCCTTGAAACGTTGCTGCAACGGCGACAGCTTTTCGGGAGGCTTCGGTGTGGCGCGTAGTTCCAGGGGGACCGACAACTGCTCGTCTGAGGCAATTTCGCCTTCCCACCAGCGCTGCTGGCTATCGTGGAGTCGCTGGTGCCAAACCCTCACACGGTGTTGGCCGGATGGCAACGATGGCAGACTGACCTGGCCCCTGTCATCGGTCATGGCATAGAAGGGTGCATCGCTGACCACGATGAAGGCCTGCATGTGATCATGAATATTACAGCCCAGGACCACCACGCCAGGCGTATCAAAAAGGACGGGGGGGGGCGTCTCGTTCAGATAAAGATTCAGATCAAAGGTTTTGGCGTCTGAAAAAGAGAACACATGGTGACGCGTTGTATCTTTGTTGGGAAACGCGACCTGGCTGTCGACAGGTATTGCCAAGACTTCCGGATGGAATGCCGCATTCCGCTGGTAAATTTGCTTTTCGCTGGTATCGCGCGACGCCGAGTGTGGAAAATAGACTTCCACCACGGCGTTGGGCAGTGGTTCACCTTGGCTGTCAGATACGCTGATACGGGTATCACTGGCAAGCGTATCAGGGCTGATACTGAGAAGAGCAAGCGAGGCGGCGCCGCATAAAAGCGCCCGATACGCATGTTTGAGAGATACCATAAATTTCCTTGGTTAGCAGGGCCGGATCTTGAGCCACTATCATGCGAGTTTATGTCAGGAAAGTCATGCCACTTACTTAACGATAGGCTCACAGATCTACCTTGAGCAGGCATCAGGCTTATCGCCAGTGGTCACGCCAGGCACGCAGCACCCGTTCCGGGTACCAGGTTTTGCCTAAGCTGCCGTTGTAACGGGCCAACGCCCGGGTAAAGTCGCCCTGCTCGACGGCGAGATAGTGGGCCAGGATCGTACAGCCATAACGCAGGTTGCGCGTTGGGTTCGTCAAGTCATCCATCGGCAGCCCCAACTCTTCGATCCAAAAGGGCATGATCTGCATGAGGCCGACGGCGCCCGCGGATGATACGGCCTGTGTATCGAAACCACTTTCCACCTGAATCAATGCCAGAACAAGCTCGGGCGGTAGCCTGGCAAGGCTTGCCTCCTGGTAGATACGGGTAAGCAGCTTGCGGCGCTCGGTTGGTGCGCTGATAAAGTCAGCCAGATGGCCGTCCATACGCTGTCGCCACTGGCGCATCAGCCATTGCTGTTGGGGTGTCTGATGACGCTGGTGGGTATCCGCCAAGGTCGGGCGAAGGGATTCAGGCAATGGCTCGGCCTGGACGGGCGGGCCGATGAGGACACTGGCGGCCATACAGGCCGCCAGTGTCAGCCGCGACGATCGTCGGACGCGGCAGGTTAAGTGTCTATTGACCGTTGGGCGCAAGACCGGCTTTTTCTCGCAGGAAGTCGATAATCTGCTCGGCAGGCACCATGGTGGCATCGCTGTCACGGCGGCCTTTGTATTCGAGTTCGCCGTTGTCCAGGCTGCGGTCGCCAATGACCAGGCGATGGGGAATGCCCATGAGTTCCAGGTCGGCAAATTTAACCCCGGGGCGCGTGTCGCGGTCATCCAGCAATACATCCAGGCCAGCGGCACTGAGCGCTTGGTAAAGGCGCTCAGACTCTTCGCGCACCCGCTGGGACTTGTGAGCGTTCATGGGGACAAGCGCCACCTGGAAAGGGGCAATGGCATTGGGCCAAATGATGCCAGCGTCGTCATGATTCTGCTCGATAGCAGCCGCCACCACCCGGGTAATGCCAATGCCATAGCAACCCATCCAGGGGTGGCTGGTTTTACCATTATCGCCGAGCACGTTGGCATCCATGGCTTGCGAGTATTTCTGGCCCAGTTGGAAGACATGGCCCACTTCGATACCGCGCTTGATAGACAGCGTGCCCCGTCCGTCGGGTGAAGGGTCACCTTCAACCACATTGCGCAGGTCGGCAATCTCGGGCAAGGGCGTGTCGCGCTCCCAGTTGATACCGAAATAGTGTTTGTGGTCGGTATTGGCACCGGCACCAAAATCGCTCATCAGTGCCACACTGCGGTCGATGATGATGGGCAACTCGAGGCCTACCGGGCCAAGCGAGCCGGGACCTGCGCCAACCACGGCGCGAATTTCTTCCTCGCTGGCCATGGTCAATGGCGTTGCTACCTTGGGGTGGTTCTCCGCCTTGACTTCGTTCAGCTCGTGGTCACCGCGCACCAGCAGGGCGATGAGCTGGCCATCGGCACCCTTCACGATCAGCGTCTTGATGGTTTTCTCGATGGGCAGACCAAACTGCTCGACCAGCGCTGCGATGGTTTTAGCGTCGGGCGTGTCGACCAGACGCATTTCTTCCTTGGGGGCTTCGCGCGAGGCATTGCTATTCAGCGGGGCAGGTATTGCCTCGGCTTTTTCCATGTTGGCGGCGTAGTCCGAGCCATCGGAGAACACAATATCGTCCTCGCCCGAGTCTGCCAGGACGTGAAACTCATGCGACCCCGTACCACCGATCGAACCGTTGTCGGCAATCACCGGGCGGAAGTCGAGACCCAAACGGGTGAAGATGCGCGAGTAGGCATCGTACATACCCTGGTAAGTTTCCTTGAGCGATGCCTCGTCCAGATGGAAGGAGTAGGCATCTTTCATGATGAACTCCCGCGAGCGCATGACCCCGAAACGCGGGCGAATCTCGTCGCGGAACTTTGTCTGGATCTGGTAGAAATTGATCGGCAGCTGCTTATAGCTGGCGATTTCTTTGCGCACCAGGTCTGTGATGACTTCCTCGTGGGTGGGGCCAACGCAGTAGTCGCGGGCATGGCGGTCTTTAAAGCGTAAAAGCTCAGGACCGTACTCTTCCCAGCGACCGGATTCCTGCCAGAGCTCGGCTGGCTGAACCGCGGGCATCAACACTTCCTGGGCACCGGCGTTGTTCATTTCCTCGCGCACGATGGTTTCCACTTTACGCAGCGTGCGCAGGCCCAGCGGTAGCCAGGTATAAAGGCCCGAGGTGAGGCGGCGGATCATGCCCGCGCGCAGCATGAGCTGGTGGCTGATCACCTCGGCGTCCGCCGGGGTTTCTTTCAGGGTGGCGATGAGTAGTTGGCTGGCGCGCATGGGCGAGAGCATTCCTTGTTGATGGGGTGGACCCGTTATCGTTCGTTGCGACATTGTACGGCCAAGCGGTTAAAGCGGCAAAATTGTGCTGAGATTACCCCGCGCTGACTTATCCGTTCGGTGTGCTAAAATCAGCGGGTTTTAACCCTATACACAATTGATTATTAACGGGGAGACCCTGCATGCAACGCACAGTTAACCAGTGGTTGAAGGGGGCCGTCATTGGCGCGGCGGTTGTCGCCATCAGCGGTTGCGGAACGCTTTTTCACCCGGAAAGAAAAGGTCAGTTGGGTGGCGATATTGACCCTGCCGTGGCAGTGGCCAATGGCGTTGGGCTGCTCTTCTTTATTGTCCCCGGCGTGATTGCCTACGCCGTGGATTTCTCCAATGGCACGATTTACCTGCCCAGCCGGACAAGCAGCGATATCGAGATGCAGTCGCTGGGTGACGACATGGACATAGCCTCGCTGGAAAAGGTGTTGTCTGAACAGGCTGGGCAGCCGGTGACGCTGAAGAATGAATTGGTCAAGGTCGAACAGGTGGATAGCCTCGAAGAGGCACTGGCCATGGTGCGTATGTCGGGCGTCATGGATGACGATCGCCTCTCAGCGATGTAGTCACGCCTGTCCGCAAAGACCTGGCGCCAGACGCATCAGCGTCGCCTGGCGATGAGATGGCGGGTGACCATTCCGGCGATCAGCCCCCAGAAGGCGCCGCCGATGCCCAGCAGGGTAATGCCCGACCCGGCGAACAGAAACGTCACCAGCGCGGCGTCGCGTTCGTCGGGCTTCGAGAACGCATCGGCCAGCCCGCTGCTCAACGTTCCCAGCAGGGCAATGCCCGCCACGACCGCCACCATGGCCCCGGGTAGCCCGGCAAACAGCGCCGTGACGGTGGCTGCAAAGACCCCCAGCAGCAGATACAACAGCCCGGCGACGATGCCGGCCGGGTAGCGGCGCCTGGGATCTGGGTGGGCATCCGGGCCGGTACACACGGCGGCGCTGATGGCGGCCATGTTGAGTGCGTAACCGCCGAAGGGCGCCAGGGCCAGGGTAGTGCCGCCGGTCGCTACCAACAGCGGCGAGCTGTTTGGCGTATAGCCGGCGGCGTTCAGCACGGCCATGCCCGGAACGTTCTGGGTGGCCATGGTGATGATAAACAGCGGAATTGCCACGCTGATCAGCGTCGCCAGAGAAAACTCAGGCGTCATGAGTACTGGCAGGGTAGGCGACAGTGGCAGGCCCTCAATCGCCAGCTGCCCCTGTAGCATGGCCCAGATAATGCCGGTCAACACCACGCCCGGTACGGCAAGCGTCGGCCAGAAGCGCCGTCCGATGCCCCACGCGGCCAGCAGCGCCAGGGGCATGAGCCAGTGCTGCTCGAGCCGGGTAAAAATCTCCAGGCCGAAATTGAGCAGGATGCCCGCCAGCATGGCCGAGGCCAGGCTGCTCGGGATATGCCGCATCAGCCGTTCGAACACACCGGTGAGGCCACACAGTGTGATCAACCCCGCCGATACGATGAAGGCGCCAATCGCCTCCCCCAGCGGCACGCCTGGCAGGTTGGTCGCCAGAAACGCTGCCCCGGGCGTCGACCAGGCGGTCACCAGCGGCATGCGGTAACGCCACGATAGCCCCAGCGACGTCAGCCCGACGCCAATGCCCAGCGCCCACAGCCAGGAACTGGTCTGGGCGCTGGAGGCGCCGGCGGCTGAGGCCGCCTGAAAGATGATTGCCGCTGAACTTGTGTAGCCAATAAGTACCGCGACAATACCCGCCGTCACGTTGGAGAGCGAGATATCGCGCTTGAGACATGGGGTATTGGAGGAAGGCGTCGGCATGGCAGTGACTCGTTCGCGGCTGGCGTCTGGGAAAACGCTCAGCCGCGTCAATGAGGCCGAGCGTTATAACGTGCAAATCAGCCTATCATCGTGCGCTATAACGCACAATGGCGGTGAGTACTGCGCCAGTTCATGCGAACTGTGAGGGATTGGGCACGGTGGGAAAGCGCGGCGGGTGGGCTTCCATGAAGGCATGGCAGGCGCGCAGCACCCGCACGTCGTCGAACTTACCGCCCGCCAGTTGGAAACCCACCGGCAGCCCGTTGTCGGTAAACCCGCAGGGCACCGAGGCAGCGGGCTGCTGGCTGAGGTTGAACGGGTAGGAAAAAGGCGCCCACTCTTCCCAGTCGCGCATCCCGCTGCCCGGCGGCACCTCCTGATTGACTTCGAACGGCAGGACGGCCACGGCCGGGGTCATGATGAGGTGATAGTGCTGGTTGAAGTGCTCGAGTTCCCGGGTCAGCAGGGCACGATCCGATAGCGCACGGAAGAGGTCGAGGGCGTTCCACGCCTCGGCCTCGCGGGCGTTGGCCACCATGCCGGGGTCCAGCTGCTCGCGCTGGGATGGAGTCATCTGCCGCCATTGATCCAGGGAGGCGGTAAACCAGATCTTGCGAAAGGTATCCAGCGGCGAGGAGAACCCGGGGTCCACCTCGACGATCTCCGCCCCCAGCGCTTCCATTTTCTGAGCGGCTTCTTTTACACGGCTGGCAACTTGCGGGTCAACGTCGGCGTAGCCCAGATCGGCCGAATAGCCAATGCGTAATCCCGTAAGGCCCTTGTCGAGGTCGGCACCCCAGCAGTCAGGCTGCCCTCGGGTGGCGTAGGGGTCGCGGTAGTCGTAGCGGCCCATCACATCGAGCATGCTCACCGCATCGCGCACCGAACGCGTCAACGGCCCGAGATGCGAAAGGGTCGGTTCCTTGGCAGGCGGCCACTGGGGTGTCCAGCCGAAGGTGGGCTTGAAGCCGAATACGCCGGTAAAGGCAGCGGGAATACGAATAGACCCGCCCGAGTCACCGCCCTGGTGCAGCACGCCCATGTTGAGAGCGGCGGCCGCGGCGGCACCGCCCGACGACCCACCGGGGGTGAGGCGCGTGTCCCAGGGGTTATTAGTGGCGCCAAACACGCGGTTATCGGTGACGGCTTTCCAGCCAAATTCGGGCGTATTGGTTTTGCCGAGAAAAATCGCCCCGGCCTCACGCAGCATGCGCGCCGGGGGCGCATCGCTATCGCAGAGCCCGTCGCCGCTGGTCAACGAACCCGCGCGACAGGGCATACCGGCCACCTCGGTCAAATCCTTCATCGATACCGGAATGCCATCAATGGGGCTAAGTGGTTTGCCCTGGCCCCAGCGCCGGGCCGAGGCTTTTGCGGCCTGCTCTGCGCCTTCGGTATCCACGTGAACATAGGCGTTAACGGCCTCGTTGAATTGGTCAATGCGTGCCAAGGCTGCACGCGTCGCCTCAAGTGGAGACGCCTGGCGCGTTTCGAAGAGCTGCCTGAGGGTTTGCGCATCCATGGCACCGAGGTCTGTATCACTCATGTCACTGTCCTTGTTGGTCATGGCTCAAAAGGGCTAAATAGAGCCTAGTGGACGGGGCGGTCAGCGTCTAACCGGCCTCCACGTATTACTTAACATCAACGTCAGTGGCTGGTACATGTCCTGTGATAAGTGGTGGGCAAAAAACGCCACGTACCCAAGGAGCGTTTCATGACTGCTGAGCCTCACACTCTGGCGGCGCATATCGCCGCGACCGTGAAGCAACTGCGCCGTGAGCGTGGCTGGAGCCTGACCCGCACGGCGGAGGCCACCGGCGTCAGTAAAGCCATGCTGGGCCAGATCGAACGCGGTGAGTCGAGCCCCACCATTGCCACGCTGTGGCGGATGGCCAGCGGCTTTCGCGTGTCGTTTTCCAGCCTGTTTAATGCGAGGGCAGAGGTGGAGGCCAGGCCGCCGCACCTGCCCACCTGGCAGGATAGCGCCGGTATGCAGGCGCAGGTGCTGTTTGCCTACGACCCGCTACTCGGGTTTGAAATGCTGGCGATCGAGCTGGCGCCGAATTGCGCAAGCGAATCGGCACCCCACGCGCCCGGCGTGGTGGAACATATCGTGGTGATCGAGGGCACCATGGCGTTGCGCATCGACGACGCCTGGCAAACGGTGACGGCGGGCCAGGGCGTTCGCTTCGCCGCTGACCGGCCGCATGTCATGCGCAATGACGGCGATATACCGCTACGCTTTCACGATGTCATCCATTATCTGCCGTGTGCGGCGCTGGCCGAGGCCGATAAATAACGCTGGAAGGCCTCGGGTTCATCGGTGATCGCGCTGGCAGCTCCCCAGGCCCAGAGCGGATGGAAGGCTTGGGGATCATTGGGGGTGTAGCAGAGCAGCGCATAACCCGCCTGCACAACGGCTTCGGCCTGGGCGGGCTTCAAGCGGCCCCAGTGGGCATGAAGGCTGAAGGCGTCAATGTCGGCGCACAATGTCCGCCAGTCCTTTGGCAGGCGGTTGACCAGTACGCCGAGCGCCAGCGTGTTGGCGGGCGCAAAGGTACGGCTGTGGCGCAGCGCCGTTTGATCAAAGGACGACAGCACAAACCGCTCGGCGGGCAGGGCGTCGAGCACGCTCGGTAGCACGCGGTCGACCAGCGCGACAGGGTCGTGGCCGCGATTGACCTTGAGTTCCAGGTTGACGCTCATCTCCAGCGCGTCGAGCAGCGCCAGCATGTCCTCCAGGCTGGCCATTTTTTCACCGGCGAACGCCTTACCAAACCAGCGGCCCGCGTCGAGGGTCTGCGTCTGAGGCCAGGTCATGCGGCGTAGCCTACCGCGACCGTCTGAACATCGGGCGACGTCGGCATCGTGCCAGATCACGGGGGTTCCATCACCGAGTAATTGGACGTCGAGCTCGACCCAGCGTACACCCGCGCGGTGGGCGGCGCGCACCGCAGCAAGGGTGTTTTCCGGGGCCGCGGCGGAGTAGCCGCGGTGAGCGATTAATGTGGGCAGTGAAATAGCAGGGTGCATTTGCAATGTTCCGTTAGCCTTCGGCGATCAACAGCGGCGAGTCTAGCATGAGGGTTGTGACAACCGCGTTGCGCTGCCGGGCAGATGGCGTTAGCTTGCTAGCTGAGCCTTACCTCATCCTATAAAAAAGGAGCTTTCTGTGTCTCAACAACATGAGTCTCAACAACAGGCGTCTCAACGGATTCAATTTGCTCATACCGGCGGTTCCGAGGTGCTTGAACTGGTCGAAGTGACACCGGCGGCACCCGCCGCTGGCGAAGTCCGCGTGGCCAACAAGGCGGTCGGCCTTAACTTTATCGATATCTACTTCCGTACCGGGCTTTACCTGGCGCCTTCCATGCCCTCTGGTTTGGGTACGGAGGGTGCCGGTATTGTCGATGCAGTGGGTGACGGTGTTACCCACCTGAAAGAAGGCGACCGGGTCGCTTACGCGCAGGGGCCGCTGGGTGCCTACGCCGAACAACATACGTTGCCCGCGTCGAAAGTGGTCAAGCTGCCGGACTTTATCGATTTTGAAACGGCGGCGGCCAGCATGCTAAAGGGTTTGACCGTGCAGTATTTGTTTCGCCAAACCTACGAACTCAAGGGCGGGGAAACGATTTTATTCCATGCTGCTGCCGGTGGCGTTGGTTCCATCGCCTGCCAGTGGGCCAAGGCACTGGGCGTCAAGCTGATCGGGACCGTCAGTTCACAAGAGAAGGCCGACCTGGCCATGGCCAACGGTGCCTGGGCAACCATCAACTACACCCAGGAAGACGTGGTCGAGCGCGTGCGCGAACTCACCAATGGCGAGATGTGCGACGTGGTTTATGACTCGGTGGGTAAAGACACCTGGGAAACGTCGCTGGACTGTCTCAAGCCACGCTCGCTAATGGTCAGTTTTGGTAACGCCTCCGGCCCTGTTGACGGTGTTAATATCGGGATTCTCAACCAGAAAGGCGCTTTGTTTGTTACCCGCCCCAGTCTGAACGGTTATGCCGACACGCGTGAGCGTCTCGAAATGATGTGCGACGATTTCTTTGCCATGCTGAAAAGCGGCAAGATCAAGGTTGATGTGGCAAATCGCTACCCGCTTAAAGAGGTGGGTAAAGCACAGGACGCGCTGCAGAGCCGCAAGACCACAGGTTCCACGGTGCTATTGCCCTGATGTTTCTTGCGCCACAACCAAAACCGCCCTCGCTGAGCGAGGGCGGTCGTGCGTGATGGCGAGCCGTCAAGCGTGGCTAGCCGTAGGCCAGGTTGGGGAGCCAGGTGACCAGTGCCGGGAAGAGAATGACCAGCAGTAGCCCCAGCGCCTGAATGCCCAGGAAGGGGAAGGATGAGCGGAATATCTGCGCCATGGTGATATGCGGCGGGCAGACCCCTTTGATATAGAAAAGCGCATAGCCGAAGGGCGGGCTGAGGAACGACATCTGCATGTTGACCAGATAGATCACCCCGAACCACAGCGAGACATCAGCCGCGTCGACGCCGGGCAGGCCAAACACGCCGTCGAAGGTCATACCCTTGATCAACGGCACGAAGATCGGCACCGCCAGCAACAGGATGCCGACCCAGTCGAGGAACATCCCCAGCGCCACCAGCAGTACCATCATCAGCATCAGCACCGCATAGGGGCCAAGTCCCGCCCCGGAGATCAACTCCTGTACGAAGGTCTGACCGCCCTGCAGGATGTAGAAACCGACGAAGATACTGGCACCGAAGATAATCCACATCACCATCGCCGAGGCTACCAGCGTGGTCATGCAGGCGGCGTGCAGGTTGGGCCAGGTCAGTCGCTTGTGCATGGCGGCGACCACTAGCGCACCGAAGGTGCCGATACCCGCTGCCTCCACGGGGGTTGCGATGCCGGTAAAGATGATGCCGAGTACCAGTATCACCAGCACGATGGGCGCCAGCATGTTGCGCAACAGGCGGAGCTTCTCTTTTGTGTCAACACGGTCTTCAACCGGCATTGGCGGGGCCATCTTGACGTTCAGCGTTCCGCGCATCCAGCAGTAGAAGCCATACATGAAGGCGAGCAGCAAGCCCGGAATCAGCGAGCCGAGGTAAAGCTCACCCACTGACTGCTGGGCGATAACGCCGTAGATGATCGCCAGGATCGAGGGCGGGATAAGGATGCCCAGGGTGCCGCCAGCCATGATTGACCCGATGGCAATTTCCGGATCGTAGTTGCGCTTGAGCATCGCTGGGAGGGCAATCAGACCCATTGTTACCACTGCCGCCCCAATCACACCGACCATCGCTGCGAGAAGCGTTGAGGCAATAATCGTGGCAATGGCCAAACCTGCCTTGAGGCCTCCCATCCACTTGTAGACGACGTCGAACAGCTCTTCGATGATCCCGGCTTTCTCAAGGACTGACGCCATGAAGATGAACAGCGGAATGGCTGAAAGTTGATAGTTGGTCATCATCGGGAAAATGCGCGAGGGCATCAGGTTGAGCATCGCCTGATCGCCAACCGTATACAGGAATACCACCCCTAGGCCACCTGTGACGAAGGCCAACGGCAGGCCTGCGACCAGCACCACCATCAGCGAACCGAACATGACCAATGTCAGGGCCCCGATGCCGAACGAACTAAGGCTACCTGAAATGCTACCTGCCAGACTTTCGTAGTCGGTGACGGCGATATTGACCATCTCGAACAACAGCCAAGCCGCCAGAATGGCGGCGATAACCACCATCATGCGTGCGAAGGTTCGGCTACCCTCATGTAAACGCCAGTGGTGTCGATACGCCTGAATATCCCGAATCAGTTGGCCGAACCCCTGTAGCAACAATAGCAGTGCGCCAAAGAAGAGCATGAATTTCACCGGATAGAACTGGATGGCCCATTCGGTGAAAGAGGTCTCATTGGAATAGCTGGACCCAAAGAAGTACGCGTCGCTCACCGACTGGGAGAAGAACGTCCAGCCCGTCGTTAGTAAAGCGAGGGTGAAGATGAAGAAGAATATCGAGGTGACAATATCCAGTGCCGCTCGGTTGAGGGGCCTTGCCCGACTGTACAGGATATCGACGCGAACATGTCCACCTTCGCGAAGCGCATAAGCACCGGCAATCAGGTACTGCATGCCGAACATCAATGTCATCGACTCGTGGGCCCAGTTAGTCGGCGAGTTGAAGGCATAGCGTACGAGGACTTCGTAGGCGAAGATGAAAGGAGCAATCAGCGCCCAATAGGCCACATAACGGCCGGAAAAGCCGGAAAGACGGTCGACAATGGTCGTAAATACGTTGCCTGGCGGTTGATAGGCGACATTGGTGGCCTCACCTGCAGGTATCTCGGTGGTGTCGCCGCCGCTGACCGTGGCACCTCGACGGAAGCTACGGTCGACGAAAAACATGACCACCAGTGGCAAAAGCAACAGCACTGACCAGTATAGCCAGTGCGGAAGAACGAATTCGATATCAAGATTCATGGACACTCCTCCGTGACACCATCACCTCCTGGCGATGGAACCGGATCATCAAGCCGACGGGATGCGGAAAAAAGGGTTGCTCCAGTCAAATCGGATGTTGCGATTTCATCGCAACATCCGATGTTGTCGAGCAAATAAGCCAGGCGTTGAGCATCAGGCGTTAAGTTCGTAGCCCTGAATGTCTTCGTCAGTGACCAGTCCCACTGCAGGATCCATCATGGTGTTGAGGTGCGCTCTAAACAGCCGAGCCGCGTCTGGATCCTTGTTGGCCCACTTGAACCACAGCGGGATGGCGGCATCGCGAAAACGGCTGGCATCGTTTTCGGTAAGGTGGATGATTTCCACGCCTTTTTCGCGATATTTGGGCCATGCTTCAGCATTGGCTTTCTGGATTGCCGCATAATGCTCGCGGGAATAGGCAGCCACCAGATCATGCATCAGATCCTGAGTTTGTGGCGACATGCGCTCAAAGACTCGACGGTTGACAGAAATATCCATTAAGTCAACAGCTTGATGCAGGCAGGGCGTTGAGGGCGGCCCCATGATGATGTAGTCAGCTACCTGCCAGAAGCCTAACTCGTAGTTGACCGCGGCGCCGGTGTAATCGGCCGCATCAATAGTGCCTTTCTCAAGTGCCGGATACACCTCGGAGCCCGGGAGCAGAGTCGTCTGTGCACCAATAGAGGCGAAGGTTTCAGCCACGATGCCGCCTGGCATGCGGATCTTAACGCCTTTGAAGTCATCGAAGCTGCGTAACGGAATCTTGGAGTGGATCAGGTTAAGGTCATGGTGAACATAGCCCAGCAGTTCCTGGCCCTGCTTTCGATAAAGGTCCTTGGCAATGCCAAAACCGCCATAGGCTCCGAACATCATATCCCACTGGTGAGGGACAGAGAGCCCCATCGGATAGGCGGTCAGGAATACGCCGGCTGGCATTTTGCCGGGCCAATAAACGGTGAACCAGTTCTGGCCGTCAAGCACGCCGTTACGAACCGCATCGGCAACCTCAAAGGCACCTGCCACGGCGCCAGCAGGGAAGGGCTCAATGCGCACCTCGCCTCCCGTTGCTTCGGCGACGCCTGCAGCCCACTC
The DNA here is from genome assembly GCF_024124705.1 of Halomonas sp. Mc5H-6. Taxonomy (NCBI): domain Bacteria; kingdom Pseudomonadati; phylum Pseudomonadota; class Gammaproteobacteria; order Oceanospirillales; family Halomonadaceae; genus Halomonas; species Halomonas sp. Mc5H-6. The sequence continues at coordinate 423,133 of NZ_JAMXSI010000001.1, forward strand.
CTCAAAGATTCTGTAGCCCGTCGTGCCAGGCTGCCAGGAAGACTGCATGCGGATGCGAATGCCTTCTTGGGCCTGAACATTGCCGATCCAGGGCGCGGCGACGGCAGCGGCGGAACCGACTGCTGCGGTTTTAAGGAAATTACGTCGCGTTGAAGATCCCTTGGTGATAGAGGAAGGTAGTTCTGTTGATGTGGAGATTAATGATTCTGACTTCGTGTTTTGCTCTTTGTTATGCATTTTGTAAGCTCCAGCAGTGATCATTGCCACTGTTTGTTTTTGTATTCCCGTACTGAAAATTGCACCACTTTCGAGTTCCCTGTGGCACAGGCAAGGCAATGCCTAATGTGAAAGCATCACTTTACGTAAACAGAATTTAGCGAGTACTGAGCTAAGCGCCAATTAATATTTTCAACGCTTGTCATAGTACAGCGAATGTCGAATGTCGAAATACCTGCTTGGCCTACATCAATAGTCTTATCTTTAGGCGGTCTCAACATACGCCCCCATATGGCGCATACGCTGTTCGAATCTGGACACGTTGTCGACCAGAGAGTCAGGGCCGAAGGCGACACACTCCGCCAGAATGGCTTCGATGAGTGTAATGGCCGACAGGATTGAAGGGAAAAAGTGTGGGGTCGCGTTGGCAAGATTGAATGTGATCTGTGCGCCGGGTGCCAGCGGTGAACGCATGGTATCCGTTACGACAATGGCCTTGACGCCGTTAGCCCGGGTAACTTCCAGTGCTTTTACCGTTTCAGCGCAGTAGGGCTCAAAGCCAAAAACAACGACCACATCGTTTTCATCGAAGCGGTCAAGTTCGGTTAAAAGCCCGCCTTCAAGACCTCTAATCAGGTTGATATTGGGCATGGCAATGCGCCCTACATAGGCAAAGTGGTAGGCGCAGGCAAAGGTGTCGCGAAATCCCACCACGGCGATATTGCGCGCGGCCAATAACTGCTGAGCGGCATCGCGTACCCGGGCCTGATTATCGGCGGTGAACAGGCGGCCAATGTTGTCGAAGGCGGCATCGCCGACATCCACAAAGAGGGGATCATCGGGCTGACTAGCCTGGTGGCGAAGTCGGGAGGCGCGCCCTGATAGTTCCACTGGCGGTGTCTGTACCGCCGACTGGAACACCTCGCGAAACGTTTCGTAGCTTTTGAAATCCAGTCGCTTGGCCAGACGCACCAGGGTCGAAGGCGTGACATGTGCCGCTTCCGCGGTTTTGCGGATGGATTGAAACGCGATGTTCAGGGGATGTTCCATCACATAGCCTGCCGCCTGTTTCAACTGCGGGCTAAGGGTCGGATAAGCCGCCGCAAGTCGTTGGTTGATGGAATCCAGCGGCGAGGCAGACGAGGGCGGCGTTTCACTATTCTCAGAGGTCATTCAAGGCTCCAGCGCATTCAGATGGGCAGTGTAAACCATGTCACCGTATTGGTACACTTGTACTTTTTTATTCTTTATATGAAACATTCGTGTTGACTGAGGCGCAGTATGGCCCTAGGATCATATTCGATACATATGTTTCTTTTCCTGAATAATATAGAAACATATGTATCTATATTGTCATCTTTCTTTCAGGTAGCCCGACCCTAATGACGACGCCCCAAGCTTTGCCTTCCTACTCCCATCTTATTGTCACCCAGCAGGACCATGTGCTGACGGTTTGCCTCAACCGGCCCGACCGGCTCAATGCCGTCGTGGAGGCGCTTTATCAAGAGCTGCTCGACGTGCTGGCCATTGCCCAGCGCGAGCGTGACATTCGTGCCGTGGTGATCACCGGGGAGGGGCGCGCCTTCTGCGTCGGGGCTGATATGAAAGCCCACGAAGGCGCGGCGCGGACGCTTTTCCAGCGGCGCCAATATCTGCAGTTGGGGAATGACGTGGGCGAGGCGATTGCGCAACTGAGCAAGCCGGTGATTGCCGCAGTGAATGGCTATGCCTTGGGGGCAGGCGCCGAAATGGCCGTGGCCTGTGATTTTGTGCTCATGGCCGATGATGCCCAGATCGGTTTTCCCGAAACCAGCATTGGCACCAGCGTAGGCGGCGGCGTTTCCAAGTGGCTACCCCAGCTGGTCGGCCTGACCCAGGCTCGCCGACTTCTGTATATCGGCGAAAGAATCAATGGAACCGAGGCAGTACGGCTGGGTCTGGCGCTGGCCAGCTATCCAGCGGACCAGTTGATGCCCGAGGCCGCATCACTGGCGTCGCAGTTGGCGGGCAAGGCGCCTGTGTCATTGGCCATGTTGAAGCCGCTGGTCAATCGCGCCGCGCAAACCGACATGCCAAGCCAGCTTCAGCAAGAGCTGGATGCGGTCTTTACCTGTTCGACCACCGAAGACTGGCAGGAAGGCGTTAATGCCTTTGCCGAAAAACGTGCGCCCCAGTTCAAGGGCCGTTAAGCGTCCACTCCAACACGCATTGTCGACTTGTCTTACTTTCTACAGGTAACTCCATGCAATCCATCGAAGGTCATCTTCCTTCTCAAAGCCCGCTGCATGCCATCCTGGCGCCGTCGAGCATTGCCGTCGTTGGCGCATCGTCTGATCCCACCAAGCGAGGCTATAAGGCCATGGTCGGGCTGATCAAGGGCGGCTATGGCGGTGAGGTTTTCCCGGTCAATCCCAAGGCGACCTCGATTTTGGGGGTCAAAGCCTTTGCCTCGATCAGTGCTATCCCGGGCACCCCGACACTGGCACTGCTTTGCACGCCTGCCGACACGGTCCCCGATCTGATTGCCGAATGTGGCCGTCGGGGCATCAAGGGGGCGGTGGTGTTGGCAAGCGGCTTTAGCGAAAGCGGTGTGAAGGGGGCAGCGTTGGAAGCCCGAATGATGGCCAATGCCCGCGCCCATGGTGTGCGGATCATCGGGCCCAATACCTCGGGGCTGTTTAATCTCCATCATAATGTCAATCTGCTGGCGCTCGAGAACCTCAAGCCCGGCGACATTGGAATTGTCTCGCAATCGGGAAACATGCTGCTTTCCCTGGCGTTGGAGGCCCAGCATAACGGGCAAGTGGGGTTCAGCACCTATATCGGCCCGGGTAACCAGAGCGATATCGGCTTTAACGACTACCTGCGCTATCTTGGCGAGGATGTGCATACCCGAGTGGCTACCCTCTATGTGGAAGGCTTTCGGGACGGTCGCCAGTTTCTAGATGTGGCGCGTGAGGTCACTGCCATGAAGCCTGTGGTGGTGTATAAATCCGGTTCCACCGAGCAGGGCCAAAAGGCCGCCAGTTCTCACACCGGGGCTCTTGCAGGCAGCTACCGGATGACCGTGGACCTGTTGCGCCAGGCCGGGGTGAGCGTGGTGCAATATTCAGATGAAATTCTCCCGGTGGCGGAAGGACTGGGCCGCTTGCAAAAGTCAGAAGGTAAACGCGTGGCGGTGATTGCCGACGGTGGTGGTCAGGCAACGATCGCCGCCGATCGGCTGGCGGAGGCTGGCTTGACGCTGGCAACGCTTAGCCGCGAAACCCAGTTGAAGCTCGAGGCGCTTTTGCTACCCCAGGCCTCGACGCTGAACCCCGTCGATGTAGCGGGTTCTTCGGATGCGAACCCTTCACTTCTGGCAGAATGCATGGCCGTGGTGGCCGCTGACGCGAATGTCGATAGCGTGTTTTTAGTGGGGATGTTTGGCGGCTATAGCCTGCGCTTTGCCGAGTCCTTGCTGGGGGATGAGATGCGCGGAGCTGAATCCATGATTGAGCTCGCCCATGCGAGCGCTAAACCGCTGGTCATCTACAGCCTATACGCGCCCATTAAACCCCCGGCGCTGCGCCGACTGCACGAGGCCGGGCTGCCCGTTTACGCCTCCATCGAGCATGCGGTAAGAGTGCTGGCGGCGCTGGGTGAGCGCGGCGAATACCTGGCAAAATGCGCCGTTCAACCCGCTAGTCTGCCGATGCAGGCATCCCCTAAAGGCCAGGCAATGTTAAACAACGCCAAAGAACAAAAGCGGGACTTGCTCGAGTTCGAAGCCAGGGGGCTTTTGGCCGAGCATGGTATTCATGTGCCCGACCAACGGTGGGTGCAGGGCAGTGATGAGCTGGAGGAAGTTGCCCGTCACTTTGGTGAACAGCCGTTGGCCATGAAAGTGGTTTCCAGAGACATCCTGCACAAATCCGATGCGGGTGGGGTCAAGCTCGATCTGGTAGGCGACGCCGCTTTACGCGATGCCTACCAAACCATCATGGCTAACGCCCAGGCTTACGACCCCAACGCCCGACTCGAGGGTGTGCTGGTCACGCCGATGGTTGAGAAAGGGGTGGAGGTGATCATTGGTATGCTGCGGGATCCGGTCTTTGGCCCGGTACTGATGTTTGGCCTGGGCGGCGTTTTCGTCGAAGTTTGGGAGGACGTGGCGTTTCGTTCTCTGCCCATCACCCAAGCCGACGCCGAATCCATGGTGAACCAGATCAAGGCGCAGAAAGTGCTGGAAGGGGTCCGCGGTGCACAGGCGGTCAATAAGCAGGCACTGGTAGTGTTGTTGATGCGCATTTCAAAGCTGGTGGACGCCTATCCGAGTATTCGTGAGCTGGATTTAAACCCGGTGATGGTCTATCCAGATAGCCATCCCCACGGGTATGCCATTGTGGATGCTCGAATCATCGTGGAGCGCGAAGAATGAGTCTATCGATGCCGACACTGGCGGATGCGACACTAACCCTTGAAGAGCGGGTAGCCACGCTCACCATGAATCGACACGACGTGCGCAATGCGCTCACCGGCACCGCACTGGTCGATGACATTGTTGCCACGGCTAACTGGGTGAATCACACAGACGAGGTGTCGGTACTGGTGATCACCGGCGCTGGCTCGGCGTTTTCCGCCGGTGGTAACGTCAAGGATATGGCCCGCCGCGACGGCGATTTCGCCGGAGACGCGGCGGAAGTTGCCGAGCGTTATCGTCGGGGCATCCAGCGTATGCCGCTGGCGCTCGAAGCGGTGGAAGTACCTATCTTTGCAGCGATCAACGGGCCTGCGATCGGTGCCGGGTTTGACCTGGCCAATATGGCGGATTTACGCATCGCTTCGCGCCAGGCCAAGTTTGGTGAAACCTTTCTCAACCTGGGCATTATTCCCGGCGATGGCGGGGCATGGTTCATGCAGCGTCAGATAGGTTACCAGCGTGCCTTTGAACTGACCTTGTCCGGACGGGTTATCGATGCCCAGGAAGCCCTGGCGTATGGCATCGTGTTGGAGGTTGTCGAGCCCGATGCGCTGATGACGGCAGCGATGGCGCATGCCAAGCGCATTGCTGCCCAGCCACCCAAGGCCACGCGCTTGACCAAGCGGCTGATGAAAATGGCGCCTGACATGGAGCTAAAGGCGTTTCTGGACGTCTGCGCCGTTTTTCAGGGTATGTCCCATAACGAACCCGAGCACCTTGAAGCCGTTCAGCAAATGTTGGACCGCATGAAAAAATAGCGTCATTGCTCTGTCGGCTCAACCAATGACCTGTCTCAGCCTGGCATCGCCGGGCTTTTTATTGGCGTATAGTCAATGCCTGATATTGATTACCTGCGCGTCGCTATCTGATTTACAGTGAAGCAAGCGTTTAACCATGGTAGTGACGGTGAACCACAGGGAGGTGATGCAACAATGGCAATCGAGGACGTGGGGCTGGCGCCGAGTACACTGGTATTTGTCGTGCTGGGGTTAACATTGGCGGCCTTTGTATGGGGGCGGTTTCGCTACGACCTGGTCGCCCTTTCCGCGCTTTTGGGGTCGGTGATGCTGGGATTGGTGCCCGCCGAAGATGCGTTTCTCGGTTTTGGCCATCCTGCGGTGATCACCGTTGCCGCCGTGCTGGTGCTGAGTAAAGGGTTCGAACGCTCTGGCCTGGTCGATATTATCGCCGACCAGATACTTAGGGTGGGTGAGCGTTTGATCCTCCAGTTGCTGGCGTTGGTGGGAACCGTCATTGTGCTCTCGGGAATCATGAACAATGTCGGAGCGCTGGCGCTGTTGTTGCCCGTTGCTATGCGTATGGCGCGGGAACACGACACCTCTCCATCGCTATTGCTGATGCCGCTGGCATTTGGCTCGCTGCTGGGTGGGCTGACGACACTTATCGGTACCCCGCCGAATATCATTATTTCCAGTTATCGGGGTAACGTATCCGACGATACTTTCAGCATGTTCAGCTTTGCCCCGGTAGGAGGCGTCGTGGCGTTGGCCGGGTTGGCCTTTATCGTGCTGGTTGGCTGGCGACTAACGCCCAAGCGGAGCGGCCAGGCATCACCGGCGGATATGTTCGATACGGCCAACTATCTGGTAGAGCTCAAGGTCAACGATGAATCAAAAGCCAAGGGGTTGACGCTGCAGCAGCTTCGCGACGAGCTCGAAGAATCCATTCCGGTACTGGCGGTGGTGCGTGATGACAATCGCCAGGCGGGCTATTCGTTTCACGGCATGTTACAGGCCGGCGACATCCTGCTTTTGGAAGCCGGCCCTGAAGAGCTAAAACTGCTGGAAGACAAAGCAGGGCTGAGCGCCGTCGCCGAGCTTGAACGGGATGACGAGGAGGATGAAAAACACGATTTAACCTCGGAAGACGAGCAGGATTCTCACCCGCCTGTGGATACCGAGGGGCTACAACTGGTGGAAGTAGTGGTGCGTAATGACTCCATGATGATCAACCGCAGTGTTCGTCAGTTGCGCCTCAATCACCAGTTCGGTCTGCATCTGGTCGCGGTGGCTCGGGATGGCACCCGGTTGAAGCAGCGCCTGCGGGATATTCGTTTTCAGACCGGGGATATCCTGTTGTTGCAGGGCGAGGAGAGCGAAATTGCCGAAAGCCTGCCAGCGTTAGGTTGTTTACCCCTGGCTAACCGTGATCTGAACCTTGGCCAGCCACGCAAATTGCTGCTTTCGTTGGCTATTTTTGCGGCTGCCATCGTTGCTATGCTGTTGGACGTATTGCCTGCTGCGGTGGCATTGAGTAGCGCGGCACTGGTGTCGCTTTTGATCGGTGTGCTGCCGCTTCGGGAAGGCTATCAGGCAATCGATGGGCCGGTGATCGTCCTTTTGGGGGCCATGATTCCGGTCGGCGAAGCACTGGAGTCCAGCGGCGGGGCGGACTTGATTGCCCAGGCGTTGTTGCAATGGGGGACCGATTGGCCGGTGGTGGTTACCCTGGTGGGGATGTTTATCCTTTCCATGCTGCTTTCCAATGTCATCAACAATGCTGCGGCGGCGCTGCTGATGGCGCCCATTGCCGTCAGCCTGGCGAGAGGGTTCGAGGTATCGCTCGACCCCTTCTTGATGGTGGTTGCGGTCAGCGCCTCCTGCGCCTTCCTGACCCCGATAGGCCATCAGTCCAATACGCTGGTGCTGGGGCCCGGGGGCTATCGGTTTGGCGATTACTGGAAGCTGGGGTTGCCGCTTTCGGCGGTCGTGCTGCTGGTGTCGATACCGATGATCCTGTGGGTATGGCCGCTGTCGGCATAACGTTCGTCTTCGAGCATCAATGGGCGTTATTTGATGGGAAATTTTGCTACGCTGCTATGTTTAAAAGTAAATAGTTTAAAAGTAAATACGTTCTAAAACGAAAAAATAACGTCACGGGCTAGCTTATGAATCAACAGTTTCGTCAAGACGCGATCATCGAGCTGGTCCGCCAGCATGGGTACATGAGCATCGAGCAGCTCACTGACCACTTTGCCGTAACGCCACAAACCATTCGCCGCGATCTGAATACGCTGGCAAACGATGGCCGCGTTAGACGCGTTCACGGAGGAGTGGGGATTGAATCCAGCACGGTGAATACCGCCTACAGCACGCGCAAGACCCTGCACCTGGAAGAAAAAGAGCGCATCGCGCGTTGCCTGGCGGCACATATTCCCAACGACGCATCACTGTTCATTAACATCGGTACCAGCAACGAAGTGATTGCCCAGGCGCTGCTCGATCATCAGGGGCTGGAGATTATCACCAATAACCTCAACGTCGCCGCGATTCTGCAGCACAAGGAAGATTTTACGGTGATCATTGCAGGCGGGCAGGTGCGCTCCCGGGATGGCGGTATTATTGGCGAGGCCACCATCGACTTTATCAACCAGTTCAAGGTCGATTACGGCATTATCGGTATCAGTGGCATCGACGAAGACGGCTCTTTGCTGGAGTTCGACTACCAGGAAGTGCGCGTTGCCCAGGCCATCATCGCCAATTCACGGCGCGTTTATCTGGCCGCCGACTATTCCAAGTTTCACCGTAACCCGGTGGTACGCCAAGGCAATATTGCCCAATTGGACGCGCTGTTTACCGACCGCAAACCGCCTGAGGCCATTCAGCGCCTGCTGACCCAGCATGATGTCGCGCTGCACCTGGCCTGACCGGGTGAAGGCGGTGATGTTTTCATACTTGAGCATTGCGGGCGGCTGGCGTAGCCTTTGGTGATAATAAATCGAAAATAAATGTACAGAATCGAAACTACCAACAACAAAGTGAACGTGCCATGTCCTCCTATATACTTGCCATCGATCAAGGTACGACCAGTTCCCGCGCCATCCTGTTTGACCGTGAAGGTCAAGTAACCGCTGTCGCGCAGCAGGAATTTACCCAGCACTATCCCTACGACGGTTGGATCGAGCACGATCCTGAAGATATCTGGGACACGGTCGTTGCCACCTGCCAGGAAGTCGTCAAAAAGGCCGCTATCCAACCATCGCAGATTGCCGGTGTGGGCATTACCAACCAGCGCGAAACCACCATTGTGTGGGACAAGCGCACCGGAAAGCCGGTTTATAACGCCATTGTGTGGCAGGACCGGCGTACCTCGTTGTTCTGTGAACAGCTACGCGATGGTGGCCATACCGAGCGTGTGCAGGTCAAGACCGGCCTTTTGATCGACCCGTACTTTTCCGCCACCAAGCTTGCATGGGTGCTGGACAACGTCGAAGGGACCCGAGCTCGGGCTGAGAAAGGCGAATTGCTCTTTGGTACCGTCGACAGCTTCCTGATCTGGCGATTGACCGGTGGTCACCATCACGTAACCGATGCCACCAATGCCTCGCGCACCGCCTTGTTCAATATCCACGAGCAATGCTGGGACGATGAACTGCTCGACCTGTTCGATATTCCGGCAAGCTTGCTGCCCGAGGTGAAAGACTCGAGCGATGACTTTGGCACCATGGATGCCCGCTGGCTGGGTGTTGAGCTGCCGATTGCGGGCGTGGCGGGTGATCAACAGGCAGCGCTGGTCGGTCAGGCGTGCTTCCAGCCGGGTATGGGGAAGAGTACCTATGGAACCGGCTGCTTCATGATCGTCAACACCGGGGATACACCGTCGCTGTCGCGCAACCGCTTGCTGACAACCATTGGCTATCGCCTGAATGGCAAGCCCACCTACGCCATGGAAGGCAGTATCTTTGTCGCCGGCGCCACGGTCCAGTGGCTGCGCGATGGGCTGAATTTATTTGCGGATGCGGCGGAAACCGAAGCCCTTGCCCGTAAAACCCGCCGTGGGCACAGCGTTTATCTGGTGCCCGCGTTTACCGGCTTGGGCGCGCCGCACTGGGACCCCAAGGCTCGCGGGGCGATTTTTGGCCTGACCCGCGATACCGGGATTGCGGAAATTGTCGCCGCTGGTCTTCAGGCGGTCTGTTACCAGACACGTGATCTCCAGCATTGCATGAACGACGATATGGAAGCCCCTCCCGGCAATCTGCGTGTCGATGGGGGCATGGTCAAGAATAACTGGGTCATGCAGTTTCTGGCCGACATGCTGAACGTGCAGGTAGACCGCCCAACGATTCTGGAGACCACCGCGCTGGGGGCCGCCTACCTGGCTGGCCTGCGGTTAGGCTGGTATCAGACCCTGGACGAGATAGAGCAGCTCTGGCGCTGCGAGCGCAGCTTTATACCGAGCATGGAGGAGGCAAACCGCGAACAGCTGTACCAAGGGTGGTTGGACGCGGTTTCCCGCGTGCGTTCAACGGATTGACCCATTCCCGCCAGAAGCCGCTATCGCCATAGCTGTGATAGCGGCGTCATTTTATTAACCCTTGGTCGACTGGCGTTGTCGGGTTGATGGCGTATACTGCTTTCGCTTTTCCAGGCCAGCTCGGCCAAGTTTCTCGTCTTTATCAACGCCTTGCCGCGTATTGACCCTCTCTCGTGAAATTCTATGACACCCTTTGGAGCTATTCGGCGCTTATGTAGTCGAGCTACAACGCTGCCTGCGGCCAATGAAGCATTGTGAGCTTTACGGCAGTGCACCATAGTGAAGTCATGGATCAGGGCGGTGTTTCGTTATCCCGATTGACCCTTCTGACCACTGCTACATTTGATGCGCTTTTGAATTACCCGGGCGCTTGAAGCGAAGGTCTTGTAACGCTTGTGACCTTATCGCAGTCACCGAACTGGACACTTATCCGGTCCAGCATGAGTAGCAACGTCACCATTCGTCATTAACAAGATGGCTGCTTAACGATTAACGACAATAGTAAGCAGCGGATGACCATACCATGAGGGTTTTACCATGAACTGCATCGAATTAAGCCAACAAGCCGACCGAATCGCCAATACGTTCAGCAAGCAGGACCTGGCCAAGCTGGTAGTAGCGCTAAAAGGACAGCGGGAGTCACTTCAGCACGCGGTTGAAGTCATCGACACCATTGATAACCGTATGGGGTACACCATTGAAGAAGCCTGGGACGAGGTGCTGGCAGGGGATTCCCAACTGCTGGTTGAAAACGAAGAATAGCGGCTAAAGATCAGTTTCTGACGCTCGTCACTTTCCTCTATCCCCCTGCGGCCGCCGTGAGGGGGATTTTATTTGCCACTGTGTTTTGTGTTTCCTGCCGCCGTTCTCTATGAGGGAACTTCCTGTTTGGGGGCATAGGGTTGGGCGGTATCCCGGTTCTGGGCGAAGTACGCCTCAAAGCGCTCTTCGGCTTGCTCGCCGAAGAGAACACGGCAGGCTTCTTTCAACCCCTTGGAGTGGCGCAGTTGCTCGTGGTGCACCACGAGCGACACCTTGGCCCGGCGGCGCAGGAAATCCTCAAGCTGGGTGATCATTTCATGGTCACGGGCATGTTCAAGCTCGCAGCGGATATATTCCGTACCCTCGATCAAAATGTCGGCTTCTGCCGGATCCTGGCGGATTTTTTCCAGCATGGGCATGGCCTGTTCGGCGTAACGCCGCCAAAGGCGTGATGAGAGAGGCTCCGACGATGTCGTTGCTGTCATGGCGTCCAGGTTCATGCGCTTGGCGTGATCCATGAACTGTTGTTTCACGGCATCGGGTGGCTCGCCATACCAGCGGAAGCCCTGGTCGGGTAGTTCGATCCCAAGCTTCGCGACGGCTTCAGCGATCTCGTCGCCCACGTTCAGGCAGTCGGTCAACTTGCCGCCAAAAATACTGATGTGTGCGCTATCCTGATTGGTGTCGATCACATGCTTGCGGGATAGCTGGAGAAAGTCACGGTCGTTGCCTTGATCCGCCTTGATGGCCAAGGGGCGCACGCCACAGCGGGTCGAGATGATATCGGCCTGGCCCAGTGGCTTGTCGAGTGTCAGGCGCTTGTTGATGTTTTCCAGCACGAAGTCAATATCGTCAGCGGTAACATCCACCTCGGGGTGTTCCATGTGCGTATCGGTGGTCCCGATGCAGGTCCGGTTGCCCATGGGAATCACAAAGAACAGCCGCCCGTCGTCGGCGAAGAAGGCCAGCACGCGCTGGGAATCCGTCAACTGGGGCACAATCAGGTGAATGCCCTTGGAGTACAGGTGTTGGTGGGTGGTCTTTTGCCCGGTCAGGGTATTGTGCTGATCGACCCAGGGGCCTGCTGCATTAATCAGGACCTTGGCACGGATATCGAAGGTTTGGCCATCCATCACGTTACGCGCCTTGGTGACCCAGACGTTCCCTTCACGCTCGGCGCCCAGTGACTCAACATAATTGGCGGCAGTTGCCCCATGATTGAGTGCATGACGAACGAAATTGAAGACAAACCGGGCATCGTTGTCGTGCAGGTAGGCATCCGAATATTCAAAGCCGCCGACGGAATCACCGACATCGATAATCGGTTCTTCCTGCTTGATAGCCTTGGGTGACAGCAAGCGGGGACGCTTGGTAAAGCCATTGCCCATCAGCCAGTAGAGCCAGGTACCAATCCACAAGTAGCGCGGTGAATGGCGAAACCCACGGGTGATGTTGGTCAGAAAACGAATTTCCTGAACAGTGGACGGGTAACTTTTAATTAAATGATTGCGGCTCTTGCAAAGCTTTCTGACCAATGCAAAGTCTTTGCTTTCCATGTATTTGATGCCTCCCCAAACGAGGTTGGAGGAGTGCATGCTGGTGCTGCCAGCGAAGTCGCCGCGATCGATCAGGGCAACCTTGGCGCCTTTACCCGAGAGCGCAGCAGCGGTGGCGGCACCATTGATGCCGCCACCAATAATCAGTACGTCGAATTCATCCGAATGTAGTTTCTCGATATTACGGTTACGCAGTTTCATAGCGGATCCAAATTAACAAAGAAAGCCCCGTTCACGGCGCTATATGGCGACCGCGCTGTTGGTAAATGTCGATAGAGGTTGCCGCCAATGAAGCCGGAGAGGGCGGGCCGTGGGGCCCGCCCAACCGGTATTAGCGCGTACCGGCCGACATCCATTCTTCCATCATTTCGTCGTAAGGCATGGTGGTGCCTTGCGGCATCTCGTCATCCAGCTTGGCTTTCGGCGCGCCATCCTGGTCCAGCCAGTACTGCGGGTCTCGCTCTTCGTTCAGCAGGGGGGCGTAGCTGTCGAAGACGTTGGCACGAGCAAGCCGGTTCATGGTGTTATCCATATCCGCCGCCAGTGCATCGAGACCTTCCTGTGGCGTAACTTCGCCGCTCATGACCGGTGCAAGGTTTTGCCACCACAGCGGCGCCATGCGGGGATAGTCGGGAACGTTGGTGCCTGTCGGTGTCCAGTTGGACTCGTTGGGGCTGCGGTAGAATTCGACCAACCCGCCCAGCTTGGGCGCCATTTCGGTCATCTGCTCAGAGAAGATGTCGGACTCGCGGATCGGCGTCAGGCCGTGCATCAGCTTCTCGAGTGATACCGTCTTGGACACGGTGAACTGACCAAACAGCCACGCCGCTGTGCGACGGTCTTCTGGAGTAGAGTCAAAGAACGTCCAGGCGCCTACGTCCTGATAGCCAACCTTCATGCCTTCTTCCCAGTAAGGGCCGGTAGGCGAGGGCGCCATGCGCCATTTCGGGTTGCCTTCGTCATCGGTCACGGCGACATCGGGGTCGGTCATGTCAGCCGTGAAGGCGGTGTACCAGAAGATCTGCTGGGCAATGTTGCCTTGAGCAGGTACCGGGCCGGCTTCACCGAAGGTCATGCCCTGAGCCTCTGGGGGGGCAAAGTCGCGCAGCCAGTCCACCGCTTTCTGCATGGCAAATACCGAAGCGGGCGAGTTGGTGGCGCCGCCGCGGCTGACGCTGGCGCCCACCGGCTGGCTATCCTCGTTGACGCGAATGCCCCAGTCATCCACCGGGTTGCCGGACGGCACGCCTGGGCTGCCCATACCCGCCATGGACAGCCAGGAGTCGTGGAAACGCCAGCCTAGTGACGGATCACGCCGACCGTAGTCCATGTGGCCATAGATCTTTTCACCGTCGATCTCGCCGACATGCTCGGAAAAGAACTCGGCGATATCTTCGTAGGCGGTCCAGTTGGTGGGTACGCCAAGGTCGTATCCGTAAATGTCACGGAACTGTTCTTGCAGATCTTCGCGCTGGAACCAGTCGTAGCGGAACCAGTAGAGGTTGGCGAACTGCTGGGTTGGCAACTGGTAGATGCTGCCATCTGGGCCGGTTCCGTACTGGAGCCCAATGAAGTCGTCCAGATCCAGGGTGGGTAGCGTGTAGTCGGCCCATTCGTTTTCCATCGCCTCGGAGAGGTTGATGGTGGTGCCATAGCGGATGTGGGTACCGATGGCATCGGTATCGTTGACGAACCCATCGTAGATGCTGTTACCCGACTGCATCTGGTTTTGCATGGTGTCGACAACATCGCCTTCGCCGATGATGTTGTGAGTGACGTTGATGCCGGTTAGCTCGCTGAATGCTTCAGCCAGTACTTCGCTTTCGTAGACGTGGGTGGTTAACCCCTCGGCCACGGTCTGGATCTCCATGTCGCGAAATGGTTCGGCCGCTTTGGCGAACCACATCAGCTCTTCGATCTGTTCCTCGCGGCTCAGGGTCGAGTTTTGGAAATGCTCGTCGACCAGCCGCTCGGCCACCGCACGTGCATCGTGGTCGTCTGCGGCTAGCGAACCGGATGCTAGCAGCAGGCTGGCGGCGAGGGTGGTGAGTTTGAAATTGTTATGTCGCATATAGACCTCGTTGTGTTGTGATCTTCCCTAATGTTGGAACCGTCCATGAGACCGCTTTTGGTTGTTGCACCGGTTATCCCCAGCGCATCAGCACCAACAGCCAGACAAGTGACGCTGCCAGTGCTAACCAAATTGATAATGAGGTGTAGCCAATCACGCCTAGGTGAATAAACGCAGCGGACAGCAGGCCAATAAACAGCCGGTCGCCACGGGTCGTGGAGATTGGCAGAAAGCCCTTGCGTTCAATGGTGGGCGAGACAATTTCCCAGACCGTCATCCCGGCCAGCATGGCGGCAATGGCGGAAAAGAAAATAGCGGTGGGCACCGTCCATACCATCCAAGACATACATCACCTCCTTAGGTACGACCCAGGGCAAAGCCCTTGGCGATATGGTTGCGAACGAAGTAGACCACCAGAATACCCGGCAAGATGGTCAGTACACCGGCAGCGGCGAGGGTACCCCAGTCAATCCCCGACGCAGTGGATGTGCGGGTCATGATCATGCCAATGGGCTGGGCGTCGGTGGCTGTCAGCGTTCTGGCCAGGAGCAGTTCAACCCAAGAGAACATGAACAGGAAGAACAGCGTGACGCCGATACCCGAGCGAATCATCGGGATGAAAATCTTGACGAAAAAGCGGGGAAAGCTGTAGCCGTCGATGTAGGCGGTTTCGTCGATCTCCTTGGGCACGCTGCTCATGAAACCTTCCAGAATCCAGATCGCCAGCGGGATATTGAACAGGCAGTGCGCCAGTGCCACGGCAATATGCGTGTCGAATAGCCCCACCGAGTAATAAAGCTGGAAGTAAGGCAGCAGGAACACGGCGGGTGGCGCCATGAGGTTGGTCAGCAGCCAGAAGAACAGGTGCTTATCGCCAATGAAGCTGTAGCGACTGAAGGCATAGGCAGCAGGCAACGCCACACAAATGGTGATCAGCATGTTCATCAGTACATAGGCAATCGAGTTGACATAACCCATGTACCAGCTTGAGTCGGTAAATATGCCGATATAGTTATCAAAGGTGAGGTTCTCCGGCCACATTGTCATGGAGCCCAATATCTCGCTGTTGGTTTGCAGCGACATGTTGAGCAGCCAGTAGATAGGCAGGATCATCAGAATCAGGTAGATGCCCAGCAACAGGCGCGAGCGCAGCCTTGTTCTTGCATTGCGCTTGCGGCGTTGTGCCGGTGTGATGCGGCTGAAAATGGTGTTGTATTTTTCACCCTGCTGAGTTTTTTCCAGTTGATAGCTCATGTCACGCGCCCCCCTGGGAATGCTTGTCTTTCTGCATGTTCATGATGGCGGTGTAGAACACCCAGCTCACCAGCAGGATGACCAGGAAGTAGATGATCGAGAAAGCAGCAGAGGGGCCCAGGTCCTGCTGGCCCACGGCCATGGTGGTTAACGATTGGCTCAGGAAGGTCGTTGAGCTGCCAGGCCCGCCGCCGGTCAGTACAAAGGGCTCGGCGTAAATCATGAACGAATGCATGAAGCGCAGCAGCACGGCAATGACCAGCACATTGGTCAGCTTGGGCAACTGAATGTAGCGAAATACCGCCCATTTGGAGGCACGGTCAATGCGTGCTGCCTGATAGTAAGCTTCAGGGATGGAGCGCAGGCCGCTGTAGCAAAGCATGGCGACCAGCGGGGTCCAGTGCCAAACGTCCATCAGGATGATCGTTACCCAGGCATCGGCGGCGTTACGGGTAATGTTGTACTCAAGGCCCAACTGGCGTAGGCCCCAGCCCATCAACCCGATATCACCGCGGGTGAAAATCTGCCAGATGCTGCCCACCACGTTCCAGGGGATCAGCAGGGGGAGGGTAATCAGGATCAGCACCGCCGACGCCTGCCAGCCGCGTTTGGGCATGATCAACGCAATGCCGATTCCCAGAGGGATCTGGATCGCAAGAATGGTGAGCGAGAATATTATCTGGCGTAGAAACGCCGCTTGCAGGGCCGGGTCGTTGAGCATGGTTTGAAACCACTCGGTGCCGGTAAAGAAGCGGGCGTTGGCGCCCAGCACGTCCTGCACCGAGTAGTTGACCACGGTCATCAGCGGCACGATCGCGGAAAACGCGACCAGGACAAGCATTGGTAGTACCAATAGCCAGGCGCGGTTGTTATAGACTTTATTCATGATCTACCTCGACTCGGTATTCATCGACGTAAAGGCTCAGTTTGTCGTCGGGAAAACGGATATAGACGGTGTCACCCAAGTCAGGATGGTCTTCGGGCAGCCTGGCTTTAAAGGTTTGCTGATTGAGCGAGAAGGTGAGAATGGCGTAGGTGCCAAGGTCCTGCAGGTTCTCTTTTTGTACGGCAATCGTGTCGGGTTCGGGGCTTGAGTGCACGTCGATGAACTCCGGGCGAATGCCGAGCTTGAGGTTGTCGCTCTCGGTCTTCTTAAGCGTGGCCAGATAAGCGTTGCTTAACGGCAGTGGCTGGTCGCCGTAGTAAGCCGTATTTTGTGCCTCATCGTAGCGAAGCTCGAAAAAATTCATGCCTGGACTACCGATGAAATAACCCACGAAAGTATGCGCGGGTGTTTCGAACAGTTCCCGTGGTGTACCGAATTGCACCACCTGGCCTTCGTACATCACGGCAATCTTGTCAGCGAAGGTCGAGGCTTCAAGCTGGTCGTGAGTGACGTAGATCATGGTGATGTTAAACCGCTCGTGGATTTCCTTGAGCTTGCGGCGCAGCTTCCACTTCAACTGCGGGTCGATGACGGTAAGCGGCTCATCAAACAGAATGGCGGTAACGTCGTCGCGGACCAGGCCGCGCCCCATGGAGACCTTCTGCTTTTCATCGGCGGTCAGGTTTTTGGCTTTGCGCGATAACAGCGGTGTCAGCTCAAGGATGTCGGCGACTTCCAGCACCTTGGGTTTAACTCGGTACTCGGGGGTGTTCATGTTGCGCAGCGGGAAGGCGAGGTTATCGAACACCGTCATGGTGTCGTAGATCACCGGGAACTGGAACACTTGGGCGATATTGCGCTCTTCGGGTGGCAGTTCATTGACCCGCTGACCATCAAAGAGCACATCGCCTTCGGTGGGCGCCAGCAGCCCTGAAATGATGTTCAAAAGGGTGGATTTGCCGCATCCGGACGGTCCCAGCAAGGCATAGGCGCCGCCTTGATGCCATACGTGTTCCATATGGCGGATTGCGTAATCCTCGGCCGATTGCGGGTTGGCGCTGTAGGTGTGCGCGAGTGTTTTAAGCACGATCTCAGCCATGGGCAACACCCTCCGTCTGAGCCAACGGGGTATGCACAATGTGGCCCTGCTGGTCGAAAACAAACAGTTTATGAATGGGGAAATAGACCTTGATGGGCTGATTGACCTTCAGTTCGTGTATCCCCAGAAGGTGCAATACCAATGGGAAGTGCGCATGACGCGCATGGAGGAAGGTTTCGGACCCACTGATTTCGGCAACATCCACGGTGACCGGCAGTTCCAGATCATCCGCGGCTTGCGGTGTAAGGCTCAAATGCGAGGCGCGAACCCCGAACTGGTAGTCACCAGGCGGCAGCTTTCGCAAGGCATCGTCGCAGGTAAAGTGAGTGTCGTTATCGAAGGTGATGTCGTTGTCGGTGAGGCGACCCGGCACGATGTTGATCGGCGGCTCGGAGAACATCTCGGCGCTGAGAATGCCGTTGGGCTGCCGGTAGATCTGATCGGTGGGGCCGTACTGAAGTAGCTTCCCTTCATGAAGAATGGCCGTGTTGCCGCCGAGTGCCAGGGCCTCATTAGGCTCAGTGGTGGCGTACACGGCAATACAATTACGCACTTTGAACAGATCACGCAGTTCGTCGCGTAATTCCTCACGGAGCTTATAGTCCAGGTTGACCAGCGGCTCGTCGAAGAGAATGACATCGGCATCCTTGACCAGAGCGCGGCCCATGGCGGTGCGCTGCTGCTGGCCCCCGGACAATTCCAGAGGGTAGCGTTCAAGCAGATGCTCGATATGCAGCATTTCAGCCATTTCGCCGACGCGCTTGTCAATTTCGCTTTTTGGCAGCTTGGCGAGCTTAAGCGGCGACGCAATGTTGTCGTAGACCGTCAAGCTGGGGTAATTGATGAACTGCTGATACACCATCGATACGTTGCGGTGGCGCACCGGCACCCCGGTGACGTCTTTGCCGTCCATCAAGATACGGCCTTGGGTAGGCGGTTCAAGGCCCGCCATCAAGCGCATCAGTGTGGTCTTGCCTGCGAGTGTTCTACCCAGTAGCACATTGAAAGAGCCTGGCTCGAGTGCTAGGTCAACGTCGCTAATATAGGGAACACCGCCGACGGTATGGGCGATATTTTGCAAATGTAGAGACATGCGGATCTCGCTAGCGTCGTTGTTATTGGAGAATATCTAGCTTTCGTTTACGAAATCCTAGTTGATCGTTTTCGAACCTGCAATGCCTTTATCTGCTTTCGTTTTCAGTTTTTGGATAAAAAATCGAAAATTAAACGAAAGTCTAGGATCAAAAAAAACCGGCCTCGATGAGGCCGGTTGAAGGTAGGTACGAGCGAGAGGCTACTTAATGCTGTCCGCTGTCTCGGACGCTTCCCTGGCTTGTCCCTTGGCGTTGTGGTCAATCAGCGTCGACTTGTCGGTAGCAAAGGTGTCGTAAGGGAAATCGTCTACAGTGAGCATTGCCAACACCTCTGCTTCGAATTCACGCATGAACTGCGCATCTTCTTCGCTGATAAGGCGCTTTTCCAATGCCGCCTCCACCCGTGCTTCTGGGTGCAGGGCCGTCTGCGGCAGTTCACCCTTGGCGTAGGCCTTGTTGACCGTCCGGTAGATCGCCTCGGCACGGTCGTAGTCCACCAGCAGGGCATTGTAACGGGCCAGCGGGTTGCGCTGTTCGCCGTCGTCGGCGTCCCAGGTGTTGTGCAATAGCTTGGTGCGCAGGGCGCTGTGGGTGGACACCCGCGTGGCGATATCCCGTGCATAGTCATCGTGGGGCTTGTCCCAGCGGCGACCGGTCGGCATCACGATCACTTTCAGCGCTTTGCCCAGCGCCCGGTTGGGCAGGTTATCGAAAATCTCGACAAAGGCCTGTTCAGCGCGCTGGAGCAGGAAGCGGCAGCTGTAATGCAGCAGGGCTTCTTCGCCTTCCACCTTGTCACCCGCTTGCCACTGCTTGAGTACCATCGAGGCCAGGTAAAGGTTGGAAAGCACATCGCCGAGGCGAGCCGAGAGCATCTCGCGCTTTTTCAGGGCCGAGCCAAGGCTTGCCATGGCCGCATCGGCGCACAGCCCAAAGCCTGCGGAGAGGCGGGCAATGTCCTGTGCATAGGCCGTTGCAGGCCCGTCAAATGGCACCTGGGGTTTGCCGATACCGAAGCCCAGCGTAAAGGCGCGCGCTGCGTTGCCGAAGATGAGGCCCGCATGGCTGAAGAACGCCTTGTCGAATGCCTTGATATCGTTGGCGTCCTTGGCGGCGAGCTCCTCGAGCACGTAGGGATGGCAGCGAATCGCGCCCTGACCGAAGATCATCAGGTTGCGGGTCATGATGTTGGCGCCTTCCACGGTGATCGCCACCGGGTTGGCACTGTAGCCGATCCCCAGGTAGTTGCGCGGACCCAGGGTGACCGCCTTGCCGCCGTGTACGTCCATGGCGTCGGCCAGGATGTCACGCTGGAATTCGGTCAGCTGGCTTTTCAGAATCGCCGAGGGGACCGCGGGCTTCTCGCCATGGTCGATCAGGTTGGCGGTTTGATAGACCGTCGCCTGGGAGATATATCCAAGCGCAGCCATCCGCGCTAAAGGTTCCTGAACACCTTCCATTTCCGCTACGGGCACGTTGAACTGACGGCGCACGCGGGTGAAGCCGCCGCTCCAGCCCAGCGCATAGCGCGCGGTGCCGGTGGCGCCGGAGGGCAGGGTGATGCAGCGGCCGATCGAGAGGCACTCGACCAGCATGCGCCAACCCTGACCGATCATATCGGGGCCGCCGATGATGGTATCCAGCGGCACAAAGACGTCCTTGCCCTTGATCGGGCCGTTCATGAACGGGCTGCCGATTGGATGGTGGCGGCGGCCGATTTCCATGCCGTCGGTATCGCGGGGAATCAACGCCAGGGTAATGCCGCGGTCTTCTTCATCACCGAGCAGGTGGTCGGGGTCAAATAGCCGGAAAGCAAGACCGACAACGGTGGCAATGGGCGCCAGCGTGATCCAGCGCTTTTCAAAGTTGAGGCGCAGACCGAGGACTTCTTTACCATCAATCATTTGCTTGCAAACGACGCCGGTGTCCGGCAACGAGGTGGCGTCTGAACCGGCACGCGGGCCCGTCAGGCCAAAGCAGGGGATTTCACGGCCATCGGACAGGCGCGGCAGGTAGTGATCTTTTTGTTCCTGGGTGCCGTACTTGAGCAGCAGCTCGCCTGGGCCCAGCGAGTTGGGCACACCGACGGTGACCATCAGCGTCTCATTGGCAGAGAGCTTTTGCAGCACCATGGACTGCCCCTTGGCCGAGAAGCCCAGGCCGCCATACTCCTTCGGGATAATCATGCCGAAGAAGCCTTCTTTCTTCAGGTAATCCCAAAGCTGCTGGGGCAGGTCTGCACGTTCGATGGCGATATCCCAGGCATTGCACATGCCGGCGGCTTTCGCGCACTGGTTGTCGAGGAAGGCTTGCTCGTCTTCACGCAGGCCGTCGTCTTTAAAGTTGAGCAGCTTGTTCCATTGAGGCTTGCCGGAAAACAGCTCGCCATCCCAGGAAACCGTGCCCGCTTCCAGGGCGGTGCGCTCGGTATCGGAGACCTTGGGCGCGACTTTCTTGAACATTGCAAACAGCCGCGGGGTCAACCACTGGCGGCGTAGCGCAGGAAGACCGGCAACGGCCACAGCGGCGGCACCCAGCAGTAATAGGATGCCGATGACGGTGGCATCGAACAGCAGGCCAACAAGACCCAGCACGGCAAGCACGACCAGAGCGGCGGTTGCCCCGGCTTCGCGGCGCATCACCGCGAGCAGGCCAACAGCCGCCAGCACGATCAGTAGTAGGGTGAGCATAGTGCCTCTCCAGTTATTGGGGTAGAGCAGGGTTGTTAATGGACGGATTTAAACACATGTTTG
Organism: Halomonas sp. Mc5H-6; assembly: GCF_024124705.1. Lineage (NCBI taxonomy): Bacteria > Pseudomonadati > Pseudomonadota > Gammaproteobacteria > Oceanospirillales > Halomonadaceae > Halomonas > Halomonas sp. Mc5H-6. The sequence continues at coordinate 444,563 of NZ_JAMXSI010000001.1, forward strand.
AATATTGGCAGACCTGCGCCACCCAGTGCAAGTATTTCGATGCGTTAAAGCAACATAAAAAAACGTCGCAGCGCTAGGCCACGACGTTTTAGAGTTTTGCTACCGACGCTTGGTTCAGTGGCGCTTGGCGGGTGCGCCGTTGGCAACGTAATAGTCGACGTTGGCCCGGGGCAACGGCTCACGCTCCCGAATCCGGTCGGCGATCTTTTCCGCCAGCATGATGGTGGGGGCATTCAGGTTGCCGGTGGGAATCACCGGAAACAATGACGCATCGACCACGCGCAAGCCTTCAACGCCGTGGACGCGGCCCTGGCCATCCGTGACTGCCATTTCGTCGTTGCCCATCCGGCAGCTACCACAGGGGTGGTAGGCGGTTTCGGCGTGCTGTTTGACGAAGGCATCGAGTTCGGCATCCGACTGGACGTCGGGGCCGGGGGCGATCTCACGGCCACGGTATGGCTCAAAGGCCGGCTGGGCGATGATGTCGCGGGTCAGGCGAATGGCATCGCGGAACTCTTGCCAGTCCTTGTCCTTGGCCATGTAGTTGAACAGGATGCTGGGCGCCGCATGGGGATCTTTCGAGGTCAGGCGAATGCGACCGCGGCTTTCCGAGCGCATGGAGCCGACGTGGGCCTGGAAGCCGTGGGCCTGTACCGCGCTCTTGCCGTTGTAGCTGATCGCAATGGGCAGGAAGTGGTACTGCAGGTTGGGCCACTCTTCCTCATCGCGGCTGCGGATAAAGCCACAGGATTCAAACTGGTTGCTGGCACCGATGCCGGTCCCCTTGAACAGCCACTCGGCGCCGATTTTCGGCTGGTTGTACCATTTCAGCGCCGGGTAGAGCGAGATAGGTTCTTTGCACTCGTACTGGATATACATTTCCAGGTGGTCCTGGAGGTTTTCACCCACGCCAGGGAGGTCGTGAACCGTCTCGATATCGAGCTCTTTAAGCAGTGCCGGGTTGCCAATACCTGAACGCTGAAGAATCTGCGGGGAGGCGATAGCACCGCCACACAGCAGCACTTCACGGCGAGCGTAGGCCTGCCGTTTTTCGCCTTTTCGCTCATAGCGAACGCCCACTGCACGCTTGCCCTCGAACTCGATCACATCGGTCACCGCGTGGGTTTCGATGGTCAGGTTATCGCGCTGCTTGGCGGTATCCAGGTAGCCACGGGCCGTCGACGCACGCCGACCGTTAGGCGTCACAAAGCGGTCCATGGGGCCGAAGCCTTCCTGCTGATAGCCGTTGACGTCGTCGGTCTCCGGGTAACCCGCCTGTTTGCCTGCCTCGATAAAGGTGCGATAAAGCGGGTTATTGCCCGCCTTTGGGGTTGTCACGCTGACCGGGCCATCGCCGCCGTGATAATCGTTTGGCCCGATATCGCGGCTTTCACTTTTCTTGAAGTAGGGCAGGCAGCTTAGGTAATCCCAGTCTTCAAGGCCGGGTTGTTTGGCCCAGTTGTCGTAATCAAGGGCGTTGCCGCGGATATAGCACATGCCGTTGATCAGCGAGGAGCCGCCCAGCCCCTTGCCACGGCCACACTCCATCCGGCGGCCGTCCATATGCGGTTCCGGGTCGGTTTCAAATGCCCAGTTGTAGCGTTTGCCCTGCAGCGGGAAAGCCAGGGCAGCGGGCATTTGGGTACGAAAATCAAAGCGATAGTCAGGGCCGCCTGCTTCTAGCAGCAGCACGCTGACGTTACTGTCTTCGGTAAGGCGAGTAGCAAGCACATTGCCTGCCGAACCTGCACCGATAATAATGTAATCAAATTCGCGTGGTTGAGACATCAGTGTCTCCCTGGTCAAGTTGGTAATGAGCTAAGTACTTGAAAGCGTTGTTTCAGGGATTAAAACACTGACTCGAACGGCCCCATCTCGATCTGTACGGACTTGGTCTGGGTATAGTGGTTGAGCGTCTCGACACCGTTTTCGCGGCCAATGCCCGACTCTTTATAGCCGCCTACCGGCATTTCAGACGGTGACTCGCCCCAGGTGTTGACCCAGCAGATACCGGCTTCCAGCTGGTGGATCACCCGGTGGGCACGGTTAAGGCTTTCGCTGAAGACGCCAGCGGCGAGGCCATAGGTCGTATCGTTGGCGCGGCGAATCACTTCTGCCTCGTCATCAAAGGCAAGCACCGACATTACCGGGCCGAAAATCTCTTCGCGCACGATCCGCATATCGTCGATGCAGTCGGTGAAGACGGTCGGTGCCGCCCAGGCGCCATTGGCCCAACTGCCGGTGTTCCAGTCGTCGCCGCCAATCAGGACCCGTGCGCCTTGTTCTTTGCCCAGGGCAATATAAGAGAGCACTTTTTCCTGATGCTCAAAGCTGACCAGCGGGCCAAAGTTGACGCTGGGATCCAGCGGGTCGCCTGCCTTGATACGCTTGACGCGTTCCACCAGTTTGGCTTCAAAGGCATCTTTAACGCTGCGCTCGACAAATACGCGTGTGCCGTTGGTGCAAATCTGGCCGCTGGAGTAGAAGTTGGCCATCATGGCTGCATCGGCGGCGCGGTCGAGGTCGGCATCGGCGAACACGATCAGCGGTGATTTGCCGCCCAGTTCCATGGTGACGTCTTTAAGGGTCGATTCGGCAGCCGCGGACATGACCTTCTTGCCGGTACCGGCTTCCCCGGTAAACGACACCTTGTCGATACCTGTATGCGCGGTGAGCATGGCGCCTACGCGGCCATCGCCCTGTACCACGTTGAACACGCCGTCGGGGAGGCCCGCTTCGGTGAAGATTTCGGCAAGCTTCATGGTGGTGAGCGGGGTGACTTCACTGGGCTTGAACACGATCGCGTTACCTGCCGCCAGCGCGGGTGCGGCCTTCCAGCAGGCAATCTGGATAGGGTAGTTCCAGGCCCCGATGGCTCCAATGACACCCAGCGGCTCGCGGCGGGTATAGACAAAGGAGCTATCGCGAAGGGGAATCTGGCTGCCTTCAATCGCGGGGGCCAACCCGGCGTAGTATTCAAGCGCGTCAGCACCGGTCACGATATCGACGCTTGCGGTCTCGCTGATCGGCTTGCCTGTGTTGAGCGTCTCAAGCTCAGCCAGTTCGTCATTGCGCTCTCTCAGAATGGCAACGGCACGCAGCAAAATGCGCGAGCGTTCCATCCCGGTCATCGCGGCCCATTCGCGCTGGCCGTGGCGGGCGGCTTCAACTGCGCTGTCGACGTCGGCCTGGCTTGCCTGGCCGACGGTTGCCAGCAGGCTGCCATCGAAAGGGTTGGTGATGGTAAACGTATCGCCTGAGGTGGCATCAACCCGGCGACCATTGATGTAAAGAGGCTGTATGTCTTGAGCGGCCATGATGGTCTCCTTAATAAGTTTCGGTCATGGAGGCACGTGGTTGGCATCCATGGTGAGCAAGTAACTGGTCTAGGTAGGTATGGGCCAGGTGTCGGGCTTCGTCGGCATCCAGACCTTCGGGGGTAAGGGCACCGCGTAGCCAAAGGCCGTCAATCATGGCGGCCAGACCCCGAGCCGCGTTGCGAGCATCCGCCCGCGGCATTACCTGGCGAAACTGGTGGCATAAATTGGTGTACAGGCGACGGTCATTGACATTTTGCAAGCGTTGCAGCATCGGTTTGTGCATGCTGCTTGCCCAGAAAGCGAGCCAGGTCTTGGCGGCCGGGCCGGTGACCTGAGTTCGGTCGAAGTTGCCTTCAATAATCGCGCCAATGTGGGCGCGGGGCGTGTTGTCTTCCAACGCGTGCCGACGTATGGAAATGGCGTGGTTAAGATCGGTCAGAATTTGCCGCATGGTGGCTTCCAGCAAGCCATCCTTGCCACCGAAATAGTGGCTGATAATGCCCGCTGACACCCCTGCGTGGCGGGCAATCCGCATGACAGTGGCTTCCGCCAACCCAACCTCGTCAATAGCCGCCATGGTGGCGTTGATTAACTGCTCGCGGCGTATTGGTTCCATTCCAACCTTAGGCATGGCTATCTCCTGTCGCGTTGAATGCCTATCCATCCATAACCTTGAAAAACGACGGTAGGCATGATTACCTAACAATGATGGCATTTTTTTATTGAACGTTCAATCAATAAAAAGGTGTTAGTTGCCGCTTCGATATCAATGCGGGGCGGAGATCGATAATCTGATGAAAAGGGGACGCTGAATGAAGAAAGCACATTTGAGCATGATGGGGGCGGTTGTCGTCACGGCAGGACTTCCTTCTCTGGCGATGGCTAATGAATGCAGCACGGTTCGCTTTGCAGAGGTAGGCTGGACCGACATTACCGCCACCACAGCGCTTGCCAGCGAAGTGCTTGAAGGCATGGGTTACGAAGCACGCGTGGATACCGTGTCGGTGCCCATTGCATACTCAGGCATGGAAAACGGTGACTTTGATGTCTTCTTGGGCAACTGGATGCCGTCAATGGCCTCAATCAGCGATCCTTACGTTGAGAAGGGCACTGTTGATCGGTTGACGGCCAATCTTGAAGGTGCCAAATACACCCTGGCAGTGCCGCAGTATGTATACGATGCAGGCGTCACGTCAGTGGAAGATCTGGCCGAGCATGCCGACCAGTTCGACCAGCAACTGCACGGTATTGAAGCCGGCAACGACGGCAACGAGTTGATCCAGCAGATGATCGACGACGATGCCTTCGGCCTTGGCGACTGGCAACTGGTCGACTCCAGCGAGGCCGGCATGCTGGCCGAACTCACAGCGCGGGTACCCAATGAAGGCTGGATGGTATTTCTGGGCTGGGAACCACACCCCATGAACACCAACTTCGACATGGCGTATCTTGAAGGGGCTGACGATTACTTTGGCCCTGATCTGGGTGGTGCAACGGTGTATACCAACACCCGCGGTGGCTACGTAGAAGAGTGCCCCAACGTTGGTGAACTGCTCAACAACATGACGTTCACACTCGAGATGGAAAACCAGCTGATGGGCGAAATCATGGACGATGGTGAAGATCCCCGTGATGCCGCGCGTGCTTACCTGCAGGAAAATGATGAGCTGCTAGGCGAGTGGTTAGCTGGCGTGGAAACCATCGACGGCGAGCCTGCTGAAGAAGCGGTGCGTAACGCACTGCAATAAACGGTGCCTGGGCAAAAGGCAGGTCGATAACGGCTTGCCTTTTGCCATCAAGATAGGCACAATGCGTCTCCGCTGATGTCGGAAAGGCTACGTAGCTCAGTTGGTTAGAGCACATCACTCATAATGATGGGGTCCCCTGTTCAAATCAGGGCGTAGCCACCACTCAGCGTAGGCAGACTCACAAGCGAGTCAGCCGTTATGGTGGCCCCTTAGGTCCTCCCGCAACGCTAAACTGCAAACCCCGCCAGGCCCGGAAGGGAGCAACGGTAGTGGTGGATGCGTGTGCCGGGATGTGGCTTTTGGGGCTGCCTCCATTTCTAGGCCTACGTATTTGTGACACCCCCTCCTATTGGTTGATTTTCAGTCGGTTTGTACGCCAGACGACAACGCCTTGTGTCTGCGAGGTAAGTTACTTCCCACTTTTTTGCCTCCATTTGGCACTCTCTTGATGGTTGTTTAAGTCCCTTGTAATGAGCGTTGTGCAAAGCTTCGCAACGCGGGTGGGTGGATAACGCTTTAGCGTGTGCACCACGTTTAGAGCATCGCTCGATTTGTGCCTGGCCTCACGGTAACTTGGCTATCCGGCCAGCACGGCTGTTAGCGACAAGGGGCTTTTATGAAAACACTAGCGTTGCTGGGGCGCTGGGCGGCGGTGTTGATCTTGCTGCTAGGGGCTCTGTTGGCTGGCCCGGTATGGATGCTGGCCAGTGACCAGATCGTGACCGAAGGGCATTGGTCGGCGCTTGATCGCTCGTCGGCGAATATTGCCCCGTCGCCTGAGGATGTTTCGGAGGCGGTGGTGCAGGTTTACGCCGCCCGTGCATACAACTGGCGAGGTGCCTTCGGGGTTCATGTCTGGATTGCCACCAAGGCGCAAAACGCTGATCACTATCGTTTGCACCAGGTATTGAGTTGGCGTCGACCTACGGTGGTATCGTCGATCGATACGCCTGATCGCTTTTGGTTTGGCAACTCACCCGAACTGCTGGCGGATTACCGTGGCGAGCAGGCGCAAACCATGATTCCCCGGATTGCCGATGCGGTGGCACGCTTTCCCTATGCTGACCTGTATCGCGTCTGGCCCGGACCCAACAGCAATAGCTTTATTGCCTGGGTGGCTCGGGAGGTGCCAGGATTTGCCGTACCCCTGCCGATTACGGCAATTGGTAAAGACTACCTGTTTGACAGTGTCCTCGCCCCCGCGCCAAGTGGTACCGGTTACCAGCTTTCACTGGGTGGCGTGGTGGGGGTGCTTGTCGCCCGGGAAGAGGGGATTGAGGTGAATATCCTTGGGCTTGGCGTGGGGGTCGATATCATGCGGCCGGCGATTAAGCTGCCGGGTATCGGCCGGTTGGGCATGCCCGCCAGGGTCATGGGGAATCATTGATTGCCAGTGCGCTTGTTGCCTGTCCTGCAGCAGGCAGGCAGAAAAGATTATAATGGTGTATGCTTTCTACAGAGACATTTATAGATTTTTTGTATTTGCAGAACAGGGCCATGGGATGACGATGCAAACGGCAAGCGAACTGGCTCACAATAAGGCAGCGGCAGCGGTAGGGCTGAAAGCCGCGGTGCGTATTCTGGATAAGTGGCGGGCGACCGGTGAGCAGGGGGAGGCCATTTTGCGCGTCTCCCACAGCACCTATGCCCGAGCGCGCCGTGGTGATGTGGCTGAAATCAAGCTCGACAGCGATCAACTCACGCGAATTAGCTATCTGCTCAATATTCATGCGGCATTACGCATGCTGTTTGAGAACCCCGAGAACCTGTATGGATTTGTCTCGATGGCCAACCACAACCCCTACTTCAACGGCCGTACGCCGCTTGACGTCATAAGTAGTGGTGATTTTGCCGCGCTTTACGAGACCTTCAAACGTATCGATAGCCTGCGGGGTGCCCAGTGGTAACGCCTGAGGAGCTGCCCATATGTGCCGCAAAACGGGTCGAGAGTTACCGCTTGGTCAACAGCAAGTTTCCACCCATCGAGCTGTTTGACGATGTGGCAGATGTCGAGGAGTTTGAAGCGCTCTACGCGCTTCAGGCACTAACCAATCCACGCTTGCGAAACGAGGTCGGCGATCTGGGGCTGTTGCCCATTGAAGATATTCCCTTTGGTATTCGCGGTTGCTCTTATGCCACCGCACCCTTTACCCACGTCAACCCCAATGGCTCACGCTTCAGCGACGGCAGCTTTGGCGTACTGTATGTTGCCGATTCGCTGAGCGCCGCGATTGCGGAGGTAAAATACCACCAGCAAGCGTACTGGCAGAAAGTGCCGTCATTGCACTATGAGCGCTTCGTTTTCAGAGGCCTGAAATGCGTGTTCGATGAAGGTGGGAGCCGGGATGCATTGGCCTTGGCGCCAACCCATGCCATTTATCATGCCGACGATTATCAGGCGTCGCAGGCGCTGGGTGGGGCCTTGCGACACTCAGCAGGCGTTGGATTGCGTTATCATTCTGTGCGGCACAGCGGAGCCGTCTGCTGGGCGCTGATGACGCCGCGTCATGTCAAACAGGTGATACAGACCACTCACTTTGAAATGATCTGGAACGGTGCCATCGCCCAGGTTAATCGGCTTTCAGCCGTATCCGGGCTGCCAACACAATCGCAAAAACAATCGTGAAAACAATGAAGTAGCTGTTTTATGGCTGATGCTTTTCAGTAAAACGCTGCATGATCGTCAGTGTTTCGTCGCTGACGTGATGCTCCATGCCTTCTGCATCGATGCGAGCAGTCGTGTCGCGAACGCCCAAAGCGCGCAGGAAATGCAGCACAATATCATGGCGGGCGCGTGAGGTTTCGGCCATTTTATGGCCTTCCTCGGTCAAGAAGAGCGATCGGTAGGGGCGGCTCGTTACCAGTCCCAGTTCATTCAGGCGTCGGATCATTTTCGATACAGTCGCCTGGCTAACCGCCATGCGAGTGGCAATATCAGCCGCGCGTGCTTCGCCGCGGTGGCGTAAAAGATCCCCGATCAATTCCACATAATCCTCGATCAGTTCTGTTTCGTGGGCATTGCGCACGGTTTCGTACTGTTGCGCGTGCTGTTCTACAGGCGGCAGTGCATCGCCACTCAGGCGTGAAGTAGGCGGCAATGGCTGCTGTTCGTGATCGCTCATAATGGCTATATAGGTTGGCTATATCAGAGTGAATAAAAACGTTGATTAGGATGGTAGCGTATTTTTTGAAATAATTGTTAGCCAAGGCTAAACTATTTGCATAATGCTTTTTTGTTGAGCTACAGTTGTCGTTAACGCGATCCTATCACAGTGGAGAGTTACCATGCGCCAACGAGATATATGGTTGTCGTGTACGATCCCTTTCGTTTTTGCCGGTGCTGCGACCAGTGTTCAGGCTGATGACACGACATCGCCCATCAATGTGGCGGTGACATTTTCGGTATTGGGTGATCTGGTTGAAAGAGTGGCGGGGGACAGTGCCAAGGTGTCTGTTCTCACCCCAATTGATGCCGAAGTACATGAGTGGGAATTAACCCCTGACAACTTTGCCGCCCTGGAAGACGCCGACGTGGTGTTTTATAACGGCTACCAGCTTGAGCAATGGATGTCGCAGGTCAATGCCACGGTGGATGACGATACCCCAGTTGTGCCGGTGGCGGAGGCCTCGGGCTATCCCACTCAGAGCATCGTGACCGGTGAAATGGAGGGCGATGTCGATCCCCATTTGTGGATGGACCCACGCGCTGCAGCGGCCTATGTGCAGGCGATTGCCGATCAGCTTGAGGACGCTTTGCCACACCAGGCTGATGATATTCAGCGCCGAGCTGAGGCGCTTGAAGCCTCTCTCCACGAGCTTCACCTTGAGCTACAGGAAACCCTTGCTTCGATTCCCGATGAGCGACGCGTCCTGCTTTCCAGCGAAGCGGCGTTTCTTTACTTTGCCGATGCCTACCATTTTGAACACAACGGCATATGGGGCACCAATGCCGAAACGGAAGGCTCGCCGCGCCAGTTGATGAGGGTCATTGACATGATTAACGAGCGTCAGCCTGCTGCGATCTTCTGGGAAAGCACCATCTCCGATCGTCATGTGACGAGCGTGGCAAGCGATACGAATACGCCCGTTGCCGGCCCGCTTTACGTTGATTCGCTGAGTGAACCTGACGGTGATGCCCCCGATTACTTTGCCATGTTGCGCCACAACGCTGAGCTGTTGCGTCGTCATCTGGTAGACGAGTAAATCATCATGGCCACCAACCCTGATACGCCGACCGCTGCTGTTGAGATCCACGGCCTCCATGCGGCCTACCAACGTCAGCCGGTATTGGAAAACATCAACCTGACCTTTCCAGCCGGGCTTTGGACGGCCATCGTGGGGCCCAATGGCGCTGGCAAATCGACATTATTTCATGTGCTGACGGGCAGCATGAAGCCGCTGCGTGGCACCGTGCATGCCTTTGGTCACCCGATTGCCGAGCACCGCCGTGCGGGGCATATTGCCTACATGGCCCAACGCGAGGCCATCGAGTGGGACTTTCCTGTTTCTGTCTGGGAAACGGTGATGGGCGGGCGCTTTGGCCATATGCGTCAGGATGCGTGGTGGCGACGCTTTATGCCCGCACGCTGGTATCACCCGCGTCATGGCGACGCTGTGCGTGATGCCTTGGCCGCTGTCGATATGCTGGCGTTTTCGGACCGGCCGATTGGCGCGCTTTCCGGCGGGCAGAAGAAGCGTGTGCTCCTCGCCCGTGCGCTGGCGCAGCAGGCCAGTATCCTGCTGCTGGATGAGCCTCTTGCAGGTGTTGATCCACCCAGCGAGCAGCTAATCCTGGACGTATTGCGCCGCGAAAGGGAGCTGGGGAAGACGGTGATCATGGTGACCCATGATATGCCCAGTGCGCGTCGCTACGCCGACCATGTCGTACTGATCAATCGCGTGATTCGTGGGGCAGGACGGCCCGGTGACATGCTCAGCGACGCTAAACTGGCGGCGTTGGCAGTTAGTGACATTGAATCGACGGAGCACGAGATGGTGCAAACCGCAAGTCCTCTATCCACCGCTTTGGGCCGATAAGGAGTCGCCGCATGATTGAGCTTTTAGACGCCTTTGGCACCGGGCTGGTGAATGGCCTGATGAATGCGTTGATGGTAGTGGTCAACCTGCTGCCGGATACGCTATCGGATGCCTTTCAGTACCGCTTCATGCAGCGCGCCCTATTGACGTCGGTGATGGTGGGGGCGATTTGCGGTTTGCTTTCCTGCTATGTGGTCCTCAAACGTTGGTCACTGCTGGGCGATGCCATCTCCCATGCGGTGCTACCCGGCGTGGCGATTGCCTACCTGCTCGGCTGGCCGTTCTTTATCGGTGCTTTCATTACTGGGGCGCTGACCTCCATAGGTATCGGGGCTATCGAACGGCATACCCGAATCAAGTCAGATGCTGCCATGGGGTTGATGTTCACGGCGGCCTTTGCGCTGGGGATCGTGATCATCAGCAAGATTGCCTCCAGTACTCACCTGATGCACATTCTGTTTGGCAACGTGCTGGGCGTGCGGGAGTCGGCGCTGTTACTGACGCTGGTCGCCAGTATCATTGCGTTGTTGGCGGTATGGCTCTTTTTTCGTCCGCTGTTGCTCTACGCCTTTGACCCTCAGCAGGCGCAGGCGCTCGGCTTCAACACCAGCGTGATTCACTACGGGCTGATCTTGCTGCTGACACTGACCATTGTGGCAAGCCTTGAAACGGTGGGGATCATCCTAGTGGTGGCCATGTTGATTACCCCTGGTGCGACCGCCCATCTGTTGACCGACCGTTTTCGTACCATGATGCTGATATCCGTGTCGGTAGGTGTCAGCTCCGCGGTGGTCGGGCTCTGGTTGTCGGCGATGCTGGATGTCGCCTCGGGCGGCACGATCGTGCTGGTGGCCACTGGCTGGTTCTTTATGGCGTTATTGCTGTCACCCAAGTATGGGGTGCTCGCCCGTCAGTGGCGACGCTGGCGGATGGGCTGATCTGCCCATTCAAAACGTGGTTGGCGCAGTAGACTGCAGGCTTTCCCAGGTTTTTTCGGCGATGCCGATACCGGCACCGGCCATCAGCAAGTAGGTTTGGTCAGCGCCAGCCGCCATCAAGGGGGCTTCTTCATCGGGATAGTTGATACCGGCAATGATCGTGCCTTTGAAGCCTGCTTTGCGCAATTGGCGAGTGGCAAAGAGTTTGCTCTCGATGTTGGGCGTTGCCAGCATCACGGCTTCAAGGGCATGAATATCCAGGTGCAACCAGAAGGCGATATCTTCTACATCGGCATAGCGTATATCGCGCTGGGATGACGCTACTTTATTCGGGTCGGAATCAATGCCGACCACCCGCAAATGGTTCTCGACGAAAAAGTCGTAGGCGGCACTGCCGGTCCGGCCCATGCCGATCACCATCATTCTGGCATCGCCCAGAGTGACGGGCTGCTCATCAGGGTGGCGTAAGTGACGTTCAAAGCGCGTCAGGCGGGCTTCATAACGATCAAAGAGAACGTGGGCGACGCGGTTGAGCGGCGCGGCGATGATGAATGAAAGCGCCACCGTCAGCGCCAGCGGTACCAGCCACTCCTCCAGGAGGCTGGACGCCACGATCAGGCCGAACTCGCTGTAGGCCGTGAGGCTGAGGCTTCCCAGAAAAGCACTACGGGCGCGGATCTTGAAAATAACCAGCAGGGCAAAAAACAGCGCGGTTTTTAGCGGCAACAGCATTGCCATGACGCCAGCGAAGATCAGCGCGTTCGCGTCGGGTAGGCCCGACATGCCGATCTGCAGAAAAAAGCTGATCAACAGGATCTCTTTGAGTCCCCACAGCGCTTTGGACATTTCCTGAGCACGCGGATGTCTGGCCAGCAGAAGCCCCATCACCAGGGCGCCCACTTCACCACTGAGACCTACCACATCGAACCCAAGCCCGCCGACGGCAATGGCGAGAACGGCCCCCATCAGTACCAGCATTTCATCGTGCTGGGCAATGCTCATCAGCCAGTAAAGCAGTGGCCGTAGAAGCGGCAGTGCCAGGATCCAGAGCGCCCACCAGGAGGGAGACTGGCCGCTGTAAATGCTGATGGCGGCCAATGCCACCAGGTCCTGGATAATCAGGATACCGATCGCCAGTCGCCCATGCAGCGCCCGCAATTCTCTTTTACCTTCGAGCACCTTGGCAGCCAGTACCGTGCTTGAAAACGAAAGCGCAATGGACAGCAGAATGGCAGTATCGAGCGCCAGGCCAAGAAAGATCACAAAGCCTGCAGTGAAAACAAACGCCGTGATGCCAAGGTGGATAAAGGCGCCACCCAGCACCGCAGGTTCGACGAGATTTCTAAGGTTGAGCTTCAGGCCAATGGTGAATAGCAGCAGCAAAACCCCTAGATGCGCGAGGTGCTCAAGTAGCGGGCCCGCCTCCGTGGGTAAGCCGATATAGGGGCCTGCAAAATTAAGCGCGAAACCGGCCGTTAAAAAGCCCACCAGGGGTGGCAGGCTGAGCTGGCGAGCCGCAATGCCGAAGATAAAGGCAAACGATAAGATGATGACTTCAAACATGCACAATCCCTAGCGTATGGAACGGACGGGTTATTTTCTTACTCGCCAATGCTTTTGCATTTCAACAAAGGTGAATGACGCCGACCAGGTGATCAAGACAAAGCCGGTGAGTGCCAGGGTGCCATACAGAAAACGGATCGGGCCGGTGGCATAAATATCGCCGTAGCCCACCGTGGTGTAGGTGACGGCTGCGAAGAAGATATGATCCAGCAGGTTGAAAGCGCTATAGCCGTTCAGGGCGCCAATGCCTTGCAGTTCTGTCAGCCACCAACCCGTGAGGCCGAATAGCCAGATTTCGGCGATGTGGGTCATCAGCACGCCGAATGCCATGGCCAGAATGCGCTGACGGTGAGGTCTGCTTGATCGCTCAATCTGGCGGGAAATCAGCCAGAGGGCTTCATAGTGCAGCAGAACCGCGAGCACGACGGCGATAGAGGTGGTGATGACCACCACTATGTGTTCAGGGTACGGAATCGTCACGTAATGCAGGGCCCGTAGTTGCTAGCGCTGGTCTGATGTTAACTATCTCATGCGCAAGGTTATTTTAGAAGCTGCCAAACAGCGTTCCCAGGGTGATCACGCTCACCAGCGCGGCGATGGGCAGCACGATCGTGACCATGGCCAGGTTACCGTAGGCCTGGCGGTGGGTTAGTCCGCAAATGGTTAGTAGCGTTATCACCGCACCTGAATGCGGCAGGGTGTCCATGCCCCCGGCGGCCAATGTGGCAACACGATGCATGAGTTCGGGGTCGATGCCGGCCGCTTGCGCCATCGCCAGGTATTCGCCGCCCAGCGCTTCGAGCGCAATCGACAGGCCTCCCGACGACGAACCGGTAATACCCGACAGCACGCTCATCGCCAGCGCTTCGGAAATCAGCGGATTACCCGGCGATGCGTTGAGCACTGTGTCACGAATGATGTTAAAGCCCTCGAGGCTGGCAATCACGGCCCCATAGCCGACCACGGAGGCGGTGTTGAAAATGGGTAGCAGCGAGTCGACACAGCCGCCGTTAACCGTGTTTTTCAGGTCTATCCAGTGTTTCCAGCGGCTGATGACCAGCCATATCGAAGCGCTTAGTAAGGCGAGCAAGATCGACCACAGTCCGCTCTGCCGGGCGGGCGATACGTCGGCGAATTCATCGCTGATAAAGTTCAGATCCATTGACGGGAAAACAAGATACGTCAGCAGGCCATTTAGGCCGATCACCATGATCAACGGAACCAGCGCCGTGGTTAACCGCATATTGGGCGGCGAATCCTGGGTGTCGCTGTCATCCGTCTCGCCTTCTTTGTGCTGGCCGTAGCCCTCATTCAGGGCGGCCGCCCGTTTTACCCGAGATTGCAGGTAGGCCATCCCCAGCCCGAGCATTATGAGCCCGGCGATGACCCCCAGGCCGGGAGCGGCAAAGCTGTTGGTGGCGTAATAAGGAATAGGGATGGCGTTTTGGATGGTCGGGGTGCCGGGTAGGGCGGTCATGGTAAAGGTAAAAGAGCCCAGCGCAATGGCTCCTGGAATCAGCCGTTTGGGGATATCGGTACGGCGGAATAATTCGCGGCTGATGGGGTAAATGGCAAACGCCACGACAAATAACGAAACCCCACCGTAGGTAAGAATCGCGCAGGCCAGCACGACCGTCAGTACCACATGACGGGTGCCCAACTTGTTGACGATGCCGTTGGCAATTGACTGAGCGGCGCCGGAATCCGACATTAGCTGTCCAAACAGGGCGCCTAGAAAGAATAACGGAAAAAACTGAATGGCAAAGCTGCCGAGGGCTCCCATGAAGGTGTCGGTATACATTGGCAGCAAAAAAGCGGCTTCACCCGAGAGCGTGACTGCCAGCGCCGCCATCAGCGGGGCGAGCATCAGGACCGTCAGCCCACGATAGGCAAGAAAGATGAGCAGCAACAGCGAAAAGACAATGGCAAAGGTGCTCATGAGCGCTCCCTAGCAGCACGAAGGTCAGTTAATCCAAAACGCAGGATACCAACATAGCAGGCATTGTGTTGCATAGCAGCAAATCTGGCTGGTGGTTTTTGGTGTTATATCGGGTAAATAGCACCGCGAATAGCGATTTTCTCTGATAAAATCCCGCGTTTTCTCGCTTACCACTTCACTGCCCTGCTTTAGGAAGATTGATGAACGCCGTAATTATTGCCGTACTTGTGATGGTCGCGCTCTCGCTTGCGCGGGTGTCGGTTGTGTTTGCCCTTATCGTGGGCGCGTTAGTGGGCGGGCTCGTCGGTGGGCTCTCATTGGATCAGACGCTCGAGGCGTTCAACGATGGTGTGGGCGGCGGTGCCCAGGTGGCGCTTGCCTATGCAACGCTGGGCGCCTTTGCTGTCGCGATTTCCCGCTCGGGTCTGCCGGACATGCTGGCCAAGGTGCTGATCAGGATGCTGGGAAAAGAACCCCATACGGCCAACCAAAATAGCGTGAAGTGGGTACTGTTGGCCGCCATCGTGCTGGTCGCGGTTCTTTCCCAGAATGCAATCCCCGTGCATATCGCCTTTATTCCGGTGTTGATTCCGCCTCTGCTGGTGGTCATGAACCGTCTGCGGCTTGACCGTCGCGCGGTGGCCTGTGCGCTGACCTTCGGCTTGACGGCCCCTTACATGCTGCTGCCCGTTGGCTTTGGCGCGATCTTTCTCAACGATATCCTGCTGGCCAACCTGAATAGCGCGGGCGAGCCGCTGGGCCTGGAAATCTCACGCGAGATGCTGCCCATGGCGATGGCGATCCCCGTCGGCGGGATGCTGATGGGCTTGATCGTGGCGCTAACCTTCAGCTATCGCGGTCGGCGCGACTATGACGCCAAACCGTCAGCGAACACCTCGGCAGGGCATTCGGCGACGCCCGCCACGCCACACAGGCTTGGGCTGGTCATGTCGGGGGTCGCCATTGTCGCTGCTCTCGGGCTTCAGCTTTATAGCGGCTCGATGATACTGGGCGGCCTGGTAGGGATCGGGCTGCTGTCGCTGGGTGGCATCTTTAAATGGCGCGAGGCCGACGACTTGTTCACCAGCGGGATGCGCATGATGGCGTTGATCGGCTTTATCATGATTTCAGCGGCCGGTTTTGCAGAAGTCATGAAAACCACCGGCGATATCGATACGCTTGTCGCGGGTGCGGTCGACCTGTTTGGTGATAATCGTGGCTTGGCCGCCCTGATCATGTTGCTGGTCGGGTTGTTTATCACGCTGGGCATCGGCTCGTCATTTTCGACGATTCCCATTATTGCGGCTATTTTTGTGCCGCTGGCGGTTCAGTTCGGCTTCTCGCCCATGGCGACCGTCGTGCTGGTGGGCACCGCGGCGGCCCTGGGGGATGCGGGCTCGCCGGCATCCGACTCAACGCTTGGCCCAACCGCAGGGTTGAACGTGGATGGTCAGCACGATCATATGTGGGACAGCGTGGTCCCCACCTTCCTGCACTACAACCTGCCACTGATCGGCTTTGGCTGGCTGGCGGCGATGATGCTTTAAGCATCCAGGGCAAGACATCCAGCCAGGACAGTCAGGTTCGGCTTGCAATTCAGCGGGTACGCCCCCACTTAGAAGAGTGTTAAGCGGAGTTTTGAACGCATCACGCTAGGAGAATTTAGATGAGCAAGCGTATTTTGATAGTACTGACGTCGCATGATCAGCTGGGTGATACCGGCGAAAAGACCGGTTTCTGGCTGGAAGAGCTTGCCGCGCCTTACTATGTGTTCAAGGACGCCGGGGCCGAAGTGACGTTGGCCTCACCGAAAGGGGGGCAGCCGCCGCTTGATCCAAAAAGCGATGCCGAAGATGGGCAGACCGATGAAACGCGGCGCTTCAAGCAGGATGAGCAGGCCAATGCTGCCCTGGCGGCGACGCATCGCCTGAGCGATATGAAGGCGGATGACTTTGATGCCGTGTTCTATCCGGGTGGCCACGGCCCGTTGTGGGATCTGGTCGATGATAAAGATTCTATCAACCTGATCGAAACCTTTATCGCGCAAGGCAAGCCGGTGGCTTCGGTCTGCCATGCGCCGATTGTGCTCGTCAACGCGAAAGGCACGAACGGCGATCCCTTGGTGAAAGGCCGTGAAGTGACCGGCTTTACCAACGGTGAAGAAGCGGCCGTGGGGCTGACGGATGTCGTGCCTCATCTGGTGGAAGACGTGCTTCAGCAGTGTGGCGGTATTTACAGCAAGGCAGACGACTTTACGCCTTATGTGCGTGAGGATGGCCAGTTGATTACCGGCCAAAACCCGCCTTCCTCAGCGGCGACCGGTAAAGCACTGATGGCGTGGTTGGCCCGTTAATCAGCGTTACGCCCACAATCAGCCAGCGGTATAGACCCAAACGGCGAGCTCAAGCTCGCCGTTTTTTTGGTATGTAGAACGGATCTTGCACGATGGGACCTGTGTGGCTCGAATTATCGATCCGGCAAGTGGGATTCGAAAGCGCTTAGCAGGCCACGCATCAGGGAAAGCTCCTTGCGACTCGGCTGGGCGCGGGTAAACAGCGCCTGCAGCTGTTCCTCTGTGCGCGCATGCGGCTGGGTAATAAAGCCGCTTTGTTGCATCAGTCGCCCCAAGTGCGCCTGAAAGTGCAAGAACTGCTCGCGGCTCGGCGGCGTGGTCTCCGTCGGCTGCTGATAAACATAGTCGCTGTCGTCGCGCCTGCGCCAGGCCCGGTGGACTTCGTAGGCAAGGATCTGTACGGCTTGAGAAAGGTTTAAAATGCCGTAGTCAGGGTTGGCGGGAATGCTCACCTGATGCGTGCAGCAGCGAATCTCGTCGTTGGTCAACCCTGAGCGTTCACGGCCAAACACCAGTGCTACCGGCGCATGCTGCGCGTTCTGGGTGACCGCCTGGGCCATGTCGTCGGGTTCTTCAAAATGGGGCAGGGGGAGGCTGCGTAGCCGCGCGCTGGCGCCTACTACCTGAACGCAGTCGCTCACAGCCTCGTTGAGCTGCGTGACCACCTGGGCGTTGTCGAGGACATCGGTGGCGCCCGCGGCAAGGCGGGTAGCCTCGTCGTCAGGGAATTGCCGCGGGTTGACCAGCACCAGGTTCGTCAAGCCCATGGTTTTCATGGCCCGGGCGGTGGCACCAATGTTGCCTGGATGGAAGGTTTGCACCAGCACAATGCGGATATTGGAAAGCACGGTGATAAAGCAGCCTGAATAGCGGTATAAGAAAATGTGATGTTAACACGCTTTTAACGACAAGAACCCCGCACAGGGCGGGGTTCTTGATGACGGTAGGCCGTCAGAGCGGAAAGGCTCGGGGGGCAATTACATCATGCCGCCCATGCCTCCCATTCCGCCCATGCCACCCATATCCGGGGCAGCTTCTTTCTCGTCCGGATCGTCGGCGATCATGCACTCGGTGGTGATCATCAGGCCGGCAACGGAGCCCGCAGACTGCAGCGCGGAACGCGTAACCTTGGCCGGATCGAGGACGCCCATTTCGAACAGGTCGCCGAACTCGCCGGTCTGCGCGTTGTAGCCGAAGTTGCCTTCAGCGTCTTTTACGCGGTTGATGATCACAGCCGGTTCTTCGCCGGCGTTGCTGACGATCTGACGCAGCGGCGACTGCAGGGCGCGCAGTGCCATGTTGATGCCGTGGTTCTGGTCTTCGTTATCACCGGTCAGGCCCTGTACCTTGGCCATGACGCGAACCAGTGCGGTACCACCACCCGGCACAACGCCTTCTTCAACGGCGGCGCGAGTCGAATGCAGCGCATCTTCAACGCGTGCTTTCTTCTCTTTCATTTCCACTTCGGTGGCCGCACCGACGCGGATAACCGCAACGCCGCCTGCCAGTTTGGCAACCCGCTCTTGCAGTTTCTCTTTGTCGTAGTCGGAAGACGTGTCTTCGATCTGGGTGCGAATCTGACCCACACGGGCTTCGATATCGGCTTCAACACCGGCGCCATCGATGATGGTGGTGTTTTCCTTGGTCATGGTCATGCGCTTGGCAGTACCCAGATGATCCAGGTTCGCCTGCTCGAGGGTCAGACCAACTTCTTCGGAAATCACGGTGCCGTTGGTGAGGATCGCGATATCCTGAAGCATCGCCTTGCGACGATCGCCAAAGCCGGGAGCCTTGGTGGCCGCAACTTTCACGATGCCGCGCATGTTGTTCACGACCAGCGTGGCCAGTGCCTCGCCTTCGATGTCTTCGGCAACGATGGCAAGCGGCTTGCCTTGCTTGGCAACGGCTTCGAGGACCGGCAGTAGTTCGCGGATGTTGGAGATCTTCTTATCCACCAGCAGGATGTAAGGATCTTCCAGTTCCACGGACATGGTGTCCTGGTTGGTCACGAAGTAGGGCGACAGGTAGCCACGATCGAACTGCATGCCTTCGACGACTTCCAGTTCGTCTTCGAAACCACGACCTTCGTCAACGGTGATGACGCCTTCTTTACCGACTTTTTCCATCGCCTCGGCAATGATCTCGCCGATACGCTTGTCGCCGTTGGCGGAGATGGTGCCTACCTGGGCAATGGACTTGGTGTCGGTGCAGGGCACAGACATCGCCTGGATTTCCTTGACCGCTGCAGTGACGGCTTGGTCGATGCCGCGCTTGAGGTCCATCGGGTTCATGCCGGCGGTCACGCCTTTCAGGCCTTCCGCAATGATGGCCTGGGCCAGCACGGTCGCGGTGGTAGTACCGTCACCTGCCACGTCAGACGTTTGCGAGGCGACTTCCTTGACCATCTGGGCGCCCATGTTCTCGAACTTGTCTTTCAGTTCGATTTCCTTGGCGACCGATACGCCATCTTTCGTGACGGTGGGTGCACCAAAGGATTTTTCGAGAACGACGTTGCGTCCCTTCGGGCCCAGGGTAACTTTTACTGCGTTGGCAAGAGTGTCAACACCGCGCGCCATGCGCTTGCGAGCATCATCTGAAAACTTGACTTGTTTAGCTGCCATGTTCGTTACTTCCTAATAAAATTCAAGAAATGGGAAAGTAATGGGCCGAGGCGGTGATTAGCCTTCGACAACTGCCAGAATATCGGCTTCGCTCATGATCAAGACTTCTTCGCCGTCGATTTTCTGTTTTTCAACGCCGAAGCCGTCTTTGAAGATCACGTTATCGCCAACTTTCACGTCTAATGGGCGAACATCGCCGCTTTCTAGAATGCGGCCGTTACCGACAGCGATAACTTCGCCACGGGTAGGCTTTTCCTGCGCATTGCCCGGAAGCACGATGCCGCCAGCGGTTTTCTGCTCTTCTTCCACGCGACGAACGACGACGCGATCGTGCAAAGGACGGATATTCATGCTTACGTTCTCCTGAGTATCGTCAAAGCCCCAGTCAGGGCGGTTAGTGTTGATAACTTTCGTGGGCGGTGCCCGCGAAAAATGAAGGCAGGATGCCTTCGCTGTAAATGGCAACCACTTTATAGTGAAGCAGTTACCGAACTTGTATGCTGTTTCAAAAGTGGGGGCTGCGAATGGCCTTTCAAGGGGTCGCTAATAAAAAAATCTCAAGCGCTGACCCGTTTGCTAGCCACGGTGTTTCGGTTCATCCCGACTAATAAAATCACCTTCGATCGGCCCTTCCGGCTTTTCCGCGGATGAGGCGCGCTCACCGTGACGATAGTCGGGTTCATCCTGCTGGTAGGCCCACGACGGGTCATGCCCGGATGTGCGGTGGGTGGCGACCTTTAACCCCAGGGCGGTCAGCAGTTTAAACAGCAGGCGGCGGGCATTCGGCACAAGGCAGGCAAGGCCCAGGGCGTCAGACAGAAAACCAGGTGCCATCAATAGCGCGCCGCCAAATATCAGGGCGGCACCGGTAAACAGCTCATTAGAGGGAATTTCACCTGCCTGCATGCGCTGACGAGCGCGGGCAAAGGTTGCCACGCCTTCCTTGCGAATGAGATGGAGCCCCACGACCCCGGTACCAATCACCAGCAGCAGGGTCATTAATAAGCCGATCTGGCTGCCAATCGAGAACAGGATGACAAAATCGAGAAGCGTGAACAGGGAAACAAACACCAAAATGGGCATAACCAACTCCGTAAAAAACGTCCTGATAGATATGGTGACAGTCTGATCGAAAAACAAGTTGGGCTAAATAGCCCAGCGAAGCTGCATTGCGCTTTTGGGGATTGCCGGGTGATGGTTTGCGTGTCAGTTTGAATGACGAGATATATCAACGTGCTAAAAACGGATGGGAAGGAGTGTCAAATGAAGCTGGATGGTCGGGTAATTGCGATAACCGGAGGCGCACAGGGTTTGGGCTATGCCGTGGCCCAGCAACTGGGGAAGAAGGGGGCAAGGCTGGCATTGCTGGATATTAGTGGCGAAGCTCTGGATAGCGCTGTCTCGACATTGGCCCGACAGGGGATCGAAGCCCAGGGAGTGGTCGTTGATGTCGCCGATGAAGCCTCGGTTGCGCAGGCATTTGCGGACATTGCCGAGAAGCAGGGGCCGATCAGCGGGTGTGTCAATAATGCGGGGATTACCGACGATGCCCTCATGGTGAAAGCCAAGGAGGGGCAGGTGGAAACGCGTATGTCCCTGGCGGCGTGGCAGCGGGTTATCGATATCAACCTGACGGGCGTTTTTTTATGTGGCCGGGAAGCGGCGACGCAAATGATCGAAGCCCGGCACGAAGGCGTGATCGTCAATATTTCCAGCATCTCGAAAGCGGGTAATCCCGGCCAGAGCAATTATGCGGCCGCCAAGGCGGGGGTTCACGCATTGACCGTCACCTGGGCAGCCGAGCTTGCGCGGTACGGCATTCGCACGGGCACGGTGGCACCCGGTTTTATCAATACGGACATGACAGCCTCAATGCGCCCGGATATGCTGGAACGCATTGCGTCGAAGGTGCCGCTCAAGCGCCTGGGCGAGCCGGAGAACATTGCGCAAAGCGTGGCCTTTATCCTCGAGAACGACTATTTCTCGGGTCGGATCATCGAGTGCGACGGTGGGCTGCGGCTATAGCCAGGTTCCATGGGGGCGGTGTTGGTGATCCCGGCCCTAGCGTTTCGTTTCCAGGTTATCCACCTCTTCGGCCCAGCGCTTTACCTTACGGCGCTGAAGCCGCCCGTTGAGACGCTTGGTATCCACGCTGATGGGGATCAATGCTTTTTCGGAAGTGGATGGGTCGCTTAGATAGAATGTCCGTGACGCCCCGACAGGCCTGTCCTCCGATCCATAGATGGCAATCACCCGCAGTTCCAGTTGCAGCCCCGTCTGGTCATAGATGGCGTTGTCCAGTCGCCAGGCGGCGCAGATCTGATCGGCAATGCTGCAAAGCGTTGCATATGCAGGTAATCGCCAGAGGCCAGCGGTCCCTGATGGCTTCTGATGGATTTCCCTTTCTGTTCGTCCTCTTTTTCTTCCTGGTACTCCGCGACGTCGACCATGTAGCTGTTTTCCCGCGTGTGAAGAATCGCCACCACATGCTGGATATAGATGGATTCACTGCTCATGTTGCTGATCAAGCACAGCGCATTCTGCCCGGTGCCCAGGCCGCGGTTGATGATGATGCGTGGGCGCCGCTGGCGAACGTAGCCGTTATAGAGTAGCTGCGCGTAAAATAACCAGACAAGAAGCGTCAGGATGCTCGTGACTGCGGAAATTGCCTGAGCGTTATTATTGAGCCATTCCATGGATGCGTTCCTTCGCCGGATGTTTATTGAGGATCTGCCAAGTAAAACAAAAGCTAGCTCAATACGCTGGAGATGCCAGTCACATAGCTGATACATTTATATCAGACTAAACGCATATAATGGATACAAAAAAGCCGAATATGAGGAAAACGGACAATCATTGATGAAGCCGTCAGGAGGGAAGTAAGCAGGGTGCCAGGAGTGAATGACGCTTGAAACTGAATTGGTGCGGATGGGGAGACTTGAACTCCCACGCCTTACGGCACTAGAACCTAAATCTAGCGTGTCTACCAATTCCACCACATCCGCGGAACGGGGCGTATACTATCAATCTTTTGTATAAAGTCAACGACAAAGTGATCAATCCGCCGGTCAAGGAGCGCGAATGCGATTGAAACGCTGGGTAGCTGCCGGTAGTGCTCTGGTAAAACGGGCACTACCGGGTTATTGCGCGTTTTGTTTGGCACCCCTTGAAGGGGGCGCAAGCTGGTGCTCGGAATGTTTCGAGCAGTTGCCCTGGAATAAACCTGCCTGTCCGTGCTGTGGTGATCAGCTAACGAATGATCACCCATCCTTGTGCGGGCATTGCATCAGTAAGCGGCCCGCCTTTGAGGCGGCTCATGTGGCGTTACGCTATGCATCCCCCATCAATGCGCTGGTGCGCGATTTCAAGTTCAACGCCCGGCCCCGGGCAGGCATGTTGCTGTGTGAATTAATGCAGGACAGCCTGCCCTCGCCACCCTTTGATGCGATACTGCCTGTGCCCATGACCCCCGAGCGTGCCCGCGACCGCGGGTTCAACCAGGCGCACTGGTTGGCTTTCGAGCTTGCCCAGCGAAGCGGCCTGCCCCTGCTCGAAGCCCGGCGACTCAAGCAGGGGCCTTCACAGCGCGGCTTGAACCGTCAGGCGCGTTTTGCCAATCTGGCGGGCGCTTTTGTGGTCGAGATACCACCGCCTGCGTATGTGGCGATTGTCGATGATGTTGTCACGACGGGCGCCACGGCTCATGCGCTCGCCCTGGCATTGCGGCGGGCAGGGGTGCAGCGTGTTGATGTATGGGCGGCAGCGCGCACACCGCTGGTGGTGGATGATGTCTAACGGCATGACCCATCGTCGACGATAGCCTTTTACGGATGGATCCCATGGAGACACCATGACGCATGTTTTTCAAACGCTTTCTCCCGGTCTTGTGATGTCAGCGGTTGAGTCGTTGGATATATGGCCAACGTCAGAACCGTTTGCGCTGAACAGCTATGAAAACCGCGTGATGATGTTCCGCGATGAGCACGGTAGTCAGTGGATCATCAAGTTCTACCGTCCTGAACGCTGGCAGGACGCCACTATTCAGGAAGAGCACGATTTTCTAGCCGAACTGGGCCAGGCCGAGGTGCCGGTGGCCACCGTTTGGCGTGATCGTCGGGGGCAGAGTCTGCATCACTATGAAGGGTATCGTTTTGCGTTATTCTGCCACTGCCCTGGTCAGGCCCCCGAGCTGGACAACGATGCCCATCTTTTCGCACTGGGAGAGCTGATAGGGCGGCTGCACCTGGTGGCCGAGAAGGGCACTTTTACCCATCGCCCAAGCCTTGAGTTACTGGAGGGAGTGAGAGATGCCCAGCAACGGGTCTTCGATAGCCAGCGTTTGGATCGTCATCAGCGCCGAGGTTATGAAAGCGTCATTATCCGCATGCTGGAAGCGCTTCGTCCCTACCAGTGGGGTGAGGAAGCGGTGATACGCTGCCACGGTGATTGTCATCTGGGCAATATCCTGGGGCGTGATGAGCATTTTTCACTGGTGGATTTTGATGATTGCCTGATGGCACCGGCTATCCAGGATATCTGGATGCTGCTATCCGCCAATGAGCCCGTCGAGTGGCGCCGTCAGATAAGTGAGATTGTCGAAGGGTACGAAGAAACGCGCCCCTTTCCCCATCAACAGATAGAGCTGATTGAGCCGCTGCGTGCCTACCGGCTGATACGGCACAGCGCATGGCTGGTCTCTCGCTGGCAAGACCCAGCCTTCCAGCTGGCGTTTCCCTGGGTGGCTGATAAAGGGTACTGGGACCAGCATATCCGGCAACTCGAGCAACAGTTGCTGGTCCTTAAAAAGCCGCAGTGGCTGGCATAGTGTCCTTCTATCATCCGTATAGCGGCATGCCTCATCATGCCAGGCTGCCACACAGCGTCGAGGTACGCTAAGATACAATGCTTTATTGCGTTATGTTAATATTTTATTGTACATAACTTGTTTAAAGTATATTTTCTGTACATGGTTGTGTCTGGATCGCGTCCAATCATTGCCATGGCGGCCAAAGGCCGACTCCTTTTAGCGCGATGGTGCCTTATCCATCGTGCAAGACACTTTCGACGAGGCTTACCATGACGGATGATATCGCCCAGTATTACCAGCAGATTATCAGCGCACTTGGGGAAAACCCTGAGCGCGAAGGGCTGAAAGACACGCCGCTTCGTGCAGCGAAAGCAATGCAGTTCCTGACGCATGGTTACCATCAGTCGCTTCAGGAAATCGTCAACGGCGCCGTATTCGAGTCGCAGACCGACGAAATGGTACTGGTCAAGGATATCGAGCTGTATTCAATGTGCGAGCATCACCTGCTGCCTTTCATTGGCAAGTGCCATATTGCTTACCTGCCGAACGGTAACGTCTTGGGACTCTCCAAATTTGCTCGCATCGTCGATATGTACGCCCGGCGCATGCAGATTCAGGAGAATCTGACCCGGGAAATTGCCGAGGCAGTGCAGCAGGTTACCCAGGCACGTGGGGTCGCCGTGGTCATTGAAGCCCGTCATCTTTGCATGATGATGCGGGGTGTCGAGAAACAAAATTCGAGCATGACGTCTTCTGTCATGCTGGGCGATTTCCGGGCCAATCAGGCAACGCGTCAGGAGTTCTTGACGCTGGTCAATTAACCCAGGGCGACACGATACGGCATTACGGTTGGTCTGCTACCCTGTTTCGTCATAGCATGAAGAGGTTATTTTGCTGATGAGTCCCTTATCTGGGGGCAGGAGTCTGACATGGAAGCGCTTAAAGAGACACAGCTGTACTGTCCGTTTGCCTATATCGATGGAAGTTGGGTAGCGGCCGACAGCGGTGATCAGATCAACGTCCTTAACCCGGCCACCGGCGAGATAGTGGGTGATATGCCAAGGTTGGGGAAAGCCGAAACGGAACGGGCCATTGAAGCGGCCGATGCAGCGCTTCCCGCATGGCGTTCGCTGACTGCCCAGGAACGGGCGGATTTGCTATTGAAGTGGCATGACCTGATGCTCGAGCATCAGCATGATCTTGCCATGTTGATGACCCACGAGCAGGGTAAGCCTCTGAAAGAGGCGGCAGGCGAAATCGCCTATGCGGCGAGCTTTCTGCGCTGGTTTGCGGAAGAGGCTCGCCGTGTCTACGGCGAAACCATTCCGGCAGCCAATGCCAATCAGCGTATCGTGGTGACCAAGCATCCTGTTGGCGTTGTCGGTGCCATCACGCCCTGGAATTTCCCGGCGGCGATGATTACCCGTAAAGCGGGTGCGGCCCTGGCGGCTGGCTGTACCATTGTGGTCAAGCCCGCAAGCCAGACGCCGTTTTCGGCCACGGCGCTGGCCATGCTGGCGGAACGTGCCGGTATCCCCCGGGGCGTTTTCAACGTCGTGCCGGGCAGCGCTGCTGACATCGCCGAAGCGCTTACCCAGTCATCCAAGGTGCGCAAGATTACCTTTACCGGCTCAACCGAGGTTGGCCGTAAGCTGATGGCGCAGGCCGCAGAGCATGTTCAGAAAATATCCCTTGAGCTGGGTGGCAATGCGCCCTTTATCGTCTTTGAGGATGCCGACCTTGACGCTGCAGTGGATGGCGCCATGGCCGCCAAGTTCCGAAACGCAGGTCAAACATGCGTCTGCACCAACCGCTTTTTGGTCCAGTCCAGCGTGATCAATGCGTTTTGCGAAAAACTCGCCGTCGCGATGAACAGCGAGCTGAATGTGGGCGATGGCACTCAGGACAATATCAACATCGGGCCGTTGATTGATCAGGATGGCGTCAATAAAGTCAGTGAGCACGTCCAGGATGCTGTCGATCATGGGGCCGAGCTGTTATTGGGCGGGTATCCCCACCCCCTGGGCGGTAACTTCTTCAGCCCTACCTTGATCAGCTTTGCCACCAGTGAAATGAAAGTGGCCCATGAAGAGACCTTTGGCCCGCTGGCGGCGGTCTTTCCCTTCGACGACGAAGAGACGGCCATTGAAATGGCCAACGACACTCAGTATGGGCTGGCGTCGTACTTCTATTCACGTGACCTGTCGCGGGTCTGGCGGGTGTCTGAAGCACTCGAATATGGCATGGTCGGCATTAACACCGGCCTGATCTCCAATGCAGCGGCGCCGTTTGGCGGCGTGAAAGCGTCCGGCCTGGGACGCGAAGGGGGCCATCAGGGCCTGGAAGAGTATCTGGAAACCAAGTACCTGTGCATTGACCTCGGTTAACCCCCACTGTATAAGCTTTCCTGCACCGAAAAAGCCCTCATCGATAAGACATCAATGAGGGCTTTTTGATGGCGGGGGCTAACCGGGCCTAGTGGCGGAAATGGCGCATGCCGGTAAACACCATGGCAATGCCGGCTTCATTGGCTGCATCGATCACTTCCTGGTCGCGCATTGAGCCCCCCGGCTGAATGACAGCGGTGATGCCCGCTGCGGCGGCGGCATCAATGCCGTCACGAAACGGGAAGAAAGCGTCTGACGCCATCACGGAGCCCGGCACCGAGAGGCCCTCGTCGGCCGCCTTGATGCCCGCAATCTTGGCGGAATAGACACGGCTCATCTGTCCCGCGCCAACGCCTATTGTCTGACCGTTATTGGCGTAGACGATGGCATTGGATTTAACGAACTTGGCAACCCGCCACGCAAATGTGAGGTCACGCAGTTCCTGCTCGGACGGCGCGCGCTCGCTGACCACCGTCAGGGCATCGCGGGGCACCATGCCCTGGTCGCGCTCTTGAACCAGCAGGCCACCATTAACGCGCTTGAAGTCGAAGGCCGGCTGGGTTTCGCTGAGCCAGTGTGCGCTGACATCCAGTAGCCGGACATTGTGCTTGGCGGCCACGATGGAAGCGGCGTCGGCGCTGACGCCGGGGGCGATAATCACCTCTACAAATTGGCGGTCGATGATTGCCCGAGCCGTGTCGGCATCGAGCGCCACATTGAACGCGATGATGCCGCCAAACGCACTGGTAGGATCGGTCGCAAAGGCCTTGTCGTAGGCGTCAAGGGCGGTGGCGCCAATCGCAACGCCGCAGGGGTTGGCGTGTTTGACGATAACGCAGGCGGTGTCTTCGAAGGCTCTGACACACTCGAAAGCGGCATCGGTATCGGCGACATTGTTGTACGACAGCGGTTTGCCCTGCAGCATTCTCGCCGTCGCCACGCCGGGTTCGTTCGCTTCTTCCTCCACGTAGAAAGCCGCCTGCTGGTGGGGGTTTTCCCCGTAGCGCATGGCCTGTTTCTTGTGCAGCTGTAGATTGAACGTGCGCGGGAAATTGGCGTCTGCGGCTTCAACCTGGCGACCCAGGTAATTGGCAATGGCAGCGTCGTAGCCCGCCGTGTGCTCAAACGCTTTGACGGCAAGATCGAAACGGGTGGCTTCGCTGACATGCCCGTCCTGGGCGGTGAGTTCACCCAGTACCCGTGGGTAGTCGGCGGCATTGACCACAATCGTCGTGTAGGCATGATTCTTGGCGCAGGCGCGGACCATGGTCGGGCCGCCAATGTCGATGTTTTCAATGGCTTCCTGGCGCGTGCAGTCCGGTTTGGCAACGGTGGCGGCGAACGGATAAAGGTTCACCACAACCATATCAATCGGCGTGATGTCGTTCTCCGCCATGACGGCGTCATCCTGCCCACGACGAGCGAGGATGCCGCCATGGATTTTGGGATGCAGTGTCTTGACACGGCCATCCATGATCTCGGGGAAACCGGTGTGCTCGCTAACTTCCTTAACCGGAATCTGGTGTTCCTGTAGCAGGCGGAATGTACCGCCCGTGGACAGAAGCTCCACGCCGGACTCGGACAGGCCACGGGCAAATTCGACAATGCCAGTTTTATCAGAAACGCTCAGAAGGGCGCGGCGTACGGGGGTCGCAGTGCTATCAGCCATGAGGGTGCTCGTATGCAGAGTAGAGAATAAAAAAACAATGATGCCCCAAGGCTATGGGGCGTCACCTTCAATAAGTCCATAAAGCTTCAGTTTCTTGCGCAGCGTGCCGCGATTGAGGCCCAGTACATCCGCTGCGCGGGTCTGGTTGCCCTCGGTGTGCTCAAGCACGCAGGCGAGCAGTGGCGCCTCTACTTCGGCCATCACCATGGCGTACAGGTCGGTTGCCTGACTGCCATCGAGATGCTCGAAGTAGCGACGCATCGCGGTTTCCACGCACTCGCGCAGTGGCTGCGCGGGCATACTGGCGTCGGAATCTGCCAGAGTCCCGTTGAGCGGGGCATGGCTATCCGAGGCACTGTCGCTGGAAACAAGATCAAGATCGCGTTCGGTCATGCTGCATAGCTTCCTTTGGCTAGCAGACGCTTGATGGCATCGGGTGCCATGGCGTCATTGATCCAATTAACTTGTGTTTCGTTAGAGGATAATCCGTTAAATTGTTGCTTTAAATCACGCCGCTGAGCGGGAGTAAAACGGGCATCTTCGCCCAGGTACCAGCCCAGATGCTTACGCGCAATGCGCACGCCCATGGTGTCGCCATAAAAGCTATGCAGAGCGCTTAGATGGGCAATGAGCACACCACGGCGCTCTTCCAGGCTGGGCTGAGCGCGGTGCTCTCCATGTTCCAGAAAGTGCTGAATCTGATCAAAAATCCAGGGATTTCCCTGAGCGCCCCGTCCTACCATGACGGCATCTGCTTGTGTATAGCGCAGCACGTCTGCCGCTTTTTCCGGGGTCGTGATGTCCCCATTGGCAATCACCGGAATGCTCAGTCGTGATTTTATATCGGCGATGGTGTCGTACTCCGCCCATCCAGTATAGCGCTGCTCGCGGTGTCGGCCATGAACCGCCAGTGATTGAATGCCAGCTTCCTCGGCAAGGCGCGCAATACGGACACCATTATTCGTGTCGGCGCACCAGCCGGTGCGTATTTTCAAGGTAACGGGGATGTCGACGGCGTTGACCACGGCATCGAGAATCTCGCCAACCAGTTTTTCATCGCGAAGCAAGGCAGAGCCTGCTGCCTTGTTGCAGACTTTCTTGGCCGGGCAGCCCATGTTGATATCGATGACCTGTGCGCCAAGGTCGGCATTGAGCCGGGCTGCCTGGGCGAGCATCTCGGCGTCGCCCCCGGCAATTTGCACAACCCTGGGATCAGGTTCGCCGCGATGGTCCATGCGCAGCTTCGATTTGCGTGTGTGCCACAGGCTCGGGTCGGCAGTGACCATTTCGCCAACCACCCAGCCTGCTCCCAGTTGCCGACACAACTGACGGAAAGGGCGATCGGTCACACCCGCCATGGGCGCTAATATGACCCGGTTCGGCAGGGTGTAGGGGCCAATCTTGAGCGGTGGCAATGTCGATAGGGTCATGGCAGTTGATGCTTTGATGGTGCGGTTAACG
The DNA here is from genome assembly GCF_024124705.1 of Halomonas sp. Mc5H-6. Lineage (NCBI taxonomy): Bacteria > Pseudomonadati > Pseudomonadota > Gammaproteobacteria > Oceanospirillales > Halomonadaceae > Halomonas > Halomonas sp. Mc5H-6. Next base: position 474,406 of record NZ_JAMXSI010000001.1, read on the forward strand.
ACCGTCAGGCCGCCCGAGGTGGCGTATGATACGCTTACTCGACGGCGGGGTGAAGGCGGCCAGGGTCGTAATCGACGTATTAAGCGATACGTTGTCCGGTCAGGCGTACCCAACCTTCCTGCATGACAGGCGTATCCATGCTCAGCCCCTCTTGTTGATAGGCCTGCAAGACGTCATCAGCCTGATTGGCCAGAATGCCCGAAAGGGCAATACGACCGCCGGGCGCAACGTGGCCTGCAATCGTTGATGCCAGCTCGATCAGCGGACCCGCGAGAATGTTGGCGGTGACAATCGGATAGCGGCTTTTGGCGAGTTGCTCGGGATAACAAAGGGTCAGAGCCGTTTCATCAATCTGGTTACGCTCCGCGTTTTCGCGGCTGGCTAGCAGCGCCTGAGGGTCAATATCGGTACCGTCGGCATGTGCCGCGCCGAGCTTTAATGCGGCAATGGCCAGAATGCCCGAGCCACAGCCGATGTCGAGTACAGACTGGCCGGCGAGTTGACCGCTGACGGCCAGTCCATCGAGCCATTCCAGGCACAATGCAGTGGTCGGGTGGGTCCCCGTGCCAAACGCCAGGCCCGGGTCGAGGATCAGGTTGACGGCATCGGATTCGGGCGGTTCATGCCAGCTTGGTACAATCCAGAGCCTTTCTCCCATGCGCAGGGGGGTAAAATCTTTCATCCACTCGCGTTCCCAATCGCGATCCGCGAGTAGCTCGTAATCAATGCTCGGGCAGGGTTCGTCCGGTACCTGTTCCGACCAGGCGGCTTCGATACGCGCCAGCATGGCGTCGATGCCCTCGAGGTCATCGTATAGGCCGGTAACGACAGTGTCCTGCCATAAAGGCGTTGTGCCGCGTTCAGGCTCGAAGACCGGGTCGTCATGGGCGTCTTGAAGCCCAATCGCTGTCGCGCCTTCTTCAAGGAGCAACTCTTCCAGCAGCTCTGCCTGCTCGGGCGGGACGTGCGCTTTGAGTTGAAGCCAGGGCATTCCGGATCTCCGCAGCAGCAAAAAAAAGCGGGATGACGATGGCCATCCCGTAATCAACAATCTCAGCGTGGGTTAGCTACTGAGTTTCTTTTCGAGGTAGTGGATATTGACGCCACCCTGGCGGAAGTAGCTGTCGCGCACCAAGTCTTTTTGCAGATCAATGTTGGTTTTGATGCCTTCGACCAATAGCTCATCCAGTGCGTTGCGCATGCGGGTGAGGGCAATTTCACGGTCCTCTCCCCAAGTGATCAGCTTGCCGATCAGCGAGTCGTAATGGGGCGGTACGGTATAGCCGGTATACATGTGGGAGTCCATGCGCACGCCCAGACCGCCTGGTGCGTGGTAAAGACTGACCTTGCCGGGTGAAGGCATGAAGGTGCGCGCGTCTTCGGCGTTGATGCGACATTCGAACGCATGGCCGTTCAGCACGACGTCTTCCTGGCGGATCGTCAGCGGCATGCCCGAGGCAATGCGTAGCTGTTCCTTGACAATATCCACGCCGGTTACCATCTCGGTGACCGGATGCTCCACCTGGACGCGGGTATTCATCTCGATAAAGAAGAAGTTGCCGTCTTCGTAGAGGAACTCGAAGGTACCTGCGCCCCGGTAGTTGATTTCCAAGCATGCCTGGCGGCACGCTTCCAGCACCTTGGCGCGCGCGTCAGGATCGATGCCGGGGGCAGGTGCTTCCTCGAGGACTTTCTGGTGGCGACGCTGGAGCGAGCAGTCCCGGTCAAAGAGGTGGATGGCATTACCCTGGCCGTCGGCGAGTACCTGAACTTCCACGTGGCGGGGATTTTCGAGAAACTTCTCCATGTAGACGGTGCCATCACCAAACGAGGAGTGGGCCTCGGTGCGGGTGACGGTAATCGCGGAAAGCAGGTGGCCCTCGGCATGCACAACGCGCATGCCGCGCCCGCCGCCACCGGCTGCTGCCTTGATGATAACCGGATAGCCGATGCGCCGGGCAGTCGCGAGATTGGTTTCATCATCGTCGCCAAGCGGGCCGTCCGAACCAGGAACCGTGGGAACGCCAGCCGCTTTCATTGATTCAATGGCGCTGACTTTATCGCCCATCAGGCGAATGGTTTCTGCGCGGGGGCCGATAAACGTAAAGCCCGAGCGCTCTACCTGTTCGGCAAAGTTGGCGTTTTCGGATAAAAAGCCGTAGCCGGGATGAATGGCGCTGGAATCGGTCACTTCCGCGGCGCTGATCAAGGCCGGAATATTAAGATAGGACTGAGCAGAGGAGGCCGGACCGATACATACCGCCTCATCGGCTAGGCGTACATGCATGAGTTCGCGGTCCGCCTTTGAATGAACCGCCACGGTTTTAATGCCTAGCTCTTTACAGGCCCGGAGGATACGTAGAGCAATCTCGCCGCGGTTGGCGATAAGTACCTTGTCGAGCATGGGAGAGTCCACCCGTATTGAAATGAAGGATTAAGCGATGACGATCATTGGCTGATCGAATTCCACCGGCTCACCGTCTTCTACCAGAATGGCTTCTACCACACCGTCACGGTCGGCTTCGATTTGGTTCATCATCTTCATGGCTTCCACGATACACACCGTATCGCCCTGCTTGACCGTATCGCCAACTTCCACAAAGGATTTGGCGCCGGGTGCGGGACTGCGATAGAAGGTGCCGACCATCGGTGAGTTGATGGCTTCACCGCGATAGCTGGTGCCCGGAGCGGCATCCTCTTCGGGCGCCGGAGCAGTATTGGCAGCGGGCGCGGCAGGTCCCTGTTGAGGGGCATGCTGAGCGTACTGGGGCATGGACTGCGGATGCCACGTCGCGCCATTGGGATGCCGACTGATGCGCACCGACTCTTCGCCTTCCTGGATTTCAATCTCGCTAATATTGGATTCTTCGAGAAGTTCAATCAGTTTTTTGACTTTACGGATATCCATTACCTAGCCCCATCACTATCGTTAAGAGTGGTGTGCTCACCGCGCGTCAATAGCGCAGTAAACCAAATGTTAAAATGAAGAGAACGCCGCATGATAACGAACGTTACCCTTTTATACTGCTTCAAAAAGCAGAAAATCAATCAATATGGTGGCGAAGTTTGCCGAAAAACGTTGTCGATGTCCAGCTATCGCATGCTTGGCACATGGCGCTATTTCCAAACGATCGTTTGACGACATTCGCGACAGGACGCCTCAATATCTAACCTTGGCCCGTCTGGCGGCTCTCTTCCCAACGTGCCAGTTCGCGCAGGTGCCGGGCGAAGTCGGTGGCGTTGATATCGCCCTGGATGCGTGCTTCGCGGACCTCCTGGCCATTCTGGAAAAACAGCAGGCTGGGTGGGCCGAATAGCCGGTAGCGGTTCAACAGTTCGCGACTTTGCGCATTGGTATCGGTGACATCGACGGCAATGCGCTCAAAGCCGGCAAGTTGCTCTATGACAGCGGGGTCCGTGTAGACGTCGCGTTCCAGCTGGCGACAAGCGATGCACCAGTCAGCCGTAAAATGAACGAAGACGGGGTTACCCTCTGCCTTGGCTGTATCGATGGCGCTGTTGAGTGCTGGCAAGTTGTCCAAACGCTGAAAAGCCAATGGGGCTGAAGCGTCGTTTTTATTGGCCGTTTGGAAGTTTAGCGGGCGCAGGGGATCATGCGAGCCCAAGGCAGCACCAAGGGTAAGGGCGATGCCCCAGGTCAAAAGGATAAGGCCCAGGGTTTGACGCGCTTTCGCCCAGCCCGATGGCGTATTGGTTTTCAAGGCCCCCAGGTTCAGGGCGGTGCCGATGGCAAGCGCTGCCCAGAGAAGCAAGGCTACCGGCGGGGCCACTAGGCGTTCTACCATCCAGATGGCCACCCCAAACAGCAACAGCCCAAAAGCGATTTTGACCCCGTTCAGCCACGGGCCGGAACGCGGCAGTGATGTTGCCCCGAAGGTGCCCACCAACAGGAGCGGAACACCCATTCCCATGCCCAGCGCAAACAGCATGGCGCCGCCAGTGAATGCATCGCCGGTGGTGGAAATGATCACCAGCGCTCCGGCCAGGGGCGCCGTTACACAGGGAGACACCACCAGTACCGACAGCGCGCCTGCCAGTGCCAATCCTGCCGGGCCGCTGCGCTGCGCCCGTGCCTGCCAGGCGTCGATGCGCTGCGCCAGACGTGGCGACAGGCGCAGGTCAAAGGCGCCGAGCATGGCCAGGCCAAACACGCTGAACAGAATGGCAAAGGTGATCAGTACCGGGGCAGACTGCAACTGTGCCTGGAGATTGAGACCGGCGCCGAATAGCCCCATCAGCACGCCGACCGCCGCATAGGTAACGGCCATCCCGAGCACATAGCTGGCCGACAGCATGAAGGCACGAGGGCGCGACGGCTGTTGACCGATGATGATTGAAGACAGAATGGGCACCATCGGTAATACGCAGGGCGTGAATGTCAGCCCGATGCCTGCCAGGAAGAAAAGTCCCAACGCCAACGGCAGGCTGGCGTCGGTCATCAGTTGGCTGAAACGACTGTCCTCGCTCTGCGGCGCGCCAGGGCGTGTGGCATTGTCATTCACTGCCGCGGACAAGTCGGCAGGTGCTGCCGTGTCGGTGGCGTCATTCGCCGCTTCCATTGGCGATGAGGCGTGTGTCTCGTCAGTATCCGCCCCGGCCTCCCAGTCGGCGTACGCGCGCGGCGGTTGGCTTTCGGTAGCCTGCAGCGCGACGGTTTCCGGCGGGTAACACAGCCCGGCATCGGCGCAGCCCTGGAAGGTAAAGTCGATATCCAGCGGACCTGAAAAGTCACTTTCCAGCGGCACTTCCATGACCATCCGGTCGCGGAAAATATAGACGTCACCCATGAATTCATCATTGGTGAAGGTGCCCTCGGGCAGTTCGAGCTCTCCCAGGCGAGCCTGGTTCGTCAGGCTCTCCACGGCAAACTGGTGCCGGTAGAGGTAATACCCGTCAGCGGCTTCGATGCCTACGAAAAGGGTGTCACCGTCATGCCAGGCGGTGGGTTGAAAGGCTTCCAGGACGGGAAGAAAGTCGTCGTTCTGATCGCTTGAGGAAAACCACTGCGCTTGGGCCAATAGCGGAAGCGTGCCGAGCAGACACAAAAGCCCTAAACGTCGAATCGTATGCAAAATGTATCCTTGGTCGATAACGTCATAACAGGCCGTTAGCATAACGCAAGATGGCGCCCTGGTAACGGTTGGTGCCGGGCGTCAGGAAAAATGCTGAACGCCAACGAAAGAGGCCACCCGAAGGTGGCCTCATTAATCACTGACGCGGAACGGCTCAGGCTTTGTGGTAAGCCGCCGCCGATTTTTCAATGGCTTTGCGTGCCGCGTCTACGCCTTCCCAGGACTCGACTTTGACCCATTTGCCTTTTTCGAGATCTTTGTAGTTTTCGAAGAAATGGGCAATCTGCTGACGCAGCAGTTCGGGCAGGTCGGTGACTTCCTGAACGTCGTCATAGAGCGAGCTGAGCTTGGGATGCGGAACGCATACCAGCTTGGCGTCTTCACCGGCTTCATCGGTCATGTTCAGGATGCCGACCGGGCGTGCGCGGATGATGCTGCCGGGCTGGACCGGATGCGGCGTGACGACCAGTGCGTCCAACGGGTCGCCATCGTCGGCCAAGGTGTGGGGAATAAAACCGTAGTTGGCCGGGTAGAACATGGGCGTGGCCATAAAGCGGTCGACCAGCAGGGCCCCCATGTCTTTATCGATCTCGTATTTGATCGGCGCATGATTGGCAGGAATTTCAATCGCCACATACAGGTCGTTGGGCAGATCCTTACCAGCGGGGATGTTGTCGAAGTTCATCGTTAATTCCTTGGTCGTACAATGGCTAGGCAATCGAAGTTGCTGTATGAATAGCACCGGATTATACGAACATGGCCGCAAGATTACCAATGCGACATAGGTGTTGCGACCCCAAAGCGTTTCGCGATCGTGCTGCACGACCTGCTTTACGACGTCACGACGTTTGGCGAGCATCGTTCAGTATCGCCAGCGTGTATCATAGGCGTTTCTAGACAGTGATGTCAGTTGCCAATGCTGTATGCTCAGGAGGATGACTTGGCCCATGCCCAATTGCTGATCAGTTACGGTCAGGCATTTGTTGCCCCGGACCGGCGTCTGCACCGCAGCTCCATGTCGGTACGCTTCCCCGAACCGCCGTTGCTCAAGGCAAAAGGAGGTTGCGCGGTCATCAGCGACTCCCTCGCGCGCAATACCCTGGCCAAACAGGCGGGCGATTTGAGCGTACGGGGCTTTTTAGCCGATTATTTTTCCACGCCTGATCATTGGGACGTCAAGACGTCGGCGACGCGCGTGCTCAGAGCGCTCAATAGCTGGTGTTACGGCCAGAGCCAGCATGTGCAGAACGGCAGCTTCGTGTCATCGCTGTCGGCCTTGATATTCCGTGAACGCGATGCCCACCTGTTCCACATGGGGGACACCCTGGTGTTCCGGCTGCGAGGTGCCGAGTTCGAACAGCTGACGCGTGATCACGTCACGGACCTGGGGGGCTACCGCTATCCATCCCGGGCGCTGGGCATGGATGGCAGTCTGGATATTGACTACACCCATCTACCCATGAAGCAGGGCGATCTGTTCCTGTTTACCACCCAGGCCGTGGGGGGCACCTTGCTGCCGTCTGACTACGTGCGGCTGATCCGCCAGGATGCCAGCGACCTGGATGCGGCCTGTGAGCGTCTCGCCAATGAAGCGAAGCAGCGGGCTCAGGAACGCGGCTATGGCGGTGATCAATTCTGTTTCCAGTTGGTGCGCATTGATGAGCTGCCTGAAGAAAGCAGCGATCACCCCGGTCAGCTATACGGCGAGCTGCCGATACCGCCCGAACTGGCACCCGGGGCCAGGCTGGATGGCCTGGAGGTGCTGGCAGTGTTGTCGCGTACCGCCCAATCACGTATCTACCGTGTCCGCGATGTCTACTCCGAGCGGGAAATGGTCATGAAAGCCCCGAGCCCCGAGCTTTCGTTGCGCAATGCCTATCTAGAGCACTTTCTGCTCCAGCAGTGGGTGGTGGAAAGGGTCAACTCGCCGTTCGTGGTCAAGGTTGTCGAGCCGTCGCGGCCGCGGCGTTACCTCTATTATCTGATGCAGCACATTGAAGGCGAGACGCTGCGTCACTGGGCCGAGCGCCATCCCCAGGCAAGTCTGTCCCAGCGGCTGGATATCGCCAATCAGCTGGGCAAAGCCGTTCAGGCCTTGCACCACCGCGAAATCATCCACCAACAAATCAACCCCGATAATATCCTGATCGATCCCCACGGCAAGGTCGTGCTTACCGACTTCAGCGCCTGCCATATGCGCGAGGTTGACGGCCATCGCCACTCGGGTGAGCTGTTGAGACAGGTGGGCTTCAACGAGCACACCGCCCCGGAGTATGCCCTGGGGGACAGTGTCGGGCGGCGCAGTGACCAATATTCGTTGGCATCGACCGTCTATTGGCTGTTGACCGGTGAGCTGCCTTACAACATGACGCCTAATCGGCTGCGCAGCCATACCGATCTGGAAGGCTTGACCTACCGCAACGCACGCACCACCAACCCGGAAATATCGCCAGAGCTCGACGAGGCTCTGCGGCGCGCCCTGGACCCCCAGCGAGCGCTGCGTTTCAGGCGGTTATCAGAGTTTCTGCATGCCCTGCGGTTGCCCTTGGGCAAGCGGGCAGCGGAGGATAAAGAGCGCAAGGAGCCGCGCCATTTCTGGCAGGGAGTCGCCGGTATTCTGCTGCTGTTGCTGGTACTGTCGTGGCTGTTGCGTTAACGGTTCCATTGGATAAACAAGCCCAGGCGTCGCGGGACGAGCCTGGGCTTGTGTTATGGGGTGCGGCGACGCAGTAAATGCCTAGAGCGTAAACTCAGGCAGCTTGCGTTCTACCTTGGCCAGTTTCAGCTTGGCCACTTTGGGCAGGCCATTTTCAAAGGGAGGGAAGTCTTCTCCTTGAATCAATGGCGAGAGGTAGTCGCGGCAGGTGTCGGTAATGTCGAAGCCTTCTTCGCTGATGAAATCCCGGGGCATGAACTTTTCCTGGTTCGCCACCTGGGACAGCGGCGCAGAAATGACATCCCACTGATAGGGCGACTGAGAAATCCGGCGAATGGCGGGCATCATGGCGTTCTTGCCCGCCAGCGCCAGCGTCACCGCTTCACGACCGACCGCGTAGGCCTGCTCGACGTCGGTCTTGGACGCCAGGTGACGGGCGGCGCGTTGCAGGTAATCTGCAACCGCCCAGTGGTACTTATAGCCCAGGTCCTGCTTGATCATGCCGGCCAGCGTGGGGGCAACGCCGCCCAGTTGGCGGTGACCGAAAGCATCGGTGTTGCCCGCATCGGCCAGGAAGGTGCCGTCTTCGTAGCGCGCCCCTTCCGACACCACGATCACGCAGTAACCATTCTGCTTGACGCTTTGCTCGACCCTTTCCATGACCGCTTTACGGTTGAACGGAATTTCCGGGAATACGATCAGGTGGGGGGGCTCGCCAGCGCCTTCACCGGCTAACCCGCCTGCCGCCGCGATCCAGCCAGCGTGGCGCCCCATCACTTCAAGCACAAACACCTTGGTTGATGTGGCGCACATCGAGGCGATATCCAGCGACGTCTCACGGGTAGAGGTGGCGATGTACTTTGCCACGCTGCCAAAGCCAGGGCTGTTGTCGGTAATCGGCAGGTCGTTATCGACGGTTTTGGGCACATGAATGGCCGTCAGTGGATAGCCTAGTTTTTCGGAAAGCTGGGACACTTTCAGGCAGGTATCCGCGCTGTCACCGCCGCCATTATAAAAGAAGTAGCGGATATCGTGGGCCTTGAAGACCTCGATCAGACGCTCGTACTGGGCGCGGTGGGTATCGATATCCTTGAGCTTGTAGCGGCAAGAGCCAAACGCGCCCCCCGGCGTGTAGCGCAATGCTGCAATGGCCTCATCGCTTTCCTGGGTGACATCGATGAGGTCTTCCGTCAGGGCTCCAATAATGCCGTTATGACCGGCATAGACCTTGCCAATCTGGTCGGGGGCTTGGCGGCAAGCTTCGATGACGCCGCAAGCACTGGCATTGATCACGGCGGTAACACCGCCTGATTGGGCGTAAAAGGCATTATACTGAGCCATGGAAACGTCTCATCTCCTGAAAGTCGGAAAGCGTAATGATAAGTGGGCGAAGTTTAGCGTAAAGCGTTAAGGCCTGCATACGGCTAGTCGCCGCTATCCAGGGCCTGTTCGCGCTGGGCCAGTTGCCAGCCGCCTAAATCCTTGTAGCGGTTGACCATGGCGCAGAACAGTTCGGCTGTGCGTTCGGTATCGTAGCGCGCCGAGTGAGCCGCTTTGTTATCAAATTCGATACCCGCTGCCTGACAGGCGCGTGCCAGAACGGTCTGGCCGTAGACCAACCCCGCCAGGGTCGCCGTGTCGAAGCTGGAAAAAGGGTGAAAGGGGTTGCGCTTGACACCGCAACGGTTGGCGGCCGCGTTTAAAAAACCATGATCGAACGCCGCGTTATGACCGACCAGGATCGCCCGCGAACAGCCATGGGCTTTAATCGACTTGCGGATAGGCCGAAAAATCTCGCCCAGGGCTTCTTCCTCACTCAGCGCGACCTGCTGACGTAAGGGGTCATCCAGGTTGATGCCGGTGAAATCCAGTGCGGACTGCTCAACGTTGGCCCCCTCAAACGGCTGAATATGGTAGGCATGAGTGGCATCGGGCAAAAGGTTGCCTTCTGGGTCCATTGTCAGGGTAACGGCAGCAATTTCCAGCAAGGCGTCGCCTTGTGCATTGAAACCGCCGGTCTCCAAATCAACGACAACGGGCAGGTAACTGCGAAAACGTTGGGCCATTAATTCGCGGGCAATCGCCTCGCTCATGCAGCTCTCCTTAGTCTGCGAGTAATCGGTTAGCGCTTTTCGTGGGGTGATTCTAGCAGTTTCCTGTTAAGGCGTCGTTGGCGGTATTCGCTGAGCACTGAGAACGCTATACTTGGAGGCTGGTGTTTTTCAGCGTGAGCCATTCCCCGGTTAGCGAGTCTGGCGCGCACTCGTTCAGAAAAGGAGTCAAGAATGTCCGATGTCAAAAAGGTTGTGCTGGCATATTCAGGCGGCCTGGACACATCCGTTATCGTTAAGTGGTTGCAAGAAACCTACAACTGCGAGGTAGTGACGTTTACCGCCGACATCGGTCAAGGCGAAGAGGTTGAGCCAGCGCGCGCCAAGGCAGAGGCGTTGGGCGTTAAAGAAATCTATATCGAAGACCTGCGCGAAGAGTTTGTGCGTGACTTCGTCTACCCGATGTTTCGTGCCAACACCATCTACGAAGGCGAATACCTGCTGGGTACTTCCATCGCCCGCCCGTTGATTGCCAAGCGCTTGATCGATATCGCCAACGAGACCGGTGCCGATGCCATTTCCCACGGTGCGACCGGCAAAGGCAACGACCAGGTTCGCTTTGAGCTGGGCGGCTATGCCTTGAAGCCAGGTGTGAAAGTGATCGCGCCGTGGCGCGAGTGGGATCTGACATCACGCGAAAAACTGATGGCCTACTGCGAAGAGCACAACATCCCCGTCGACTTTTCCAGTAAAAAGAAAAAATCGCCTTATTCCATGGATGCCAACCTGCTGCATATTTCTTATGAAGGCGGCATTCTGGAAGACCCTTGGGCGGAAGCCGAAGAAGACATGTGGCGCTGGAGTGTCTCGCCGGAAGCGGCGCCCGATAAGCCGACTTACGTGGAACTCACGTTCGAGAAAGGCGATATCGTGGCGATTGACGGTGAAGCCCTCAAACCCCATGAAGTGCTTGAAAAACTCAATAAGCTGGGTGGCGATAACGGCATCGGCCGTCTGGATATCGTTGAGAACCGCTATGTGGGCATGAAGTCGCGTGGCTGCTATGAAACCCCAGGGGGCAGCATCATGCTGCGCGCCCACCGGGCGATTGAGTCATTGACCCTGGATCGCGAAGAAGCGCATCTTAAAGACCAGTTGATGCCAAAATACGCCGAAGTCATCTACAACGGCTACTGGTGGAGCCCCGAGCGTCGCATGCTGCAGGCGGCGATCGATGAAACCCAGCATAACGTCTCCGGCGTCGTGCGCATGAAGCTCTACAAGGGTAATGCCATCGTGGTGGGCCGTCAGTCAGAGCAGTCGCTGTTTGATGAGTCGATTGCCACCTTCGAAGACGATGCCGGTGCCTACGACCAGAAAGATGCCGAAGGCTTTATCAAGCTGAACGCGCTGCGTCTGCGGATTGCGGCGGGTAAAGGGCGTCAACAGAGCTAACGGGCTGGCTGGGCGGCAAGCATGACTTGCCGCCTGCCGGACGCGAGGAGGCAAAATGTTAAAAAAACTACTCTCGGGGTTGCTGGGTGGCGGCCAGGAAGGCGCCAAGGGCAACACCCAATCGGCCGACCCCGTCGAATACAAAGGCTACTTGATCACCTCTCAGCCCGATAATCAGAGCGGCCAGTATCGGGTGAGCGGTTTGATCACTCGGCCCCAGGGCGAGGGCGAGGATCTTGAGCACCGCTTTGAACGCTCGGATATGCTGCCCAGCCGCGACGCCTGCGACGCCATGATGATCACCAAAGCCCAGCGCTACATTGATGAAGTGGGCGATGACATGTTCAAGCCCGACCCGCGCCACGAAGGCGACCGGTGACGGAGAGGCGGCTGTAACATTAAGGAGAGGCGTATGCGGGTTGTCCACCAAGCCTCACCCTGGCGCTCCCTGTTTACTGATGACGGGACACTCAAGCTATCGGCGCTCACCGCGCCGTTGAGTCACCTTTCCACCCATCTCTCTTCGCCATTTACCTCGTTAGCCGATGCGCATGCGTGGCAGCTGTCCCTTGCTGAATCACTGGTTCACTACGACCTTCCAGCCTGGCGCATCAGTGAGGTGATCAGTGACCATAACGCCATGCTTTACCGTCAGTCGATTGCGCTATCGCTCGACGAAATGCGCGCCCAAGGCTGGGGAGAACCGCCGGTCGACTACTGCGTCCTGCTGTTAGGCTCTGCCGCGCGCTATGAGAGTCTACTGGGTCCCGACCAGGACAATGCGCTGATCATTGACGACTACCCCGATCACCGCCACGTCGAGATCGACGGCTACTTTCAAGCATTAGGCGAGCGGTTTACCCAGCGTCTGGACGAGGCGGGTATACCACTGTGCCGAGGTCACGTAATGGCACGCTGGCCGATGTGGCGTAAGCGGTTGAGCGAGTGGCGCACCCAGCTGTCCATCTGGAGTGCCGACCGGCGGGTAAAACGGGTACAACAGACCAATATTCTGCTTGATTTTGCACCGGTTGCGGGCAATTCGGCACTGGCGGAGCGACTGGCTGAAAGCATTGCGTCGACCTTGCCTGAGGCGTCCCTGTTCATGCACGAGATGGCCGCATTGCTTGACGAGTTGCCGGTGGCGCTGGACCGCTTCGGGCGGGTCACGTCAAGTCCCGGTCTTGCGGCCCCCCATCATCAGGCTGTCAATCTGAAACAGCAGGGGCTGTTGCCACTGATAAGCGCCGCACGTCTGCTGTGTGTGCGCCACCGGTGCCCTGAAATGTCCACCCGAGCGCGACTGGTGGCGCTTGACCAGGCAGGCGAGCTGTCAACGGCGCAATCAGCACTCCTGGTGGCGGCCTTTGAGCGTCTTCAGCAGCGCTTGCTGGATCAGCAGCGATACAACAAGGCCCGCGGCCACGCCGCTGACGGTTGGGTTGATGTGCAACGTCTGCGCGACGATGAGCGGTTGCTTTTAAAGTTTGACCTCCAGCAGATCAAGGCGTTTGTACAACAGGCACGCGCCGCCTAGCCAAGCGCCGTGCTTATGATAGCGACGATGTTGGGGCGGATGAGTCGGTGGTCGTGGGATGCTCAGGGGCGGGCGGCAGCTCCAGTGTCAGGCAGGCGCCGCCCAGGCTCTGGGCGTCTTCCACCCAGAGGCGTCCCCCCAGATGGGCAATAATGCCCCGGCTGATGGGTAGCCCGAGCCCGCTTCCCTTGGGGCGGCCGTGAGGGATATCGCCGTCCTGCTGTATCTGGTGAAATTTTTCGAATACCCGCTCGCGCTCATCGACGCTAATCCCTGCGCCGTTATCTTCCACGCTTAAGCGGAAATGATGGCGGTGACGGTATAGGCTCAGGCGCACCATGGGCTGATGGCGATCGGCAAATTTGCCCGCGTTATCGAGCAGGTTGATGATCACCTGTTCCAGGCGGTCCTGGTCGCCGATCACCATGGCCGGGTCAGCCTCGATACTCATCTCAAGCTTGATCCCGCGTTCCTGGTGCAGGTGTGCAATGGCATCGACACTGCGCCGCGCCAGCGCAGCCAAGTCAAGAGGCACCGGGTCGAGCGTTAAGCGGCCGCTTTCCAATCGAGCAAGATCCAGAATCTCTTCTATCAGGCGTGATAGTCGCTGGCTTTCATGAACGATGACACCCAGAAAGTGTTGGCGCTTTTTGTCGGGCAGCTCGCTGTTATCACGCAGAATTTCTGCAAAGGCGCGGATCGAGGTGAGCGGTGTGCGCAGTTCATGGCTGACCATGGCGACAAACTCATCTTTCAAGCGGTCCAGCTCGCGCAGCCGTTCATTGGCACCGCGTAACTCTTCGCCGATTTGCGCCAACTCCTGGGACTTCTGCTCCAGGCGGCGGTTGTACTCGAGGGTTTGCGAGGTGGTATCCAGAATGCTCAGAATCGACTCGATATCCAGCGCTTCACCGCGTACCACCGAATTGATCAGCACCCGGGCAGAGGCACTGCCCAGTGACCCGGCGAGTGCCTGTTCGGCGCGGGTAATCAGCTCGGCGTTGGCGGGCTCATCCGCCGTAAAGCCATTGTCAAAGCGGTTTTGACGGAAGACGCGCCGTGTTGCCTGGTCGCCAAGGTAGCGAATGAGCAATTCGTTAAGCGCCCTTTGTGTCGTTTGCCCGCGCCATAGCGGTGCCGATTGCAGGTTGGGGTGCATGGCTTCGGTGAAAAGCGCGGCTTGGGTCTGTTCAAGGGGCGTGGGGCGGGTAAATAGCGAAACACCCACCAGCAGCCCCACGTTGGCCAGCATGCTCCAGAGCAGTGAATGGCTGTAAATATCCCAGTCTTCCAGGCCGAACAGCGCGTAGGGCATCAGCCAGTCGATGCCCCAGGGCCCGTCGGTGAGCAGCGTGGCATCCAGCCAGCCGGACTGGGCAAAGCCGGGTAGCAGCAGCGTATAGCACCAGACCATGAAACCTGCGATTAACCCTGCAGCGGCGCCTTGGCGGGTGGCGCCTCGCCAGTAAAGGCCGATGAGCAGCGCTGGCGCAAACTGGGCAGCCCCCGCAAAGGACACCAGACCAATGGTGACCAGGCTATAGGAATCGCCAATCAGCGCGTGGTAGAGGTAGCCAAGAAGCAGAATGAGCACGATGGCCACCCGACGGATGCCCAGCAGCCAGCCCGCCAGCTCGCCCTTGGTGCTCAGGTGCAGGCGCCGTGAGCGCAACAGCAGCGGCATGACCAGCTGGTTGCTGACCATGGTGGAAAGCGCGATCGTCTCGACGATGACCATGCCGGTGGCGGCCGAGAGGCCGCCAATAAATACCAGCAGGGGCAAGCCCTCAAGCCCGGCTGACAGCGGCAGCGTCAACACAAAGCTGTCGGGGTCGCCGGCACTCACGCCCAGTAGCAGTCCCGCCAACGCAATGGGAATCACGAACAGGTTGATCAGCAGCATATACAGCGGAAACAGCCAGCTTGCCCGGGTGAGGTGCTGCTCGTCGACATTTTCGACCACCAGGACCTGAAACTGACGCGGCAGGGTCAAGAACGCCAGAAAGGCCAGTACCAGCATGCCCACCCAGCCGGTGGCACCGCCGGGCACGCTGTCCAGGCGCATGCTGTCGGCGAGGCCCGGCGTGGCGGCTACCTCGTCAAACAGCGCAGCGGGCCCCTCAAACATCACAAAGACAACGAAGACGCCCACGGCCATGAAGGCTACCAGCTTGACGATCGATTCAAGCGCAATGGCGGCCACCATGCCTTCGTGGCGTTCGCTGGCATCCAGGTGGCGGGTACCAAACAGGATGATGAAGACCGCGAGCACCAGGGCGACCCAGAGGGACTTGTCCATCCAGAAGTGTTCATCCACCAGGGTGGCATCGGCCGAATTGGGGTAGTTGATCAGCACGGCATGGCTGACGGTAATGGCTTTAAGCTGTAAGGCGATATAGGGCGTAATGCTGATCAGGGCCATCAAGGCGACGAGGGCCCCAAGGCTGCTGCTTTTGCCGTAGCGGGCACTGATGAAATCGGCAATCGAGGTGATCCGCTGGCGAGCCGCGATACGCACCATCTTGCGGATGACAAAGGGCGACAGCAGCATCGCAAGGGTCGGGCCCAGATAAATGAGCAGAAAACTGGGCCCATGTTCGGCGGCACGCCCGACGCTGCCGTAGAACGTCCAGGCGGTGCAGTAGACGGCGATGGAGAGGGCATAGACGGTGGGCGAGCCGATCAGGGAGCGGCCCTGTTCCGCGCGCCGGTCGCCCCAGGCGGCGACCAGAAACAGCAGCGCCAGATAACCAAAGGCGGTACCCAGTATGACCGGATCAGTGCGCATGGTCAGCGGCCCGCACGGTGTTCCATGAGCCACGCCGCCAGGCCGATCACGATCACCCAGGCACTGAACAGGTACAGCGGCAGCCAGCCGATGTGAGAAGCAGAGATGCGATCGACCACCAGGATCATGGGCGGGCAGAACAGCAGCAGTGCAATGGCCACCAGGGCCATCAGCCGTTCGGTTTTACGTGATTTGAGGCCTGACGATTTCATGTGGCGCTGGCATCCTCTCGGTCAAAGGCATTGGCCTGGAGGGCAAGCAGCTGCTCCAGGGTATTGATACCCCTTGCCTCCAGCCGCGGCAGCAGCGCCAACCATAGCTCGGCGGTGACGCGTGCATCGCCAAGTGCCGTGTGGCGCGTGCCCGGTGGAAACGCCAGGTCATAACGCTGGGCAAGGCTGTCCAGATCGTGGCCATCCAGCGCTTCGTCCAGGGCGCGCGAAATCAGCAGGGTATCGATTACCGGGATGTCGAACGTCACACCTTTATGGCTGATGGCCAGCAAGTCAAAGGCGGCGTTATGGGCCAGCATGACGGCGTCGCCCACGTAGTCGCGAAAGCGGGGCAAGACGATGTCCAGCGGTGGTGCACCGGCCACATCGGCATCGGTAAGACCGTGGATGGCGGTGCTGGCCAGCGGAATAGGCCGTTTGGGGTCGACCTTCTGGTCGAAGACATCGCTTGCCAACAGCTTTGCATTCACCACGCGGCAGGCACCGAGACTGATCACCGTGTCACCGCGACGCAGTTCAAGCCCGGTGGTTTCGGTATCAAAGGCGACGATCTCAAGGCTGCGCAGCGAACGACTGGCAAGGGCTTCGTCGGGCGGCGGCAGGTCGGCAATGCCGAAGTCATGGAATTCAGGGCGCGGCGGAGCGGTTTCCCGCGGGGCGCCGACACGCTCCATGGCGGGCAGCGGAAGGCGCAAACGGGCATGGGTGCCGTTTGCGTCCCCCAGGCTCCAGATATCGCTGGCGTGCTGGCGAAGCACATCGGCGACGCTCGGGCTCAGGGGCAGTGACGGCAGCGTCTGCTGCCGCCATTCGGCCAGCTCGTGTTCCGGCAGCGCCTTGCCGTGCCAGATAAGGTCCAGATAGACGCGCTTGTTGCCCAGGCACATTTCGCCCTCGAAGCCGCTGTCGGGCAGGTGCGCATTGAGGTGCTTGACCAGCGAATCGAACAGCGCGATCAGTGCCGGCGCGTCGCCCTTGAACCAGGCGGGCATACCCACCGGGGTGATCAGGCGGTGCTCGGGGTCGAGGCGCTCGTCCAGTGCCTGCCAGAAATCGTTGGACCACATGGGCGTCAGGCGTTCTCCCTGATGCTGCATGTCATCCAGAAGCTGACCGATCCTGGCGACGTTATCGCCCAGGGTGGCGCCTTCTTCCTGGATGACGCGCTCGAACCGCTGGCGCAGCGTCGAGGTGTCGACGTCGTCCTGATGCCTGAGCTGAATCAGCGCGTCGGCGGCGCTGGTCAGGCTGGCGGTATGCTGGCGCAGCGGCGTCAGCATGTCGGCGAGCTCCGCTCTAACGCCCATTTCACTCGACCAGGAGGCGGTGGCGTCGCTGAACGTCAACAGCGTTTCGCCGTCGCTGCCGGGAACGCGGCGTAAAATGACCTTGAGCCAGCGGTTCTCGCAGGGGGCCAGTAGCTCCCGGGGGGCGCCGTCGTCGGGTAGCTGACGGATCGCCTGCTGCAAGCTGGCGACCGGGATAAGCGCTTCGAGACGCTTGCCCAGGCCGAGGCCGGTATGGTCGACAAAAAAATCCTCGGCGGCCTGATTGAACAGCATGACACGGCGATGATGGTCACACAGCAGCAGCGGCGTCTCGAGTACCTGCAGCAAGGTTTCAAGCTCCTGGCGAATCTTGGCGGCGCTGCGTGCGCCCTCCGTGTGTGCCGTGGCCAGTCGGCTACGATCTTCCCGCCAGCTCTCGCGAACCCGCTGCAGGTCTGGCCCCAAGCCTTTCAGCCAGCCTTCCGGCGGGTACTCATCGCGGGCATCAGGGTTGGCCACCAGGCGTGCCAGTTGGACCTGTAAATGACGCAGCGGGGTAAACAGCATGCGTTCAAGCAGCAACCCCGAAAGGAAAAGCGTGACGCCACCCGCGAAACTGCCCAGCCATAAGGCGACTCGTGTCGCCCCACTTGGCGACAGTTGAGAATCCAGCCACGCAGCAAAAATAGCCCCGCCCAGCAGGCTGATGCCGCTAAGCAGAAGCCACAGGCCAATCAGTCGCTGGCGTTTGGGCAGCCCACCTCTCGTCATGGGGTGTTTCCTGTCAGCAGTGCGTTGACTTTTTCGACCAGTGCCTGGGTAGAAAAGGGCTTGGTGATGTAATCATCAGCCCCCAGCGCCATGCCTTTTTCCCGCTCTACTTCGCGGCCATGAGCGGTTAGCATAATGATGGGGAGTGCTGCGGTGTCGGGGGCCTGGCGTAACTGCTCCAGTACATCGAACCCGCTGATGCCCGGCAAGCTGATGTCCAGCAAGATGAGATCCGGCTTGCTTTGTTGCACATGCGCAAGCGCTTGCTCGCCGTCTTCTGCCGTCAAGACCTCGAAGCCCCCTTGCTGCATCAGAAACTCAAGCGAGATGAGGATATTGGGTTCGTCATCGACCACAAGCACTCTGGCCATTGTGCTCTCCCTGGATTAAAGGTGTTGGGGCCGTCTTATTGCCCCATTATTAGCCAGAGTGTAGGTAGGCGAGCCTGCTGCGCCAAGACGACCTTGGTAACAAAGCGATCACTGTGGATTATCAATAGGTAGTCTGCGGCTGTGATGACAAGCAACGCCCGGTTATTACACAATTGTCTCCACGCTACTCAACGAGACCCTAATGAACGCTCCCTTGAATCGCCGGAAGCGGGTTTTACTGCTATCCGCCTATGATGCTGTCAGCCATCGTTACTGGGCTGACAGTGTCATCCGTCACGTCGAGTCTGTCGAGTGGACGCAACTGCGCTTGCCAGCGCGCCATTTCCTCTGGCGCGTTCGCGGTAACCCATTGACCTGGCTGTTTAAAGAGCACGAAACGCTGAGTCGGCCGTATGATGTGGTGCTGGTAACCTCGATGGTGGACCTGGCAACGTTAATCGGTTTGTTCCCTTCGCTTGGCCAGGCACACAAGATCATCTATTTCCATGAGAACCAGTTTGCCTATCCTGCGTCGGAGGCGCAGCACTCTTCGGTGGAAAGCAAAATGGTCAATCTGTATGCGGCCCTGGCGGCTGACACAGTGATTTTTAATACCGCCTATAACCGCGATTCCTTCGTCGATGGCGCCCGTGCCTTTTTGAAAAAAATGCCCGAGAATCTGCCAGCAGTAAAACCCCTTGAAGCGCTGCGCAAACGCGCCAGAGTACTGCCTGTCCCGATCATGCCCCTTGATGGCAGGCATCACGGCCAGCGTCATCCCCGGCGGATTCTGTGGAACCACCGCTGGGAGTTCGACAAGAACCCCGAGGACTTTTTCGAAGTGCTTTTTGAACTGAGCGACCAGGGGGTGGCCTTCGAGCTTACGGTGGTGGGGCAGCGCTTTCGTCATGTCCCGCCGATTTTTGCCGAGGCCGAGCAACGTCTTGCGTCACATATCACCGCCTGGGGGCCGCTGCCGGAAGGGCGCTATCGGGCTGAACTGGATAAAGCCGGTATCGTGGTATCGACCACCTGGCATGAGTTTCAAGGGCTGGCGATCATGGAGGCGGCCCAGCGGGGGGCGCGACCGTTGGTACCTGACCGCCTTTGCTTCCCGGCGCTTTACCCCAAGGCCTATCGTTACGATGGCACTCGAGGTGGGCTATACGATCAGCTGTACCGCTGGCTCACCACACCGACAGACCAGCCCGAGCCGTTGAATACGGCCCAATGGGAGTGGCCAGCATGGCAGGCGGCCTATTCGTCCCTGCTGACGGAAGGCGTGCTGGATTGATCAAGCAATCTCGGTTTTGTCTTTATAATCGCATAAATCTTCAATGATGCAGCTGCCGCATCGCGGCTTGCGGGCAATGCACGTATACCGGCCGTGCAGGATCAGCCAGTGGTGAGCATCCTGCAGAAAATCCTTGGGGACGTGGCGCAACAGCTTTTGCTCTACCTCGACGACGTTTTTGCCCTTGGCAATGCCCGTTCGATTGGCGACCCGGAAAATGTGGGTATCCACCGCCATGGTCGGTTGGCCGAAGGCCGTATTCAAAATGACGTTGGCCGTCTTGCGTCCCACGCCAGGCAAGGCCTCGAGCTCGGCGCGGGTTTGGGGCACTTCACCATTATGCTTTTCAACCAGTTGATGGCAGGTTTTCATCAGGTTTTCGGCCTTGGTGTTGTACAAGCCGATGGTCTTGATGTGGGTTTTCAGGCCATCGATACCCAGATCGATAATACCCTGCGGGGTATTGGCGACTGGAAACAGGCGGGCCGTTGCCTTGTTGACACCGACATCGGTGGCCTGAGCGGAGAGTAGTACCGCGGCGAGCAACTCAAAAGGCGTATGCCAGTTGAGTTCAGTCGTTGGGTGAGGGTTTTCTGCCTGCAATCGGGCGAAAATTTCATGACGCTTTTGGGCATTCATGGGTCAGTCTCTGGGTTATTTAATCGTACCGGTGACGCGGACGCGGCGCTGTTCACGGGGTGTAACGGTCTTGGGCTGTGACGTTGCCTCAAGGCGTTGGTCAATGCTGTTTTTCAGTGCTATCAGCAGCCCAGCGACGAAAAACGCGCCGGGGGGAAGCACGAAAAACAGAAACTGATAGTCGTCGACCAATGTCAATCGCCAGCCGTCGGCCATCGGGCCGAACAACAACGTCATTTCCCTGAACAGCGTCCCCTGGCCCAGCAGCTCGCGTAATGCCCCTAACACCACCAGTACAGCGCCAAAACCGAGCCCCATCATCAGGCCATCAATGGCGGCAGGTAATACTGGCTGGCGCGAGGCAAAGGCCTCGGCCCGGCCCAGAATGGCGCAGTTGGTCACAATCAGCGGAATAAAAATCCCCAGCACCTGGTAAAGCGGGTAGGCGTAGGCGGCCATGAGGAGCTCAGCGCAGGTGACAAAGGCGGCAATAATCATCACGAAGGCAGGCAGGCGGACGGCGCTGGGTACCTGATGACGAATCATCGATACCGTGGTGCTGGCGCCGACCATGACGACCAGGGTGGCAATGGCCAGCCCCAATGCGTTGACCACGCTGGCGCTGACCGCCAATAACGGACATAGCCCCAGCAGTTGGACCAGCGCTGGGTTGTTTGACCACAGTCCTTCACGCGAAAGCTGGCCAAGTTGGCTCATCGCTCTGGCTCCTCTGCCTGCCGCTTGTGGGTGTTTTCAAGGGGTGCATGGCTGGCTGCATATTGTAGGGCACTGTGTACAGCATCGACCACAGCACTGGGCGTGATGGTGGCGCCGGTAAAGGCATCAAAATGACCGCCATCCTTTCGTACCGCCCAGTCTTCGGCAGCTAGCGAGTCCAGGCGTAAGCCATCGAAGTGAGTGATCCAATCGCTTCGGCGGCGCTCGATGTCGTCGCCGAGGCCTGGGGTTTCCTGATGCCGGGTAACGCGAACCCCACTGATACGCTGTTGCTCGTCGAGACCCACGAGTAGGTGGATGTCGCCGTTATAGCCGCGCCGGGTGACGACCGGCAACACGACGGCACGTTGCTGGTCGTTGGCCACTTGCCAGCCGGTCGTCCCGTCGGGGTAGCCAAGCAGGTCAGCGTCGGGCAGCGAAATCGGCGATACCGTTGCCTGCTGGGTAAGCGCCTCGGGCAGAACGGCCTGGCGCTGGCGTTGCTCATAGGCTTGCTGGTGCGCGTCGATCCGCTCGGCCGTCAATGCTCGCAGCGAGGCGACACTGCCCGCCGTGATCAAGGCAAACAGGCCTAACGTCAGCGCACCGCGTTGCATGGCGTTCAGTGTACTCATGGGTGTGTTCTGCCAGTGGCGGATTGCGGGTCCGTCGCGGCGGGCACCGTGTAAATATCCAGCAAGGGTACGCACAGGTTCATCAGCAGCACGGCAAAGGCCACCGCATCGGGGTAGCCGCCCCAGCTGCGAATCACGATGACAAGCAGGCCGATCCCCGCGCCGTAGATCAGTTTGCCGCGCTGGCTAGTGGCCGCGGACACCGGGTCGGTGGCAATGAAAAATGCGCCAAACAGGGTCGCGCCGGTAACCAGGTGCAGCCAGGGCGAGGCGGCGTCATCGGGATTCAACCAGTAAAGCAGTGTGGCAATGGCCGTCATGCTGCCAAGCATGGCCACGGGGATATGCCAACTGATCAGGCGTCTGGCAAGCAGCAGTGCACCGCCGACTGCCCAGGCTGCCGAGACCCACTGCCAGGCAGTGAGGGTGCCACGGGGTAGCGGCGGGTTAGCCCAGAATTGGCTGGCGGTTACCTCATCGGCTTTATGCTTGAACGCGTCCAGCGGTGTGGCGCCGCTTAAACTGTCGATCTGCTCCAGCGAAATGCTACCCATGATTTGGCTGCCGAGCGTAGCGGGCCATAGCGACTGGGGCGTTGGCCATAGGGTCATGTAGGTGGGAAACGACACCAGTAACAGGGCATAGCCCACCATGGCGGGATTGAAGGGATTGTGTCCCAGCCCGCCGTAAAGGTGCTTGGCGACCACGATGGCCGCGACCATGCCGATACCGATCAGCCACCAGGGGCTGGCCGGGGGTAACGATGCGCCGAGCAGTACGCCAGTGAGCAGCGCGCTGGCATCATTGAGCGGCCGCCAATTGCGCTGACGCAGCCGCAAGACAAGGGCTTCCAGCCCCAGCCCGAAAGCGGCGGCGATGACGACATTGCTGACCACGCCCAGGCCGAAAAAAAACGTCATGGTGGCAAGGCCGGGCAGGGTGGCAATGATCACCCAGCGCATGATGCCCCCGGTGCTGGGCATTGACGTGAAGCGGGGTTGGTCGTCTACCTGGGACGCGTGCAGCATACTTATGGGGTCTCTTGGGGTTCGTCTGCGCTACGAGCCTCGGCGAGGCGTGCCTCGGCTGCCTGCAAATTTTCCTGGGCGGTGGCCAGTTGAGTCTCGAGGTCGTCATGGGGCTGTTGCGGGTCTTGCTGGGCGGCCCGCGCGAGGTTTTTCTCGGCCTTCCTGACGGCGGCTTTGGCGGCGGTTTGGGCGATCCGCAAACTGCGCAGGTCGGCTTGAGGTGAGGCGCCCTGAGAATCGGTCTGCTGAGTCGACTGCCTGGCAAGGCGTGCCTGTCGGCGCGCCTGCTTTTCTGCTTCCTCGCGGGCGAGCCGCGCCTGGCGCCACTCAAAGCGATGCTTGGCATGTTCAGCCTTGGCGGTTTCCAACTGCTGGTAGCGGAGCCGGGTTTTAGCTTGGCGATAATCGGCGACCAGGGGAATATGGCTCGGGCAAACGTAGCTACAGGCATTGCACTCGATGCAGTCGAACAGCCGGTAGTGCGCCAGCTTGGCATCGTCCTTGGCGCGCGCGTACCAATGCAGTTGCTGGGGCAATAAATTGGCCGGGCAGACCTCTTCACACGCGCCGCAACGGATGCAGGGCGATTCGGGCGGCGCAGGCGGTAGTTCCTTGCGCGTGGCCGCAATCAAGCAGTTGGTGGTTTTGGTCACCACGCCTTCAAGGTCGGCAAGCGGCGTGCCCATCATGGGGCCGCCCTCGATCAGTTGATGAAGTGCTGCGCGATTCAGGCCCGCCTCGTCGAGCAGGGCGGCCATGGGCGTGCCGATCCGCACCCAACGATTGCCCGGGTCGGCGATGGCCTCACCGGTCAGGGTCACCAGTCGTTCAACCAGCGGTTCGCCATCGCGAACCGAGCGCAAGGCTGCCAGCAGGGTGCCGGGGTTTTGGCAGAGCACACCTATGTCAGCGGGCAGCCCCTGGTCGGGCACGTCGCGGTCGAGCAGCGTTTTAATCAATTGACGCTCGCCGCCGCTAGGGTAACGGGTGGCGATCACGCTGACGGTAACGCTGAGCGGTTGGCTTTCTGCCATCGCTTGACGCAGGGCGCTTATCGCCGCGGGCTTGTTATCTTCAATGCCGACCACGATCTGCTTGGCGCCACAAAGCGAGGCGATGAGCTGGGCACCTTCCAGCACATCCGAGGTGTACTGCTGCAGCGTAAGGTCATCCACGGTGATATAGGGTTCACATTCGGCAGCGTTGACCACCAGGGTATCGATACGCTGGCGCTCGCCAACGCGCGCCTTGATATGGGTAGGAAAGCCCGCGCCGCCAAGCCCTACCACCCCGCTGTGTTCCAGGCGCGTCAGCCGTTCCTCAGCGCTTGCGGTACGCCATTCAAGCGGCGTCAAGCGTTGCCAGGCATCCAGGCCGTCGCTGTCGATGGTGATGGTATGGCGATCCACCTGGGTGACCTGGCCGCTGATGCTGGCGTGCAAAGCGGCTGAGATCATGCCGTCGCGCCGGGCGATTGGTGTGCCCACCTTGACACTATCCCCCACGGCGACGGTCGCGAAGGAAGGGCGACCGGCGTGCTGGTCCAGGCGCAGCACGACGCGATCGGGCAACCTTGCGTGGCGCACCTGACCCTGGGAGCGCTGTTTGCGTTCGGGCGGATAGACGCCGCCATGAAACTCAAAGGTGCGTGCCATGAGGCATCTCCATTGACGCGCGGCGGTCGCTGGCAATCACCTGGGGGGGATAGGTGACGGGCTGCCATTGGGCCAACGGTGTGCTCCGCGGCAGCATGTCAATGCAATCGACCGGGCAAGGCTCAAGGCATAGATCGCAGCCTGTACACTCATCTTCGATAACGGTGTGCATCTGTTTCGCGGCGCCAATGATCGCGTCCACCGGGCAGGCCTGGATACATTTGGTACAACCAATGCACTCGTCTTCACGGATGAAGGCCACCAGATCCTCACTTGGCGCTTCACCATCCAGCGGTTCGGGCGTGCGGCCTAACAGATCGGCGAGGGCAGTAATGGTGGCTTCGCCGCCGGGCGGGCACTTGTTGATGGCATCACCCTGGTTGATGGCTTCGGCGTAGGGGCGGCAGCCAGGATAGCCACACTGCCCGCACTGCGTCTGCGGCAGCAGGGTATCGATCTGCTCGACCAGGCTGGATTCATTCCCCTTGAAACGCTCGCTAACGGCGCCCAGCAGGGCACCAAACCCCACGCCTAGCGCGGTGAGCACAGCGACAGCGCTGAGCAGGCTGATGATCGAAAAGGGATCACTCATTGACGGCACCTATCCTTGGACCAGGCCAGAAAAGCCCATGAAGGCAAGTGACATCAAACTGGCCGTGATCATGGCGATGGCAGCCCCCTTGAAAGGCCTGGGTGTATCCGCGGCGGCGAGGCGTTCACGCATGGCGGCAAAGAGTACCAGCACCAGGGAAAACCCGACCGCGGCGCCCAGCCCATAAAGGGTGGTGGAAATAAAACTCAGATCACGATTAAGCGACAGCAGGGCAACGCCAAGTACTGCGCAGTTGGTAGTGATCAAGGGTAAAAAAATACCCAGCACACGGTGCAGCAAGGGACTTAGCTGGCGCACCATGATGTCGGTGAACTGGACCACGGCGGCAATTACCACGATAAAGCTGATGGTGCGTAAATAGGTAACGTTCAGGGGCACCAGCAGGCCATGGTAGACCACGAAACTGGCGGCGGAGGCCAGGGTCAGGACAAAGGTGGTGGCCAGCGACATGCCCATCGCTGATTCAAGTTTATTGGAAACACCCATAAACGGACATAAACCAAGAAACTGCACCAGCACGAAGTTGTTGACCAGTGCCGTGCTGACCAAGATCACAAAGAGTTCATTCATGGTGACGTATTGTGCGGAGAAATCTCGGTGCTGGCTAGCGGCTGTCTAAATAATACAACCTGATGTCGACCGGCTTCCTTCGCAAGATAGAGAGCCTGGTCGGCGCAACTTACCACCGCACTCGGCGATTGGGATTTAGCGTCTTGGAGCATGGCAATGCCGGCGCTTATTGTGACGAAAGGTTTAACTGGCGAGGTTGAATGGGGAATCTGTAAGTCGTCGATCGCCGCCGAGAGCTGTTCCCCGATGTCCCTGGCCTTATCGGGCGAGGTGTGGGGAAGCAGGGCGCAGAATTCTTCTCCGCCGGTACGGGCAATGAAAAAGTCTCTCGTTTGGGCGAGGCTGTGCATGGCGTCGGCAATACGTTGCAAGCAAACGTCCCCTTCGGGATGCCCGTAGTGGTCATTGTAGAGTTTGAAGTGGTCAATATCCAGCATCATCACGGCAAGCGAACCTGAAGTGGCATCGGCTTCGTTAAAGGCAGTTTCAAGGCGCTGGTCAAACAGCCGCCGATTGGGTAGTCCGGTCAATGCATCATGGGTGGAGAGTGTCAAAAGTTCCTCATTGAGCTGCTGCTGGCAGGTAAGATGCTCCTGAAACGCTCGTGACAGCAAGCCTATTTCGTCGTTTCGTCTGGTGAGCTTATGTACATCCGTCTCGTGTATATCCAACTGCTGAGTAAATTGGGTGAGTAAGCGCAACGGCTTAAGCACAATTTTCTCAAGCAACAGTAGTACCACGGCAATGACCAGAACCATTAGGACAGCCGTCCACAACAGCGCGTAGCGAAAGGTGGTCAAACTAGTTAAATAGCTGGTGCGATTGAGCTCTATGCCTATTCCTAATGAAGCGGGGGTAAGTGGGCTATAGATGGGTAAGTAACGTTCGGCGTGAACGGTGTTGCCAGAGAAGCTGAAAGCATCGCTGCTTGAGGCTGTCCCCTGGATAATGCTCAGGTTGATAGGCAGCCCCGTGTATTCTTCCATGAAGCTCACCCATTCGTCGTCCAAGTTGCGTGTCTTAAATAACCATCCTGCCGGTGAGCCACTTCTATCGGTACGTAAAATGGGGGTGGAGCTCACCATTACAGGCTCCTGGTCAGCGTAGATAGCGCTTTGATCTGCTTTACCCTCTTCAATGGCTGCCTGCATGCGGTTAGCCCACGGCTCCATCCAGGCGCACTCATCGTTAGGTGTAGTGCATGTTTGGTAATTTCCAGTCGTCGGGTTAATACCGGCTAAAAAGTAGACTTCTCCCGCCTTATTGAAAAACGCCATCAACTGATAGCGCATATCCTCGAACATTTCTTGACTGAAGTTGACGTCCTTGTAACGAGGGTAGTCCCCCTGGACAAACTGATAGGTATCATCCCAATGAGCCCAGTCACGTACCTGGGCAAGAAGCTGCTGCTGTTCGAGCTGAAAGCTGCGCTCAACGCGATCTAATTCTCGTTTTATGGCCCCGCGTTCTTCAGCCTGCAATACCGGAAAGATGACCAATGCACTGATAGCGGCCAACGCAACGATTGCACAGATAAGTAATCCGCCAAGAGCAGCGAAAAAGCGGAAACGCAAAGAGCGTGGAATATGCAGATGCATAGAGCGAACCAAAAGTGTATGGGTATTAAATAAGCGCTTATAAAAAAGGGGCGAAGGCTAGTGCCTTGCCCCTTTAACTGCACGATACCTAGTTAGGTGACCCGCTGACCCGGTTCCGCACCAGAGTCCGGCGAGAGAAGATAGATGCCGTCTTGGTTGGCCGACGCCAGCACCATGCCTTCTGATACACCAAAGCGCATTTTGCGCGGGGCGAGGTTGGCGACCATGACGGTTAGGCGGCCTTCCAGCGCTTCCGGGGAATAGGCGGAGCGGATACCCGAAAAGACATTGCGTGTTTCGCCGCCCAGGTCGAGCGTCAGTTGAAGCAGTTTGTCCGCGCCCTCGACGTATTGAGCGCTAGCGATCCGCGCGATGCGCAGGTCAACCTTGGCAAACTCATCGAAACTGATTTCCGCCGCGATGGGGTCGTCTGTCAAGGGACCCTTGGGGGTTTCCTTAAGCTTTTGCTCTTCCACGATATCCTCCTTTGAGGCATCGATCATGGCGTCGATCTTGTCGCGCTCGATGCGCTGCATGAGGGGTTTGAACTTGTTGATGTCATGGTCGACAAGCACCGTTTGACGGCTCTCCCAGTCCAGCGACTCGACACTCAGGAAGACTCTGGCCTGCTCGGCCATGCTGGGAACGACCGGCGCAAGGTAAACCATCAGTTGACGGAACAGGTTGATACCCACCGAACAGATGTCGAGCACCTCGGCATCGCGGCCTTCCTGCTTGGCGAGCACCCAGGGCTCTTTTTCAGCAATATAGGTATTGGCCTCGTCGGCCAGTTCCATGATGTGGCGCATCGCGCGGCTGAATTCGCGCGCTTCAAAGTCCTGGGCAATGCTGTCGCCAGCAGCAATAAAGCGGGCGACCATTTGCGGCTCGCTGCAATGGCCTGAAAGGCGGCCGCCCCCCAGCTTTTTGACAAAACCGGCGCAACGGCTGGCAATGTTGACCACTTTGCCCACCAGATCGGCGTTAACCCGGGCGGCAAAGTCGTCGAGGTTCAGGTCAAGGTCATCGACCTTCGACGTCAGCTTGGCGGCGAAGTAGTAGCGCAGGTATTCAGGGTTCAGGTAGTCGGCGTAGGTGGCCGCCTTGATAAAGGTCCCCCGTGACTTCGACATCTTGGCACCATCCACGGTGACAAAACCGTGGCAGTTAACGGCGGTGGGCGTTCGCAGGTCCGCGCCCTCGAGCATTGCGGGCCAGAACAGCGCATGGAAATAGACAATATCCTTGCCGATAAAGTGATAGATCTCGGCGTCCGAATCTTTTTCCCAGTAGCTATCGAAGTCAATGCCCTCACGCTCGCAGAGGTTCTTGAAGCTCGCCAGGTAACCGATCGGCGCGTCCAGCCATACGTAAAAGTATTTGCCGGGGGCATCGGGAATTTCAAAACCGAAATAGGGGGCGTCGCGGGAGATGTCCCACTCGTTAAAGCCCGATTCAAACCATTCCATCAGCTTGTTGCGGATCTGCGGCTGCACATGGCCGTCGTTAATCCAGCGCTGCAGGAAATCGGCAAAGTCCGGCAGCTTGAAGAAGTAGTGCGTGGAGCTGCGGACTTCGGGCGTAGCCCCGGAAATCGCCGAGACCGGATTTATCAACTCGGCTGGCGTATAAGTAGCGCCACATTTTTCGCAGTTATCGCCGTACTGGTCGTCCGCGCCGCATTTGGGGCAGGTGCCTTTGATGAACCGGTCAGCGAGAAACAGCCCCTTTTGCGGGTCGAACATCTGCTCGATTTCCCGCGTGGCGATATGGCCTTTATCACGTAAGCGTTGATAGATCAGTTCGCTGTAATGGCGGTTTTCATCGGAATGCGTGGAGTCGTAGTTATCAAAGGCTACGCCGAAACGGGCAAAGTCGGCTTGGTGGTCGTGTGACACCCGGTCGATTAAGGCTTCAGGGGAAATGCCCTCCTGCTCGGCACGCAGCATGATAGCGGTGCCGTGCGCATCGTCGGCACAGACGTAATAGCATTCCTGACCACGACTTTTCTGAAAGCGCACCCAAATGTCGGTTTGGATATATTCAAGCAAATGGCCCAGATGGATAGCGCCATTGGCGTAAGGTAGCGCGCTGGTAACCAGAATGCGGCGCGAGGAGGTAGTTGACATGATGAACGAAGATCCCGATCAGGCATTAACAAAAAGATATAACAGCGAGGTGATTCAGGCGACTGACTAATAGAGTGCCTGTTCCTCTTGAACCACTTCGCGCAGGAGCTCTAGAAACAATTTATCCGCTTCTGAATGTTCGGCGGGGTCTTCCGGGATATGCACGCTGGTGGTATCCGATATTTGGTTGGCAATGCGCGCCATGACGGCAGGACTGTTGCCTTCAACCAACTCTTCCCGGGCGATGGCCAGTGACTGCTCAAGGATCTTGGGGTCTTGCAGCAGCTTGCGGATAAAGCCGCGTAGCTCATTGATGATACGTGTTTTCTGAATTTCTGAAGCGGACATGGGGTTCTCCTTTAAATCGCTACGAGCAGGGCGTCGAGCGAGACCACTAACTATCCCGACAATAGCATTTTTTCAGCCAATGAGCATGGCGTGTGATCTTAGTGGGTCAAACGTCCGGCCTTGTGTTTTACCGGGTTGGCATATTGTGCCAGCCAGTAGGGGCGCAGGGCTTCCGGTACGCTTGCCAGCCGCTCGTTGAAGCGATCCCTGTCTTCCCGGGTAATGGTGCGACGGGCCACCAGCTCGGGGGCGTCTCCCAGGGCTTCAAGTGCCAGGTAATGGCTGGGGAAAAGCCGGTAACCGCCAATCACCTGGCGGTCAATCTCAGCAGCGACTTCATCAGGTGTGGCCATATCGGCCCCCACAGGCGTGCCGAAGCGCAGTTGAACACGACCCTTGGTGCCGGTGATGCCCGCCACAATGGAACTGATGTCTTCGAATTCGCTTTTCGCGTAGTGGCCCTTGGTGTCGATATCGTGAAGTTCCTGGGCTTTTTGCAGGTCGCAAGGATCGTACTCGTAACTGATCGACACGGGCACAAGCTTGAGCTCGGCAATGGCATCGCCAAATTGAACGTCACGGTTGCTGGTACGACTGGCGATGGTCAGCATCTTGATAATCGCAGGATCGGTCCGGTCGATACCGTTCTTGGCCCGACCTTCCCGCTGCGCCATCCAGATCGAGTGTTGATCTTCGGTAACCGAATGGCGGATATAGGCCGAGAGCTTCTGGTAAGCGGCCAGCATGGCGCGTTTGCCGCGTGCGCTGCGGGGGACGATAAAGCTCTTGTTGAGCCGCATGAGGTCAGTGACATAGGGCTTTTTCAATAAGTTGTCGCCAATCGCAATACGTACAGTGTCTCGGTCTGCCTGGTAAAGGGCATAGTTGACGAAAGCCGGGTCCAGCGAAATATCCCGATGATTACCGATAAATAAATAGGCGCTGGCGGGGTCGAGCTTGTCCAGCCCCGTCACCTCGAAGGCATCGGTGGTAGTGCGGATCATGCGCACCATATAGCTGGCAATGCGCATCTGGAATTCACGCACGCTGGTGACGTCCTTGACTTCCCGGCGCACCGCGTGACTGGCCATGGCGCGCGCCAGCGGCGGTGCCCAGCGCGCCAGGCGGGGTAGCCGAAAGCGGGTAAGCGCATTCAGCAGCTCGTTATCCCGCGAAAGCTTGGCGAGCACGTCCGCCACTTCATGATCCATATAAGGACGAATATCCGCCCAAGGGTCTGAGGGCATCGGGTCAGTCGAAGCGTTATTGTGATGTGTCATGCGATCCGTAAGATTTCTTCAATAAAATCAAATGTGTGAGCAATGGCCGTTGACCGTGTATCGGCACTTTATCAAGCCGGTGCTGGTTCTCGCTGTGCTGGTTCTCGCTGTACTTCGCCGCCAAGCCATTCCATCAAGCGGACGATGTCGTCAGACAGGGCATTTGCCATGAGAATGAAGTCGGTCTCTAGCCTCGCAAGCGCGTCGTCCCCGTCGTCGGCCTGGTCGGCTTCTTCAATCAGCGCATCGCCAAAGCGTAGCGACTTGAGCGCCAGGTCATCGTGTAATACCAAGCTTAGGCGACCTTCGATGTGAATGGCGAGTTTACTGGCTTGTCGACCACTCTCGAGGAGTTGCTGGATTTCATCGCTGTCCAGGTCGACTTGTCGGGCACGCAGTACGCCATCGTCGCCTTTGGCCTTCAGTTCTACCTGGTCGCCCAGTTGAAGGTCAGCGGGTCGACTGGCGGGGTCGCCAAGCCAGGTCGTCATTGCCCGCATGGGCAGCGTCTGGGAGGCGAGCGGGGTAACGCTCAAGGTGCCCAGGGATTCGCGCAGCAGGTCGAGAATATCTTCCGCTCGGGTCCGCGAACTGGCATTAACACCGATTAGCTGGCGTCGAGTATCCCACCAAACATCAATTTTCTGACTGCGTACAAAAGCGCGAGGTAACAGCTCCTCGGTGACTTGCTCCTTGAGGGCGGTTTTTTCCTTGCGGGTCACCTTGCGGCCTTCGCTGGCCTCAATGCTTGCCACCTGCTCGTCGACGTCTTCCTTGACCACCGAGGCAGGTAGCAGGCGCTCCTGACGCAAGGCCGCGAACAGTCGGTGCCCCTGGATTTCATGCAGACGCTGGCCGCTGCCCAGCCGTCCGGCAGGCGCCGTCCAGCCAAGACGGCGGGCGTCGGCATTGCCCAGGGGGGCGGCTGCGTGAGCATCCAGTGCCTCACTGAACGCTTCATGACTGAGTTCAGGAGCGCTGTGTACGCGATATAAGTGCAGGTGTTTAAACCACATGTCGCCTGTCCTGTGTAAAAGGTGGCACATTATGTCGAAAGCGACGCTTTCCTACCAGCATCGTCGCCAAGTGGTTCGTTGTTGCGGTTGTTTCAAACCTGTGTTTGATTAAGCTCGTGCTGATTATATCAAGCCGGTCAGCCCCATCGTCATCAACCGAGACAATTTTAGGAGGATCCATGTCGATCGAATCAGTGTCGCGTACCCAGCTTCGTGTGCGGGGGTATCATCTGGATGGCTATGGGCACGTAAACAATGCCCGTTACCTGGAATTCATGGAAGAAGGGCGCTGGGCATTTTTCGATGAACATCCCGCGCTCATGAACGAACTGCACGCCGCGGGACGGGCGTTTGTAGTGGTGAATTTAAATATTGATTACCGTGCCGCCGCCGTTCAAGGCGATGATCTGGTGGTGATGACAGGGATTGTCGATGTCGGTGATCGAAGTGCGGTATGCCACCACCAGATTCGTCGAAAAGATGGCCGTGTGGTGGCCCAGGCGGATCTTACCTTTGTGTTGCTGGACGTGCGGGCCAACAAGGCGAGCCCCATCGACGGCAATGTCCGCGAGACACTCGATGCGTTAACCGTCGACAAGTCGATATTCGCCGATTGAAACGTCTCGGCATGGCGACTGACTGCCCTTGATGCAAATGCAGTGGTATGATGGGAAATTATTTGGGCGCCGCTATGCTGTGTCTTTTCAGGCCGTATTTATAAGCGCTTTCAACTCTCGCAGTGCCAATGCAGTGCAAAGGATCTGACTTTCATGGGTGACATCGCCAGAGAAATCTTGCCCGTCAATATTGAAGACGAGCTCAAACAGTCGTATCTCGACTATGCGATGAGTGTCATTATCGGCCGCGCGTTACCTGACGTGCGCGACGGTCTGAAACCTGTTCATCGGCGTGTGCTCTTTGCCATGCATGAACTGAACAATGACTGGAATAAACCGTACAAAAAGTCGGCGCGTGTCGTCGGCGATGTGATCGGTAAATATCACCCGCACGGTGACAGTGCGGTATATGACACCATCGTTCGCATGGCGCAGCATTTTTCCATGCGCCATGTGCTGGTCGACGGTCAAGGCAACTTCGGTTCGATCGATGGCGACAATGCGGCTGCCATGCGTTACACAGAGGTGCGCATGGCGCGCCTGGCCCATGAGCTGCTTGCCGACCTGGAAAAGGATACCGTCGACTGGGTCGATAACTATGACGGTACCGAGCGCATTCCCGACGTTCTGCCTACCAAGGTGCCCAACCTGTTGATCAATGGGTCGTCAGGGATTGCCGTGGGGATGGCGACCAATATTCCGCCTCACAACATGCGCGAGGTGATCGACGGCTGTCTGGCGTTAATCGATGACTACACGCTCAGCGTTGATGACCTGATGCAGTATATCCCCGGGCCGGACTTCCCCACCGGTGGCATCATCAACGGCCGTGCGGGCATCCTGGATGCCTACCGTACCGGGCGCGGGCGTGTTTATGTACGCGCCTGTCACACCATCGAGCATGACGATAAAACCGGCCGTGATCACATTATCATTACCGAGTTGCCTTATCAGGTTAACAAGGCGCGTTTGATCGAGAAGATCGCTGAGCTGGTCAAAGAGAAAAAAATCGAAGGCATCGCCGAGCTGCGCGATGAGTCCGACAAGGACGGCCTGCGGGTGGTGATCGAAATCAAGCGCGGTGAGTCTGGCGATGTCGTGGTGAATAACCTCTTCGCCCAGACGCAGCTGCAGAACGTCTTCGGTATCAACATGGTGGCGCTTGAAAACGGCCAGCCACGCACGTTGAACCTCAAGCAGATGCTCGAAGCGTTTATCCGCCACCGCCGCGAAGTGGTGACTCGGCGAACGCTGTTTGAACTGAAAAAGGCCCGTGAGCGCGGCCACATCCTTGAAGGCCTGGCGGTGGCGATTTCCAATATTGATGAGGTGATTGAGCTCATCAAGGCATCGCCCAACGCGTCCGAGGCGAAGGATAAGCTGCTGGCCAACGTCTGGCAGCCAGGTCAGGTGACCAGCATGCTGGAGCGCGCAGGGGCCACCTCGTGCAAGCCTGAAGACCTTGACGAAGGTTTTGGTCTTAATCCCAGCGCGACCGAGTACCGGTTGTCGCCGGCCCAGGCTCAGGCCATCCTAGAGCTGCGCCTCCACCGCCTGACCGGCCTCGAAACCGAGAAGCTGCTGGATGAATACCTTTCTATTCTGGAAAGAATTGCCGAGCTGACCGAAATTCTTGCTTCGCCGGATCGTCTCATGGAAGTGATCCGTGAAGAGCTGCATGCCGTTCGCGACCAGTTTGGTGACGACCGTCGCACCGAAATACAGGCCAGCCACCTCGATCTTTCGATCGAAGATCTGATTGCCGAAGAAGACATGGTGGTGACGGTCTCGCGTTCAGGCTACGCCAAGACGCAGCCGCTTTCCGATTACCAGGCCCAGCGTCGCGGCGGTCGCGGCAAGTCTGCCACGGCCATGAAAGACGAAGACGTGATCGAGCACCTGCTGGTGGCGTCGACCCACGACACGGTGCTGCTGTTCTCCAACCGTGGCAAGGTGTACTGGCTTAAAGTCTACGAAATGCCTAATGCGAGCCGTGGCTCCCGTGGCAAGCCGCTAGTCAACATGCTGCCTCTCGAGGAAGGAGAGGCGGTCAACGCCATCCTGCCAGTGCGCGATTATGACCCAGAACACTACATCTTCTTTGCCACTGCCCAGGGGACGGTCAAACGTACCAGCCTTGAACAGTTCTCGCGTCCGCGCAGCGTCGGCCTGATTGCGATTGACCTGGAAGAGGGTGATCGCTTGGTGGGCGCGGCGATCACGTCGGGTTCCGACCATGCCATGCTGCTGTCTTCCAACGGCAAAGCAATCCGCTTCGAGGAAAGTAATGTGCGGGCGATGGGTCGAACGGCCCGTGGCGTTCGCGGTATGCGCCTGACAGACAATGCAGAAGTGATCAGCCTGATCATTCCCAAGACGCAGCAGATAGATGACGGTGAAGACGATACCTCGGACAGTGTTGTCGACGGTCAATCCGACGCGGGCCATATCTATATTCTCACCGCGAGCGAGAACGGCTATGGAAAACGTACCCGTCTCGAAGCCTTCCCGCTTCGCGGTCGTGGCGGCCAGGGTGTGATTGCCATGCAGACCAGCGAGCGTAACGGCTCGCTGGTGGCGGCCATGCAGGTCTATGACAGTGACGAAATGATGCTGATCACCGACCGCGGCACGCTGGTCCGCACACGCGTGGAAGAAGTCTCGACCACATCGCGTAATACCCAGGGGGTCATGCTGATTCGTCTCGGTAAAGAAGAAAAGCTGGTTAAAACCGTGCGTGTCGAAGAGCCCGAAGAAGGCGATTTTGAGACGCTGGAAGAGGCGCAGACAGACGACGCCAACCATAATGACGCACAGGATGCCGGAGCCGATGACACGTCGTTATAATTTTTGTGCGGGGCCTGCAGCCCTGCCCGAAGCCGTGCTGGAGAGAGCCCGCGACGAACTGCTCGATTACCAGGGTCGCGGCTTGTCGGTAATGGAAATGAGCCATCGCAGCGATGAATTCGTGGCGATCGCCGAACAGGCGGAAGCCGATTTTCGTGAGCTGTTGGGTGTTCCCAGAAACTATAAGGTGCTGTTTTTGCAGGGGGGCGCCAGCCTTCAGTTCGCCATGCTACCGATGAACCTCTTGGGCCAGGGGGGGCGAGGCAACTTCATTCAAACCGGTATCTGGGGCAAGAAGGCGCTCAACGAGGCCAAGCGGCTGGGCTTTGACTGCCATGTAGCAGCAAGTAGTGAGCCGAATGGCCATACGGCGGTGCCTGCGGCAGATGCATTGACGATCAGTGACGACGCGGCTTATCTGCACTATACCGCCAATGAAACGATTGGCGGACTGGAGTTTGATTACACGCCACAGGTGCAGCGTAACGATGGTGCCAGCGTACCGCTGGTCTGTGATATGTCATCCAACATCCTTTCCGGGCCGCGGGACGTCAGTCAGTTTGGGGTGATTTATGCAGGCGCGCAGAAAAACATTGGCCCGGCGGGATTGACCCTGGTCGTTGTGCGCGATGACCTGCTGGGTAACGCTCAGCCCACCATTCCCTCGCTGTTTGACTATCAGTTACTTGCCGAGGCGGGGTCGATGGTCAACACGCCGCCGACCTATGCCTGGTATCTGGCGGGGCTTGTCTTTAAGTGGTTGAAAGCGGATGTCGGTGGCCTGGAGGCGATGGACGCGACTAACCAGCGCAAGGCCCAAAAGCTGTATGCCGCCATCGACGCCAGCGACTTGTACAGCAACCCGATTGCGCGTCATAACCGCTCGCGCATGAACGTACCCTTTGTGCTGGAAGACGCCAGGCTTGATGATGCCTTCTTGAAAGAGGCCGATGAGGCGGGACTCCTGAACCTGAAAGGGCACCGCAGCGTGGGGGGCATGCGCGCCAGCCTGTACAACGCCGTGCCAGAGGAAGCGGTGGACGCTTTGATTGCCTTCATGGCAGATTTCGAACAACGAAGGGGCTGATCACCATGGCCGACACGTCGATCAATCTGGACGCATTGCGCCAGCGTATTGACCAACTGGATGATGATATTCTGCGCTTGATCAGCGAGCGGGCTGACTGCGCCCAGCAGGTTGCGCATATCAAGCTTGCCGAGGATGAAGAGGCGGTGTTCTACCGACCCGAGCGCGAAGCTCAGGTGTTACGCCGTATCATGGCGTTGAACAAAGGCCCCCTGGACGCCGAGGAAATGGCGCGTCTGTTTCGCGAGATCATGTCCGCCTGCCTGGCGCTGGAAAAGCCCATCAAGGTGTCCTACCTGGGCCCGGAAGGGACCTTTACCCAGCAGGCAGCATTGAAGCACTTCGGCGAAAGCGCCATCAGCCTGCCCATGGCCGCCATTGATGAGGTGTTCCGCGAGGTTGAGGCCGGTGCCGTCAACTACGGCGTCGTGCCGGTCGAAAACTCGACCGAAGGGGTGGTCAACCATACGCTCGATACCTTCATGGATTCCTCAATCCGTATTTGCGGTGAAGTGGTCCTGCGTATCCATCATCATCTGCTGGTCAGCGAAACGACCCGGCGGGATAAAGTTTCGCGTATTTACTCCCACCCTCAGTCCTTTGCGCAGTGTCGCAAATGGCTTGACGCCCACTTTCCTCATGCGGAAAGAGTCCCGGTTGCTTCCAATGCCGAAGCCGCCAAGCTGGTGAAAACCGAATGGCACAGTGCAGCGATTGCCGGTGACATGGCGGCCAAGCTCTACA
Organism: Halomonas sp. Mc5H-6; assembly: GCF_024124705.1. Taxonomy (NCBI): domain Bacteria; kingdom Pseudomonadati; phylum Pseudomonadota; class Gammaproteobacteria; order Oceanospirillales; family Halomonadaceae; genus Halomonas; species Halomonas sp. Mc5H-6. The sequence goes on from NZ_JAMXSI010000001.1 coordinate 511,446, forward strand.
ATCTTGAGTACGTGGCAGAAAAGATTGAAGATCGTCCGGACAACTCCACACGGTTTTTAATCATCGGCAATCAAGATGTCCCCATGTCGGGAGAAGACAAGACGTCGATTGTGGTGGCCATGCGCAACCAGCCGGGTGCCCTCCACGATCTGCTCGAGCCGTTTCACCGTCATCAGATCGATATGACGCGCCTGGAGACGCGCCCTTCGCGTACCGGGGTGTGGAATTATGTCTTCTTCATCGACTTTAAAGGCCACCGTGATGAGCCGCGCGTCACCGCCGTGCTGGAGGAAGTCCAGCTGCGGGCAGCGGAATTGCGCGTGCTGGGGTCCTACCCTCAGGGCGTATTGTGACGTCAGTGGGGGAGAAGATGCCCGCCGGGGCTGGTATCGATGAGTCGCGGTTGTTGATTGTCGGACTCGGCCTGATTGGCGGATCACTGGCCTCGGCACTGCGTGTTGCCGGGTTTGAGGGTCAGATAGTCGGCTGCGACCCCAACCCCGATGAAATTGCCCGGGGCATCGAGATGGGCTTGATTGACAGCGGCGGCACCGAGCTTGGCGATCAGGTGACTGATGCGTCACTTATCGTACTCGCCGTGCCTGTGCTGGCGATGGAAACGGTCATGAGAACGCTGGCTCGCGCATTGCCCAAGGCCGCTCCCAATGTGGTGATCACCGATGTGGGCAGCACCAAGGCGGCGATTCGCGCCTGTGCCGAGCGTGTTTTTGGTGGCGTGCCCGTCAATATGGTGCTGGGGCACCCGATTGCGGGTTCAGAAAAAAGTGGTGTCTCGGCAGCCAACCCCGATCTCTATCGTCATCACAAGGTGATCTTGACCCCGGAGCCTGACGTTGATGCGGCGGCCCTGACGCGGGTTTCGGCACTATGGACGGCTTGTGGTGCCGATGTGTTGGAAATGAGCGTTGAGCACCACGACCATGTGCTGGCGCGTACCAGCCACTTGCCGCATCTGTTGGCATTTTCATTGGTCGACACCCTGGCGCGTCAGGATGATCGGCTGGATATTTTTCGTTACGCCGCTGGCGGGTTCCGTGACTTTACCCGCATTGCGGGCAGTGACCCGGTGATGTGGCGCGATATCTTCATCGCCAATCGCCAGGCGGTGCTGTCGTCGCTGGATGATTTTGAAGCGGGCCTTGCCCGATTGCGCAAGGCTGTTGAGCAAGGCGATAGCGATGCCCTGATTGCGACATTTGATCGGGCCAGTCATGCACGCCACTATTTTGATACATTATTGAACAAAACCACTTATCAGGCGGAATATCATATGCAACCAGAAGGTAAGGTGACTTACCGGGTGCGGCCAGGCGGTCAGGCGCAGGGCCGACTGCGCGTGCCCGGTGACAAATCCATGTCGCATCGCTCGATCATGCTGGGGGCACTGGCTGACGGTGTTACCGAGGTCAAGGGTTTTCTGGAAGGCGAGGACAGTCTTGCCACGCTACAGGCGTTTCGCGAAATGGGCGTGGCTATCGAGGGACCGCATCAAGGACGCGTGACCATCCATGGTGTGGGCATGCATGGACTGAAAGCGCCTTCTGGCCCGCTTTATGTGGGTAACTCTGGCACCGCGATGCGTCTGTTTGCTGGTTTGCTGGCCGGGCAGGCATTCGACAGCGAATTGACCGGCGACGAGTCGCTGAACAAACGTCCCATGGCCCGCGTTGCCGACCCGCTGCGCCTGATGGGAGCGACCATCGATACCGCGGAAGGTGGGCGGCCTCCGTTGAATATCAAGGGCGGCGCCGCTTTAAAAGGCATTGATTACGAGATGCCCATGGCCAGTGCCCAGGTGAAATCCTGCTTGCTGCTGGCAGGCCTTTATGCCGAGGGTGAAACCCGCGTGCGTGAGCCAGCGCCTACCCGCGACCACACTGAGCGCATGCTCAACGGCTTTGGCTATCCGGTGTCCCGTGACGGTGATACCTGCTGGCTGCAGGGTGGTGGAAAGCTGACAGCAGGGCCGATCGATGTGCCGTCGGATATTTCATCAGCGACGTTTTTCCTGGTGGCCGCGGCCATTACTCCCGGTTCGGACATAACGCTCGAACACGTGGGCATCAACCCGACCCGTATCGGTGTGATTAATATTCTTAACCTGATGGGCGCCAATCTGGCCCTGGAAAATCAGCGTGAAGTGGGTGGCGAACCCGTTGCGGATATTCGTATTCGCTATGCACCGCTCAGCGGTATCGAGATTCCCGTCGACCAGGTGCCATTGGCGATAGACGAATTTCCAGCCTTATTCATTGCCGCCGCCAACGCCAAAGGGACGACGCGTTTACGCGGCGCCGAAGAGTTGCGCGTCAAGGAGTCTGATCGCATTCAGGCGATGGCTGATGGCCTGGCCATTCTGGGCGTCGAGCACAGGGTTGTGGCTGACGGTATCGACATCGTTGGCAATGGTGACGACCAAGTGGCCAGTTATGGCGGCGGGCGGATCGATAGCCTGGGTGACCACCGAATTGCGATGGCCTTTGCCATTGCCGGGCTGCGGGCAAGCGACGATATCGTGATCGATGATTGCGCCAATGTGGCGACCTCGTTCCCGGGGTTCGTGGACCTGGTGACACGCGTGGGGATGGCGCTATCGGTGGAGGGAGTGCATGGCTGAACATCCCCCCGTATTGACCATTGATGGCCCCGGCGGCGCAGGTAAAGGCACGATCAGTGGGCTCATCGCTGATCGCCTGAACTGGCATCTGTTGGATAGTGGGGCCTTGTACCGGTTGACGGCGCAGGCCGCTGTCAAGCATCAGGTGGCGCTTGATGACGAGGCGGCCTTGGCACAATTGGCCCAGGCATTGGACGTTGCCTTTCCCGTCGAAAATGGTCAGCCACGAACATTGTTGGAAGGCGAAGACGTCAGCCGGGCGATCCGCACTGAACAGGCTGGCGAGCGCGCGTCTCAGGTGGCGGCGCTTCCGGCTGTTCGGCAGGCGTTGCTAGAGCGCCAGCGCGATTTTTGTCAGGCGCCTGGCCTGGTGGCTGATGGTCGAGACATGGGCACGGTCGTTTTTCCTGACGCTTCCCTGAAGATATTTCTGACCGCATCAGCAGCGGAGAGAGCCCGCCGTCGCCATCAGCAGTTGCAGGAAGCGGGCGTGGATGCTAGTCTTTCGAGTCTTCTAAAGGAGATTCAGGCGCGCGATGCACGCGATATGCATCGCAACGTGGCGCCACTCAAGCCGGCAGATGATGCCATTACGCTTGATACCACGTGCCTGAGCATACCGGAAGTGGTTGATCAGTTGACCGAGCTGCTGGCCCAACAGGGGCTGGTTTCCGACAATTGACTCTCCCTTGCGGCGTTTTTGGACAGGTGTCACGACATGGCAGGGCGTAAAACTCACATTGGGAGCCCGGTCAGGTCTAACCAGCGCTAACACCTCCAAAAGCAGAGTGACATTAGGCCCGTGCTCGCTGGTGGTACGGAGAAGGCATTTATGCCTCAACAACGTTGATCACGTAGGAACACCATGAGCGAAAGCTTTGCTGAACTGTTTGAACAGTCTCTTAACGACATCAACATGGAGCCAGGCGCTATCGTCGCGGCCCAGGTTGTCGATATTGACGGTGACTGGGTTACCGTCAACGCCGGTCTGAAATCTGAAGGTCAGATCCCCGCGGCGCAATTCCGCGACGAGAACGGCGAACTGAACATTGCGATCGGTGACGACGTTCACGTTGCACTGGAAGCCGTTGAAGATGGCTTCGGTGAAACGCGTCTGTCCCGTGAAAAAGCCAAGCGCGCAGAAGCTTGGAAGATTCTGGAAGCCGCCTTCGAGAAAGATGAAGTCGTCAAAGGCGTGATCAACGGTAAGGTCAAAGGCGGCTTCACCGTCGATGTCGATTCTATCCGTGCCTTCCTGCCGGGATCTCTGGTTGACGTCCGCCCGGTTCGCGACACAGCGCATCTGGAGCACAAAGAGCTGGACTTCAAGGTCATCAAGCTCGACCCGAAACGCAACAACGTTGTGGTTTCACGTCGCGCGGTTCTGGAAGCCGAAAACAGTGCGGAACGTGAAGCACTGCTGGCAACACTACAGGAAGGCCAGCAAATCAAGGGTATCGTCAAGAACCTGACTGATTACGGTGCCTTCGTTGATTTGGGTGGCGTTGATGGCCTGCTGCATATCACCGATATGGCGTGGAAGCGCATCAAGCATCCGTCTGAAATCGTGGCCGTCGGCGACGAAGTCAACGTTAAAGTGCTGAAGTTTGACCGTGAACGCAATCGCGTTTCTCTGGGTCTCAAGCAGCTTGGCGAAGATCCGTGGGTCCGTATTAAAGAGCGCTATCCGGAAGGTACCAAGGTTCATGCCGTGGTTACCAACCTGACGGATTACGGCTGCTTTGCTGAACTGGAAGAAGGCGTCGAAGGCCTGGTTCACGTTTCCGAAATGGACTGGACCAACAAGAACATCCATCCGTCCAAAGTGGTTCAAGTGGGCGATGATGTTGATGTCATGGTATTGGATATCGACGAAGAGCGTCGTCGTATTTCCCTGGGTATCAAGCAGTGTACTGCTAATCCGTGGGAAACCTTCAATGCCGAGTACAACAAGGGCGATCGCGTCTCGGGTACTATCAAGTCAATCACTGACTTTGGTATCTTCATCGGCCTGGAAGGCGGTATCGACGGCTTGGTTCACCTGTCCGACATCTCTTGGACAGATACTGGCGAAGAAGCGGTTCGTAACTTCAAGAAAGGCGACGAAGCCGAAGCGGTTATCCTGTCTATCGACCCTGAGCGTGAGCGGATTTCCCTGGGTATCAAGCAAATGGATTCCGATCCTGTTGCTGAATACCTGTCGGTCAATGACAAGGGCAGCATCGTTACTGGTCGTGTCGTTGAAGTGGACGCCAAAGAAGCTCACGTCGAGCTGGCTACCGATGTAGTGGCTGTCCTCAAGGCGTCTGAAATCGCGGCTGATCGCGTTGAAGATGCACGTAACGTTCTTAGTGAGGGTGACAGTGTCGAAGCGCGCATCGTGAGCGTTGATCGCAAGAGCCGTCAGATTAACCTGTCGGTGAAAGCGAAAGAGCAGGATGACACGCGTCAGAACCTCAAGAAGTTGCGTGAACAAGAGCCGGAAGCAGCAGGTGGTGCAACCACTATCGGTGACTTGATTAAGCAGCAAATGGGCCAAGACTAATATCGCCATTAGTACTGGTTTCATAAAACGCCGCCTTTAGGGCGGCGTTTTTTTGTCAGTGAATTCCTGCCTGTATAACTTGGTGATTAAGCCACTAAAAAGTTATTCATTGCTAAGCCAATCTTTAAAATATCTTTCGTAATTGACTAAAAATCAACTAGACTGTTGTCAGTCGGCTTTTTTACAGCAATAATGAATGCGCATTCTGAACTAATGGATACTGACAATGTCAGTTCGGTATCTTATCTGGTTTGACCTGATGTTAAAGGATTCCCCATGTCACTACTTAACGAATACATCCAAAAAGAACAGCAGCTGAAGCAGCTTCAAGAAGATCTTCAGCGACTAGAGGGTGATCAGCGCCTCAAGAGTGAACTAGAGTTTAAAACAAAGCTTGAAGCGCTCATGAATGAATTTGGCAAGCGCCCAGCTGATGTAGTAGCGTTGTTAGACCCTGCTGCCGATCAGCGTGGTTCAAAGCCCGCCAGTAGCAATGCAGGTCGCCGTAAGCGCCGCTTAAAGATTTATAAAAATCCTCATACAGGTGAGGTTATCGAAACGCGTGGAGGCAATCACAAGGGGCTGCGTAGCTGGAAAGACGAACACGGCGATGAGACCGTTGAGTCCTGGCTTGTGCGAATGGAAGACTAAGTATCTCCAAGTCGGCATTCCCAGTGGTAATGCCGACTTTATTACTTCCCCGGCCAGGCATTTCCTCATTGATTCAGCGGTACCCTCAATTCCAAATAATCGGTTTTCCACAGTACCATGGGCGCCTCGCCGCTGATGTAATAGCCTTTTTGTACATGCAAGAGTTCCAGCAACATGCTGGTCAGCGCGCGTGAAAGTTGTGAAAATTCCTCAAAGCAGGTGCTCGCATAATGGCGTGCTGCAATATTAATACGGCGGTAGGGTGCAGGCAGTGGAATGCTCTTCATGTTGTGAAGCGTTTCAAGGTAGAGCCCGATATCGGTACGTACCGGGTGCGCAGCTTGATCGCTTAGAGCATCGATTTTTTCGCTGAGTAAATCAGGCAGCGAAACTGCGGGTGTTGAGTCTGCCAGCCTTGCTTGCAGGCTTTCCAGCTGGTGGCCATGGTAATTGCTATCCCCAAGCCCTTGAAGGTGCTCAGGCGATTTATAGAGTCGCATGAGAACAGCCTGTCGTGCAGGTGTTTGCTTGATTTGAGTCGTGTAACCGTAAGGCGGTATTTGCTGATGCATCACATGGCCCATGGCTTGACGGTAGCGTCGTGGGGATAGTTGGAAATGTCGCAGAAACGCCCGTGAAAAAGACGAGTGGTTTTGATAACCGCAATCCAGCGCAATCTGCGCTATATTACGGGGAGTGAAGACGAGTAAAACCGCTGCACGTTCTAGCCGACGTTTTTCTCGATAAGCACTCGGCGATGTGTGAAAGTAGTGACGGAATTGGCGCCGTACTTGAGAAGTTGAATACCCTAGATGTTGAGCAAGATCGTCAATACTCAATGGCTTTTCAAGTGTGTCTTGCAGCCAGATCTCAGCTCGTGTCATAGCATTGAACATTATCTGGCCTCCCATGCATGAGTATTACCGCCAGATGGTGTTTCCGGCGGTAATGTGCACCCTCCCGGTGCCTTGGTTTCTCGAATTTGCCCCAACGTCAGTACAACGCGGCGGCGGCTTTTTCTGCCTCAATGCTGACACTAGAGCCTAGTGATTACATTGCAGCGTTGTATTGCAGTGGTCGCAAAATATGCAGCGATACGTAAGTATTATTTACTATATGCACCAGTACGTAGTGATGCTCTCTTTATGCTAGTAACAGCTCTCGAAGGCAAGTTGGCTTTGGCTTTTTACGCGTTTGGGCACAGTTTTTGGGGAAAATAGCCTTATAGAAAGGCGTATCCCTCAATCAAAAGGGTGTGAATGACATATCAATGAAATATCAAAAAGTTCAGAAACCGATGGATGAGCGCGACAAGCTTCGTAAATTTCGCGAACTGGATGATGCGTTTGCGCAAGCGCTACGTCAGTTAGAGGACCCTGGCAAGGCGATGGAGATTCCCACCGGGCCGCCAGTGCGTTCCTTGGAGGCGCTTGAAGAGGAAGACGCCGAAAAGCAGGCTCAATTACGAGAGGAGGCGTTTCAGCAGCAATTCGAAGCATTGCTGACGGAATACCACATTGCCTCGCACGAGCTGCGCGAGCTGATCGAGACGCTGCTGGCGTCCGGGCGTTGGACAGAGGAGCAGGCGCCTGCCTGATTGATTAAACCTGGTTGTTAACCCGCTGTTTAAATAAGCTTAGCGGTAGCGATACACGCGCAGGCTGGGTAGGAAAACATCGGACTCCAGCTTTTCATCGCGCCGAGTCGCGCGTGTACGTTGTGGCTGGGGGTGAGTTGGCGGTGCCTTGATATCGGGCATTCCCAAGCGCTCATTGGGAACGAAAAGGGGCATGGAGACGTTCAGCGCCCGTCGCGTGTGGCCATCCGCTAACGGGTGGCTAAAAAAGAGATTGGCACGCATTAGCGGTGCCTGGGCTTGAACCTGGGCAAGCGGTTCTTCGCTGGGTAAGCCTGCAAGACGACGCAATTGCACTTTTATATGAGGCGCATCAGTATCCAGCCGAAGTAGCTTTTGTTCGGCGTCTCTGACGGTGATGCGTTTAATCGAACGTCCACTTTGATACCAGGCAAAGCGCACTTTTGCGACTTCGGCATCGGCGATAGGCAAATGACGCCAGCATTGTTTTAAATGTAACCGCGCTAACCCTTCTTTACGTAAGACATGATTAACATCCGGGTGGCGAGTGGTTAGCTTCGCCTTAGCGTCACTCAGTGCTTTGGGGGTAGTGCTTTTAATCTTCTGCAAGCCCGCATGGAATGCGTCTTTGGCTATATTTACCTGGCGAGCAGCGTCGATAAGTTCGTCGTTGGCGACAACGATACCCAGATAATTGCGTGTTTCCCGGCCATCCTGCCCCGTCTGATGCCAGACATCGAAAAGTGCCGCTCTAAACCCTTCCGGTGAGGGGTCGGCTGTGGGCGACAGCAGCCAGGTAGGCGGACACTGCACTGCGTATTGCGTGGCGAGTACGTCCAGTGCGGCCATCAGATCATCAAAGCACCTTTCAAGGTGCTGGATAAGATGGTAGGCAGGTGCGGTCATTCAGGAAAGTGGTGCATCGCGGTCAGCCCGCGCCAGCAGGGCGTCGATATCGGCTTCGTCCATGGCATTTTCACCGGCTATTCGGTGGGATTCTTCCGCCCAGGCCCCCAGATCAAGCTGCTGGCAGCGTTTGCTGCAAAACGGACGGAAAGGACTTTCGCTACTCCATGCAACGGTTCGTGAGCATTGAGGGCAGGCGACTTCAAATGGGCTGTCGTTAGCAGGTTGAGACATAAAATATCCGCAAATGTAAAACGTGATCAGTGAAAGAGGACGCCTCAAAGGCCGTCAACGGGTCACGACGATAGTCGCTCTCGATAGTGTTGATCAAGTTGGGCGACCTGGTGCTGCATATGCGCAATATCGCGACTGTTGTCGATGATGTCATCGGCACGGGCACAGCGTTCCTCGCGCGACATCTGTGCGTCCAGAATAGCACGCACATTTGCTTCACTGACACCATCGCGCTCAAGTGTTCGGGATAGCTGCATGTCGGTGGGAATATCGATCACCAGGGTGCGATCCACTAATGCCGCTTGGCCCGATTCGAACAGTAAAGGCGATACCAGCAGCGCATACGGAGAGGGCCCCGACTGAATATTCTCTAGTCGGGCGATAATTCGCTCGCGAATCAGAGGGTGGGTGAGTTGCTCAAGCCATTGGCGTTGTTCGGGAGCTTCAAAAATGATCTTGCGCAGAGCGGCGCGGTCGAGTGCCCCATCCTGATCAATCACCTCGGGTCCAAAATGCTCACCGATAGCGTCAAGCGCGGGCTCACCGGGTGCGACAACTTCGCGGGCCACATCATCGGCGTCGACCCATCCGATACCGCGTTCGCCAAAGGCGCGGGCGACGGTTGACTTGCCTGAGCCGATGCCGCCTGTAAGGCCAATAATCATGGTGCATCTACCTGTGATATGTCATTAGGACCGTCAGGCTTAACTGACGATATTAAGGTATACCGCTAATATATCGTTGCCAGCGAGCAGCATCATCCAACCGGCGAGGGCTAAAAAAGGTCCGAACGGCATGGGGGTGCCGCGCGCCTGGGGGGATGACGCTTGATAGGCCAGGCCGAGTATGGCGCCTAAACCTGCCGAAAACAGCACCACCAGTGGAAGTGATAGCCAACCCAGCCAGGCGCCCAATGCAGCGAGCAGCTTGAAGTCACCAAAGCCCATGCCTTCCTTGCCGGTAGTCAGCTTGAACAACCAGTAAAAACTCCAGAGGCTCATATAGCCGACCACGGCGCCGATAACGGCATCGGCCAGGAAAGCGGGTTGAAAAAGCCATTGATAGATCAGGCCGGCCCACAGCAGCGGCAGTGTCAAAATATCGGGCAGTAGCTGTACACGCCAATCAATGACGGCCAGGGCGAGCAGCGTCAAGCAGGCGCCATAAAGCCATAGCGCCTGCCAACTGAGGCCATAAAGCAGGGCGACGCTGATGGCCAGGATGCCACCCGCAAGCTCGATGAGCGGATATTGCAGGCTGATACGGGCATTGCAGTGCGCGCAGCGCCCACGTCGTTTGAGCCAGCCGATCAACGGCAGATTATCGTGCCAGGCGATAGAAGACTCGCAGCGGGGGCACATTGAGCGCGGCTGGGCCAGATTGAAGCGCGGCGATGGCTCTTCAGCCAGCGCGAGCTGGGCGCGAGCTTCCTGACGCCACTGCCGCATCAGCATGACGGGCAGACGGGTAATCACCACATTGAGAAAGCTGCCCAGGCATAGCCCCAATAAAACAACCAGTGGCCAGAAAATGGTCGAAAAATACTGCATGACATGCCTTTGCACGACGCCCTACAGGGCCGAGCCTAAGTTGAAAATGGGTAAGTACATCGACACCACGACACCGCCGACCAGCAGACCCAAGACCACGATAATGAGCGGTTCCATCAGCGAGGTTAAGGCATCCACCTTGTTGTCGACTTCTTCTTCGTAGTAGTCCGCGACGCGGTTTAACATGGCATCCAGCGAGCCTGCTTCTTCACCGATGCTGACCATTTGCACCGCCAGGGGCGGAAACTGATTGGTCATGCGCATGGCGAAGTGTAACTGTTGACCGGTGGCCACGTCATGGCGTGTTCGGGTGACGGCGCGTTCGTAGACTCTATTGCCGGTTGCCCCGGATGCCGTATCCAGTCCCTCGACCAGCGGCACGCCCGACGCAAAGGTGGTCGCAAGGGTTCGGGCAAACCGCGCCACTGCCGATTTATGCAGGATGTCCCCGATGATGGGCAGGCGCAATAGAATGCTGTGTGCGCGATAAGCAACGCGGGGAGAACGGTTAATCGCCTGCTTGAGCAGCAATACCCCTGCGATGGTGCCCCCCAGTGCGTAAAGCCAATAGCGTTGGGCAAGGCCTGACAAGTTGACTGTCATCTGCGTCAAGGCGGGCAGTTCCGCGCCAAAGCTGTCAAACATGCTGTCGAATTCGGGCACCACCTTGATCAGTAGAAGAAGGGTGACCCCGACACCGATCAGGAGCACTGCGGAGGGGTACCACATGGCCTTCTTGACGCGGCTCTTAAGCGACTCGACTTTTTCCTTGTAAGTGGCGATGCGGTCAAGCATCTGGTCAAGTGCACCGGATTGCTCGCCTGCTTCAACAAGGTTCACAAACAGACGGTCAAAGTGCTTGGGGTGACGGCGTAGTGCATCGGAGAAGCTTGCCCCGGCGGACACATCGCTCATCATTTGCTGCACCAGCGCTACCATCGCCGGTTTTTTGAGGCTCTCGGCGACCACCTGAAACGCCTGGAGTAGCGGAATACCGGCCCGAATCATGGTCGCCATCTGGCGGGCAAACACCATGATGTCGTGTGGGTTGATTCGCCCGCGACCACCGAGGCCGCCTTTCTTGCGTAACCGCTTTACGTTGATCTGCTGATTGGCGAGCTCGCTGGCGACGTCTGCCTTGCTGCGACCAATGATTTCACCGCTAAGCGTGCGATTCTGAGGCCCAGTGCCTTCCCACTTCCAGCGGTAAAGCTGAATGCTTGGCTGACGACGAGCCCGAGGCGACTTGGCCATGGTTTACTCCTTGCTGACACGGTTGACTTCCTCGAGGCTCGTGATCCCTTGCATCACCTTTAAAAGACCGCTCTGATGCAGGCTCGGATAGCCCTCACGGCGGGCCAACTGGTCAATATCCAGAGAGTTGGCATCGCGCATGATCAACTGGCGCATCGCATCGGTAATCGGCACGACTTCGTAGACACCCACGCGCCCCTTGTAGCCGTGGGTACACTGCTTGCAACCGACCGGGCGAAATAGGGTGGACTGCTGAATCGCCTGTTGGCTGAACCCTTCGCGTCTCAGCGCTTCGTGGGGAATGTCCGCCGGTTCCTTGCAGTGAGGGCAAAGCTTGCGCGCCAGGCGTTGGGCAATGATCAAACTGACTGCGCTTGCAATATTGAAGGAAGACACCCCCATATTGGACAGGCGAGTAAGGGTTTCGGCCGCCGAGTTGGTATGTACCGTCGACAGCACCAGGTGGCCGGTCTGGGCCGCTTTGACGGAGATCTCGGCAGTTTCCAGGTCGCGTATTTCACCGACCATGACCACGTCAGGGTCCTGGCGCAGGAATGCCCTTAACGCGCTTGCGAAATCCAGACCGATCTTCGGCAGGACGTTGACCTGGTTGACGCCGGGGACCTTGATTTCCACTGGGTCTTCGGCGGTGCAGATATTGCGCTCTATCTGGTTAAGAATATTGATGCCGGTATACAGCGATACGGTTTTACCGCTGCCTGTCGGGCCGGTCACAAGAATCATGCCTTGCGGCTGCGCCAGCGCCCGTTCGTAATGACCGCGCTGGTCATCGGTGAAGCCTAACTGCTCGATGCCAAGTTGGGTGGCGGTGGGGTCAAGGATCCTCAGCACGAGCTTTTCACCATAAACCGTCGGCAGTGAATTGACCCTGAAGTCGAGAGAGCGGGTGCGTGACAGCTTGAGTTTAATCGCCCCGTCCTGGGGCAGGCGGCGCTCGGAGATATCCAGCCGGGCCATGATCTTCAAACGCGCGGCGATACGGTTACGCATGGCAAAAGGCGGCCGTGCCACCTCAATGAGCATGCCATCAATCCGGAAGCGAACCCGGTACTGGGTTTCATAGGGCTCGAAATGGATATCCGAGGCGCCCCGGCGAATCGCATCCAGCAACAGTTTATTGACGAATTTGACGATCGGGGCGTCGTCGCTGTTCTGGGGCGCTTCCTCGAGGGGAGCGTCTTCACCGGATGCTCCCTGGACAACATTCAAGGAACTGACGGCATCGTCGATGTCATCAAGTTCCTCCAGCATGCTGCGTTCATTCTGGGTGAGATACTGGTTCAACGCCGTGCTCAGTTGGTCAACAGGCGCGAGTACCCCTTCAACGCTCAGTCCGGTGGCAAATTGCAGTTCATCCAGTTGGGTGAGCGTCGCCGGATAAGGGACGGCAACGGTAAGTCGGTGGCCGTGGCGCGCTAATGGCAACACCGTCAAGTGCTGAAGAACTTTAATCGGATAGTCAGCCGCTGGTGGCAGTGACGATAAACGCACGGCGTTGAGATCGATCACCGGCAAGCCATACTCCCAGCCAGCAGCTATCGCTGATTGCCTGGGATCGACCAGGCCGCTGTCAACAACGTGCTGGAGTAGTGAAATATCCAGGTCGAACGCCGTCGCCTCGGCGGTGGCCGCCTGAGCCTCGGTCAGCAACCCGTGCTTGACCAGACGCTGGGCGATGCCGCGCAGCCCGCCCCGGGCGGCGGCATGGCTTAAGGTTGACTCGAAATTGGGTTCGCTCATGCGTGACTCGTTGATGAAGTGCGCTGCGGATTACTTTTACCATACTTGGCAACACAAGGCAGTAGCGGCTCTTTAAGCCGAAAGGTTCAAGCCAAGCATCCTGCGGCCGATATAACTCATACTCAAGCGTTGATGCGTAATATTGATAAACCATAGACTGTCAGTTAATGTCATTGCATCTTTGCCCAAAGCAATACTCGGCGGTAACGCTGGGTAGCATTCCCCAAGGAGACGTCTCCATGCAGCAATCTGCAGAACCGGCAATTCGCAACAAGAAGCAGGGCGGTTTCACCCTGATCGAGCTAATGATTGTGGTGGCGATTATCGGCGTACTGGCGTCCATCGCCGTACCGCAGTATCAGAACTACACCGCCCGCGCTCAGGCCAGCGAGGGACTGTCGGTTACCGCCGGGGTTCGTGCGGATATTGCAGAGCAGTACTCATTACGTGGATCAATGCCTACTGCTGCGCAGCTTGGTATTGGCGATGATGAGACTCTAGATATTGCTGGCCGCTACGTATCCAGCGTTGACTATGACTCTCCAGATATTGAAGTCACTTTTTCCAGTGAAAGCGCACTTAATGGAGCGGTAATGGAAGTTACACCTATCGCTGATAGTGGTGACGATGGAGCTGCTAATCCCGGCAATGGCTGGACATGTTCTTGGGAAGATGGCAGCGATGCTCAAGATAATTGGTTACCTGCCGGCTGTCGCGAAGATTGAATTAAAAGCAAGCTAATTGATGGGGCCTTTTGGGGCCCCATTTAGATAGTAATGACCCAGTATTCTTCGAGGGATTGAAATGAAGGGAATCCAGCAAGGCTTTACGCTGATCGAGCTGATGATTGTCGTGGCCATCATCGGTGTTTTGGCCTCCATCGCCATTCCGCAATACCAGAACTACACTGCTCGCGCCCAGGTGTCCGAGGCTTTTAATCTGGCGTCCGCCTATAAAACGACCATGAGTGAGTTTTACGCGGTGAAAGGCCGCTTCCCTGATAGCAATGATGAAGCTGGTTTGCCTGAAGATGTGGATAGAAGCGGTAACGGCGGAGAAAGCAGCGACGATAGCTATGTAGCTTACATCGGCATTTGGCCCGGCGAAGAGAACTATGCGGCTCGTGTTGTCATGGAAATGAGCGATAATGCCAACAGCGCCATTGCGGGTAAATGGGTGGTGATGGAATCAGAAGCGACAGGTGGTTCTATTCAGTGGTCTTGCCGCACGACTACCGGCGCAGGTAATGCGCTTGACGAAAAATATTTGCCGGGTTCCTGCCGTGATCAGAAAGAACTTTAACCCCCAAGAGAGATATCAGTTGTAATAGCGTTTTCAGCATTTTAAATGTCTGTAATATGCTTGTTATTTACTCAATATCTGCGCATTGGCTAACTACACTGTAAGTACCAAACCCAGATGTGGAGCTTACAGTGAATCTTTTCAAAATTGCGGTTCCAAGCGCACTCATAGCACTTATGCTCAGCAGTGCCACCTTAGCTCAACCCGACCATGCCCCGGCGCATGGCGCTCGCGATAACTCACATCACCAGGGGCAGGCACCAAAGCGTGAGCATCGGTCTTACGATGACCGCGCCGAACGAAATTATCGCGATGACCCGCCACGTATTGAAGAACGGCTGATCCAGCGTCTGCTACGCGAATATGGCGCGCCCAGGGCCGAGGCGCTTCCACCGGGTATAGAGCGCAATCTGGCCCGTGGGAAGCCACTTCCGCCAGGCATCGCCAAGCGGTTTGATGGACCGATTGCCAACGAACTGCCTCGTTATCCCGGTTATGAGTGGCAGCGTGTGGGGGCTGATGTGGTGTTGATCGATGCGGCCACCCGCGTGGTTGTCGATATTCTGGTGGATGCGCTACGCTAGGGCCTTGCCATTAACGGAGCTGCTAATGCCTGCCTACACCCTCAAAGAGCGCCTGGACATCGTCCGTACGATTGCCGAACAGGCGGGGCAAATGATTCGTCATGCACGCCAGGAGCAATCCTTTGGTCGGCATTACAAGGCGGGCGATGAGTTGGTGACGGACGCCGACGTCGCGGTTGATCGCTTTATAAGTGATCAATTGGCATCGCATTTTCCTGGCGAGACCCGTTTAAGCGAAGAGCTCTCTCCTGATCAGGCATTCAGCGAAAGTACCTCCCAGCTATGGGTCGTCGACCCGATTGACGGCACGGTCAACTTTGCCCAGGGGCTTCGCCATGTGGCGGTCTCGATCGGCTGGATGGAAAACGGTGTGGCAAAGATGGGTGTTGTCCACGCGCCGTTTTTGGAAGAAACCTTCACTGCTGCTGAGGGCGCTGGGGCCTTTTGCAATGACCAGCCCATCCGGCCAAGCGGAGCCCACGAACTGGCGCGCAGTCTTGTGGCAACCGGGTTTCCCTACCAGCGAGAGGCCCGGGAAGCTCTCTTGCCTCGCCTGGCTGCCGTATTGGCCAACTGCCGCGATATACGTCGTAACGGCGCGGCTGCTCTGGATATTTGCGATGTTGCCTGTGGGCGGCTGGATGCTTATTACGAGAGCGTCTCGCCTTGGGATTTCGTCGCCGGTTGGGTCATTGCCCGCGAGGCAGGTGCCAGTGTGGGGCATCTTTACGATGTGCCAGCTGACGTGCCCGAAGATTTATACTCCAAGCATTTGCTTGTGAGTACGCCCGCCGTTCACTCTGCGATGGTCAGATTACTACGCGATGCCGATAGTGCCGCATAGGCTGAAACGATGAATCGGTATGATAGACAAGCACTTGAAAAGAAAGCGCAAAAAGAGCTTTTCATTTGCCCGCTAAACCGCTAGTATACGCACCGTCTTGAGGCAAGAAATTAACGCCTCAATCAATCGGAGCGTGGCGCAGCTTGGTAGCGCGTTGCAATGGGGTTGCAAAGGTCGCAGGTTCGAATCCTGTCGCTCCGACCAAAGAAATTATCAAAAACGGCCACTCAGCTAATACAGCGTGTGGCCGTTTTTTTATGCCTCCTTCAGGAGGGTGAGGGGCTTGATCGTCCAAAGCCCTGCGCTTTTGCTATCCATCCAATTCGCTTTTTTAATTCCGTATCAGGCTAAATATAACTTTACCAGTAGTGCGGGTAGCGCCGGTGACGGGCAAGGTTGTTAACCGTAATGGCGACTGAAAGCATAATGATGCAACCAGCCCCAATAGGGAAAATCGGATATAGCCAGCCTAACTGATGGACGTTTTCGCCACCCGCAACCGCCGTCAAAGCCGCGGCGGCACCCGGTGGGTGAACCGTATGGGTCAGTTGCATGACAAAAATCGATAGCGACACGGCCAGTGCCATGGCAATAGGGGAGGTGCCAAGCCATTGGTAACAAACAACGCCCACTAACGCAGACAGCATGCTGCCAAAGAGTACGTGGCTTGGCTGTGCAAAGGGGCTTTCAGGCGCTGCATAGATGAGTACTGAGGTGGCGCCAAAAGACCCTACAATGAGCAGTTCTTTTGAGAGCCACCCTGCGCTTAACCAGCAAATCAACGCCATACCGCTGAAGGCACCGAGCCAGGACCAGAAAGCGTCTTTCCAGCCTACAAAAGAACGCTGGACAGTCTCTCCGCGCATCTTGCTTAAATAAGTCTTCATTCCACGCCCGTATGCACCAAATGAGCGCGAATGATTGCAAAATGCACCGTGATAAAGCAAGTGAATAGTAGTAATGCATTAATGCAAGCGGTTCAAGACGCTTAAGCCAGTCTGAATGCAATTGAGGTATCTCAGCGACCTGGCTTAGCGCTGTTCCTGGTGAGACGTTTCCTCTTCTTCCTCCCCGACCGGTTCAATAGGATTGCCATCCTCGTCCAGGAATTGGTGATCGTACGCCGCTTGAAGGCCTGTCTCTTCAGCTTCAACTTCCTGGGGTTGCTCGTCATCGTCGGTCAGGTAGTCGATATGGCCTGGATAGAGGGGGGAGAGTACCGAGACAAGAATACCGATCACGCAGAATATGGAAAAAGCGTCAGCATAGCCGAATTCGCCGACCAGCATACCGACCACCGGTGAGCCCGCGGCCTGCCCCAGCGCGCAGGCCATGAAAGGTAACACCGGGCCCATGGATGGACGTCCGGGCAACAGGCGGATGCCGGTCATCAGGTATAAACCTGTCAGGCTCATGTAGGCGAGACCGAATACCAATGCGGAAAACATCGCCAGGGCTAACTGGTCGGGGCTGGCGGCGAGGAGCACCAGGCTTGCCGCCAGCATCATCAGCATTAACGCCTGGGTAATGGGCGGGTTGTTGCGATCGGCAACATCGCTCACCACCGCACCTCCTAGACCGGCAATACCAGCGGCGAACCACAGCCAGCCGGTGAAGGCGGGGGGGAGTCCGCCCAGCCTGACCACCAGATCCGGTGCGAAGATCCAGTACGGGGCAGAGACAAATCCCATCGCGAACGCAAACAGAGAAAGCCGGACAAGGCGCGACCACTGCTGTCGCGTCACCGGGGGAGGTGGCGCGGCGTTGGCGGGAATCACCCGTGAGACCGAGGGGATAAAAAACCAGGCGGCCACGACTCCGATGCCTGCCAGTATGGCAAAAGACGTATAAGTAAAACGCCAGGCATCTGCCAGAAATACGACGGTCGGTACCGCCACGATGATGCCGATACTGGTTCCTGCGTTCATGATGGAACTGACGCGGCCGTGCATCGAACGGCTGACCAATACCTGCATGGCGGAGGTCAGTGCTGGCATCATCAACCCGGTGCAGACACCGCAGGTAAACACACCAATTCCCAACGATAGAGCGTCAGAAGACCGGCTGATCAGGGCCAGACCGCCAACACCAAAACACCCTGAGAGGACTGCCAGGTTGCGTGCCCCGAGACGGTCGGCCGCAAGTGGCGCCACCATGGTGGCAAGCACGAAACTGACAAAGGGCAATGCGCCGATAATGCCGACGACATAGGCTGACAGATCCAGTTCATTGCTGATGGAGGGTACAAACAAGCCAAACGCGAAGCGTGCGAGCCCGTAACTGATGGCCACCAGGGCAGCGCCAAAGAAGGCAAACCCCATGTTGGACAAGGTCTTCATATGGCCACCCCACTGTTGCGTTTGGCTTGAATGTCGTACGGGTGTCGTCATTCTCTCAATGACACCTACCAGGAGCAATGTAATTGGATCTATTTCATCGCAAGTGATGAGACTATTAATCCAGTAGCATCATGAAGATGCCTACAAAAACGCCGCCGGAAGTCATGGTCCGGCGGCGTTTTGTATGGATTGGCAGTCAGGTTGCTGACGGGTTAGCTGGGTGCCTGGTGGTCGGCGAGGGCGGCGGTTACTGCTTCTTCCCACTGTCCTGCGCTAATCCCCCAATGCTTCATTTCTGTCTGGTCAGGCCTGCCTTTAGCGGCATCCTCCAGCTCATCCCGGGAATGTCTTTCAAAGCAATGTTTGGCAAATGCCTTGGTTTTTCCGTCACTCAACTGATTGATCATGTCCATGGTGAGTTACTCTCCTTGATAAAGCGTTAAACGCGTCCCGTGTGGTCGTTCAGTTTTTTTTGCCCTTATGATCATGTCAGTACATAACATGGGGTGTAGGCCTGTCCATCAAGTTTCATGCGGCCCTGTGCCACAAATGAACTCAGCAGCTCATCCAGACGACGCATTAGTTCAGGCTCGGCATTGAGCACATAGGGCCCATGGGCCTCAATGGCGCGGATGCCCTGCTCTTTGACGTTGCCCGCGACAATGCCCGAGAACGCCCGGCGCAGGTTGGCGGCCAGCTCATGGGTCGGCTGCTGGCGGTGAAGCGCCAAGGCTCGCATGGCATCGTGAGTGGGGTCAAAAGGTGCCTGGAAGTCGCGGGCAACCGTCAGGCGCCAGTTATAGTAGAAGGCATCCTGATGAGTGCGCCTGAACTCGGTAACCTCATCGACACTCTGGCGCATCAGCCGGGCAACCGCGACGGGATCGCCGGTAATAATGGTATAAAAACGCCGGATGTCCTCGCCCAGCGTGTAGACCAGAAACTCATCGATCTTTTCAAAGTAGGCCGTTGAATCGGCCGGGCCGGTCAATATGAGCGGAAATGGCATATCCTGATTCGAGGGGTGTAGCAGAATGCCCAGCAAGTAGAGGATTTCTTCCGCGGTGCCCACGCCGCCAGGAAAGACGATGATGCCGTGACCCAGGCGCACGAACGCTTCAAGGCGCTTTTCGATATCGGGCATGACAACGAGTTCATTGACGATCGGGTTAGGCGCCTCGGCGGCGATGATGCCCGGCTCAGAAATCCCCAGATAGCGGCCGTCGCGGCGACGCTGCTTGGCGTGGGCGACGTTGGCACCTTTCATCGGGCCTTTCATGGCGCCTGGGCCGCAGCCTGTGCAAATGTCCAGATCACGCAGGCCAAGGTGGTAGCCCACGTCCTTGGTGTACTCGTACTCTTCCCGGGAAATGGAGTGACCGCCCCAGCACACCACCAGGCTGGGGTCTCGGCCGGGTATGAGCGTGCCCGCCTTACGCAGAATATGAAACACCGCGTTGGTGGTGCCCTCGGCAGTGGTCAGGTCGAAACGGTCATGGCGCTGGATTTCATTGTAGATATACACAATGTCGCGGATGACCGATGAAAGGTGTTCCCGAATACCGCGAATCATGCGCCCATCCACAAAGGCTTCGGCAGGCGCATTGGTCAGTTTTAAACGGATGCCCCGATCCTGCTGAAGCACTTCGATTTCAAAGTCTTTATAGGCTTCCAGAATTGCCAGGCTATCGTCGGTCGGGCTGCCGCAGTTAAGCACGGCCAGGGCGCAGCGCCTCAGCAAATCATGCAAGCCACTCTTTGACGTGCGATGCAGTCGGTTGACTTCGTGTTGGGAGAGGACTTCAAGGCTTCCCTCCGGCGATATAATGCTGGAAATGGTGTCGCGCGATTGAGCGTTTGGGGTCATTAGTGTTGCTGTTCCTGACGGTGTGGAGTCTTAACGCATACTATCATGCTCCCTGAATGGGTACACCGACATCGCCCGACGAGCAGTGTGCTATGATAGGCACCATTGCTAACCCGATGATGCTCAACATGTTTAATGCGCAATACTTTCGAACCTATA
Organism: Halomonas sp. Mc5H-6; assembly: GCF_024124705.1. Taxonomy (NCBI): domain Bacteria; kingdom Pseudomonadati; phylum Pseudomonadota; class Gammaproteobacteria; order Oceanospirillales; family Halomonadaceae; genus Halomonas; species Halomonas sp. Mc5H-6. The sequence continues at coordinate 531,677 of NZ_JAMXSI010000001.1, forward strand.
TCACTTTAGTGGAAACGGGCAGTTTTACACGTACCGCGCAGCGACTGGATATGACGCAGCCCGGAGTGAGCCAGCATATTCGCAAGTTGGAGCGTTATTTAAATAAAACCTTGTTGGAGCGGCGCGGTCGAGGTTTTACGTTAACCGAGTCGGGGCGTCGGGCTTACGACTATGCGCTGAAGCTGTTTGCTGAGCATGAGCAGTTTCGTCATGCGCTGGACGACGATTTGCTGGATAGCGGCGAATGCCGGATAGCGTCACCGGGAAGCGTGGGGCTGATGTTCTATCCGTACATTCTGGGTCAGCAGCAACGACACCCCAGCTTGACCGTCAGCTATAGCTTTGCCTTCAATCACGAGATCGTCAATGACCTCCTGGAGGGGCGCTATGACATCGGGATCGTGACCGATACGGTCAATCATCCCGACCTGGAGTGCCACGTATGGCACCAGGAGCCGCTGTGTCTGGTGGTACCGGCAGACTTTGTCGAGGGGACGCTTGCGGATCTGATGGGAATTGGTTTTCTCAACTATTACGACGGCATCAACCACGCCAATGCGTTGTTGCGTGCCAACTTTCCGGATGAGTTTCGCTCGATGACGCATTTCCGTCACCAGGGCTTCACCAATGAGGTCAGCATGGTGCTCGATGCTGTCGCCCGGGGGCTGGGGTTTACGGTGGTATCGCGTCTGGTACTCGAGACCTCGCCCTGGCAACGCCAGGTGAAGGCACTCAACCTGCCCAATACGGTGAATGAAGTGCTGTATTTACTGCGTCGTCGGGATTCCGTGTTGCCCAAGCGCTATGAAAAGCTGCTTGACGGCTTTCATCAGGAGCGGATGCAGGAAATAACGCCTTGAGGCTCTTTACAGGCGTCGGCCTCAAGGCGCTTGGCTGCTGATTGAGCTGGCCGTTATGCGTCGCGGTACTCGTCGATGGTCGGGCAAGAACAAATCAACTGACGGTCACCAAAGACGTTATCCACGCGATTGACGGCTGGCCAGTATTTCGATGCCTTGACGGCGGCGGTAGGGAAGGCCCCCAGTTCGCGGTCGTAAGGACGCTGCCACTCGGTGTCAATGATATCCGCCTGCGTATGCGGCGCATTGACCAGCGGGTTGTTATCCAGCGGCCACTCCCCCTGCTCGACACGCGTAATCTCCTCCCGAATGGCAATCATTGCATCACAGAAACGGTCAATTTCATACAATGATTCCGACTCGGTTGGCTCGATCATCAGCGTGCCAGGCACGGGGAACGACATGGTGGGCGCATGGAAACCGTAATCCATCAGGCGTTTGGCGATATCTTCTTCGCTTATGCCTGAGGCCGCCTTGAGCGGGCGAATGTCGATGATGCACTCGTGGGCCACTGTACCGTTCTGGCCGCGATAGAGAATCGGGTAGGCCGTTTCAAGCCGTTTGGCAATATAGTTGGCATTGAGAATGGCCAGCTCGGTGGCTTCGCGCAGCCCCCGCGCGCCCATCATTTTAATGTAGGCCCAGGAAATCGGCAGGATGGAAGCACTGCCAAACGCCGCGGCGGATACCGCGCCGCACTCTGGATTGACACCGTTAATGGGCGTGACCACGTGGTTGGACACGTAGGGCGCCAGGTGGGCTTTGACGCCGATAGGCCCCATGCCTGGGCCGCCGCCGCCGTGGGGGATGCAGAACGTTTTATGCAGATTCAGGTGCGACACGTCGCCGCCAAAATCCCCGGGGCGGGTTAACCCCACCTGGGCGTTCATGTTGGCGCCGTCGATATATACCTGGCCACCATTGTCGTGAACGATCTGGCAGGCTTCGCGCACGCTGGTTTCAAAAACGCCGTGGGTCGACGGATAAGTGAGCATGATGGCGGAGAGCTGATCCCGGTGCTTTTCTGCCTTGCTGCGCAGGTCATCCAGGTCAATGTTGCCGTTGGCGTCGCACTCGACCACCACCACTTGCATTTGCACCATGGCCGCAGACGCCGGGTTGGTGCCGTGGGCCGAGCTTGGGATCAAGCAGACATTGCGGTGGCCTTCGCCCTGGGCATTCTGGTAACGCCTGATGGCCGCCAGCCCGGCGTATTCACCCTGGGCGCCCGAGTTAGGCTGTATGGAAATATGCTCATAGCCGGTTACCTCAACCAGGAAGTCGGCCAGTTCGTCGATCATCTGGTGGTAGCCAGCCGCCTGCTCGCGGGGGGCGAAAGGGTGAATATGGGCAAACGCCGGCCAGGAAACCGGAATCATCTCGCTGGTGGCGTTGAGTTTCATGGTGCACGAGCCGAGGGGGATCATCGCATGGGCAAGCGATAAATCCTTATTTTCCAATCGCTTCAGATAGCGCAGCATCTCGGTTTCGCTGCGATAGCGCTTAAAGGTAGGGTGGATCAGAAAATCGCTTTCTCGCTGGTAGGCGCGGGGAATGCCGGAAACACGGTCCGTGACAATCTGCTCGTCAAGAGCGGCGACAGAGAGTCCGTGCTCATCACCCAGCAGCACGTCGAACAGCAGGGCCACGTCGTGGGCCGTGGTGGTTTCATCCAGGCTGATGCCCACATCGCCGTTGGCAAAATAATGCAGGTTGATGTCGTGGGTCATCGCGCGACCATGGATCTTGCCTGCATCCACCTGGGTCAGGCGCAGCGTATCGAACCAGGTGTCATGTGTCAGCCGGATACCTGCCTGCTGAAGGCCGTGGGCGAGCACTGTTGTCAAGCGATGCACGCGGCCGGCAATTTTGCGCAGCCCGTCGGCACCGTGGTAAGTGGCGTAAAAACCGGCAATGTTGGCCAGTAGCGCCTGGGCAGTACAGATGTTGGACGTGGCTTTTTCGCGGCGAATATGCTGCTCACGGGTTTGCATGGCCATGCGTAGCGCCGTTTGGCCACGGCTGTCCTTGGAGACGCCAATAATCCGCCCGGGAATGGATCGCTTGAGTTTGTCTGATGTGGCAAAAAAGGCGGCGTGAGGCCCACCGAAGCCCATGGGTACACCAAAGCGCTGGGAGTTACCCACCACGATATCGGCACCCAGAGCACCCGGTTCTTTGAGCAGAACCAGGCTCAGCAGATCAGTGGCGACACAGGTCATGATTGAATGTTTTTCGGCGGAGCTGATCAACGACGCCAGGTCGCTAATGTCGCCGTTGGCCGTGGGGTACTGGAACAAGGCCCCAAAAACGTCATGCTCGGCGACAGATGACGCCGGTCCGACGATGAGTTCAAACCCAAAAAAATCGGCGCGGGTTTTGACCACGTCCAGGGTTTGGACAAACACATCGTCAGCAACAAAAAAGGCATTGGACTTGTTTTTCTTGTTGGCGCGCTTGCACAACGCCATGGCTTCAGCCGCCGCGGTTGCTTCATCCAGCAGGGAGGCGTTGGCAAGCTCCATGCCGGTTAAATCCATGACCACCTGCTGGAAGTTCAGCAGGCCCTCCAGGCGCCCCTGGGATATTTCCGGCTGGTAAGGCGTATAGGCCGTATACCAGCCCGGGTTTTCCAGTACGTTGCGCTGAATCACCGCGGGCATGTGGGTCCCATAGTAGCCCTGGCCAATATAACTTTTGGCGACCCGGTTCTGACGTGCCAGCTGGCTCAGGTAATCGAGGGCTTCGGCTTCGCTTCTGGGATCGTCGAGCGACAGCTCGCGGCCGAGGCGAATATCGCCAGGGACAGTTTGCTCGATCAGGTCTTCCATGCGCTGCATGTCGAGCGCTTTTAGCATGGTGGAGACGTCGTCGGCGTCAGGGCCATTATGACGTTTGATAAAAGCATCGTGGTCAGCCAGTTCGGCTAATCGGCGAGTTTCAAAAGGCATGGAGAGAATTCCGAACGTGATGAGAAAACCGGGCAGGGGGCTGCGCCTGCCAATGGGCAGGCGTTATTGATCAGTCGTCGCTCAAGGTCGCTTGATAAGCGTCTGCATCCATGAGCTCGTCAAGGTTTTCATCGCTTAAACGCACCTTCATGATCCAGCCGCCTTCATAAGGGGCATCATTGACCGTTTCGGGGGCATCTTCCAGCGCTTCATTGACCTCGATGACTTCACCATCGACGGGCGAATAAAGGTCGGAAGCGGCTTTGACCGACTCAATGACACCAAACTCATCACCCTTGGTCAGCGTGGTGCCAACATCGGGCAGTTCGACGAACACGACATCACCGAGCGCGGCTTGAGCATGGTCGGTAATGCCGATGGTGACCGTACCGTCTTGATGATCAAGCACCCACTCGTGGCTCTCAGCGTAACGAAGGTTGGCAGGAAGGTTGCTCATGGTGATTCCCTATACGAAACGGATGTGGAGCCGCCATCTTAGCGCTTGTTGTTCACCTTGGCGATGGGCGCTGTGCACGGCGAGCGTTTAGCGACGCATGGTAACGTGTTTCCAATAGGAAACAAGTTCCCCGATGCCGCTTTATGACGACCCCCCTACCTAAAACGTCAATGGCGATTACGTGGTGATGAATTGCCAATTTAGCGATATTTGCTATGTAAACTCGACAATGCCATGGCAAGTGACCAAAGTTATGGTGTAAAACATGGCGATCTTACGTCGGGTGCCGCCAGCGATCGGCTCGTGACACCAGAACGTTTGATGGCCAGAATCAAGCGACGCGTCGCCAAGCGTCACATCTGGTCTACATCGAATAAATCAAACCATGAAAAGGGTAAGGAGGTAGCAGGTGGAAACATTAAACAGTCTCTTCGGAGCCATTAACGGGGTGGTATGGGGCCCGTTGATGCTCATCTTGCTGCTAGGTGTGGGTATCTACCTCCAGCTTGGCCTGAAACTGATGCCCATCAGGAAGCTGGGTATCGGCTTCAAGCTCATGTGGCAGGGGCGGGAAGCCAAGGGCGAAAGTGCTGAAAAAGATGGCGAAATTTCTCCCTTTAACGCGCTGATGACGTCGTTATCGGCGACCATCGGTACCGGTAATATCGCCGGGGTGGCCACCGCGATTGCGTTAGGTGGGCCGGGCGCGGTGTTCTGGATGTGGATCACGGCGCTGGTGGGGATGGCCACAAAATTTGCCGAGGCCCTGTTGGCGGTCCGTTTTCGTGAAACCGACAGCACTGGCTACCATGTTGGCGGACCGATGTTCTATATCAAGAACGGTCTCGGCAAGAAGTGGATGTGGCTTGGCGTACTGTTCGCGTTCTTCGGGGCTGTTGCGGCCTTCGGTATCGGTAACACGGTTCAGTCCAATTCGGTCGCGGATGCCATGGATGCCACCTTTGGCGTGCCGACATGGTTGACCGGTGTGGTGATCATGGTGCTGGCTGGTGCGGTCATTCTCGGCGGCATCAAGCGGATTGCCAAGGTCGCCGGCAAGCTGGTGCCGGTCATGGGCATTGCCTACATCGTCGCGGGTATTCTCGTGCTGATTATTAATGCTGGCCAGATCGGTGAAGCCTTCAGCCTGATTTTCTACTACGCCTTCAACCCCGTTGCGGCTGCGGGTGGTTTTGCTGGCGCGGCGGTCATGGCAGCGATTCGCTTTGGTGTGGCTCGGGGGATTTTCTCCAACGAGGCAGGCTTGGGTAGTGCGCCAATTGCCCATGCGGCGGCACAGACCAAGAACCCGGTCCGCCAGGGTCTGATTGCCATGCTGGGCACCTTCATCGATACCATTGTGGTGTGTACCATCACAGCGCTGGTGATCCTGACCTCAACCGTATGGATCGATGGTGAAGAAGGGGCGTCGCTGACGGCACTTTCCTTCGATGCGGCGTTACCCGGGTTCGGCAATCAGATTGTTGCCGTTGCACTGGCGGTATTTGCCTTTACCACCATCCTTGGCTGGTCGTTTTACGGTGAAAAATGCTTCCAGTTCCTGTTCGGTACGCGCTCTATCATGTTGTATCGGGTACTCTTCGTTCTGGCGATTCCGCTTGGTGCCATGGCACAGCTTGGTTTCATCTGGCTGATGGCAGATACCTTCAACGCCATGATGGCAATTCCCAACCTGATTGCACTGGCACTGCTGTCGCCTGTCGTGTTTAAACTGACCAAAGACTATTTCGATGGCAAAGACGTCTTGCCAGGGGAAGCGTTAGACCACGACAACTAATCGTTGCCAGGCGCTCGTGCGCCTTTGCAATGCTTATGAAGAGTCGGGAAGGCACTCATGTGGCTTCCCGCTCTTGTTTGTAGAGGAGTGATTGATGACTGAGCTTAAACAGACCCCGTTGCATGCGCTGCATGGCCGACTTGGGGCGAAGATGGTGCCTTTTGCCGGTTACGAGATGCCTGTCCAGTTTCCGTTGGGCGTTAAAAAGGAGCACGAGCACACACGCCAGCAGTGCGGCTTGTTTGATGTCTCGCATATGGGGCAGGTAGTGGTGTCCGGTGATAACGTCGCCGAGGAACTGGAAACCCTGATTCCTGCCGATCTGGTTGGGTTGGCCGAAGGTGCCCAGCGCTATGGGCTGCTGACCAGCAATGAAGGCGGGATTCTTGACGACCTGATGGTCGTCAATGCGGGCGAACATTTCTATCTGGTGGTCAATGCTGCCTGCAAGGAACAGGATATCGCCCATCTGCAGGCCCGTTTAGGTGACCGTCTGAGCATAGCGCCCCTGGACCGTGGGTTGCTCGCCCTGCAGGGTCCCAGCGCGCACCAGGTCATGCAGCGGGTGTGCCCGGCAGCCTGCGAGCTGGTGTTCATGCAGCACGGTCGCTTTCAGGTGGATGACCAGGAAATATGGATCAGCCGCAGTGGCTACACCGGCGAAGATGGCTTCGAGATATCGGTGGCGGCTGACGCCACGGAGGCTTTCGCCGAGCGTCTGCTGTCAGAACCAGAAGTAGAAGCCATTGGTCTTGGGGCGCGGGACTCCTTACGTCTGGAAGCGGGTCTGTGTCTCTACGGGCACGACATGGATACCACGACCACGCCGGTAGAAGCCGGTTTGATCTGGGCGATCAGCAAACCGCGTCGCCACGGTGGTGCCCGCCCTGGCGGCTTCCCCGGTGCGGATTTGATCCTTCACCAGGTCGATGCCAAAGACCATACCCGTAAACGCGTGGGGCTGGTGGCCGAGGGGCGCGCGCCGGTGCGTGAGGGCGCCTCGCTGGTAGATGAAAATGGCAGTGAGGTGGGGACGGTGACCTCCGGTGGATTCGGGCCCAGTGTGGGCAAGCCGGTGGCAATGGGCTATGTTTCCCGGGACCTAGAAGCACCGGGCACGACCGTCTATGCCGAAGTGCGCGGCAAACGGTTGCCCATGACGGTCACCAAAACACCCTTTGTCACCGCCAACTATTATCGTGGTTAAGGGCTGTTAAACCGCCCCCGCTCCGGTTTCAGCCGCGGGGACGGTTTTATTTCAGCACCCGCCGGGGGTCGATCGGTTTGCCGCCCTGACGTAAGTCAAACAACAAATCATGACGGCCTGTGGCCCGACTTTTGCCTACCTGGCAAAGCGGGTCACCTGCGGCCACCTGCTGACCTTCTTCGACGGTTAACTGCTCACACAGGGCATAGACGCTTTGCAGGTTATCCGCATGGTGAACAATCACCACCTTCTCAAGCTGTCGCATACTGCCCGCAAAACGAACCTCGCCCCTGGCAACTGCCTTCGCACTTGCATTGGCCTGGGTGGCCAGCAGCATGGGCTGGAGCGTGCCACGGCTATCGGGGCCGTAGCGGCGAACTACACGGTAATCGTCCAGCGGCCAGGGCCAGCGTTTGGCCGATGACGGGAGCGATGAGCTGCTCGGGCTGGATGTTTGCGCGGCCGATTGGCTGCGGCTTGACGTTGTCGAGCTTGCGGTCGAGGTACCATTGCTCGAGCCGACGGGAATATTGATCATTTGACCAACGCGCAACTCGGTCGCCGAGGTGCCCGCGTTGGCACTTTGCAGCCGCGATGGGGTGGTGCCGAAATGGCGAGCAAGGCTGGAAAAAGTATCGCCCGGGCGGATTTGGTAGCGGTATGGGCCGCTGGCTGGCGCGCGTTCCTGCTGCGTGGGAATCAGCAAGCGTTGACCAACGGCCAGGTGGCGTGCTCTGACGCCCGGATTGAAACGCTGCAGCCTTTCGAGCGGCACGTTGGCGCGTTTGGCTAACTGGCCCAGCGTATCGCCACGTTTGACTGCCACCCAGCTACCGCTGATCTGGGCCGCCGCCGGGGCGGCGACTCGCTGAGGGGCAGAGGGCGTGCTGGCGCAGCCGACCAGTGTGCTGGCGACCATGAGAGCCCCGAGCCACTTGCTCACGCGTGATCGATCTGGCCATCCAGCTGACAGTCTTTTTCCTGCCAGAGTGCATTGATCCATGAGTGGAAATGTTCCTTGTGCTGCGATTCGGCGTGATAGTCAGCGGTCAACATCCATGCAGGCACTTCAAGGATGCGTGCCTTCAGGGTGATCGGTGCTTCCTGGCCGCAAAGAAAGCCCCAAAAAGTGGGATTCGGATTGGTGTAGCTCAGCGTCACGTCAAGGATGCCGTCGAGCTTGTCGCCAAGCAAGTTGAGGACTTGAGCAACCCCGCCCGCCTTGGGCCGAAGCAGATGGCGGTAGGGGCTCTGTTGCAAGGCATGTTTATGCGGCGTGAAGCGGGTGCCTTCAACAAAATTGTAGATAGCAATGGGCGACTGGCGGGCGCGAGCGCACATGCGTTCTGTCGCCTCCCGGTCCAGCTTTGCCAGGCCCGGATTGCGGGCAATTTGCTCTCGGGTAATGCGGCGCATGATAGGGAAATCGAGCGCCCAGAAGGCAAGACCGACTATCGGTATCCACAATAACTGCCGCTTTACGAAGAAACGCGGCATGGGAATGCGCCGGTGAAGAACCATCAGCAGCATAAAGATATCGGTCCAGCTACGATGGTTGGATATCACCAGCCACCACTGATCCGGGCGCAGGTTGTCGGGAACGGACGCCTCCAGCCGGGGTTGTATCCAGTGGCGCATCCACCACAGGTTAACGCCTATCCAGTTCATGGTGACGTGACCAATACCTGCTTGTACTGCCTTTTGAATGCGCCCCCTGGGGGCTATCAGTTTGAGCAGCGATAGCGCTGTCAGGGGGATACCCCAAAAAAGCGTATTGAGGACTAGCAAGACGACGCTAATCACCCCTTTAAACATCGGCATTCCGCGCTTCCTTACTGGTGCGTAATGTTGAATGCTAAAGGATATTACCCAGCCTGCCCAGCCTCATGCTCGGGTAAGTAGGGCGCTTGAACGGTTTCCAGCAAGACCGTGCGTAGTGCATGCGCGGCCACTGATAGCTCCTGTTGCGTCAGGATCCCCACGCGACAGGCGATGGTTGGCGAGGTCAGTGGCAGGTAGTGGGCGCCCAGCGCCTGCATCTGGGGAATGCACATTGACGGCACGGCGCTGACCCCCAGGCCTTCCGCCACCATTCGGCCGACGGTCGATAACTGATGGCTCTCGAAGGCAACCGGCAAATCCATTTGCTGTCGGGAAAGGGCCTGTTCCAGCAGTCGGCGAACCATTGAGGGACGCTGCAAGGTGATAAAGTCTTCGCCAAGCAAGTCTTCCCATGACAGCGATGTTCGCTGCTTCAACCGTGAGCCTTTGGCAACGACCGCGACAAAATGGTCCTCGAACAAGGGCGTGAATGACAGGCTGCCGGTACCCTCCGGTGCGAACGCAATGCCCATTTCCACCTGACGCGAACGCACCATGTCGTTAACGTCTTCGTTGATGACATCGTGCACGGTCACGTTGATTTTGGGGTACTGTTGACGGAATCGAACCAATGCCCTGGGCAGCAGGTTGCAGGCAAAGGCGGGCATTGCCGCGACGCTGAGGCGTCCCAACTGCAGGGTAAAGCGTTGACGCAGGCGTTCTTCCGTATTGTCCCACTGGGCGAGCAAGTGCTTGGCCAGCGGTAGCAACGACTCGCCCTCGGGCGTCAAGCGGACGCTGCGAGTGCTGCGTAGCAATAATTTGCCGCCCAGCGCATCTTCGAGCCCTTTTATGGCTAGACTAAGGGCGGGCTGGGACAAATGCAGCCGTTCGCAGGCCTGGGTAAAGCTCAGGGTCTGGGCAACAGCCAGAAAGGCGCGTAACTGTTTGACGGTCATGGCTGTCTCTTTATAAGTTATGAAAATAAATCGATAAGAAAAACAAACTTAACAAATATATTGTCTGGCACAACACTGCAACCCTAAGCCTGCGTCGCAATAGCCGTCACACCTTGCATCTCGTGGGCTCAGCGACATTGGGGTATCACTGACAACCGTCATCGACAACAGTCATCGACAACAAGGCGAGGTATAACAATGGCAGGATTCGATAAGCGTGTTGCTTCCTACGAAGAAGCAATGGAAGGCATTGAAAGCGGCATGACCGTATTGGCCGGTGGCTTTGGCCTGTGCGGCATTCCTGAAAATTTGATTGCTGAAATAAAGCGGCGTGGGGTCAAGGACCTGACCGTTGTATCGAACAACTGCGGCGTCGATGGTTTTGGCCTCGGCCTGTTGCTCGAAGACCGTCAGATACGCAAGATTCTGGCGTCTTACGTAGGCGAAAATGCGCTCTTTGAGCAGCAGATGCTCAATGACGAGATCGAGGTGGTGCTGACCCCCCAAGGGACACTCGCGGAAAAGATGCGCGCGGGCGGGGCCGGTATCCCGGCGTTTTACACCGCCACCGGCTACGGCACCCCCATCGGCGAAGGCAAGGAAGTCCGTGAATTCAATGGTCGTCCGTATATTCTGGAAGAGGCCATTACCGGTGATTTTGCCATTGTGAAGGGCTGGAAAGCCGACCGCTACGGTAATGTGATGTACCGCCATACGGCGCAGAACTTTAATCCCATGGTCGCAACGGCGGGCAGGATTACCGTCGTTGAAGTCGAAGAGATCGTTGAGCCCGGCGAACTGGAGCCCAGTCAGATCCATACACCGGGCATCTATGTAGACCGAATCATTCAGGGCACGTTTGAGAAGCGCATCGAAAAACGCACGGTGCACAGCTAAGAGTGCGGCGTTATCGAACCACCCGGTTTTTTGGCTTTTAATCGATTCACTATGAGGAACTGACCATGGCATTGACACGTGAACAAATGGCTCAGCGCGTGGCGCGTGAACTGGAAGACGGCTTTTACGTTAATTTGGGAATCGGCATTCCGACCCTGGTGGCCAACTATATCCCCGAGGATATGGACGTAATGCTTCAGTCGGAGAATGGTTTGCTGGGCATGGGCCGTTATCCCACCGAAGAAGAAGTCGATCCCGACATGATCAACGCCGGCAAGCAAACCGTAACGGCGAGGCCCGGCGCGGCGATTTTCTCATCGGCAGAGTCCTTCGCAATGATTCGCGGCGGCCATGTGGACCTGACGGTTCTGGGGGCGTTTGAGGTCGACCAGAACGGCAATATTGCCTCCTGGATGATTCCCGGCAAGCTGATCAAGGGGATGGGGGGCGCCATGGATCTGGTGGCCGGTGCGGAAAATATCATTTGCACCATGACCCATGCATCGAAACACGGGGAATCCAAGCTGCTCGAAAAATGCAATCTGCCACTGACCGGCGCAGGCTGTATCAACCGTGTATTGACTGACCTGGCTTACCTGGAAATCAAGGACGGCACTTTCATTCTGAAAGAGCGTGCGCCGGGCGTGAGTGTTGAGGAAATCGTCGAAAAGACCGCTGGTAAACTGGTGGTACCCGACCACGTCCCCGAAATGACCTTTGTTGAAGGCTAGCCGACCCGCGAGTGCCTGTTGCAAGTCAGGGCGTAAGCGTCGCCGCGCTTACGCCATCTCGCAGCGTGCATGAAGAGGCAGCAACAGCTCGGCGATCCGCTCATGATTGCTGTCCAGGTGCTTCTGGACAATAGCCAGGCCGCCCAGGCAGAGGCGATGTTCATCACCCTGGGCGAATATCATTTTTTGCGGCGTGGTCGGATAGAAACGGTGGGTGAGCAGATTGGAAACGCTAAACACCCCATTCTGCTGGCCTTCCAGGTGGGGCAGGCCGCTTTCTGTCAGTTGCCGGTCAATGGTTTCCATTGACAGGCCAAGCTGTTCGCAGTCAAAGCCGGCATGGTGCAGCCTGGGCCCCATTACGGCTAACCAGGCGGCGAGTGGGTGTTCGGTGTAAAGCTGCTGATAGAGCCCCCAGGTAGGCATTGGCCAGGGGCGACCCCTGCAAAGCAGGTTCTGGCCCTTGCTGTCTTGCGGATGTGTCTGCTGGACGAGGCCGAGTAGCGCTTCGCGTGAGGGTCTTGACAGGGTGCCCGTTTGTAATTCGGCGAGAACCAACCAGCTGCCGCTGTCCGCTGGCGCCAACAGGTGGATGAGCAGCCCTTTGTCGGCCATCGCATAATGCCCGATATGGCGATACCCCATATGGGCAAGCGCTGGTGACAGTGCCTGTGAGGAAAAACCACCATGATTGAGCGTTACCAGCGTGAGGTAATCCGCTGGCGTTGAAAGGGGCCAGAGGCGAAGTGCCCCGATATCAGGGTGGGTATGAATATAATCCAGCCATAACTGCTGGATGAACTCCTCGCGATGCATGCTGCCTTCCTTGCCAGGGTGTCGGCCCACTAACTTATGGGTTGCTATCGACCCCAGTATAGGCAAGTGACAAACGATAAGTTCAACGCAGCTAAACGGCAGGCTAACGATGGGTCAGGCAGTCGAGGAGGTGCTCAGTAGCTGGCGGTCGCGGACGAACTGGTCGAACTCGCTGAAGCCACCGACATGCTGCTGATCGACAAAGACCTGGGGCACCGTATGAATCGGCTTGCCTGCGGTTTTGGCAATATCGTCTTTACTGACGCCCTCAGACGGCATGTCGACGTAGCGGTAGCCTTCGATACTGCCTGCCTGTTCCAACTGATCAGCAAGCTGCTTGGCGCGAACACAGAACGGGCAGGAAAGGCGCCCAAAAATGACCACAAACATACATGACTCCTTTGTCAGTATCAGAACGAAGACGCATTGTGAATCAACCGGCCAGCGTTATCCAATAGGGGGACGCTAAAAAGGTTATTGAGTCACGTTATCATCTGCGTCTGCTACCGAAGGGGAGCAGTGAAGCGGTAAGCAATCAGCTAGACTGACCCCAGTATGTACATTCACTTGATCAACAGGATTTGCCATGACGACGACAGCAGTGACCCCTCGTGTTGCCTTGGTTACCGGCACCAGCAGCGGTATTGGCGAGGCAGTGGTCAAACACTTTTGTGAATTGGGCCATCAGGTATTGGCGGTAGATTTCAATCCCGAGGGTAAAACGATTGCCGAGGCAGCAGGGGCTGCGTTCTACCAGGCGGATTTAACCGACCCGGAAGCCTGTCGCGGCGCCGTTGCGGAGGCGGTCAAACGCTTTGGCGGCGTGGATATCCTGGTCAACAATGCCGGGATTCAGCATGTGGCGGCCATTGAAGACTTTCCTGAAGCCAAATGGCGTCACATTATCGACCTGATGCTGACAGCCCCTTTCCTGCTGACCCAGGCCGCCTGGCCGCACATGCGTGAAAAGGGCTGGGGGCGGATCGTCAATATTGCGTCGATTCATGCCCAGGTAGCCTCGCCGGGCAAGGCGGCTTATATCAGTGCCAAGCACGGCATGATCGGGCTGACCAAAACGGCCGCGTTGGAAGGCGGTGAACAGGGGATTACGGCGAACGCGATATGCCCGGCTTACGTGAAGACGCCGCTGGTCGATAACCAGATTGCGGATCAGGCCAAGCTGCATGGCATGGGCGAGCAGGAAGTGATTGAAAATATCATGCTCAAGAACGCCGCTGTAAAACGCCTGATCGAGCCGAGTGAAGTGGCGCAACTGGTCGCCTACATGGCCTCGGATGCAGCAGGGGCGGTGACCGGGGCGAGCTGGAATATCGACCTGGGCTGGACCGCCCATTAATTCGCGCTGCATTAGCCCACAGGCCTAGACAAACAGCGGGTTAGTGGCGCACAGGGCGCTTTTGCAGTTTGCGCTGCAGTGTTCGGCGGTGCATGCCGAGCGCCCTGGCGGTGGCCGAGATATTGCCATCGTGCTCCTGCAAGACCTTCTGGATGTGTTCCCAGGTAATGCGATTGATGGAAGGTGGGTTATCAGCCACTTCAATATTGGGGTCCCCCTGGGACCGTTCGAAAGCGGTCAGTACATCGTCAGCGTCGACCGGTTTGCATAGATAATTGACGGCCCCCAGCTTGATGGCTTCCACGGCGGTCGCAATGCTCGAGTAGCCGGTCAATACGACCACATGACAGTGCGGAACGACTGCCAGCAGTTCGGGCAATAATTTGAGCCCCGATGAATTTTCCAGCTTCAAGTCGAGGGTGGCCATGGTGGGCATATGTTGAGCCGCAAGTGCCAGGGCCTGATCCGCATCATTGGCCACGACGACCTCAAAGCCGCGCCGGGTGAGCGAGCGACTTAGCACATGGCAAAACATCTCGTCGTCGTCGACGATCAATAACCGCTGGTTGGGTGTTTGCATGATGACCTCAATGAATCACTAACGGGAGGCGTCACAGCGCCTAGTCAGCACCAGCACGGGGTAGCGTGACTTCGGTTAACGTGCCGCCTTCAGGATGGTTATAAAGACTGACGCCCCCACCAAAACGATTGATAGTGGCGTGAGTTAAAAACAAGCCAATGCCCATTCCCTTGCTTTTTGTGGAAATGAACGTATCGCCCAACTGATCGGCAATCGACATGGCAACGCCAGGCCCGTGATCACGAATATCGATCACGACGCGGTCTGAGTGCCAATCCAGCCCGATGGCGACGCCTTCGGGGTTGGCATCCGCGGCATTATTGAGCAGATTGGTGAGCGCCTGATCGAGGGTGGCGTCAACGGCCAGCCAGGGCCGTCCACGGCGGCCAGCGATGTCCAGTCGGTGACTGACATCGGGCCGTAACACCAGCCAGCGTTGGACAACACCGCTTAGCCAGGTTTCGGCGTCGAGCACTTCCGGTTCTGCCATGCGCCGCCGGTCTGCCTGGTTGACGAGGTGCTGCAGGCGGGATTTGCAAATATCCACCTGCTGACGCAGCAATTCGATATCTTCCTGACGCTCCGGGTCACCCTTGGCTTCTTGCTGCATGTCCTTGAGCAGTACCGCCATGGTGGATAGCGGCGTGCCCAATTCATGCGCGGTGCCTGCCGCCTGGGTGGCAACGGCCAGCACTTGCTCGTTGCGTAACGCCGCTTCGCGGGTGCGGGAAAGCGCTTGGTCGCGACGTCTCAAGGCATGGGCCATTTTATAGATGAAAAAAGTGACCAGCCCTGCGGACATGCCGAAATTCACCCACATGCCCAAGACATGGAGGCTCAGCGGACTGCCACTGTTGATATGCCCCAATTGGGGAATGGGATGGTAGTCAATCATCAAGAAGCTATAGGCGGCCATGGCGCAGCCGGCAATGATCCAGGCATGACGCCAGGGCAGGGTAGCGGCCGCAATGGTAATCGGAACCAGATAATAGGTGATGAAGGGGTTGGTGGATCCCCCGGAAAAATAGAACAGCAGCGTCAAGCCCACCACATCGGCGAGCAGGTGCAGCAAGTACTCAAGGTGCTGGACGGCACGTGGCCGCCCCAGCCGCCACCAGGTGGCAATGTTGAGCAGTCCCATCGCCAGAACGACGCTGACCACCTCAGGGACGGGCAGCTCAAACGAGAGGAACTTGACGCCCACGATGATGGCAATTAAAAAACCCGTCCAGGTAATGCCCCTGACAATGGTCAAGCGGACCAGGTTGCGGTTCGGGGTCGATAACGGTAGCGGGAGCTCGGTTGGCATGTGGCTCACCTGGCGGTGGATTTAAAGCGATGAATCAGGAATTTAATAAACAGCGTCATGACGTAAGTTAACCATCCCGCCGTGGCCACAATATTGAAGACCAGCATCTTGGGCGGCAGCCAGGCGCTGCCTAACAGGCCCTCAATCATGATGTGGAAAAACATCGCGATAAGCACCGGCAGCGCCAGCAGGTGAATCCACATATCGGTCCGCCGTTTGCGCACATGATAACGCCGCAGCAGGTAGCGAAGCGGCCGGTGCGCCCAGCTGAAAAATGCCAGCGTGGCAATGATCAGCAGCATGGTGACGGTTGCTTCGGTGCTGCCGTAATACGCAGAAAACGACACCGACCACGCGAGTGCGAGCCACAGCAAGCCTTCGAGGCTGGCAATAATGTCGGCGTTTCGCCGGACCTTCTGCATAACGTGTATCCTTTGACCAACCAGTGATAATTATCATACGCCACATTGAGTCAGCTGTGGGTGAATGGCACTCGATTCAACCTGATGGCGTATCCGGTATACTGCTGTTCGAGGCGCTGGGCGCCCATTTCATTGACTGCGATAACTGACGACGTACAGGATCTTCCGTGGACGCAATTACTTTGACCCGGCCAGACGACTGGCACCTCCACCTGCGCGATGGCGAAGCACTGAAAGCGGTCGTGGGCCATTCCGCTGCCCAGATGGGGCGCGCAATCATTATGCCGAACTTGACGCCGCCGATCACCACGACCGAACAAGCTGTCGCTTACCGTGAGCGGATTCTGGATGCGCTGCCTGCCGGTAGTCGCTTTGAACCGCTCATGACATTGTATCTGACAGACACCACACCGCCGGAAGAAATCGCGCGGGCGGCAAGTAGCGGCATCGTCCACGCCGTCAAGCTTTACCCGGCAGGCGCGACCACCAACTCTGCCTCTGGGGTGACGGATCTGACGCGCTGCGATGCGACCATTGCCGCGCTTGCCGAAGCAGGCATGCCGTTGTTGATGCATGGTGAAGTCACCGACGCGGCCATTGATATCTTTGATCGCGAGGCGGTGTTTATCGAGCGCGTGCTGACACCGCTTTTAGCGCGCCACCCAGGGTTGAAAGTGGTGTTCGAACATATCACGACACAGCAAGCCGCCGAGTTCGTTGCCCAGGCACCCGATACGGTGGCCGCGACGATTACCGCGCACCACCTGTTATTCAATCGCAATAAAATGCTGGTCGGGGGTATTCGGCCGCACTATTACTGCCTGCCCATTCTCAAGCGCGAAAGGCACCGCCAGGCGTTGCTGAAAGCGGCGACCAGCGGCAGTGGGAAGTTTTTCCTGGGTACCGACAGCGCCCCCCATGCGCAAACCGCCAAAGAGTCCAGCTGTGGCTGTGCGGGCGCTTACACGGCATCCACGGCGATAGAGCTTTATGCGACGGCGTTTGACGAAGTCGGGGCGCTATCGGCGCTGGAGGGGTTTGCCAGCCTCAACGGGCCGCGCTTTTATGGTCTTCCGCCCAATGGCGACACGATTACCCTGTCTCGGCGCCCGCAAAACGTCCCCGCCAGCTACCCCTACGCCGAGGGTGAAGCGATCATTCCGCTGCTGGCGGGGGAAGCGCTCGACTGGTCAATCAGCTAGCGCTCAAGGTGAGGAGCATCTGGTCGACCATGCGCGAGGAATGGTCGGCAGCCATATCCAGAAATTGCTCAAAGGACAGATGGTTATCGCCGCTGCCGGGGATGTCGGATAGGGCGCGGATCACCACGAAGGGGCATTGGTACAAATGGCATGTCTGGGCAATGGCGGCGGCTTCCATTTCCACCGCCAGCATGTCGGGGAACAAGGCGCGGGTGGCATCGACCCTGGCCGGGTCAGCCATGAAGGCATCGCCAGTGGCGATCAAGCCTTCACGCACCTTGACCTCGCCCAGTGTCTTGATGGCGCCCTGGGCCACTTTGCGGAGCGCTGCATCGGCCAGGTAAGCCGCGGGCATGCCGGGAACCTGGCCCATTTCGTAGCCGAAGACCATGGCGTCTACGTCATGGTGGCGGACTTCGTCGGAAATGATGATATCGCCGATATGCAGGTCGCTGGCGAACCCGCCGGCTGAACCGGTGTTGATCACCGCGTCAGGTTGATGGCGCTCCAGCAGTAGCGCCGTGCCGACCGCTGCGTTCACTTTGCCAATACCCGATTGCAGGATGGTCACGTCGAGGCCGTGGCGTGTGCCACGATGAAAGATAAACCCCGCGTGCTCATAACGCTCCGGGTTGTCGAGCTGGGACGCCAGGATGCTGACTTCCTGCGCCATGGCGCCAATGATACCGATACGCTTCACTATGTTGGTTTCCTGTACGTCAGAAGAAGATAAACAGCGCGGTTAGCTGTCAGATTGATCGTGCTGTTCAGCGGCCGCCAGGGTGTTTTCCAGCAGGGTGGCGACGGTCATCGGTCCTACGCCGCCAGGGACGGGGGTGATCAGGCTGGCGCGTTCGGCGGCAGCGGTGAAGCCGACATCCCCCTTCAGCTTGCCGTCTTCCTGGCGATTGATCCCCACGTCAATCACCACGGCACCGGGTTTGATCCAGTCACCCTGCACGATGCCGGGCTTGCCGACGGCAACCACGACAAGATCGGCACGTCGGACATGTGCTTCCAGATCCCTGGTAAACCGGTGGCATACCGTGGTGGTGGCGCCGGCAAGCATCAGCTCCAGTGCCATGGGCCGCCCGACGATGTTAGAGGCGCCGACGACGGTGGCATCGAGACCGCGGACCTTGACGCCACTCTGTTCGAGCAGCGTCATGATGCCTTTTGGTGTACAGGGGCGAAGGGCAGGCATGCGCTGGGCCAGCCGGCCAATATTGAAGGGATGAAAGCCATCGACGTCCTTGTCGGGTCGAATCCGTTCGAGTATCGGTTCGGCGTTGAGCGAGTCGGGCAAGGGGAGCTGGACAAGAATGCCGTCGACGGTAGGATCGTCATTTAACTGGTCAACCAGCGCTTCAAGTGTCTGCTGGGAAGTATCGCTGGGCAGGGCGTGCTGAAAGGAAAGAATGCCTGCCTGTTCACAGGCGCGGTGCTTATTGTTCACATAGACTTGTGAGGCGGGGTCGTCTCCTACCACCACAACCGCAAGTCCGGGTGCTCGTTTACCTGCCTGCTGGCGGGCAGCTACCTGTTGAGCAACATGCTGACGGACATTGGCGGCGATAGCTTTGCCATCGATGAGTTGGGCGGTCATGTAAAGAAATCCCCGTAGAGGTTGAAGGGCGAACTAAAGACACGAGTGTTAACCAAAGGTCTGCCGTTACCAATTTTCGCATGATGGGGCAGTCAGGCAAAGTGCCAGGGTAAGTTGTCAGCTTGATGGTTGACTTTAAAATTAAAAACAGTAATATATGCCTCGCTTGAGACGGGCCAGGCGGCAGCGTTTAGGCAATGAAATCGGGGTGTAGCGCAGTCTGGTAGCGCGCCTGCTTTGGGAGCAGGATGTCGGGGGTTCGAATCCCTCCACCCCGACCACGTCTAACGCGAAAGGTAGTTTTGCTTTTCCAGGCGATGGTTGTGGTCAAGTGCTCATCAATGTCTTTGTTCACGGATATTACATGTGCGCTCATAGCTCAACCGGATAGAGCAACGGCCTTCTAAGCCGTAGGTTGCAGGTTCGAATCCTGCTGGGCGCGCCATTTGTACCAGTAGCGATCAGCCTTGAAATCTCGTCGGTTGCAGTTGTCAATGGTGGATGTAGCTCAGTGGTAGAGCCCCGGATTGTGGCTCCGGTGGTCGTGGGTTCGATCCCCATCATCCACCCCAGTGACAGCACAGTAATCAGCAGTTCCCTTCTACAGGTTATGGTGGATGTAGCTCAGTGGTAGAGCCCCGGATTGTGGCTCCGGTGGTCGTGGGTTCGATCCCCATCATCCACCCCATTAACCTCTTTTCTGTTTTACCCGCTTATCTTCATTCATCTATATCTTCTCTCCCGTTTTGAACTTCCCAATGACTTCTCCCATCCGGGAATTTTCTGGGCGTCACTTGTTGGTCAGCGTGGCATCACCTTGATGGGCTGTCCGCCTACCTGGGTGAGTGGGCCGGGGTGTCCGAGTAAATAGCCTTGCGCATAGTCAATGCCAAGGGCCTTTAGCGTATCCAGGGTTTGCTGCGTTTCGACGAATTCAGCAATGGTTTCTATACTGAGCGCTTTGCCCACGGCGTGAATGGCTTCCACCATTGCTCGATCAATCGGGTCTTCATGGACATGGCGAATGAAATGCCCGTCGATTTTTAAATAATCAACGGGCAGCTGTTTCAAGTAGCTAAAGGAAGACAGCCCTGTGCCAAAATCATCCAGCGCAAACCGGCAGCCCAGTTGTTTCAGTGTGTGGATGAGCTCGATCACGCTGGAAAGTTGTGCAATGGCCGCGCTTTCGGTGATTTCAAAGCACAGGCTGCCCTTGGGCAACTGGGCATTTTGCACCTGGGTGATCAGGTCCCGGCAGAATTCGCCATCGGACAGCGACGCGCCCGAGAGGTTGACCCCCCAGCAGCCCCAGGCAGTGTCGGGGGCTGAGCGGGTAATATCGGACAGCCATGCAAGGGTGTTGCGGACCACCCAGCGGTCAATGCGCGGCATAAAGTGGTAGCGCTCGGCAGCGGGTAGAAAACTGCCCGGTGTGATCAGGTTGCCGTCTTCCTCCAGGCGTAAAAGTATTTCCTGGTAAGCGGGGCGTTTGGCGCAGACAGCTTCGATAGGTTGCGAGAAGAGTCGGAAATGATCATTGTCGAGCGCGTTCTGCAAGCGCTGTACCCAGCGAAGCTCACCGTCGCGTTCGAGTACCGAATGGTCATTGGCCTGGTAACAGTGTAGGCGGTTGCGTCCTGCCTCCTTGGCGGTGTAGCAGGCGGCATCGGCAGCGTGCAGGGCATCGGTTAACTGCATGTGGGCATCACTCAGAACGACCAGCCCGATGCTGACGCCAATACCAAAGGTGTGCTCCTGCCAGGCAAAGCGATAGTTTTCGATATCGCAGCGGATAGCATCGGCAATTTGTCTGGCCTGATCCATGGGGCAGTTGGGTAGCAACAGGGCAAACTCGTCGCCACCAAGGCGGGCGACGGTATCGCTGCTGCGGACATAAGCCTGCAGTTTTGTGGCCACCTGGCGGAGAAGCTCATCACCGGCGATGTGGCCGCAGGTATCGTTGACGATCTTGAACTGGTCAAGATCCAGATAGCATAAAACGTGACTGCCTTCCTGGCCATCGAGCAACTGGCTCAGCGTTGTTTCAAATGCTCGACGGTTGATTAGCCCTGTCAGGTTGTCGTGGCTGGCCTGGTAGTTAAGCTGGTCGGCAAGTTGGCGAGTGATGCTGACGTCCTGGAAGACCGCTACTGCGCCCAACGTAATGCCGCTGCGCGAGCGAATCGGGGCGGCACTGTGTTGAATGGGCGTTCGCTGTCCGTCGCAGTGCTCAAGCCAGCCGTCCTCGGTGGAATGAATGGCGCGGTGCTGGGTGAGTACCTGGCGCGCCGGGTTGCTGAGTAGACTGCCGGTTTTGTCGTCGATGAGGCGATAAATCGACTGGATCGGTTTTTCACGAGCCTCGCGAAGGTGCCAACCGGTCAGCCGCTGGGCTTCGCTATTCATGAAGGTGATCAGGCCGCTAGCATCGCAGGTGATGACGCCATCCCCAATCGAGGCCAGGGTCGTTCTGGCCAGGTCCCGCTCGCGGTTTAACTGTTCCTGCAGGCGCTTGCGTTCGGTAATGTCGCGCACCATGCCGGAACGTTCCGAGTCCGAACCGCTGGCTCCTTCGCTGATCTGGACTTCCAGATAGCGGACTTCCTGAGTGGCGGAGCGCAGCTTGATTTCATGGCGTTCACCCGGCGCCAGGTTGGTGCGCTCCAGTAAGCGGCTGACAGGGGTGCCTATCATCTGCTCGGCTTGAACGCCAAACAGCTGCTCCGCACCCGGGTTGAGGCTGGTGAGTATCCCGTTGGCCTGCCAGGTAAGCACGCCGTCACGCAGGTTGTGAAGCATCACCCGGGTATGGCCGATAGCGCTTTCCAGGGCCGCCGCGACACGGTTGTAGCCTGCGGCAATCTCGCCCACTTCAGAAAAAGGGTCTGCCTCGATGCGCTGGCGCATGTCGCCCTGTTGTTCATGGCGGCGCATGTGTTCCAGCAATTGGGTCAGTTCGTTATGGGTGCCGTGTTCGGCGAGGTTTAAGCCCATTTTTTCATCTTCAGGGCTAACCCGAAGCGGAAAATAGCGCCCGGAGATACGAAACAGCAGCCACGCAATACCAAAACTCCAGAGTCCGCAGATAACGACGCCCAGCAGCTGCACACCGGCCTGTTCCACCGTGCCCAGCCCAGTCCCCAGCGCCTCGGGGTCGGCTATCCAGGGCAGAGCGAGCGTGCCCCAAATGCCGGGAACCAGATGCGCCGGAATAGCGCCTACGGCGTCATCGATGCGGTGGTTGAGCAGCCATTCGCTGGTGATCACCATCAGAACACCGCTGACAGCCCCGAGGCCCAGTGCCGCTGACATCGACACTGCATGGGCTCCTGCGGTAACAGCGACCAATCCGGCAATGGCGCCGTTGATGGCATACATGACGTCGGCATAGCGGCGGGCTCGCCAGCCCATCAGCATGGCGGATAGAATGCCCCCTGCGGCGCCCAGGACCGTATTGGCGAGAATGCCGGGTACCTGGCCGTTGATGGCCAGCGTGCTGCCGCCGTTGAAGCCAAACCAGCCGAGTATCATGAACAGCGCCCCCAGCATGGCGAGGGGCAGGTTGCCCGCCGGAAAGGCAGTGGGGGGTTGGTTTTGGTTGAAGCGTCCCTGGCGAGGGCCGATGGCGAGAACGGCCGCAAGCGCGACCCAGCCCCCCACGCTGTGAACGACGGTGGAACCGGCAAAATCCACAAACCCCAGCGAAGCGAGCCAGCCGCTTTCCCCTCCCAGTAGGCCGGCCCATGCCCAGTGCCCGAATACGGGGTAGATGAGTAGCGCTATCCAGAGGGCGGTCCAGAGGTAGGTAAAAAACGGCATTCTCTCGGCGACGGCGCCTGCCACAATGGTCGCCGCGGTAGCGCAGAACATGGCCTGAAAGATGAATAGCGTGATTACCCAGCTGGATGCTGAGTTGAGTTGCCACCCGAACAGGCTTGTGCCCAGCCAGCCGCTTTCCGAGACGCCGAACATCAACCCGAAGCCCACCAGCCAGAAGACGCTCAGTGCAATGGCAAAATCCGCAATATTCTTCATCGCGACATTGATGGCGTTTTTGCTGCGGGTTGTGCCCGCTTCCAGGCATAAAAAACCCGCCTGCATGACAAAGACCAGTGCGGCTGCCCATAATACCCATAGTGTATCGAGCAGTTCTGTATCGATGATGGGGGTAAGTGGCATGGTGGCATCCTTGTTCTTTTTTGGTGCGCTGCAAGCTCTATTTGGGTGCATGGCGCACGGCGAAGCGTGGTTAAGGCGGCGCTGAATTAGCGCCTTTTGCCATAATGATGGTCCTCGCGGTAATAAGGCAAAGCAATTGCTGTGCCGTAATACCGAACGCTTTCGGTTTTTTTGTTTTTGGCGATATTAATTTCTGATTTTTTTATTAAAAACAGTTTTTTAGACTGTATTAATGCTTCTTTATCAGTGCTATTTTTTAGGTAACTAGGCGTGCGGTGTGACTGACCTGCGTGTCGTGCAATTTGTCGATGGGAGGGTGTTTCAATGTCGCGTCATGCGGTGGTGTTAGGGGCAGGTATGGTAGGTGTCAGCATTGCATGGCATCTGCAGCAGCGGGGGATTCAGGTCACTCTGATGGACCGACGCCAGCCAGGCCGGGAAACCTCCTTTGGCAATGCCGGTATTATCCAGCGTGAAGCGGTAAAGCCCTACCCCTTTCCTCGCGATTTTAAAACCATCCTGAGCGTGCTGCCCAATCGACGCGTGGATATTCGCTATCGTACTGGCGGTATGCTGGAGGCGGCGTCGCCGTTATTGAGCTATTGGCATCATTCCTCGCCGCGTCGCTACCGCCAGATCGTGCCGGAATATGCCTCCTTGATTCAGCTGTGTCTTAAAACCCATGGACCGATGATCGAGGCCGCGGGTGCCGAGGACCTGGTGCGTCGCCAAGGCTGGCTGGAGATATATCGAACGCCTGAGAAGCTGGCCAAGCGCGCGAAAGAGGCCGAAGAAATGCGGGACCTCTACGATGTGCAATTTCAGGTGTTGGATCGACAGGCGTTGCTAGACAAACAGCCCGACCTTGGCGATGAAATCATGGGGGCCATTCACTGGCTTGATCCCTGGACAGTCGCTGACCCTGGCGCGTTGGTGGCCGCGTATGCAGCATCATTCGTCGCCAATGGCGGTCAGATTGTGCAAAGTGACATTCAGTCGGTCACCCAGCGTGAAGCACAATGGTGTGTGACCACCAGTGATGGAGAGGTGGTCGCAGACGATGTCGTAATGGCGCTGGGACCCTGGTCAGGCGAGTGGCTCAAAGGCTTGGGCTACCGCTTCCCGACCTTCGTCAAGCGGGGATATCACATGCATTATGCCACTCAAGCACCGGCTCGGTTGCAGTACTGGTTGATGGATGCCGAGGTAGGCTATTTGCTGGCGCCCATGAATGCAGGCATTCGGCTGACCACCGGTGCCGAGCTGGACCGCCTTGAGTCACCGGCTGATGAAGGCCAACTAAGCGCGGCGGAAAGCGCTGCACGACGTATTTTCCCGCTGGCTGAGCGTCTTGATGAAGCCGCCTGGAAGGGCGCACGCCCGTGTCTTCCGGATATGAAGCCGGTGATTGGCCCCGCGCCTCGGCATAAAGGCCTCTGGTTGGCCTTCGGACACGGTCATCAAGGGTTTACCCTGGGACCGGCAACGGGCTACCTGCTTGCTGACATGATGGAAGGCAAGACGCCCGCCATCGACATGGCGCCCTTCAGGGCCGAGCGTTTTTAGAGAGTGTGTTTTGCGTGTTGTCGTGCCATTTGCTAGTCTCCTAGTATATTCGTACTACATTGAGGTGACCATATGGATGTAGCCGTCAGTAATGCGGTGAGCACAGCGCTTTACATGAACCAGGCCCAGAGTGCTGAACAGGCTCAGATGCAGGTATTCAAGGAAGCATTGGATACGCAGGCGCAGCAGGTGACTGACATCATGGCGTCCGCCGATACCGGTGCACAGCCTGATCTGGCAAAAGAGGGCACCGTGGGAACTCAGGTCAACACCTTCGCCTGATATTCCATTGGTTAGCGACAGCTTAAAAAAAAACGCCGGTCTTCCGGCGTTTTTTTATGGCCGCTTATTCGCGTCTGGCGCCTCTCCATGGTGCCCGCTGTTCACGACAGGAGGCTGCGTTCTAACCCGTCCCCAAACCGTCCTCTTGTGGCCCAAGATTGTCTGCGAGGGTACAATTGCCAGCAATGCCATATAGCTCGGCCACTGACACTTGGCATCCATGTGTCTGGCTGAGTACACGCTAATGATGAGGCCCGATGAAAGATACCCAATTAGCCCAGGAAGCCGGGCTTAGAAGAACCTTTGCTATCATTTCCCACCCCGATGCCGGTAAAACGACCATTACTGAAAAGATGCTGCTGTTTGGCAATGCCATCCAGCTGGCCGGTTCGGTGAAAAGCAAGCGTAATGACCGTCATGCCACCTCGGACTGGATGAAAATGGAGCAGGAGCGGGGCATCTCGGTGACAACCTCCGTGATGCAGTTTCCCTACGGAGGACGCATCGTTAACCTGCTTGATACGCCAGGTCACGAGGATTTCTCTGAAGATACCTACCGTACCCTGACAGCGGTGGACTCTGCCCTGATGGTGATTGACGGTGCTAAAGGCGTCGAGGACCGGACCATCAAGCTGATGGACGTCTGTCGTCTACGCACCACGCCGATTCTGACCTTCATCAATAAAATGGACCGCGATATCCGTGACCCCATCGAGGTGATGGACGAAGTCGAGACGGTGCTCAATATCCAGTGTGCGCCCATGACATGGCCCATTGGCATGGGACGGCATTTCCGTGGGGTGTATCACCTGTACAACGATGTGGTTCATCTCTACACCCAGGGCCAGGGCAGTCGTATCCCCGAGGACAAGCGTATCGAGGGGCTGGATAATCCCGAGGTAGACGAAGTGCTGGGTGAAGAGCAGGCCGAGGAACTGCGCATGGAAGTCGAGCTGGTGCGCGGCGCATCCCATGAGTTCGACCTTGACGCCTATCGCCGTGGGGAATTGACGCCCGTCTACTTCGGAACCGCGATGGGTAACTTTGGCGTTCGCGAAATGCTGGATGGCTTTGTTGAATATGCACCAGCCCCCCAGCCCCGGGAAACCGATGTGCGGGATGTCCCGGCTGACGACCCTCGTTTTACGGGCTTCGTGTTCAAGATCCAGGCCAATATGGATCCCAACCACCGTGATCGTATCGCTTTTCTGCGGGTGTGCTCGGGCAAGTACGACAAGAACATGAAAATGCGCCATGTGCGTATCAACAAGGATGTCAAGATTGCCGACGCGCTGACGTTCATGGCCTCCGACCGCTCCCAGGTGGAAGAAGCCTGGCCTGGCGATATCATTGGCCTGCACAACCACGGCACCATCCAGATTGGCGATACGTTTACCGTGGGCGAGAATATGCGCTTTACCGGTATTCCACACTTTGCGCCGGAGCTTTTCAAACGCGTTCGCCTGAAAGATCCGCTTAAAATGAAAGCCTTGCAGAAAGGCCTGCAGCAGCTCTCGGAAGAAGGCGCTACGCAGGTCTTCATGCCGATCGACAACAATGACCTGATCCTGGGGGCCGTGGGGACGCTGCAGTTTGACGTGGTGGCGCACCGCTTGAAGGAAGAATACAAGGTGGATTGCCTGTATGAAGCCGTCAATGTGCAGACGGCCCGCTGGGTGTATTGTGAAGATGCCAAGATGCTGGAGGAATTCAAGCGCAAGGCAAGCGCCAACCTGGCGATCGATGGCGGGGGCTACCTGACCTACATCGCGCCGACTCGCGTCAACCTGCAGATGACCCAGGAGCGCTGGCCGGACATTCGCTTCCAGCCGACACGCGAGCACTAGCCTGGCAATACGAGGCGACCATGCTGATTGATGCCCACTGCCATCTTGATTTTACGGAGTTCGATCCTGATCGTGATGCGGTCATGGCAGCCGCGAGAGGCGTGGGGGTCAAGCACTTTATCGTGCCGGGGACGACCTGCGCCCGTTGGCAAGCCGTGCTGGCGCTTGGGGAGCAACACCAGGATGTCAGCGTTTGCGCGGGCCTTCATCCTTACTTTATGGATGAACACCGTGACCAGGATCTTGCCCGATTGGCGTGCTTGCTGAATGAGCGTTCCGAGCTGGTTGCCGTCGGCGAGTGCGGGATTGATGCACGCTTCGACGCTACGCTCGATGCCCAGTGGGCGTACTTCGATGCCCAATTGACCCTGGCCAAGCAACATGCGTTGCCGGTGGTCGTGCACTGTGTCAAAGCCAACGACACCGTCGCCAAACGGCTTCGCCAGCGCACGCTTTCCAGGGCCGGGTTGATCCACGCCTTTGCCGGGTCTTACGAACAGGCCAGGAAGTTTGTGGATCTCGGTTATGTCCTTGGGTTGGGGGGCGCGGCGAGCTATCAGCGGGCAAAGCGCTTGCACCGCGTTATCAGGGCATTACCCGATGACAGCTTTGTGCTGGAAACGGACAGCCCCGATATGCCGCTCAGTGGCTACCAGGGCCAGCGCAATGAACCCTGCCGGGTGAGTGACGTCTGCGATGTCGTGGCAACATTACGCGGACAAACACGCGAGCATGTCGCCGCCATCAGCAGCGCCAATGCTGCCCGCCTGTTTCGACTACCCTATGCCGTCGATTAACCAGCCT
Source organism: Halomonas sp. Mc5H-6 (assembly GCF_024124705.1). Taxonomy (NCBI): domain Bacteria; kingdom Pseudomonadati; phylum Pseudomonadota; class Gammaproteobacteria; order Oceanospirillales; family Halomonadaceae; genus Halomonas; species Halomonas sp. Mc5H-6. The sequence continues at coordinate 559,328 of NZ_JAMXSI010000001.1, forward strand.
TCAATTCGCCAGGCCCATGGCAAGTTGTTCGGGGTCGAGCCGTTCGATAGGGTAGGGAAGGTCAAGCAGTGCCAAGCGGGCCTCCCCGATATAAACGGGCATGGCCTCTTCCATCACCTTGGTATTCATGACGGCTAGAAGCTCGATGCTGCCTGTTTCGCTCACGGCGCTGTTAACGACTTCGCCGACGGCCTTGCTGGCTTCATTGATGACCGTGTCCCCGGTTGTCGGCGTCTCGCTATTCGCAAGTTCAGCGCGCACCAGGCGTTTTTTTACCTGACCGCGGAAATGGGCCCGGGCAACGACTTCCTGACCGGTATAACAGCCTTTTTTGAAGCTGATACCGCCAAGCGCTTCCCAGTTGAGCATCTGCGGCAGGAAATGGTCCTGCTGTGCCTCGGTCAACCATGCCAGGCCGCTGCGAATGTCGGCCAGTTGCCAGGCCGCCCGGCCGCCTTCATCGTCAAGGGCCTCGATCAGGGTGTCGTCTTCCAGGCAGAACAGCCAGCGTGGTGTATCCCCTGGATAACATAGCACGCTGGCGTGCGAGTTTGCGGATTGAGTGCCTGGCGCCTTGGGTAGGGGGAGATCCAGCGTTTCCGCGATTGAGCGGGCATTTTCTCCCGCGCCGACCAGCGAGAGCTCGGCAAGTGGGGTCAACTCCGCTTTATAGAAAGCAGCAAATTTTTTCAAATGGCTGGTCAGCGTTTCCAGCAGCGACTCGCTGAGAAGTAGCCGATAATGACTGTCGCCTATCTTCATCAGTTGAGCATTCGCCAGCACGCGCCCCTTTGGCGTGCAGAAACAGGTGAGGGGCGCAAAGCGCCCGTCGGCCAGGCTGACCTGAGCGCTGGTTTGCCCTTGCAAGAATTTCTCGGCATCGGGGCCTTGGATATCCAAGGCCGCCAAGTGGTGAAGGCGAATACCGCTGTTAAGGGCATCGAGAGAGGGAACGGTCGCCATGACAACTCCTGTTGAAGGGGTGGCTGAATCGTGATGCGAATCAATTTTACCTTAAGTGTGGGCGATGGGCCGCGATTGCAAGGTCCCCGCCGCATGCTAGACTCGTTGTCTGTATCAGTTTTGCATAGGACAATATCAATCCGCTCGGAGAGCCAATAATCGTTGGCATTGACCCGTGACAGTACAATGTATTTGAAACAAGGCTAGCCAATGGCACAGCAATCATTAACCTTTCACGGGGTCAAATCCGCTGAACAGGTCAATCAGATTACCACAGCGCTGATGATGCTCGACGGCGTGGACAGCGCTGAAGTGGGCCGCTATGGCGCTGAGGTGGACGGCCGGGTAAAGCGTGAAGCGCTCATCAAGGCCGTTGAAAAGCTCAACCTGGGCATAAAGGTAACATGATGCACAAGCCGATTACGGTGATCAGTGAGCGCAACAGCGTCTTTCGACAGCGCGTTGAGGTTGACGGCCTTGAGGATCTGGCGGCGGATGTGCCGCCCGTTGTGGGGGGCGACGGCAGCGCGCCGGACCCCCACGACTACTTCGATATCGCCTTGGGTACCTGCAAGGCCATTACGGTACAGATGTACGCCAAGCGGAAGCAATGGCCCCTGGAAGGCATTACCGTCACTGTTCAGCGCGATGATAGCCAGGAAACGAAAGGCGTTTACAAGCTGGCAGTGACGATGACATTTCACGGCATTGACGATGCCGAGCAGCGTGCCCGGCTGGAAGATATCAGCCATCGCTGCCCCATCCAGCGGTTGATGACCTCATCGACCGTGGAGATTACGACGAGCGCCACGTAGCTCGCCTTACCCTGATCAGGAGCGAAGATGAGCAAGGATTTCCGGTTGCAGTCGAAGTTTGAGCCCGCAGGCGACCAGCCCAACGCTATCGAGGGCTTGGTGAGTGGTCTTGAGTCGGGGCTTGCCCATCAAACGCTGCTCGGTGTCACCGGCTCGGGGAAAACCTTCACCATGGCCAATATCGTCGCGCAACAGCAGCGGCCGACGATTGTCATGGCGCCCAACAAGACGTTGGCGGCGCAGCTTTATGGTGAGTTCAAAGCGTTTTTCCCGGACAACGCCGTTGAGTACTTCGTTTCCTACTACGATTACTACCAGCCGGAAGCCTATGTGCCGTCGTCGGACACCTTTATTGAAAAAGATGCCTCCATCAACGACCACATCGAGCAGATGCGCCTGTCGGCGACCAAGGCACTCCTGGAGCGCCGGGATGCGTTGATCGTCGTATCGGTGTCGGCGATCTACGGCCTGGGCGACCCTGACCAGTACCTCAAGATGCGCTTGCATTTTACCCGCGGCGAGTTGATCGACCAGCGTGCCTTCCTGCGCCGCCTGGCGGAACTTCAATACACCCGCAACGATATGGATTTTCGCCGTGGTACTTACCGGGTGCGAGGCGACGTGATCGATATTTTCCCGGCGGATGCCGAAGAAGAAGCCGTACGGGTGGAGTTGTTTGACGATGAAATCGACTCGATCCGGCTCTTTGATCCCCTGACGGGCGACGTGCGCGGGCAAGTCCCGCGCATGACCATCTACCCGAAATCCCACTATGTTACGCCCCGGGAGACGATCCTGGCTGCGATTGACGATATCAAGGCGGAGCTTAAAGAGCGCCTGGAGTGGCTGCGCAAGCACGAGCGTCTGGTAGAGGCGCAGCGGCTCGAGCAGCGTACGCTTTACGATATCGAGATGATGCTCGAGCTGGGTTACTGCAACGGTATCGAAAACTACTCACGCTATTTATCCGGCCGCGCCCCCGGCGAGCCGCCACCGACGTTTTTCGACTACCTGCCTGACGATGCGCTGCTGTTTATCGATGAATCCCACGTCAGCGTGCCCCAGGTAGGCGGTATGTACAAAGGCGACCGGTCGCGCAAAGAAACGCTGGTGGAATACGGTTTCCGCCTGCCATCTGCACTCGATAACCGGCCGATGAAGTTTGAAGAGTGGGAAGCCATTTCGCCGCAAACGATTTTCGTCTCGGCGACACCGGGCCCCTACGAAGCCGAGCATGCAGGCCAGGTGGTCGAGCAGGTCGTGCGGCCGACGGGGCTGCTGGATCCTGAAATTGAAGTGCGTCCTGCAAGCACTCAGGTGGATGATTTGCTGTCCGAGATCGGACTTCGCACGGAAGTGGGCGAACGCGTATTGGTGACCACTCTCACCAAGCGCATGGCAGAAGATCTGACCGAATACCTGGATGAGCATGGTATCCGCGTTCGTTATCTGCACTCGGATATCGATACCGTCGAGCGGGTGGAAATCATTCGCGACCTGCGGCTGGGTAAATTCGACGTGCTGGTGGGGATCAACCTGCTGCGAGAGGGGCTGGATATCCCGGAAGTCTCATTGGTTGCCATTCTCGATGCCGATAAAGAAGGCTTCCTGCGTAACGAACGCTCGTTGATCCAGACCATTGGCCGCGCTGCGCGTAACGCCCAGGGCAAAGCCATCCTTTACGGCGACCGGGTTACCGATTCCATGCGCAGGGCGATGGATGAAACCGAGCGTCGGCGTGACAAGCAGAAGGCCCACAACGAGGCCCATGGTATCACCCCCACCACGATTACCCGTTCGGTGACCGATATCATGGAAGCTGCGCAGGCCCCAGGCAAGAAAAGCAACCGTAAGCGTGGCAGTGATCGCAAGGTGGCTGAGAGTGCTGCCGAGTACGATACCGCCAGTATGGACAAGCACGATTTCCTCGCCGCGATCAGCAAAATCGAGGATGCCATGTTTGAAGCGGCGCAAAATCTCGAGTTCGAGGAAGCGGCACGCCTGCGTGACCAGTTGCACAAGATGAAAGAAAAACAGCTGGCGCTAGGGTAGGGCATGCCTGAAGGTCCAGAAATCCGCCGTGCGGCAGATCGTATTGAGCAGCAGATAGGCGGCCGGGTGGTTGACGATGCCTGGTTCGCCTTCCCCGAACTTGCCGAGCAGGCAGCGTCGCTGATTGGGGTGCGGGTTTTGCGGGTAGACACCCGGGGCAAGGTAATGCTGATTGGGTTCGCCGATCAGCGCGTGCTCTACTCCCATAATCAGCTTTATGGGGTTTGGAAACTGCACAAAGAAGGTAAGCCACCCAGTACCCGGCGCTCGCTGCGCGTTCGATTAACCACAGAAGGGCGCTGCGCCAGTCTCTATAGCGCGTCGGATATTTCACTCTGGCATGAAGATAATCTCGCCGAGCATCCTTTTTTGTCCCGGCTCGGGCCTGACCTGCTGAGCCAGGCGGTGACGCCACTGCAAGTTCAGCAACGATTGAGCCTCAAGCAATTTCATCGGCGCAGCCTGGGGGCATTACTACTCGACCAGGGTTTTGTCGCGGGGTTAGGCAATTATCTGCGCTCGGAAATTCTTTTCTACGCCCGGTGCCACCCCAAACAACGCCCCGTTGATTTAACCGAGCAACAGCGCCAACAACTCGCCGTTTGCATTATCGAAACGACTCGTCAGGCCTACGAGCAGGCGGGTGTTACCAATACACAGTCCTGGATTGAGCAGGCCATTGCCACGGGTGAACCGCGCCGCCAATGGCGATTCAGCGTTTTTGAACGGGCGGGACTTGGCTGCCATCGCTGCGGCCAGATTATCGAACGTATGATGGTTGGCTCCCGGCGGCTGTATTTGTGCCCGGGCTGTCAAATCAATACACCATAATTTATACCGTTATCTTACTGCTGAGATCACTAAAACCTGCCATTCCCTGATTCTATAACGTTGGTGTTACTGCCGGGGTAATGCCAATACGGTATAATGTTTTCAGCCAAAAGGCCGCTATTCCAATAACCGCTTAGGCCGCCGATAAGACGATAACCGAGGAGCAGTTTGTTCATGACCGTGATTCACCAGGACGACGTGATTCAAAGCGTTGCCGATGCACTGCAGTACATCTCTTACTACCATCCCAAAGACTTTATCGATGCCATGGCGGCCGCTTACGAGCGTGAAGAAAACCCCGCCGCCAAGGATGCGATCGCCCAGATTCTGATCAATTCACGGATGTGTGCCACCGGCCATCGCCCGATTTGTCAGGATACCGGTATCGTCACCGTGTTCGTTCATGTGGGCATGAAGGTAACCTGGGACGCGGACATGAGTCTGGATGACATGGTCAATGAAGGGGTGCGTCGCGCTTATCAGCTCCCTGACAATATTCTTCGGGCGTCTGTCCTGGCGGACCCTGATGGCAAGCGCCAGAATACCAAGGACAACACCCCGGCGATTATCCACCACAAACTCGTGCCGGGCGATCAAGTCGATATTCATGTGGCAGCCAAGGGCGGCGGCAGCGAAGCAAAATCCAAGTTTGCCATGCTCAACCCCTCTGACAGCGTGGTGGACTGGGTGATGGAGCAACTGCCTAAAATGGGGGCAGGCTGGTGTCCGCCGGGCATGCTGGGCATTGGCATTGGTGGTACGGCGGAAAAGGCCATGGAAATTGCCAAAGAGGCACTGCTGGACCCGATCGATATCCAAGACCTGCAGGCACGTGGGGCCAGCAATCGTGCCGAGGAGCTTCGTCTGGAGCTGTTCGACAAGGTCAATAAAAGTGGCATTGGCGCCCAGGGGTTGGGCGGTTTGACCACCGTGCTCGATATCAAGGTCAAGGATTACCCAACCCACGCAGCGAATAAGCCGGTTGCCATCATTCCCAACTGCGCCGCCACTCGCCATGCCCACTTCACGCTGGATGGCTCGGGCCCTGTGGCATTGCCTGCTCCCAAGCTGGAGGACTGGCCGGAAATTACCCGTGAGGCAGGCGACAACGTCAAACGTGTCAATCTGGATACGGTGACACCCGAAGACGTCAGGGCCTGGCAGCCCGGCGATACACTCTTGTTGAACGGCAAGCTGTTGACCGGGCGTGATGCGGCCCACAAGCGTATGGTGGATATGATTGCCAAGGGTGACCCCTTACCTGTCGATATGAAAGGGCGGTTTATCTACTATGTGGGCCCGGTAGACCCGATCGGAGACGAAGTCGTAGGCCCCGCAGGCCCCACCACCGCCACCCGTATGGACAAGTTCACCCGTACCATGCTCGTAGAAACAGGCCTGCTGGGCATGGTCGGCAAGGCCGAGCGTGGGCAGGAAGCCATTGACGCCATTCGCGATAACCAGGCGGTTTACCTGATGGCGGTGGGTGGTTCCGCTTATCTCGTCGCCCAGGCAATCAAGAAGTCTCGCGTGGTTGGCTTCGAGGATCTCGGCATGGAAGCCATTTATGAGTTCGAAGTGGAAGACATGCCTGTTACCGTTGCCGTGGATAGTGCAGGGACCTCGGTTCACCAGACCGGGCCTGCCAAGTGGAAGGACATTATCGCCCAGACGGCTTGAGTGTCGTAACGGGCAAGGTGTTCCAGGCTATAAAGGCTCTGCCAGTGGCGGGGCTTTATCCATGTTCAACCGGCGCATCGCAATGGAATTGACACCCATAATGAGGACACCACTATGACCTCGTGGTTGCTAGGGACCGGCATCTTGTTGATCTATGCGCTGGGGATTGTTTCAGCGATTATGGCGTTGATGTCCAGCCGGACCTCTCAGGGGGCGGTCGCCTGGATTATTTCACTGCTCACCTTTCCTTATGTGGCCGTACCTGCCTACTGGCTATTTGGAAGGCCGCGGTTTTATGGTTATGTCACGGCCCGCGGGGTGCGTGACAATATATTGCGCCGCATGCTGGTGCGTTATCGTGCCAACATTGATCCTTACAGCGTTTCAGCCAAAAGCGCTGACATTAAAGCCGTTGAGCAGTTAGCCATGATGCCGATGACGCAGGGGAATCAGGCAACCTTGCTGATTGACGGCAAGGAAACGTTCGAAAGCCTGTTTGCCGGTATCGAGCGTGCACAGCGCTATATCCTTCTGCAATTTTTCATCGTCCGGGATGATCGCCTCGGGCGTCGATTGATGGCATACCTTCAGCAGGCTGTCCGGCGTGGCATCAATATTTACTTCCTCTACGACGAGATGGGCAGCCGAAAGCTCAACGATCGCTATTTAAATGATCTGGCGCAGTCAGGTATTGAAGTCAGTGCGTTTCGTTCCTCCAGGGGGCTGAAGCATCCTTTCCAGCTGAATTTCCGTAATCACCGCAAGGTGATGGTGGTCGACGGCCAGGAAGGTTGGCTTGGCGGGTTTAACGTCGGCGTGGAGTATCTGGGCGAGGACCCGGCTCGTGGCCCCTGGCGTGATACCCATCTCAAGCTTGAAGGCCCGAGTGTCCTGGGTCTTCAGGAAGCCTTCTGGGAAGATTGGCATTGGGCCACAGGGGAGGTCATTACCCTGGATTGGCAGCCCCTGAAGACCTTTGCCAGTAACCACCATGTGGTCGTGGTGCCCTCGGGGCCCGCAGATCGCCAGGACACGGCCAGCCTGCTTATACAGCAGGTGATTCAGAGCGCGGAAGAGCGGCTGTGGGTGACCAGCCCTTATTTCGTGCCGGATCAGGGCGTTCAGGATGCACTTCGGCTGGCCGCCATGCGGGGGGTCGATGTCCGGGTCATGATGCCTGAACGCCCCGATCATTTACTGGTTTTCCTGTCAGCCTTTTCATTCCTGCCCGACATGCTGCGTGCAGGCGTAAAAATATACCGTTATCTCCCAGGTTTTTTACACCAAAAAGTCATGCTCGTTGACAACAAGGCAGCGACCGTCGGTACGGTGAATATGGACAACCGTTCTTTTCGGTTGAATTTTGAAATTACTGCTTTTATGCCCAGCGCGTCGGTGGCCACTCAGGTTAGCTTGATGCTCGAGAATGATTTCGCAAGATGTCGTCGTATCAGTCTGGATGAAATTGCCCAGCGTCCCTGGTGGAAAAAGGTGGTCTCTCGGGCAGCCTATTTAACGGCGCCCATTCAGTAGCCTCACGGCTCGGTGACAGATCAATTCAAATAACTAGGGTGACAAGGAGTCGTTGGTGAACCTTGAAACAAAATGGCTGGAAGATTTTGTCGCATTGGCCAATACACGTAGCTTTTCGGCATCGGCAAGGCAGCGGCACGTGACACAGCCAGCGTTCAGTCGGCGTATCCGGGCGTTAGAGCAGGCGGTGGGGGTAACCCTGGTCGACCGTTCGACAACGCCGGTGGGCTTGACCTCAGAAGGCCAGCTGTTTCTGGTCACCGCGCGAAACCTTGTTGAACAGCTTACCGAATCGTTAGGCCATTTACGGGGGCTCTCGATTGCCAATGAGGCGCTGGATATCGTTGCCGCGCATTCGTTAGCGCTGAGCTTTTATCCCCCCTGGATATCAAGGTTGCAAAAAGGCCTCGGGGAGCTGCCTACCCGCCTGGTCGCCATGAATGTCGGAGAGGCGATTCACGTGCTGCGGGAAGGCAACTGTGACCTCATGTTGGCCTATTATGATCCCTTCGCCACCATGCAGTTGGATGCCGAAGTGTTCCCGTCTTTTTCGATCGGCAACGTCAATATGCTGCCCGTGTCATTACCCGATGCCCAGGGCAAGCCGTTGTTTTCGCTTCAGCAGGATAGTTCAGTGCCCTATCTGGCTTATACGCAGGGGGCCTTTTTGGGCCGCAGTGTGCGCATGCTGCTGAAAAACGACCCACTGCGCATGAAGCTGCGCACGGTCTATGAAACCGCCATGGCGGAGGGCTTGAAAGGCATGGTATTGCAGGGGGTGGGGGTTGCCTGGATACCGGATTTCTGCATTCGCGAGGAGCTCAAAAGCGGTCGTTTGGTGCGTGCCGCTGATGCCAATTGGGATATCCCGCTGGAAATTCGACTATACCGCTGTTCACTGGTCCACAAGCCTGGTGTCGAACGCCTGTGGCGACAAATGATGAAGCTGCCTCGGGACTTTCTGCAGGGATAAGTCCTGGTTGTTTGAATTAGTGCGATGGAACGCTGCTGAAGTCGGCAGGTAGGCCGAGAAAATTTTGAATAATAAAAAAATGATCTTCAAACAGGCTGTCGGGCTGGAGGTCGGCAAGGGCGACCCAGCGGGCATGATCGCCGCCCTTGACGGGTTTCAAGCGAGGCAACTGCTGGTCAGGGCGCAGGGCAAAGTAAAACGCTTCCGCCAGTGTACGACCTCGCCAGCTGCGGTGGGGTTCGTCAAACAGGCGCTGCCCCCTCAATGAGCCTTTCAATACCGGTTCTGGTACCTTCAAGCGAATACGCTCACGCAATTCCCGCAGACAGGCGTCAAGCAAGCGCTCATGGGGATTGATAAAGCCGCCCGGCAGCGCGAACAGCCCCTTACCCGGTGCTGCAGTCCGGCGCACCAGCAGCACATGCCCTGATTGGACCACCACGGCATTGACGGTGACAAAAATGGGCGGGTAGGGGGCCTGCTGCCAGGCTTGACGATACTGGTCCAGCAGTTGCTGTTCTTCCAGCAGCTGTTCATAGTCGCTGCCCCGGCAAAAAGCTTGCACATGATCGACCACGCCGGGCGGTAGGTCGTGGTAGGCCCCTGTACTGAGGTAATCGTCGGTGGCGCCGGGCGAGCGGAATAAACGTTCACGGATCTGGCTCGCCGAAATGCCTTCGACCAAGGGGACGCTCACCGACTCCCATTGCGGAAATAGTGACAGGTAGTAGCTGGATTGCCCCCGGCTAGCGCCTATAAGTCCGATCCGTGGCAGCCTGGCATTTGTCGGCGCGGTCAAATCCCGTACTTTACGCTGAACATCGCGAACCCAGACGTCGTTGTTGTAAAGCGCGTCCAGTAGCGGTGTGATTTCCAGCCGCTGGTTATCCTCCTCGTCAAAACCTGAACGCAACAGCATCAGCCGTTCATCAAAACGCCAGGGGTTACGCAGCGAACGTGCCTGCCAGGATGAGCCGACCAACACGATGACCTGACGGGCTTGCTTCAGCGCCTCACGAATAACCGCCACATGGCCAAGGTGAGGGGGCTGAAAACGGCCAATAAAGACGAGGCAGTCAAACTCATACGCCTGGCTCGGGCGTGAGGCATCAGTTGGCATGCGAGGCCGTCCTTTGTCTGTAAGTCATGGCCCCGCATTATGGTGGGCTTGTCCAGGCGGCGCAATCTACCTCTGCAGCCAACGGTGTGATTGGGTATGCTAATTAAATCAGGCCATGGATAGTTGGCCCTTTATCAATGGATTAGGGAGTTTTCATGCTTAAACGCAGTGCTTGTTTTTGGGGCAACGTGATCAGGGATTCAGCGTCATTATGGTTGAAGCGCAACGCCTTCAGCTATGCCGGTTCTCTGGCGTTTTACACCCTCTTCTCACTGGCGCCCACCATCATTATTGCGGTCACCGTTATTGGCCTTGTGCTGGGTGAAGAGGCGGCCCAGGGTCAGATTGTGGCGCAACTGCAAGGCACTATCGGCCCTGATGCCGCAGCGGTAGTGGAGGAAGCCGTCGCTCAATCGCGCATTCAGGAGGCGGGAGTAATGCCGACGCTACTCGGCGTGGGCGCACTTGTCGTGGGTGCCACAACGGTGTTCGCACAAATGCAGTTCTCGCTCAATACGATCTGGGGCGTCACCGCCAAGCCGACTGCTAACGGGGCGCTGGTGTTCATTAAAAATCGCATCCTATCGCTGACGGTTGTACTGTCGATCGGGTTTATATTGCTGGTTTCGTTAGTGTTGGGTGTGGCCATCCGAAGCGCCCTCGGCGCTGCAGATCAACTGCTGCCTTACGTGGGCCTGCTGAGCCAAGTGGCCGAATCGCTGGTTTCCCTATTGGTCGTTGCGCTTCTTTTTGCGACGATTTTCAAGGTCTTGCCCGATGTGGTGTTGAGTTGGCAAGATGTCCTGATAGGGGCGTTGGTGACAGCCGTATTATTTACCATTGGCCGGAGCGTCATCGCTGTCTATCTTGCTTATACGGCAACGGCTTCCACTTACGGTGCAGCGGGTTCTGTCGTGATGGTGCTGCTGTGGGTTTATTATTCATCTCTCATTTTGCTGTTTGGCGCCGCCTTTACGCGTTCGCTTCTGTTACGCAGAGGTCGGCCGTTGGTGCCACGCAATAGCGCTGTTGTTATCAAATATCAGGAACATGACGACGGTTAAAACAGGAGGGCGACAATGGCAGATTGCTGTGTACGTGCATGGGTGACGGGGAAAGTGCAGGGCGTCTGGTTTCGGCGCTCTACCCAACAACAGGCGCTGCAGCACCGTTTAACCGGCTATGCAAAGAATTTGCCTGACGGCCGTGTTGAAGTGTTGCTTTGTGGCCGTTCGGAGGATGTAAAAACCGTCAGCGAATGGCTATGGAAAGGTCCCGAAGGAGCGCAGGTGACCCATGTCGAATTTAACGTCCTGGATCAGTGCCACGCTCCGGATCATTTCGCGACTTATTAGCAGCCTGCTTGCCACTGCTGGATGTTCTCAGCGGTCAAGCCGACAATGTTTTGCCTGGCTTCTGGCGTAATCCAGGCGTTATGGGGCGTGACAATCAGGTTGATTGCTTCATCCAACGCGTCCAGCAGAGGATGTCCTTCGCGGGGCGGCTCATTGGGTAGCACGTCGACGGCAAGCCCGCCGATCTGCCCATCCCTGAGTGCCGAGAGCGCGGCATGTTCGTCGATAACGCCTCCTCGGGCACAGTTAACCAGCAATAACGAAGACTTGGCCCTGGCCAGGCGTGAGGCATTGATCAGGTGATGGGTGGCGTCATTCAGCGGGCAATGAAGGCTGATAACGTCGGCTTCCGGTAGCAGGTCGTCGAGCGACGCGCGGTTGTCGTTCGCTTCATTACCCGGGCGGGCCGCAAAGGTGACGCGCATGCCCAGCGCTTCAGCGAGACGCGCCACTTCCGAGCCCAATTCTCCTTGGCCTATCATCACCAGGTGCTTGCCCGACAGCTGCATCGTTGGATAATGCTGCAGGCAGAAGAAGTCGCTTTTCTGCCAGGCACCTGCGGCGACATCCCGTTGATAAAGCGGCAGTCGGTTTGCCAATGTCAGCATCAGCATCAAGGTGTGCTGCGACACACTGGCGGTACCATAAGCAGCAACGTTTTTAACCGCTATCCCCCTGGCATGGGCAGTCTCCAGGTCGATATTGTTAAGCCCGGTAGCCAGCACGCAAATCAATTTGAGCGAGGGCAATTGATCGAGTGTCTCCGCATCCAGCACAACTTTATTGACAATGGCGATATCGGCCTTGGCCAGACGTTCACGGGCCTGTTGAGTCGTGCTTTGACCAAACACCTCAAGATGCGATACCGCCTGGCGGATGGCAGTTAAATCGATTTGCGGGCCGAGGCTTTCGGCATCCAGTATCACTGCATTAGGCATTTTCTGACCTCCACTGTCTGCCGGTGGCGTCTAGCCTTGCTCGGCAGGGGGCACAAAAGGGTATAATAAACTGGCGTGAATAATCATCGCCTTGGAATTTATCCCGACGGGCCGCATATTGCAGCTTGGCAACATTCATGTTGCTGTTTTGTCGGAGTTGAGCTTTATCTGGAGTCATCAACATGCCCATCTATGAATATGAGTGCAAGGCCTGCGGCCATCGCATGGATAAATTGCAAAAAATCAGCGCTGATCCGTTGACGGACTGCCCCGTTTGCGAAAGCGCCAGTTTGTCGCGGCTGGTATCCGCGGCCGGTTTCCGTCTGGCGGGCGGCGGCTGGTACGAGACTGATTTTAAAACCGGCAGCAAAAAGAATTTAGCTGCTGATGCCAAAAGCGCAACGCCGGAGACCGGCGGCCAGAATGGCACCGGTCCGGCGGCCAAGAAAAAAGACACGGCGGCCTAGCCCACGTACCTGGGCCTATCAAGGCCCACCATTATCTTTTGCCACGAAACACAACAGGATGAGACATGCGCAGTCATTATTGCGGCCAGCTAAATGAAACATTGGTAGACCAGACGGTCACCGTATGCGGGTGGGTGCATCGCCGCCGTGACCACGGTGGGGTTATCTTCCTCGATATGCGCGATCGCGACGGCGTCGCTCAGTTCGTCGTGGACCCAGATACCGCCGACGCGTTTGCCAATGCCGACCGTGCTCGCAATGAGTTCGTTCTGCGCATTACCGGGCGGGTTCGTCTGCGCCCCGAGGGCACGCAAAATCCCAACATGCCCACCGGGATGATTGAAGTACTGGCAAAAGATGTCGAAGTGCTTAATACCGCGGTGACGCCGCCTTTCCAGCTCGACGAGCATGGCAAAGTCGGTGAAGAGGTGCGCCTCAAACACCGCTATATCGATTTACGCCGCCCCGATATGATCGACAAGCTGCGGCTGCGTTCGCGTATTTCACACACCGTCCGTGCGTTCCTCGAAAATCAGGGATTTCTGGATATCGAAACCCCGGTTTTGACCCGCGCGACACCCGAAGGCGCGCGCGATTACCTGGTGCCGAGCCGTACCCATGCGGGCAACTTCTTTGCGTTGCCGCAGTCGCCGCAGCTCTTCAAACAGCTGTTGATGGTGGCGGGGTTTGATCGCTACTACCAGATTGCCAAGTGTTTCCGCGACGAAGATCTGCGTGCCGATCGCCAGCCCGAGTTCACGCAAATCGACATCGAGGCCTCGTTCGTAGAAGAAAACGACATCATGGACATTACCGAGTCCATGATTCGCCAGCTCTTCCAGGAAGTGCTGGACGTCGAGCTGGCCGCGTTTCCGCGCATGACGTGGCAGGAAGCCATGGACCGCTTTGGTTCAGACAAGCCCGACCTGCGTATCCCCCTTGAGTTGACCAATGTCGATGACCTGATGCAACAGGTTGACTTCAAGGTGTTTTCCGGACCGGCGAATGCGGCAGACGGCCGCGTTGCCGCGTTGAAAGTCCCTGGCGGTGCATCACTGTCGCGCAAGGAAATCGACGAATACACCAAGTTTGTCGGTATCTATGGTGCCAAGGGGCTGGCGTGGATCAAGGTCAACGAACGCGCCAAGGGGCTTGATGGCCTGCAGTCACCGATCGTCAAGTTCATGGAAAACGTGGTTGAGGAACTGCTCGACCGTGTTGACGCCCAAGACGGCGACATTATTTTCTTCGGTGCTGACAAGACGCGTATCGTCAACGAAGCGATCGGCGCATTGCGTGTTAAGCTGGGGGCAGACCTCGACCTCTACACCCAGGCCTGGGCGCCTCTCTGGGTCGTCGACTTCCCGATGTTCGAAGAAGACGATAACGGCCGTCTCAGCCCGCTGCATCATCCCTTTACTGCCCCGTCATGCTCACCTGAAGCGCTCAAGGATGACCCGGCGAGCGCACTGTCGCGCGCCTATGACATGGTGCTGAATGGTACCGAGCTTGGCGGCGGTTCAATCCGTATTCATGATCAAACCATGCAGCGTACGGTGTTTGATATCCTGGGAATTGGCCAGGAAGAGGCCCAGGAGAAGTTTGGCTTCCTGCTGGATGCTCTCCAGTACGGCGCACCGCCTCACGGTGGTTTGGCCTTCGGTCTGGACCGTCTGGTGATGCTGATGGCCGGTGCCAAGACCATCCGTGAAGTGATTGCGTTCCCGAAAACCCAAAGCGCTGCCTGCTTGATGACCGACGCCCCGGGGGAAGTCAGCTCAGAGCAGCTTAAAGACCTTAATATCCGTTTGCGTCAGAAAGCCAAAGCGGATACCACGGCCGAATAAGCGCTCTTTATATACCTCCTTACACCGGCGCCTGGGCGTCGGTGTTTTTGTTTGGACGACCTGAGTGCTGTTATATGCAGACACCTGCCTTATCCAGTCCGCTGCGCATCCTGGGCATTGACCCTGGTTCGCGCATTACCGGCTATGGGGTCATTGAGCTGGCAGGACTTGTTCCCCGGTATGTCGCTAGCGGCTGCATTCGCACGGCGGAAGGGCCTTTAGAGCAGCGTTTGGCGCAAATCTATGCCGGACTTGGGGAAGTGGTTGGATTACACCGCCCGGACGCCGTGGCCATAGAGCGCGTCTTCATGGCCAAAAACCCTGATTCAGCGCTCAAGCTCGGCCAGGCAAGAGGCGTGGCGCTGGTCTGTATGGCCAACCATGGTCTGGTGGTCGACGAGTATGCCGCGCGGCAGATCAAACAGGCGGTCACCGGTCAGGGCGGCGCCGATAAGGTGCAGGTGCAGCATATGGTAGCGGCTATTCTGCACCTGGTGGCTTCGCCACAGGCCGATGCCGCCGATGCCCTGGCCATTGCACTGACCCACGCCTACGCCAGTCAAGGGCCCAAGGCGCTGACCACGCAGGGGAGAGGGCGCCGCCGTTCGACCGGGCGGTGGCGACTCTGATAATCAGCCCCACCACTGGTCACTTGTACAGAGTGGCTTTATAGTGGCGACTGGTTTGGCTTAGCGCGAGCATAAATATGATTGGACGGCTTCAAGGCCAGTTGATTGAGAAACAGCCGCCATGGATCGTGGTGGATGTACACGGCGTGGGGTACGAGCTGGAAACGTCGATGACAACCCTGGTAGCGCTGCCGCCGGTTGGCGAAAGCGTTTTTATATATACGCATCTCACTATCCGGGACGACGCCCATCTGCTTTATGGGTTTGGTCGCGCGCATGAACGTGCCCTGTTTCGCGCCCTGATCAAAGTGAATGGCGTGGGGCCCAAACTGGCTTTGGCCATCTTGTCCGGTATGGATGAAGACGCTTTTATGCGCTGCGTACGCGATGATGACAGCAAGGCGCTCACCAAACTCCCAGGCGTGGGTAAAAAAACCGCCGAGCGATTGATCATAGAAATGCGGGATCGCTTCCCTGAGTGGGAAAATGGCCGTGATACCACGCTTCCCCTGGAAGCCGCCAATGGACAGGCTGCCCAATCCCGCAACAGCTTGGCGGACGCCGAGTCGGCACTGGTTAGTCTTGGCTACAAACCGACCGAGGCCACGAAAATGCTGGCCGACCTTGATGGCTCTCTGTCCACCGAGGCCCTCATCAAGGCGGCACTCACCCAGCGCATGAAGGGCTGAACGCGTACAACCACGGACGTAAATGAACGCTTATGCTAGAGCACGATCGACTGATTGCCGCTGAGCCAGAGCAAGGTGAAGGTCGCATCGACCATGCGATTCGCCCCAAACGGCTCCAGGATTATATTGGCCAACCCCGCGTTCGCGAGCAGTTGGAAATTTTTATTGGTGCCGCCCGGCTGCGTGAAGATAGCCTTGACCATACGTTGGTGTTTGGTCCGCCAGGCTTGGGCAAAACCACCTTGGCCAACATTATTGCCACGGAAATGGGCGTAGGGCTCAAATCGACGTCGGGCCCGGTGCTCGAGCGTGCTGGTGACCTGGCGGCAATGCTCACCAACCTGGAGCCTGGGGACGTTCTGTTCATCGATGAAATCCACCGCTTGTCGCCCGTCGTCGAGGAAGTCCTGTATCCGGCGATGGAGGATTTTCAGCTCGACATCATGATTGGTGAGGGGCCTGCCGCACGCTCGATCAAGCTGGATTTGCCCCGCTTTACGCTGGTGGGCGCCACGACTCGAGCGGGGTTGCTCACCTCGCCGTTACGCGATCGTTTTGGCATCGTCCAACGGCTCGAGTTTTATAACCTGACCGAGCTGACCGAGATTGTGACCCGTTCAGCCAAGCTGCTTGGCGTTGTAACCCACCATGAAGGCGCCGTTGAAATTGCCCGTCGCTCAAGAGGCACTCCGCGAATTGCCAACCGCTTGCTCCGCCGCGTGCGCGACTACGCCGAAATGAAGGGCGACGGCACCGTGGATGCAAACCTGGCAGACGCAGCGCTGAACATGCTTAATGTGGACCACCATGGACTGGATCATATGGACCGCAGGCTGTTACTGGCCATGATCGATAAATTCGACGGTGGGCCGGTAGGGGTCGATTCGCTGTCAGCCGCAATCGGTGAGGAGCGCGACACCATTGAAGATGTCATCGAGCCGTATTTGATCCAGCAGGGGCTGATGATGCGGACGCCACGCGGGCGCGTCGTCACGCGGCAAGCCTGGTTGCATTTTGAACGCGTTCCTCACGAAGCTTCCATTGAAGCCCAGGGGGAGCAGCGCCCATGACTCCGCCGCTGCGTTTACCGGTTCGCGTTTACATGGAAGATACAGACGCGGGTGGTATTGTCTACTACGTTAACTACCTGAAGTTTATGGAGCGAGCCCGCAGTGAATGGCTGAGATCATTGGGGGTCGACCAGCAAACGTTGCTGGACGCAGGCACTCAGCTAGTGGTATATCGCTTGTCCTGTCATTACATCAAGCCTGCACGGTTGGACGATGCGCTTGACGTAAGTGCCGATATCGCCAGCGTTGGCCGCTGCCGGATGACATTTGAGCAGCAGGTATGGCGGGAAAATGAACGTCTTTGCGCCGCCACGGTCGAGATAGCGTGCTTGAATGCGCAGGATCTGCGCCCGATGGCATGGCCATCTGCGCTCAAATCGCTTATGTAACGAACGATGCGGGCTCCTAACACCACATTACTGATGATTGATGAGGGCACTTGTGAACGATAATGCCATGTCTATTCCGCACCTGATTATGAATGCAAGCATCGTGGTTCAACTGGTCATGTTGCTGTTAACCGTAGGGTCCATTCTCTCTTGGGTGGTTATTTTTCAACGCGGCATTGCCCTGCGCCGTGCGCAAAAAGAATATACCCAGTTTGAAGAAACGTTCTGGTCAGGCGTAGATTTGAATGAGCTTTACCGGGACATCCCGGCCGACGATCCGCGCCACGGGGCCGAGCACATCTTTCAGGCAGGGTTTCGTGAATTCAATCGCCTGATGCCCAAAACGCGCAGTACCGCAACCGTTCTTGAAGGTGTTCAGCGCAGCATGCGCGTCGCCTGGTCACGTGAAGAAGACCGCCTGACCCAGCATCTTGTCTTTCTCGCCACAGTGGCTTCAGCCAGCCCCTATATCGGTCTGTTTGGTACCGTGTGGGGCATCATGGGGTCTTTCCAGTCGTTATCCATGACCCAGCAAGCCACGTTGGCAACAGTCGCTCCCTGGATCGCAGAGGCGTTGATCGCCACGGCGATGGGCCTTTTCGCTGCGATACCAGCCGTGATTTTCTACAACCGGCTTTCCAACAACGCCAGTCGTCTGTTGGGCAAGTACGAAGATTTCGCCGAAGAATTCCACGCTATCTTGCACCGCAATCTGCAAGGGCGTGACAGCGCGTCAAGCTAAGGGAGTTACCCCATGCAAGGACCGTTTAAACGAGGCGGACAGCGTAAGCCCATGGGCGAAATCAACGTTGTCCCTTTTATCGATGTCATGCTGGTATTGTTGGTCATTTTCATGATTACCGCGCCGATGTTGAATCAGGGCGTGGACGTTGAGCTGCCCCAGGTCAGTTCACAGCCAATCGAAAGCCAGGAAGACAACGATCCGATCATTATCTCCATCGACCGGGAAGGAGAGTACTACCTCAGTCTTGGAGATGATTCGACCCAGGTCTCTGCCGATGATATCACTCGCCGGGTTAGCGCTATTATAGAGCAGCGACCTGATACGCCAGTGATGGTACGTGGCGATCAGAACGTGGCTTATGGCGAAGTGGTCGTGTTGATGAGTAACCTGCAGCGCTCGGGCGTAGCCAATGTGGGGCTCATTTCTGAGCCGCCACAGAATGAGTAAGGACGCACAGGGCATGGCTGTAAAAAAACCTCGTGATCCTCAAGACATTGGCTACCTTTGGCCGGCGGTTTTTGCGATTGCCGTGCACTTGTTGATCGTGCTGTTCTCCTTGATTGAATGGCCTGATAGCGACGCCGAGCCAGATTCATCTTCTATTGTGCAGGCGACCCTGATCAGTACCGAGGCGTTCACCAACCGGGCTCAGCAGGCCAATGATCAGTCCGCTGCCATGGAAGCGGCCGAGGAAGATGAGACAGTAGAAGAACCCGATACATCGGCAGCCGAGGAAGCCGCCGCGGAAGAGCAAGCCGCTGCCGAACAGGCTGCACGGGAAGCTGCTGCCGCCGAAGAGCAAGCCTTGGAAGCCGCCAGGGCAGAAGCTGAAGCGCAGGCCCAGCGCCTTCAGGAAGCGGCCGAAGCCGAGGCCGAACGCCAGCGGGAAGCCGAAGAACAGCGCCGCCAGGAAGAAGCCGAGGCCGAACGCCAACGTGAAGCCGAAGAGCAACGCCGCCAGGAAGAAGCCGAGGCCCAGCGTCAGCGTGAGGCTGAAGAGCAGCGTCGCCAAGAAGAGGCCGAGGCCGAGCGCCAGCGTGAGGCTGAAGAGCAGCGTCGCCAGGAAGAGGCCGAAGCAGAGGCCGAGCGCCAGCGTGAGGCTGAAGAACAGCGCCGCCAGGAAGAGGCCGAAGCCG
This sequence comes from Halomonas sp. Mc5H-6, assembly GCF_024124705.1. NCBI lineage: Bacteria > Pseudomonadati > Pseudomonadota > Gammaproteobacteria > Oceanospirillales > Halomonadaceae > Halomonas > Halomonas sp. Mc5H-6. Next base: position 578,560 of record NZ_JAMXSI010000001.1, read on the forward strand.
AGGCCCAGCGTCAGCGGGAAGCCGAAGAACAGCGCCGCCAGGAAGAAGCCGAGGCCGAGGCCCAGCGTCAGCGTGAGGCTGAAGAGCAGCGCCGCCAGGAGGAGGCGGAAGCCGCCATGCAGCGGCAGTTGGAAGGTGAAACCCAGGCTGCCGCCGAGGCTCAGCAAGCCGAGCAAGCGGCAAATAGCTTCTTGACGATTGTTAAGCGCGCCGTGGAGCAGGCATGGATTATTCCGTCAGGTGCAAGCGACTCGATGAGTGCTACGCTTCAAGTCAGGTTAGGGCCGTCAGGCGAAGTGCTGACCACGTCAGTGGTGTCGTCAAGTGGCGATGGCAACTTTGATCGGTCGGCGATGCAGGCAATCGAACATGCAGCACCGTTCGTCGAACTGCGTGAGCTGCCGACCGGTCAGCAGCGCAATCTACGTCAATTCAATCTGCGATTTACCCCGGGGGATGTTCGCTGATGCACACCATAAGCAAGGTATGGCTATTCTGTCTGTTACTGGCGATGAGTACTGTCGCCAACGCCAACTTAACCATTGAAATTACTCGCGGCAGTGACCAGGCGCTACCCATAGGCGTGGTACCGTTCGAGGGCTCGGCGGGTATGCCCGAAGACGTGGCCCAAATCATTCATGACAATCTTGATCGCAGCGGTTTTTTTGATCCACTGGATCGCGGCTCGATGTTTGAGCAGCCGAGCAAGGCCGACGATGTTCAATACAGCACCTGGCGCTCATTGGATGTTCGTTATCTGGTTGTTGGCAGGGCCGAGCGGACAGACAGCGGCTATCGAATCCAATACGACCTGATGGACATCAGTGGGCAGCGGCGCATGATGAGCGAAACCGTCACGGCCAGTGAAAATGACCTGCGCGGTGCTGCTCACTATATCAGCGACCAGATTTTTGAAGAGATTACCGATATTCGCGGGGCCTTCTCAACGCGAATTGCGTATGTCACCGCCCAAGGGGTTGGCGATAGCACGGACTATGGTCTTTACGTGGCCGACGCAGACGGGCGCAACAGCCAGCAGATTTTAACGTCCGACCAGCCGATCTTGTCGCCTGCCTGGTCACCGGACGGTGGTAAGCTCGCTTATGTATCTTTCGAGAGTGGACGCCCGGAGATCTATATTCAGGAAGTGAGCAGCGGCAATCGTGCGCGGATCACATCGTTCGAGGGAATTAACGGGGCGCCAGCATGGTCGCCAAATGGCCGCCGTTTGGCCATGTCCCTGTCGAAAGACGGCCAGCCCGATATCTATATCATGGAAATCGCCGATCGTTCGTTAACTCGCGTCACGGATAGCAACAGTATCGATACCGAACCTGCGTGGTCACCGGATGGTCGTCGTCTGGTGTTTACGTCTGACCGTAGTGGTGGGCCGCAAATCTACCAGCACACGCTTGGTAGCGGTGAAACGGAGCGTATGACCTTCACGGGTAACTACAATGCTCGGGCGCGTTTCTCGCCGGATGGCGAAAACCTGTTTTTGATCCACCGTTCCGACCGTGGTTTTCAAGTCGCACGTCAGGAAATCGACAGTGGTCGCCTGGTCACCTTGAGTGATTCCACCAGTGATGAGTCACCTAGTGTTGCGCCGAACGGGACCATGGTAATCTTCGCTACCCAACAGGGTAACAACGGGGTGCTGAGTGCCGTTTCTGCCGATGGCCGTTCGTCATTCAGGTTACCCGCCGCTCAAGGTGATGTGCGAGACCCCGCATGGTCACCGTTTTTAAACGAATGAAATCCATTCATGTTTTCAGGCAAGGAGTCTGATTATGCAACTTAAACCCTTGGTTCGCTCGTTGGCCGTCGCGCTTTCTATTGCCGTTATCGCCGGCTGTTCAAGCACCGGTGGGACTCAAGACGGTGATTCCTATGGCAGCCAGGATGGCCGCGATGGAAGCGCCAGTAGCACCTCGGGCACCGGAACGAGCGGTCAGTACGGCAGCGGCACGTCAGGCGCTGACCGTAGTCAACAGGCCGACTCGCGTATTCCCGATGTCAGAACCATTTATTTCGATTACGATCGCGACACGATTAAAAGCGAATACGAATCTGTAGTGATGGCCCACGCACGTTACCTGCGCTCAAATCCGGGTGCCAATGTCGTGCTGCATGGGCATACCGATGAACGCGGTACCCGTGAATATAATATGGCCCTCGGCGAGCGACGCGCCAACGCCGTTGAACGCTTTTTGAACATTCAAGGCGTTTCGTCTTCGCAAATGAGCGTGGTGAGCTATGGTGAAGAACGTCCAGCAGAGCGTGGTAGCAGCGAAGCGGCGTATTCACAAAACCGTCGCGTTGTGTTCAATTATTGATGACCCGCGTGGTGATTAACGCGCATTAGTACCTGCTATTTTTGGAGTCATCATGAATCACAGTCTCAAGCGTTACGTTGAGAGGCTGTGCGGTGCGGGAGCCCTAGTGCTCCCGCTATCCGTATTGCCCCTTGTCAGTGTTGCCCAACAACCCGTTGTCGAAGATCTGTCAGGTTCGGGCGGCGGGTTTTATGAACAAGCCCAAACCCAGGGCGGAGGCGCCAATGGGAGTCTGGTGTTATTCAACACGGTGCAGGAGCACCAGCAGCAAATCCAGCGTCTGCGGGGTGAAATTGAAGAGCTGCGCCATCAAATGGAGCAGCTCCGTCGCCAATCGCAGCAGCAATACCTGGATATTGAAGACCGCCTGATGAGCAGCGGCCAAAATCAGATCGAGGAATCAACACCCGAGGTTGAACCGGAAGCCGCCGAAGAAGTCGCCAATGCGCCCTCCGTAAGCGACGTCAGTGATGACGCCAGGCAGGCCTACCAGGATGCATTTGCGCATGTGCAGGAGCGTCGCTTCGGTGAGGCTATCGACGCCTTTGAAGCCTTTGTGGAAGCCTATCCGGATACCAGCCTGACCGCCAATGGCCATTACTGGCTGGGAGAGTTGTATGCCGCCGAAGGCGAACTGGATGCCGCCGAACAAGCATTCACCCGCGTGATTGATAACTATGACGGTAGTAGCAAGGTACCGGATGCGTTATACAAGCTTGGCTTGGTCAAGGCCCGGCAGGGCGAAGCGGAAGAAAGTCGTGCGCTTCTCGAAAAAGTGCAGGATGATTACCCACAAAGCAGTGCGGCGGGGCTGGCCGATGACTTTCTTCGCCAGAGCAGTTGATGACAGAAGCCGCCAGGAGGGTCTGCGATGACATGTAAAATTGATTATCAGCCAGCACCCGATTTGCTCCGTGACCGTGTTGTGCTGGTCACCGGGGCAGGTGACGGTATAGGTCGTGCGGCGGCACTCAGCTACGCCCGCCACGGTGCGACGGTAATTCTGCTTGGCCGCACCATTGCCAAGCTAGAGCGTGTGTACGATGAAATCGAGGCGGATGGCGGCCCCCAGCCGGCCATTTTCCCGCTCAATTTTGAGGGCGCGACGCTCAAGGATTTTCACGATATGGCCGACACCCTGGAAAAGGAGTTCGGGTGTCTGGATGGTCTACTGCACAATGCCGGTCTACTGGGTCGGATTACCCCTTTTGCGCAGTATGATGCCACGCTCTGGGAGCAGGTCATGCAGGTCAATATCAACGGCCCCATCTGGATGACCCAGGCGCTATTGCCGTTGTTGCAGCGCTCCAATGATGCGTCGGTCATCTTTACTTCTTCCAGTGTCGGTCGTAAAGGCCGTGCCTACTGGGGGGCCTACGCCGTGTCTAAATTTGCCACGGAAGGCTTTGTGGAAGTATTGGCCGACGAGCTGGATAATGAGCCCCACATGCGCATCAACACCCTTAACCCAGGCGCTACCCGGACTCAAATGCGGCGTAATGCTTATCCCGGTGAAGACCCCGCCAACTTGCGCACGCCTGACGACATTATGCCCACCTATCTGTGGTTGATGGGCCCCGACAGCGCGGGCACCCATGGTCAGAAAATCGATGCGCAACCACCCCGGCAGACTTGACGTTTAAGGCTTTTCAAGCGATGTCAGGCAGCGCATCGACCAGCTCGGCACACTGCTGATACCAGCAGTGTGCTGGCCACTGACGATAATCATCGCCTTCCGCGATATACCCGTAGCCCACCGCCACCGCGGTCATACCAGCAGCCCGGGCAGCTTGCATATCCCTCAAATGGTCGCCAACGTACCAGCAGTGCTGCGGATTGACACCTAATTGCCGAGCGGCCTCGAGCAGGGGCAGGGGGTCGGGTTTCTTGGCGGTCAGATCATCTGCACAAAGCAGGGCACCGGGTGCCAGCGCCAGGGCTTCAAGCAATGGCGTGGTATAACGCCGGGGTTTGTTAGTGACAATCCCCCAAGGGCGCGCCTGTTGGTGCCAGGCATCTAACCATTGGTCCAGCGGTGAAAATACCCGGCTGTGAACCGCAACCGAGGCTTCATAGGCGTCCAGCAGGAACTGACGAGCCTCCGCCTGATGCGTGACGCTAAGGTCATCGCCCAGTGCCAGGCTCACCAAGGCGTTACCGCCGTTTGAAACCTGGGTACGAATGGTGGCGAACGGCAACGGTGCCAAGCCGTGGTGTTGACGCAACGCATTGGTCGCGACGGCCAAGTCCGGCGCGGTATCCACCAGGGTGCCGTCCAGGTCAAACAGCACAGCGCAAGGCGATGAGCAGACAGGCATTACGCATGCACCTTACGGCAGTACATCATGTAATTGACCGAAACATCGTTTTCAACCAACCGATAGCGTCGGGTCAGGGGGTTGTAGGTCAGGCCGATCTGTTCGCGCACTTCCAGGCCGTTCTGTCGATTCCAGCTCGCCATTTCGGAGGGGCGAATGAATTTCGCATAGTCATGCGTTCCGCGAGGCAGCAGCTTCAGCACATACTCGGCACCTAGAATGGCAAAAGCGTACGCCTTCGGCGTGCGGTTAAGGGTAGAGAAAAACACATAGCCACCCTGTCTCACCAAGGCCGCACAAGCACGCACCACCGACGCCGGGTCCGGAACGTGCTCCAACATTTCCATGCAGGTGACGACGTCATACTGGCCCGCCTGTTCATCTGCCAGTGCTTCCACGCTGATGTTGCGGTAGTCAACCGCCACGCCTTGCTCTTCCGCATGCAAGCGGGCGACTCCCAAGGGTGCTTCACCCAGGTCAATACCGGTCACCTGTGCACCACGTCGCGCCATGGCTTCGCTCAAAATGCCGCCGCCGCAGCCAACATCCAGCACTTTCTTGCCCGCCAGCCCGGCCCTGGCATCGATAAAGTCGAGTCGTAAGGGATTTATATCGTGCAGGGGTTTAAATTCACTCTGCGGATCCCACCAGCGACTGGCAAGTGCTTCAAATTTCGCCACTTCGGCGTTATCAACATTGCCTTGATATTGGTGAGCAGTGCTATCCTTTGGTGTCGCTGACATGTTTTGACTCCATCAACAGTGAGCAAGCATGGGAAAGACCGTGGCCTGATACTTGCAGTCTAACGGCGAACTGGAAACCCACCGCGCGTTCAGTATGATAGGCATTCTAACTACTCCTGAGCCGGAACGCATGAAAAGGACCTCTTATGATTCGTAAGGCCGTACTGCCTGTTGCGGGGTTTGGTACCCGCTGCCTGCCCGCTTCCAAAGCCATTCCCAAGGAAATGATCACCATTGTGGACCGGCCGGTCATTCAATACGTGGTCGAAGAGGCGATTGCGGCGGGTATTCGCGATATCGTGTTTGTCACCAGCAGTAACAAGGGCGCTATCGAAAACCATTTCGACACCCATGCTGAATTGGAAGCGAGCCTGGAAGCAAAGGGGAAGCACGACCTCTTGGCCTCGCTCAGGGCAATGGTGCCTGATGATGTCAATATCATCAGTGTTCGCCAGGGTGAGCCCCTGGGGCTTGGACATGCCATTCTTTGCGCACGGCCAATTATTGGCGACGACGAACCCTTTGCAGTGCTTTTGCCGGATGTGTTGGTAGACAACAGCGACACGCCGCGCAGTGATCTGCAAGGGATGCTCGAGGCCTACGGGCAGCACGCCACCGCGCAACTGATGGTCGAGGAAGTCAACTGGGAACTTGTGGAAAAATACGGCATTGTCGCCCCTGCAGGTAAGGTGCCAGCTCCCTCATGCTCTGCTGACCTGCTCGGCATGGTTGAAAAGCCTGCGCGTGACCAGGCACCCTCGAACCTGGCGGTCATCGGCCGTTATGCCTTACCCGCCGCGATTTTTCCTATTCTTGCCAAGACACCGCCCGGTGCGGGGGGCGAAATTCAGCTCACCGACGCGATTGAAACGCTTCGTGAGCAGCAGGGGGTTCAGGCCTACCGTATGCGGGGGACGACGTACGATTGCGGACAACCTCTGGGCTACCTGGAGGCGACGCTGGCCTATGCTCGCAGGCACCCTGACTTGGGTGATGATTTTAAAGCGCTGCTCGCACGCTATCATCAGGGAGGATAAACGATGCGGGTGCTCCTGTACGGCAGTGAATTAAGCACCGCAACCGCGGCGGCTGCGCTGTCCTCCGTGGGCCATGTGGTGACATGGCTTCCCCATGGGGATACACCATGGTCGACGCTCTTCAACGAGAACTGGCTACGCCGCGAACCGCACCTCGTTGATCAGATACAACAGTCTCTGGAGACTGGTGCTTTAACGGTTATTGCTCAGCCGGAAGCAAAGCTGGCTGTCGATGTGTTGTGGTTAGCGCTTTCACCGTCACAACGCGAATCGGCAGCCGGCTTGCTGCAGCACCCCGCGTTGACGTGGCAGACAGGTAGCGTGCTGGTCAATAACTCGACCTTTCCGGTGGGTGAAACCGAACGCTTACAGCACCTGACGGGTGAATGCGCTCTGGGTGTTGCCTTGCCGGATACACTGGAAGAGGGGCGCGCCTGGGAGTCGTTTACACGCCCTGGGCGTTGGCTGTTGGGTTGTGATGATTCACTGGCCGAGCAAAAGCTACGCGAGTTACTGAGAGCCTTCAACCGGCGCCGTGACGCTTTTCAAGTGATGCCCACGCGTGCCGCTGAGTTAACCAAGCTGGCCATCAACGGCATGCTGGCCACGCGCATCAGCTACATGAATGAAATTGCCGGGTTGGCGGATACCCTGGGCGTTGATGTGGAACATGTCCGGCAGGGAATGGGGGGCGATTCACGTATCGGGTACGAATACCTTTATCCAGGATGCGGCTTTGGCGGGCCAAGCTTCTCGCGAGATTTGATGAGGCTTGCCGACGTGCAGGTTGCCAGCGGGCGGCAATCAGCCTTGCTCGAGCACGTGCTCGATATCAACGAACAGAAGAAAGAGACGTTATTTCGCAAGCTGTGGTCCTACTACAGCGGAGCGCTTGAAGGCAAGACGATTGCCATTTGGGGCGCCGCTTTTAAACCCGGTACCGCCCGGATTGACCATGCGCCGGTGCTGACGTTGCTTGACGCACTTTGGGCGCAGGGGGTTCACGTCCAGCTTCACGACCCCGCGGCTACGCCTGCATTGAAGGCGGCTGTGGGCCCAAGGAATGATTTGGTTACCTTTGTCGATAACCCGTACGATGCTTGTGAAGGTGCTAATGCGTTAATGTTGGTAACAGAATGGAAAACCTACTGGAATCCCGACTGGCAACGCTTGGCTTCACAGCTTGGCGATAAGCTGATACTGGACGGCAGGAATATTTATGACCCTGAATTTGTGGCCAGCTGTGGCTTAAAGTATCGAGGAATAGGTCGGCGCGCCGATCCAACGTCGTTGTGAGGAAATTGCATGTCCGATAGAGCCCCATCTTCGCGCATTGTACCGGATGCCGATCAGAGTATTGCATCTCAGCATGTCAAACACCGCAAGGGGCCGTCACTGTGGCCGCTCTGGCTGTGCATGTTTGTGTTAATTGGTCTATTGGTGGCAGCCGCGATAGGGCTGTACCTGGAGCGCGAGCGGCTTCAGGAGGAGTTGCAGCGTGTCAGTGGCGAGGTATCGAACATGCACGCCCGTCTGGACTCAGGTGACAGTGATGTACAAGATACGTTAACCTTTGTCCAAGCTCAGATGAGTACCTTGTTTCAAGAACAGGAACAATTGTCGGTCGCGCTAACGGATACTCGGAACGAGCTTTACGATGTACTCACCGAGAACGAAGGCACTATTGCCAGTGACACGATTGATCCGTTGCTCGAGCGTTTGGAGGACCAGCGTGAGCGGGCGGCCCTTCGCGATAGCCAACTTGCCGCCATCCAAGCATCGCTGGATGCGTTGGAGGAAGCCGGAACATCGGGACGTAGGTCGCTAGCCGAGGAAATCGCTCATGTAGAATCTCAAAGCCAAGAGGCGCTTGAGGCACTGGAAACGTCAGTTGCCGACCTGGCAAATGATATTGACGAACGCCTCAACGCCCGCGACGCCGAGCGACAAGAACAGTGGTCACGCTTTGAAGCCTCACTAAGCGAGCTTGAGGGTGAAAGGAGCGACAACGAAGCACTAGAGAGCCAATTGTCACAGCGACTGGACGAGCTGGAAGATGATGTACGCCAAGTTCGCCAAGCGCAACTGGCATTCAGTGCACAGCTTGAAATGTTGCGTTGATTGACACGACTGGCTGAAAGGCAGCACGCCGATGATCAGGTTAGGAAAAATGTATGGGAAGACAACGGCAATGGCTTTCAGCAACGGTCATCGCAAACCTCGTAACCTTGCCGCTAGGAGTGGCCGCGCCCGCCGCATGGGCACTAGACGCTACCCTTGAAGGCGTGGAGGGCGAGGTGGCGGGCAACATCCGCGCCTATCTGCAGAATATCGAAGAAGACGAATACACCCAACCCCGTCTGGAAGGTGAAATCCGTCAACGCACTCGGCAGGCAATGCGCGTTTACGGCTATTATGAACCCGATATTTCCATAGACCTTCCAACTGAAGGGACCCCGCGCTTGGTCATTGAGCCAGGGCCTCAGGTCACCATCGAAACACTGGATATCAATATCCTCGGTGACGCCGCTCAGGATAAGCCATTCAAAGAGGCGCTAGAGGGGTTCCCCTTGAAAGTGGGCGATACACTGCGTCATGCGCCCTGGGACCGGCTGCGGGGAGAGTTTTCCGGCTTGGCCATTGAACGTGGCTATTTTGACTGGGGGTTCACGGATCGCCGGATGGAGGTACGCCCCTACTTGCAAAGTGCACGGCTGTATATGGACTTTGACAGTGGTCCGCGTTACCGGTTTGGGGAAACGCTGATCACCGGCAGCCACATTCAACCGGAGCGTCTTCAGCAGATGCGCACTTATGAGAAGGATGAGCCTTATTTGGCTGAGTCCCTGGCGCGCTTCAACCAACGGCTCGCCGAGACCGGCTGGTTTAGCTCCGTATCCGTCAAACCGCGCCTGGAAACGGCTCAAGAACTAACACTCGCCCCGCCTGGCGGTGGCGACCCCTGGTGGGTATCGGCGACCGAATCACAGCCGAAGCGCCCAAGAATTACCAGTGCCGCACTTGCCAGCGCTTTGAGCACGCGTCAATCCGACGACGATACAGCCTTGCCCATTGATGTCAGCGTGGAGCCTGCCAATCGGCACCAGTTTGAAACAGGCATAGGCTTCGCCACTGACGTGGGGCCACGGTTACGGTTCGGCTGGGACCAGCCGTGGATTAACCGCTATGGACATAGCCTGGATCACGATCTCTACCTGTCAGCGCCCGAGCAGCGCTTTACCGGCGTCTACGATATTCCCCTTGAAGATCCCCTGCGCGATAGCTACCGCCTGCAATACGGTGTCCGCAACGTCGATGACAGCGATACGGACTCATTGGAAGGGACCGTGGAAATCGCCCGGCGCTGGGAGTTCGACAATGACTGGGTGCAGTCGCTTTATTTTCGCACCACCTATGAAGATTTCACCCAAGGGGGAGAAGCCGACCAAGTATGGTTATTTTACCCGGGTGTTCAGTGGTCACGCACGCGAACCCGGCCTCAGCGCTTTCCTTTGTGGGGGGATCGCCAGCAGTTTTCGGTGGAGTACTCTGACCCCGCCTGGGGGTCGGACGCCCAGTTTTTACGCCTGACGGGTGATACCGAGTGGATTCGCACCTACGGCAATGATAACCGCTTTTTGGCTCGCATCAGTGTCGGGGCCATCGAAACCCGAGACTTCGATAAAATTCCCCCGTCGCTGCGGTTCTTTGTGGGCGGCGATCGCAGCGTACGCGGTTATTCCTACGAAGGACTTTCGCCCCGTAACGCTGAAGGCAAACTGCGCGGGGGCCAGCAAAAACTGACCTCAAGCCTCGAGTACCAGCGCCGCGTCACCGGTGCATGGTGGGGAGCAGCCTTTTTCGATGCCGGGGATGCCTTTGACAATTGGGGCCCCGCTGATCTGAAAAAAAGTGCGGGTTTAGGGGTGAGGTGGGTCTCCCCGGTGGGCCCTGTTCGCTTTGATGTGGCGCATCCGTTTGACGACGCCGACGATAGCTGGCGGTTGCACTTTTCGATTGGACCCGAATTCTAGGAGAGCGATGTGCCTCAAGCTACCCAAACGCCCGCGGCTGGTCGTCGAGCGCTGACCCGTCGCTTCCGCCTGTGGTTGTTATGTTGGAGTACCCTGCGACTGTTGTTGCTGCTTCCGCTATGGTTGGTTGGCGCTGTGGTCTTATTGTTGGGAGTGGCGCTTTCGCCGTGGGGAACCGGTGTATTGCTATCCCAAGGCCAGGACCGCGGCTGGTTCAGCGTTGAAGAACACGTGGGCGGTGTGCTCGATGAGTTCCAGCTTAGCGGTTTTCAGCTCGATGCAGCCGGTGCAGAGGTTCGGATTGACGAGCTTGAACTTGCCTGGGCGGATGACTGTGTTCTGTCCGGCAAGCTTTGTCTGGATACCTTACGCCTGGAAGGTGCCGATATCCGCCTGTCTGGCGGCGGCGGTGAAGAAGCGCCTGCAGAGGCGGACGGCTCAGAGGGGGCTTCCCCATTCAGTTTTCCCTTTCCTGTCGAGCTCAGGGAACTGGTGCTGGACGACGTTGCCCTGGAACTACCCGATGGTACCCGGTTCGCCTGGACCTCTTTTCGCACCTCGGTAAAGGCAAGTGCTGGACGCGTCGATATTGCCCCGACGCATTGGGAAAATCCTCGGCTTTATTTGCCGCCGTCAGCGGGGCAGCGCCTGGCACCAGCAGAGGGTGGGTCAGGGGTAACCGCCGCGACCATTGATGCCTCCATCGCGTTACAAAATCCGCTTGCTGAAACGCCCGGTGCCGCGGCCAGTGATGAGAAGGCTTCAGACCGTTCTACCATCGAACTGCCCGAAGTGAGCCTGCCTGTCGATATCCGGCTCGCCACGCTGACGGTTGACGATATCGAAGTCAGGGGTCGCTTTCGCTATCTCGTCGAACGCTTGAGTCTCGGGGTGGAAACCCGGGGAAGTGACGTCGTGATCGAGCATTTCGAGGTGGCGTCTGCCGATGCAAGGTTTAATCTGGCAGGCAATGTTGCATTGCGTGACGACTATCCGCTGGCGTTACAAGCTGAAACCACGCTGTTCCTGGAGGAGCCGTTACCGGCACTGAGTGGTCAGTCTCTTACGCTTGATTTGACGGGTAACCTGAGCGAATTGACGGCACAGCTTGACGCCCAAGGAGCCATTACTGCGGCACTGGAAGGCCAGGTGAATGCCCTGGACCCGGCGCTTCCATTTCAGGTGCGTCTGCAAAGTGACGAACTGACATGGCCGCTGCCTGAAACCAATGCAGCGCTTGACGAAGAAGAAGCACCGTCAAGCGACGGGTTCGTTATCGACGATCTTGACCTGGAGGTAAGCGGCAACCTCGCCGCTTATCAACTTCAGTTGGGCCTGAAGGCGCAAGGCCCGGGGCTGCCCGAAACCGACATCGCGGTGAACGGCCAAGGCGACATGGCACATTTCATTTGGCAGCCGTTGACGCTGGTCGCAGGCGATAGCCAACTGACTAGCGAAGGCCGTGTCGACTGGACCTCCCCGCTGACGGTGGATGCCCAGGTAGGGCTCGAGCAATTTGATCCGGCCTTGTTTGTCGACTCGTTAGAAGGCGATATCGATGGCGAACTAGCGTTCACCCTTCGTCAGCAGGGCACGCGTTGGCTGGTCGATGTACCGAACTTGAGCTTGAACGGCGACCTGCGTGACTATCCATTGCAGTTGGATGCTGCCTTTGATGCCAACAGTGACTTGCAGGCCAACATCGAACGCCTGCGCTTTCGTCAGGGAGAAAACCGCTTGTCGGCGAGCGGTTCGGTACAGCCTGACGAACTCGCCGTGGACGCCGATATCGATCTGCGCGAGCTGCAAACGCTTTCCCCTGATCTCGCCGGTACGATCCGTGGCGATATTGAAGCTCGGGGAAGCCTGGCGCAGCCCCAGCTTCAGGCAACGCTCAACGGCGAAGCGCTAAGGTTTGCGCAAAATCGCATCGAGCAGTTACGCCTCAATGCCAATGTGGAAGGGCTGGAGGACCCGCAACTGGACGTTTCACTGGCGCTCGAGAACCTGGTTGCCGGTGGTCAGACACTCGCCGCGGCAAATCTGACCCTGGATGGACGGCTGTCATCGCATCAAATGAATATCAATGTGGATGGTCAGCCGGACGGCGCCTTGGAACGTGTTTTGCTCACTCTCAACGGCCAGTTGGACCAGACGGCTCAGCGCTACCAGGCGCGTCTCATACCGCTGGAAGTCGACACCGGGGGAGGCGATATCCGACTGGAAGCGCCGCTTGATGTCGTTTTCGACCTTGCCAGCAGTGAGGCCCGTTTGGCGCCGTTTTGTCTGGTTCGCGAGCAGGGCGGTCGGGTATGCGCTGACCGGCCAATGGTGGCATCACCTGACCAGGGGCAAGCGGCGCTTAGCGTGCGTGATATTCCTATCGAAGCGCTGGAACCCTGGTTACCCGAAGAGTGGCAGGTCGATGGTGATACCACCGCGGACCTGGCTGCTCAATGGAGCCAGGGTGGACAGCGTTGGCAAGCCGATGCCGAGGTGCTTGGCGAACTCAGGGTCACAGCGGTCAATGATTATGGTCAGCCCGTCGAGCTGCCGCGCATCTCATTGGATACTCAGATAGCCGCCACTCAGGCCGAGGCGGATGGCAGGGTGCTGCTATCACTGGAAGAGGCGGGAGATATCGAACTGGCGCTGTCGGTCCTGGACCCACTCGGCGCGGGAGAGTTGTCCGGGTCGCTTGAAGCCAATGACGTATCACTGGCCCCGTATCAGCCCATGGTGGTATCCCTTGAGGAGCTTGCGGGGGATTTGAATGGCCGCATCGATATAGCGGGCACCACGACCCAGCCTGACCTGCAGGGCGAGCTTGCGCTACTTGGCATCCAGGTGAATGGCCCCGATATTCCAGTGGATGTTCAGGACGGTGAGGTCACCATAAGGTTCGACGGCGAAGAAGGGACGATCGACGGCTTCCTGGCCGCCGAGCGAGGCCAGCTTGATATTGAGGGAAATGCCCGTTGGCCAGCGGATGATGACTGGCGGGTGGGGGTAGACCTCAACGCAGCCCAATCGCCGATACTGGTGGTATTGCCGCAGTTTGGGCGTTTGGAAGCCGCGCCGGATATTCGTGTACGCGTCACCCCCGAGCGGTTACAGGTTCGCGGCAATGTCGACTTGCCATGGGCCCGCTTGGAAGTGGGGGACCTACCGTCGTCCGCTATCTCACCCAGCCCTGACGAAGTGATTATTACCGAGCGCCAGGATAGGCAGGCGGCAGAGGAGGCACGCCGCCAGGCAGAACGTGGCGAAGATGGCTCCAGTGCGGCCGATGAGCTCGCCAGTGAGGGCATGGAGCTGGATGTTTTAATTACCCTGACGTTAGGTCGCGACATGAGGATTTCAGCGTATGGGCTGGAATCTCGGCTGGGAGGCACATTAGAAATTCGTCAGGATAGCGGTTCGCTACAGCTATTTGGCGAGGTCAACCTGGTCGACGGCCGTTTTCAGGCGTTTGGACAGGACCTGCTCATTCGCCGGGGGCAGTTGTTATTCAGTGGCCCCCCTGGGCTGCCCATTCTCGACTTTGAGGCCATACGCAACCCGGAGGTGACCGAAGACGATGTCATTGCCGGTCTCCGAGTGACAGGGAACGCCGAACAGCCGAACATTGCCATTTTTTCCGAACCCGCCATGAATGAGAGCCGTGCGCTTTCCTATATATTGAGAGGGCGCGCCCCTGAGGACTCAGGCGGTGGTGTCGACAGCGCGTTGACCACCGCACTTATTGGCATGTCGCTGGGCCGCACCGGTGGGGCGGTTGGCTCTATCGGTGAGGCCTTTGGCATCGATGATTTGACACTGGACACGGCAGGTTCCGGTGAAGATAGTCAGGTGGCATTGAGTGGGCAGCTGACTGACGATATCCGGATCAGTTACGGGGTGGGAATTTTTTCCCCCATTGCAGAACTAACGTTACGCTACACTTTGTGGCGCAACCTTTATGTGCAGGCAGTTTCCGGGGCCAATCAGGCAGTGGACCTAATCTACACCTTCAGCCGCTCTGGTAACCCAACCATTTTCGATCAGCAATGAGGTAAGCAGCATGTCTATATTTGACACCCATAATGCCACTCGCCAGGCGGAGCCCGCTCTGCCGGGTCGTGAGGCACCCATTGCAACCAGTGATCATCATGCCGTTAACGGTCATCCACTGCATCCGCCTTTTCCCCCAGAGGCTGAGGAACTGGTTGTCGGCATGGGCTGTTTCTGGGGCGTGGAGCGCCTTTTCTGGGATTTGCCAGGGGTCTATGTGACGGCGGCAGGTTATGCCGGTGGGCAAACGCCCAACCCGACCTATGAAGAAACCTGCACGGGGCTGACCGGCCATACCGAGGCCGTACGAATTATTTACGACCCGAGCCAGGTATCACTGGCAACCCTGCTGAATATTTTCTGGGAGCAGCACGACCCCACCCAAAAAAATCGCCAGGGCAATGATGTTGGCTCTCAGTATCGCTCAGCGATTTATACGACGACAGCGGCGCAGCATCAGGCAGCTGAGGAAAGTGCCAAGGTGTTCCAGCAGGCGCTTCACGCCGCCGGAAAAGGCGATATCACTACTGAAATCAAGCCGCTGGACGCTTTTTATTATGCCGAGGCGTATCATCAGCAATACCTATACAAAAATCCCAATGGCTATTGCGGCATTAAGGGAACAGGCGTCAGCTGCCCTATAGGGTAAGGGGCTGGCTGTTACTATCGCCCGCGGCATCCGCGGGCGATAGGTCGTCAGTCGTCGGTTTGCAGACGGTCAATGCGGTATAACGTTTCGACCTGTTCAAGGCCGTCGATGGTGCAATTGAGGTCTTTTACGTGTCCATCGCTCAAGCCATAGACCCAACCATGAACCGAGATCTGCTGACCGCGCTGCCAGGCACGCTGAAGGATCTTGGTACGGCACAGGCTATTGACTTGCGCTTTCACATTGAGCTCACACATGCGGTCGATTTGCTCGTCAATTGGAAGGTGGTCAAGTGAACGACGATGTTGATTGTATTGCTCACGAACCGAGTGTAGCCAGTAGTCGACGACACCGCATTCGCCACCCATTACCGCGGCCTTGATACCCCCGCAGCCGTAATGCCCGACCACCATGATATGGCTGACCTTAAGCACATCCACAGCAAATTGCACCACTGAAAGCGCATTCATATCGGTATGATGCAGCAGGTTGGCGACGTTGCGATGGACGAACACCTCACCGGGAGGCAGAGCGATGATCTGATTGGCGGGCACCCGGCTATCAGAACAGCCAATCCAGAGATAATCAGGATTTTGCTGCTCTGATAGTCGTTTGAAGTAATCAGGGTCTTCATCGCACATGCGCTTCGCCCAGGCACGATTGTTCTCTAGTAACGTCTCAATAGGGTCAGACATTGGGTCTCCGATTACTCAATTTTTCCATCATTACGCCCGGCATGCTCATTCTTAGTCATGACGGCCAGCATACACATTAACCAGAGGAAGGTTTTTAACCTTCTCTCGACAGCGGGTCAACATTCGCCGTGTTGACGATATAGGAGATTGAAATGTCAGAGGTTACAGGTTACGACTACGACTTGTTGGTAATTGGTGCAGGCTCCGGCGGCGTACGAGCGGCCCGTATGTCCGCTGCCAAGGGGGCCAGGGTCGCGATCGTGGAGGATCGGTACCTTGGCGGCACTTGCGTCAACGTCGGCTGCGTGCCCAAAAAACTCTACGCCTACGCGTCCCATTTCCATAGCGCATTCGATGATGCCAGTGGCTTCGGCTGGCAGCTGCCCGGCGAGGCGCGTTTTGATTGGGCGACGCTAAGGGACAACAAAACCAGCGAAATCAAACGGCTCAATGGCATCTATCAGCGTTTGCTGGAGACCGCAGGCGTCAACCTCTATAACGGGCGAGCCCGCCTGGACAGTGAGCACTCGGTAGTGATTACCGATCAGCAGGGCGACGAGCAGCATGTGACGGCCGAGCGCATACTGCTGGCCACCGGCGGCTGGCCTTGGGTACCCACCTTCCCAGGCAATGAGCACGCCCTGACCTCCAACCAGATTTTTGATCTTGAACGTCTGCCGGAGCGATTTCTTGTTCTTGGCGGTGGCTATATTGCCGTTGAGTTTGCCAGTATCTTTAACGGTTTAGGCAGCGAATCGCACCTGATCTACCGCGGTGATCTATTCCTGAAAGGCTTTGATAACGAGGTGCGTGAGTTCACGCGTCAGGAAATGGATCGTCAAGGTGTCCATCTCCATTTTGATACCAATATCGAGACAATCGAGAAAACTGACACTGGCTACCAGGTTGCGCTCACCAATGGGGAGACCCTTGAAGTGGATGCCGTTCTGGCTGCTACAGGGCGCCGTGCCAACGTGTCCGGACTGGGCCTGGAATCGATAGGCCTTTCACTGAACGAGCAGGGCAAGCTATCGGTCAATGAACGCTTTGAAACTGAGGTCCCGTCAATTCTTGCCCTCGGGGACTTGATTGATACGCCCGAGCTGACCCCGGTCGCCATTGCGGAAGCCATGCAATTAGCTGACCACCACTTCGGTGGCACGGCGCCCGCCCCCCTGGACTACACCCGCGTGCCAACGGCTGTTTTCTGCCACCCCAACATTGGCACGGTCGGCCTCTCAGAAGAAGCCGCGCGGGCACAGTTTGGCGCCATTCGCGTTTACCGGACTGACTTCCGGGCCATGAAGCATACGCTGTCAGGCAGCCAGGAACGTACTCTGATGAAGCTCGTGGTGGATGATGCGACCGATGTGGTGGTCGGTGCCCACATGGTCGGTGACGACGCGGGGGAGGTCATCCAGGGAATTGCCATCGCGGTGCGCGCCGGATTAACCAAGCGCGACTTTGACAATACGGTCGGAATTCATCCCACCGGCGCGGAAGAATTTGTCACGATGCGTGCGCCTTCCCGGGGCTAGTGGCGTTTCAATAGGACCTGGGCAATCATCTCCTTTGGGCTAAACTTATCCTAGTCAGAAGAGGAGGTGGCTGCCCCCGGTTCACCATGAACAGCCTGCTCGTATAATAAATAATTATCGAACATAGGGAGTTGAATAACATGATTTTTGAACTGCTCATAATCAGCTGTTATAATCACATCCAAAATCGCAACAGCGAAGCATAACCATGAGCACCCCAACACCGCCGTTTACGCCTTCAGCAGACTTGGCCCGACCGACCATTGCCGATGCCGTTGTCGGTCATGCGGATACGCCGCTATATATTCGCAAGCCTAATGCCGAAGACGGCTGGGGGGTCTATGAGCTGATCAAAGCATGCCCCCCGCTAGATGTGAATTCCGCCTATGCCTATCTCCTGCTAGCCACTCAGTTCAGGGATACCTGTGCCGTCGCGACCAATGAAGAAGGCGAGGTCGTCGGCTTTGTGTCCGGCTATGTAAAGGACAACGCCCCGGATACCTACTTTCTCTGGCAAGTGGCCGTTGGTGAAAAGGCGAGGGGAACCGGGTTGGCGCGCCGCCTGGTAGAGGCCATCATGTCCCGCCCGGAATTGGCCGATGTACACCACCTCGAAACGACGATCACGCCCGACAATCAAGCCTCATGGGGCTTGTTCCAACGGCTGGCAGGGCGCTGGCAGGCCCCTCTGAACAGCCGTGAATACTTTTCGACCGAACAACTTGGAGGCGAGCACGACCCGGAAAACCTGGTGCGTATTGGTCCGTTCAATACCCACAACATCTAACCGGTTTTCCCGCTCGCGTTACCTTCCTTTCGCTTGGCAAACTGATTTCTAAAAAAGGAGGTCGCTAATGCAGACCCAGACTCTCGAACGTATGGAATCCAATGTTCGTACCTATTCACGTTCTTTTCCGGTGGTATTCACCAAGGCACAGAATGCCCGCTTGACCGATGAAAACGGCCGTGAATATATCGATTTTCTCGCCGGTGCGGGCACATTGAACTATGGCCATAACAATCCGTACTTAAAGCAAGCCATGATCGACTATCTGGCCACAGACGGTGTCGTTCATGGCCTGGATATGTGGACCGATGCAAAACGCGATTATCTGGAAACGCTTGAAAATGTCATTCTCAAGCCTCGTGGCCTGGACTATAAAGTTCACCTTCCCGGTCCAACCGGTACCAATGCGGTAGAAGCCGCCATCCGCTTGGCGCGTGTGGCGAAAGGGCGGCACAATATCGTCACCTTCACCAACGGTTTCCATGGCGTCACCATGGGCGCCCTGGCCACGACCGGAAATCGCAAGTTCCGCGAAGCCACCGGTGGCATTCCGACCCAGGGGGCCAGCTTCCTGCCGTTCGATGGCTACATGGGCGAACATGCCGACACACTCGATTATTTCGAGAAGCTGTTGAAGGATAAATCGGGCGGTCTGGATGTGCCGGCCGCCGTGATTGTCGAAACGGTGCAAGGCGAGGGCGGTATCAACGTGGCCGGCCTCGAGTGGCTCAAGCGCTTGGCAGAGATCTGTAAAGCCCACGACATTCTATTGATCATTGACGATATCCAGGCGGGCTGTGGCCGCACAGGCAAATTCTTCAGCTTCGAACATGCGGGCATCAAGCCGGACATGGTGACCAATTCCAAGTCGTTATCCGGCTTTGGCATGCCGTTTGCCCATGTACTCATGAAGCCGGAACTGGATAAGTGGAAGCCAGGCCAGTACAACGGCACCTTCCGCGGTTTCAACCTGGCCATGGTGACAGCCACTGCTGCACTCAAAAAATACTGGTCAAACGACACCTTCGAGCGTGACGTACAGCGTAAAGCCCGTATTGTAGAAGAGCGCTTTAAATCGTTAGCCGAGATGCTTACCGAAAACGGCATACCCGCCACTGAACGTGGCCGTGGCTTGATGCGTGGCATCGACGTCGTGTCGGGTGATATCGCCGATAAAATCACCGCCATGGCGTTTGAACATGGACTGATCATCGAGACCAGCGGTCAAGACGGCGAAGTGGTCAAGTGCCTGTGCCCGCTGACCATCAGCGATGAAGACCTGCTGGAAGGGTTGGACATCCTGGAAAAATGTGTCAAAGCTATCGCTAGCGAGTAACAACGCTACTATTCTTCCGCTAAGATATAATGTATGCGGTTCCGTTCGGGCCGCCTCTTAATTGGAGCACCAGTATGATCGTTCGCAACATTGAAGAAGCCCGCCAAACTGATCGCTTAGTGACAGCCGAGAACGGAAACTGGGACAGCACGCGCCTGGTACTTGCAGGTGATGGTGGTAACTTTTCGTTCCACATTACGCGTATCTTCGAAGGCACCGAAACGCATATTCATTACAAGCATCACTATGAATCCGTTTATTGCATCGAAGGTGAAGGTGAGGTGGAAACCCTGGCAGATGGCAAAATCTGGCCGATCAAGCCCGGTGATATCTACATTCTTGACCAGCATGACGAGCATCTGCTGCGTGCTCATAAAACCATGCACCTGGCCTGCGTGTTCACGCCGCCAATCACCGGTAACGAAGTACACCGTGAAGATGGTTCCTACGCGCCGGCCGACGAATAAAACCGACGCTTAATACCGTCAGTGTGATAGACACAAAACAGCCTGCTGACCAGCAGGCTGTTTTACGTTGCCATCGAAGGCAAAGATGTCATCAGCGCTGGTCAGGGATCGACCTGTTCAAAGACCAGGGTAATTTCACCCAGTGTTAAACCAAATTTCGTCATGGCGGTCCGATTGATCAGTCGTCCGTCGGGTTGCAGGTACATCCAGTCATCCATGGTGAAGTTGATCGTCCTGTCGCCGATCGCCACATCCAGCGGGTAGTTCATGTGGAACGCATGACCGTATTGGCGGGCATCCACCGTCTCTTCGACGTCATTCGCCGTGCCTTCCCAGCGATGTTCATCGATACGCTCGAAGCGCCATACACGCCTGTCGGTCTCGCCATCGGCGAACACGAAGTCCTCATCCAGAATTAGCGTGCCGTTTTCAACACGACCGTCAATGGTCACGGTAAACCGGCGCTGAACTTCGCCGCTGTAATCCTGTACCATTCCCCAGGCGCGGGTTGTGCCGGTAAAATACTCGGCGATATCCAGACGCGGTTCGGTACCGGCGTAATCTTCGACATCGATACTTGAACAGCCTGCAAGGAAAGTGACCAGGAGGGCGAAAACGGCAGCTTGAACAGATATTTTCATTGTGCTTTCCCTATATGGATTGAGTGGTGGGTATAATAATTGTCGAAACTATCGCAGGAATCATGGTCAAAGCCAAGCCGTCCTTGAGTTCGCATAATATATATTATGTTAAATGTTGTGGGCTGACGGTGAAAACATCGTGCGGGTGTTGGACAACCGGTCTCACTACTCCTTATCATTCATCCTCTTATTGATAACGAGTGTCCATGTTATGCGTACAGGTGTTGTTTGGTTGATAGTAGGTTCGGCTGTTTTGATGACGGGTTGTGCGTTGCCGAAGCCTGCTCCCGAAGGACCCCCGCCCCTTGATGAAGCAGCATTCAACACGCGCATGGATAGGTTGCAGACCCAGTTGTCCCAGCAGTGCAGCGAGACGGCGTCCTTGCAGCAACGCCAGCTTGACAAGCAAGACGTCTTTACGGCCGATGTACGAGAAGTCGGCAGCCTGCTTCGCCTCCTGCGCAACGACGTGGAGCAACTGGATGCGCGCAACCAGGAATCCATTGTGGTTCGTGAAGAATGCAATGTTGAAAACGACCTGCTTGAAAATAAAACGCTGCTTGGCCGCAATGAATGGGTAGGATTACCGAGTATCGGTACCTACCTCCAGGCCCAAGTGGATTCAGGCGCCAATACATCATCACTATCTGCTCGTGACATCACGCCCTTTGAACGTGACGGTGAAGACTGGGTTCGCTTCAAGTTGGCGCTTAATGAAGAAGATGTTGTGGTCGAAAGTATCCGCGATGAGTGGATTGAAGCGCCTATCGAGCGCCGCGTCCGTATCGTACAGGCTTCCGGAGAAGAATCGCGCCTGGTAATTTCCTTGCTGTTAACCCTGGGGCCGCTCAGCGAAACTGTCGAGTTCACCCTTAGCGACCGCAGCCATCTGGACTACCCTGTTCTGCTCGGTCGGCGTTTCTTACTCGATATTGCCATTATCGATGTGGCAGAAACTTATCGCTTTGACCGGCCCGAGTTCCCCGGTGGTGAGCCCGCCGACCAAGCGGCTGACGATGAAGTTGCTGAGTCAGACGATAGCGAAGAATAACGACAGCCGCCTCTGTCACTTTTGAAAGGAATCTCAATGTCCCGGCTACCCTTTTATTTTATCGTCGGTTTATTGCTCGCAGCTGGCATTGCAATGAGCGTACATCGCCATCTGCAGTTTGAAATACCCTGGGTGCCAGGTGAGCAACGCCAGGTTTGGGAAATCGAAGCCGTCATTACCTTTGACGCCCAGGATGGCCCGGTAGAGGTTGATCTTGCACTACCGACCCAGCAGGCTGGGTATCGTATACTTACCGAGAACACGGCTTCTTCTGGCTACGGGCTGGCTTACCAGGCAAATGACGCGGGTCGGCGAGCGGAATGGACGATTCGCGAAGCTGATGGCGAACAGCAGCTGTATTATTCCGTGCAAATGCTGGTATCGCCCGACGCGCAAGCGCCGGTGCAGGCGGCCCCTGAACTGCCTCCCGCCGTCGAGTGGGAAAGCCCTTACGACTCGGCGGCTGAGCAGCTTATCGATGAAGCCTGGGAGCGAAGCGCCAATAACGCCACCTTTGCCCGCGAGTTGATTCGCGATGTGAACGGTGAGCGCCAGGATGAGAACGCCCGCCTTCTACTTGGCGAGATGGATCCTGCGCCGCTGGTGGTTCGCCTGCTTAACCAGGCGGAAGTGAAAGCCAGAGGCGTCAGCGGTTTGCTGCTTGAGGATGGGCGTCGGCGGCAAACACTGAGCACCTGGATTCAGGTATTCGATGAAAACGACGAGACATGGTCGCTTTTCCACCCCATTACCGGGGTCCAGGGCAAGCCAGACAACCTGTTGCTATGGGAAACCACCGGCGACGCTGTCCTGGAAGTACAAGGCGGGACAAACTCACGGGTCAGTTTCTCGATGATGACCCATTATCAGCCCGCTTCCGCGGCGGTCCGTAACCACAACTCCAACGATACGTTGCTGAACTTCTCGATTCACAGCCTCCCGCTGGAGGAACAGGCGCTATTTCAAACCATTCTGCTTATTCCGATTGGCGCCCTGGTCGTCGTCTTCCTGCGCGTACTGGTAGGCATCAAAACCTCGGGCACCTTCATGCCTGTACTGATTGCACTCGCCTTTATCCAGACCAGTCTGACAACCGGGTTGATTGGTTTTCTGCTGGTCGTGTCGGTAGGTCTGATAATCCGTAATTACCTGTCTTATCTAAACTTGTTATTAGTGGCCAGGGTCTCGGCGGTGATTATCACCGTCATTGCCATCATTTCGGTATTCTCGGTGCTGGCGTACCGAATGGGCTTGAACGCCGGGCTGACCATCACCTTCTTCCCAATGATCATTCTTGCCTGGACGATCGAGCGGATGTCGATCCTGTGGGAAGAAGAAGGTCCCAAGCAGGTCCTGATACAAGGGGGCGGCAGCCTGCTCACCGCCGTCATCGCCTTCCTGGCCATGAACAACCCATGGGTGCGCCACATCACCTTTAACTTCCTGGGGGTTCAGTTCATCTTGATGGCACTGATCCTGTTGCTGGGTAACTATACAGGTTATCGCCTGCTGGAACTGCGGCGCTTCAAGCCCATTACCGAGGAAGACAAGCCCTCATGAGCTGGCTGAGTAATTGGACATGGCCGTCGCAACTGCGTGACAAAGGCATTATCGGCATGAACCGGCGTAACATCCGCTATATCGGGCGTTACAATAACCGGCGTCTTTACCCGCTGGTGGATGACAAGCTGAAAACCAAGCTGTTGGCGCAACGATACGGGATTACCTCGCCGGCGTTAATCGGCACGGTGACGACCCAGTTTGGGGTCAAGCATATCGGCCAAATATTGTCAGGCCACCATGGATTTGTGATCAAACCGGCCAAAGGCAGCGGCGGCAAGGGAATTCTGGTCATTGAAAAGATCGAGGGCGATGATTTCATCAAGCCTAGCGGGGCACGCCTTTCGATCACCGATATCGAACGCCATGTGTCGAATATCCTGTCGGGGCTCTACTCGCTTGGCGGCTCACCCGACGTCGCCGTTGTCGAGACACTGATCAACTTTGATGAAAGCCTGATGGCCTACACCTACGAAGGCGTCCCTGATATTCGTGTCATCGTCTTTAAAGGCTACCCCGTCATGGCCATGATGCGGCTCTCGACGGCGGCATCGGATGGCAAGGCCAACCTGCACCAGGGAGCTGTCGGTGTGGGGCTTAACATGGCAACGGGCGCCGCCCTTCGCGGCGTGCAGTTTGACCGCCCCTGCTTTGTTCATCCGGATACCGGACACGACCTGGCAAGCCTGGTGGTCCCCCAGTGGGAAACGCTGCTTAATCTGGCCGCGGGTTGTTACGAAATGACCGGACTGGGCTACCTGGGAACCGACATGGTGCTCGACCGCCAGCATGGCCCGATGTTGCTTGAGCTTAATGCCCGCCCCGGGCTTGCCATCCAGATGACCAACGGTGAAGGCCTACGCCGCCGCCTGGACCTTATCGAACGTCAGCCCGATGGCGTGCCTGCCAAGAAGCGTGTGGCATTTGCGCAGCATCATTTTGCCCGCGTGAGTGAGTTGACTGACCCGGCTGACACGCCTCCAGCAAGCGCGTAAACTACTTTTAGAGCGTGAACTGCGCTCACCCTGGTCAACGAGACGTCTATGACACACGCCAATGTGCTATTACAACAGGCAGAATCCCAGTGCCATACGCGGGGCGTGCGCTTTACGCCTATTCGGCGCCGTGTGCTTGAATTGATCGCGCGTCATGGTGGCGGCTTAAAGGCCTATGACCTACTCGACAAGCTCTCCACAGAGCACGCGGCCGCTCGACCGCCGACGGTTTATCGTGCCCTTGAGTTTCTCATCGAGCAGGGACTGGTTCACCGCATCGAATCGCAAAACGCCTATGTTGCCTGCGCATGCCCGGAACACGCCCACGGCTTTCAGCTGCTTATCTGTCGGCAGTGTGGTTACGTGGAAGAACTCCACCTGGATGAAATCAGCGATCAACTGGCCGCACTCGCCCAGCGTCAAGGCTTCAATGTAGAGCGCCAGACCATAGAATTACAGGGGCTATGCCAGCGTTGCCAACCCCATGATGAGTCGTGAACATGTCCTCAGAAAATTCACTATTCAAAGACCTCGAGTCGGCATCCCCTGGGGATGCTCTTTGCTCTGTCACGGCGCTGCTCGATGCCGCCGCGTTTAATGCCGACGGCCTGATGCCTGCCATCGCCCAACAGCATGATACCGGCGAAGTGCTGATGATGGCCTGGATGAACCGCGACGCCCTGGAAGAAACGCTGCAAACGCAGCGGGTATGCTATTACTCGCGCTCAAGAGGCAAGTTATGGCGTAAAGGCGAGTCTTCCGGCCAACAGCAGCATCTGGTATCGGCAGCCCTCGACTGCGATGGCGACACGCTGTTGCTCCAGGTGGCGCAAACCGGGCCTGCCTGCCATACGGGGCGGCGTAGCTGCTTTTATCTGTCGCTTTCAAACGAAGGCGTGACGATCAACAGCGAACCACTTATTGACCCCGCCGAGCTCTACGCCAAGCCATCGCCATGAAGACTTGGCTTAATGGCGTGCGTTGGCTGCTCGGTCAGTGCCTGGTCATTATGGTGCGCATTTACCAATATACGTTAAGCCCCCTGCTCGGCCCACGCTGTCGCTTTTGGCCAAGCTGTTCCTCCTATGCCATCGAAGCCATCCAGGTACACGGACCGTTCAAAGGCAGCTGGATGGCCGCGAAGCGGCTTGTGAAATGCCACCCGGGCAGCGACGGTGGCATGGACCCCGTTCCCGGCGGGCGTAGTGAAGCCCTATGCCGGGAAGACAAAGACCATGCCGACGCTGTTGATCATCATCGCTCCCGGCGTGATTGTTAAGCGCTTTGCCGGGCAACCTGGTAAATACGCTCCAGCATGGCATGCAAGCCGTTGCTCCGCGTTGGCGACAAGTGTTTGTCCAGCCCCAGGTCCGTCATGAAATGCGGCTCTGTACTACGTACTTCTTCGGCGGTTCTTTCGCTGTAGATACGCAGCAGCACGGCAATCAACCCTGATACTATCGCCGCATCAGAGGTTGCCTTGAAGATCAGCATGTCGTCCTGCGCTTCGTGGTGCATCCACACGTTCGACTGACATCCCTGAATTTTAAACTCATCTGTTTTCCACTCGTCGGGGAAAGCGGGTAGCTGTTTGCCCATATCGATGATGTATTGATAACGGTCCATCCAGTTATCAAACATGTCGAACTCTTCGATCAGTTCCTGCTGGGCTAACTCGGCACCGGACGTGGTCATGGTGATTCCTTTAGCGTTGGTGTCACGAAATTTGGCCCATTATAACGTCTCAAGGTCGTCTTGGGTGGCTCTCGGCTCAATCTGATGGCGTTGCTGTTCCTGGTGCCACTCGATGGCTTCGTTGTGCAGATAGCGCGCGGTGGTATCCAGGCGCGAGTGGCGGGCGCTGTCGGCCAAATGCCGCAGGCTGATGCCTGCCTGGGCTTGATGGGTAATCGATGTATGGCGCAACCAGTGAGGCGTTGCCCGGCGCAACGCCTCAATGTAAACAGGGTTGCCATCAGCCGCTTCCAGTGCGCTGGCTGCTTCACTGAAAGTCTCACGTATCAGGCGATAAAGCTGGTTATGACCAATCCCTCGCTTCTTGTCCAGGGCGCGAATTAAGGGCGTATCGTCTTGATGTTCCGGCGTGGGCGAAAGCCCCAGGGCCTGCCGCCATTCGGCCAGACATTCCAGCATGTCAGCCGGGAGAGGAATGCGGGCAATCTTATTGCCCTTGCCGACGACGGACCACCACCAGCGCCCTTCGCTTCGCTCAAAGTCGCCCATACGGGCCTCGGCCATTTCACTCACCCTGGGGGCCAGCAGGTACGCAAAGCCAAAGATGAACCGTCGTCTGGCCACTTCGTAACGGTTGCGTTCGCCCTCCTCCGCTGGCTGGTTAAGCCACTGCCAGAGCCACTCCCATAACTCCCGCTCCAGGTAGCGCTCTATGCGCGGCGCCTGGTTGCTCATGCGGCGTGACTTATCGCGCATCAGGCGAAACGGATTGTGGCGCACCCACCCCGCTTCAACCAGCCAGCTGAACAACCCCTGAAGAATAACCAGGCTTTGCCGACGGCTGGCCGGTGAAAGTCCACCCCGGAAGGGGCGCCATTGTGGGTGATGCCGGGGCTTGGTAGGCCCCACCCAATAGGTATTTGGCTGTGGGTCGGCAAGAAACTGTTCGAAGTGACGCAGCATGTCACGGTTGACCTGGTCAAGCGTCAAGTTCTGGGTATTCAGCCACAACAGCAGGCGCTCGGCTTCCCGACGATAACACTTCCAGGTTTGCGGGCTTTCGTGGTATTCGGCGAGCCACGCCGCGACCGCCTCCACGTCCGTGCTGGCGGTAATGTGCGGCAACACGGGCGGGCCACCGAGCCTTTCCAGCGGCGATATCGGGTTGGCGATAGCGGTATTATCCCATGTTTCCATTGACGTCTCTTTATCCTCTCTCACCCTGCTATTTTTCCTCTTCCCTCTTCCCTCCTCCCCCTTCTCTCTCCTCATCTTCCTTCTTATTCGCGTCAGTTGCTGACAAGTGTGCCTTTTACTCTTTATAAATTCAAGATAATACGCGTAATCTTGAATTTATACGGTTTAAGATAAATAAATTACGTTTTACGTATTACGTAATATTGTCTTGTATCGCCAAGAGCGGGATAATCACGGTCATTCCAACCCTGCAAGGAGCCCGCCAATGGCACGCAGCGGCATTCAATACCAGGATGTACAACAGGCCATCGATACACTGCTTAGCCGAGGCGATACGCCTAGCGTTCAGCGCATTCGCGAAGTACTCGGTACGGGGAGCTTTACCACCATCAGCGAACACTTTCGCCAGTGGCGACTTGACCGGGAGCAGAACCGCGATATCCCTCCCCCCAAGGGCGTGCCGGAATCTGTGGTCAGTGCTGCCAGCGAACTATGGAAGGACGCCATGGAAGCGGCGCACGATGCGTTACGCCATTATCGCGAGGAAGCCGACCGCCAGGTCGAAGCGGCACAGCTCGAGGCCAACGAGGCCGACCAGCGGGCCGCCAATGCGGAGCAGCGTGAAAGCGCCCTGGCAGAATATCTGCGTCATACAGAGACGCGCGTCGAGGCGCTTAGCCGGGACCTGACGGCCAGCCAAGCGGATGAAGCGCAGTGGCGGACCCAGGCAAAGGAAGCACGTGACGCAGTGGGCAAATGGCAGGCCGCCCATGAACGCGCCCAGCAAGACATAGCCGAGCGCCAGGCACAGCATGCCGATCAACTCAGCCAACAGCAGGCCGAATGGCAGGCGCGCCTGACCCAGGAAGAGCAGCGCCATGAAGCTGCCGAAGACCGGTTGATGAGCCTGCTGGACAGCGCCCGACAGGAACGGGCACAGGAAGAAAGCGCCTACCAGCAACGTCTGAAACAGGCTGATAAACGTAACGAGGCGTTGGCCGAGGAGGTTAAAACGCTGGAAAAATCAATCCATCAGTATCAGTTGGAGGCACATGCCCAGCAGCAGGCTTATCAGCAGCTGCACACCGCAATGAAAGACCTTCAACAGCGCCACGACGAGGTGATCAAGAAGCTTGCCAGCGCAGAAACGGCGTTAGCCGAAGAAGCACGGCAACATGATGCTCGCGAAAAGGCCTGGCAGGAACAGCTTTGGTCCAGAATGGACGCCATGCAACGGCAGCTAACCGATCTGCCGACATCACTGGCGCGCGACCAGAATGGTGAGCACGAAGATAAAAATAGCCGTGACTAGACGGCTAGCGTCAATGGGCGCAGACGAAAAATGCCCAGCAGGAGCTGGGCATCATCATCTTGGCGGAACGCTATTGATTATCGATAGTAGGCGTTGGTGGTGTCCGAGTGGTCGGTCACATCGCGAATGCCGCCAAGCTCGGGAATACGCTCCATGAGCGTTTTTTCGACACCATCCTTGAGGGTCAGGTCGACGGCCGCACAACCCTGGCAGCCACCGCCGAAGGCCAGTACCGCCATGTTCTGCTCGGTCAGTTCGACCAGTTTGACTTCGCCGCCGTGAGAGGCCAGGCCAGGATTGATTTCGCTGTACAGGACATAGTTGACGCGGTCTTCCAGCGGACTGTCCGCGTTGACCTTGGGCATCTTGGCGTTTGGTGCCTTGATGGTCAGCTGGCCGCCCATGCGGTCGGCGTTAAAGTCGACCACGGCTTCCTCAAGGAACGCCAGGCTGTTCTTGTCGAGGAACACGTTGATCTTCTCGAGTTCCAGCTTTTCGTCAGTCGGCTCTTCTTCGCCCGGGCGGCAATAGGCCAAACACGTTTCGGCGTAGGGCGTGCCCGGCTGGGTGATGAAAATGCGCACAGCGATGCCCTCGACGTTCTGCTTTTCCAGCAATTCCGCCAGGTAATCCTGTGCACTGTTGGTAATATCAATACCTTGGGTATCGACCTTGGTTTCTGCTTCTGCTGTCGTGGTCATGAGGGCTGTTTTCCTCCCGTGGCAGTGGCGGCGCCACTTCACATGTCATTTTGTGCCTATGGTAAGCAAAACAGCGCGCCGACACAATCCCGACTGTTTTACTGGGCTATTTCCGGTGTATTGTTAATGGGGCCTATGGCATTCATAAACAATACATTGCTGCCCCGCCTGGCACCCTTTGTTATCATAGTGCGCCGTTGGTTCATTTGAACGGCGATTGCCGACGATAAAAAACCTTTTTTGACTGTGACGCTGGAGACATCCCCCTGCCATGGCTGCTAGTGATTTGATTGCCACCCTCTCCCAACGCCTGAATCAACGTATCCATATTCTGGATGGCGGCATGGGGACCATGTTGCAGAATGCCGAGCTGAGCGAGGAGGAGTTTCGTGGCCAGCGTTTCAGTGACTGGCCGTCGGACCTGAAAGGCAACAATGACTTGCTGGCACTGACCTGCCCCGACGTGGTGACCCGCATTCACCGCGATTATCTCGAGGCCGGTGCCGATATTATTGAAACCAACACCTTCAATAGTACCCGCCTCTCCCAGGCCGATTACGGCATGGAAGACATTGTGCCGGAGCTGAACCGCGAGTCGGCGCGGCTGGCCCGGGAAGTGTGTGACGCCGTTGCCGAAGAGACCGGGGTACCGCGGTATGTGGCGGGTGTGCTGGGGCCTACCTCGCGAACCGCGTCGCTGTCGCCGGATGTCAACGACCCCGCCAAGCGTAACGTCACCTTCAACGAGCTGCGCGACAATTACCTTGAAGCCGCTCAGGCGCTCATTGATGGCGGCGCCGACCTGATCATGATCGAGACCATCTTCGATACCCTGAATGCCAAGGCCGCCATCTACGCCCTCGAGGAACTATTCGAGACCCTGGGCAAGCGGTTGCCGGTCATGATCTCCGGCACCATCACCGATGCCTCCGGGCGAACGCTATCGGGACAAACCACCGAAGCCTTCTGGAATTCCGTTCGCCACGCCAACCCGTTTTCCGTGGGCCTTAACTGCGCGTTAGGGGCCGAAGAGCTGCGCCAGTACGTCGAAGAACTCTCCACCAAGGCTGATGCCTTTGTGTCGGCCCACCCCAACGCGGGCCTACCCAACGAATTTGGCGAATACGACCAAACGCCTGAAGAAATGGCAGCCATTGTCGGCGAGTTTGCGCAAAGCGGCCTAGTCAACATTATCGGCGGCTGTTGCGGCTCGACGCCCGAGCACATCCGCGCCATAGCCGAAGCCGTTCATGGTCTGCCGCCCCGCGAGGTGCCGGAACGCTCCCCCGCCTGCCGATTGTCGGGCCTGGAACCGTTCAACATCGAAGCCGACTCGCTGTTTGTGAATGTCGGCGAGCGCACCAATGTGACCGGCTCGGCGCGCTTCAAGCGGTTGATCGTGGAAGAAGATTTCACCACTGCGCTGGAAGTCGCGCTGGAGCAGGTGCAAAACGGCGCCCAGATCATCGATATCAACATGGATGAGGGCATGCTGGAGTCACAGGAAGCCATGGTGCGCTTTCTGAACCTGATCGCCGGTGAGCCCGACATTGCCCGCGTGCCCATCATGATCGACTCGTCCAAATGGGAAATCATCGAAGCCGGGCTTCAGTGCGTGCAGGGCAAGGCCGTGGTCAACTCCATTTCGCTCAAGGAAGGCGAAGAAGCTTTCCGCGAGCAGGCGACCAAGTGCCGCCGCTACGGGGCCGCCATCGTGGTGATGGCGTTCGACGAAGAAGGCCAGGCCGATACCTTCGCCCGCAAGACGGAGATCTGTGAGCGTGCCTACCGCCTGCTGGTGGATGAAATCGGTTTCCCGGCGGAAGATATCATCTTTGACCCCAATATTTTTGCCATTGCCACGGGGATTGAAGAGCATAACAACTACGCCGTTGATTTCATCGAGGCGTCCCAGTGGATTCGCGAACACCTGCCCCACGCCATGCTTTCCGGGGGCGTTTCCAACGTATCCTTCTCGTTCCGGGGCAATAATCCGGTACGCGAAGCGATTCACTCGGTCTTTCTGTACCACGCCATTCGTGCGGGCCTCACCATGGGGATCGTCAACGCGGGCCAGCTCGCCGTATACGATGACCTGCCTGCCGAACTGCGCGAAGCCGTTGAGGACGTGGTGCTCAACCGGCGCAGCGACGGCACCGAGCGCCTGCTGGAAATTGCCGATAACTATAAAGGCGATGGCAGCGGCGCGGCGAAAAAAGAAGACCTGGAATGGCGCAGCTGGCCGGTCAACAAGCGTATCGAACATGCCCTTGTCAAAGGCATTACCGCACACATCGAAGACGATACCGAACTGGCACGTGCCGAGGCGGAGCGCCCCATCGAGGTCATTGAAGGGCCCTTGATGGACGGCATGAACGTGGTCGGCGACCTGTTTGGCGCAGGCAAGATGTTCCTGCCCCAGGTGGTCAAATCCGCTCGGGTCATGAAGCAGGCCGTCGCCTACCTGATTCCCTACATCGAGGCCGAGAAAAGTGCTGACACCCAGGCCAAGGGCAAGATTGTCATGGCGACGGTCAAGGGTGATGTCCACGATATCGGCAAGAATATCGTCGGCGTGGTGCTTCAGTGCAACAACTACGAGGTTATTGACCTTGGCGTGATGGTGCCCACCGAGAAAATCCTCCAGGCCGCCAAGGATCACAACGCCGATATCATCGGGCTGTCCGGTTTGATCACACCGTCCCTGGATGAAATGGTTCACGTCGCCAAGGAAATGAAGCGTCGCGGCATGGACCTGCCGCTGCTGATTGGCGGTGCAACGACCTCGAAAGCGCATACGGCGGTTAAAATCGAACCCCAGTATGACCATCCGGTGATTTATGTGACCGATGCGTCCCGGGCCGTCGGGGTGGCCAGCCGGTTGCTTACCCCGTCCCTCAAGACGCCCTACATTGCCGAAATACGCGAAGAGTACGAAAAGGTTCGTGAACGCAATGCCAAGCGTCGCCCCAAAGCCGCCGACCTTGACTACACCCAGGCGCGCAAGCGGCGTTTCCGGACCGACTGGGCCAACTATACGCCGGTCAAACCTCACCAGTTGGGGCTGAATACCTTCGATAATTATCCGCTTGATGAGCTCGTCGAGCGGATCGATTGGACGCCCTTCTTCATGAGCTGGCAGTTGGCGGGTAAATACCCCAAGATTCTGGATGACAAGGTAGTTGGCGAGGCGGCTCGCAACCTGTTCGAAGATGCCCAGGTGATGCTGCGCAAGCTG
This sequence comes from Halomonas sp. Mc5H-6, assembly GCF_024124705.1. Classification (NCBI taxonomy): domain Bacteria; kingdom Pseudomonadati; phylum Pseudomonadota; class Gammaproteobacteria; order Oceanospirillales; family Halomonadaceae; genus Halomonas; species Halomonas sp. Mc5H-6. Next base: position 610,943 of record NZ_JAMXSI010000001.1, read on the forward strand.
CTTGACGAAAAGCGCGTCCAGGCAAGGGGCGTGATTGGCTTCTGGCCGGCGAATACCGTCGATGACGATGTCATTGAGGTCTACGCCGATGAATCCCGTACCGATGTCGTCGAACGGCTGCATCATATCCGTCAGCAGACCACCAAAGGACGCGACGGCATCTGCTACAGCCTGGCGGATTTCATCGCTCCCAAGGACAGCGGCAAAGCAGACTGGATTGGCGGCTTTGCGGTGACCACCGGGCACGGGGTCGATGAACTGGCCAAAGAATACGAAGCGGCGGGCGACGACTATAATGCCATCATGGTTCAGGCCCTCACCGACCGGTTGGCAGAAGCCTTTGCCGAGCGGATGCACGAGCGCGTACGCAAGGAATTCTGGGGCTACGTGCCCGAGGAGTCGCTCGATAATGACGCCTTGATTGCCGAGAAATACCAGGGCATCCGCCCCGCCCCCGGCTACCCGGCCTGCCCTGACCACACCGAGAAGGCAACGCTGTTCAGGATGCTTGACGCCACCGCCAATACCGGACTGGCGCTGACCGAAAACTTTGCCATGTGGCCTGCCGCGGCGGTATCTGGATGGTATTTCTCGCATCCGCAATCGAAATATTTTTCCACCGGCAAGATTACCCAGGATCAGGTCAAGGTATTGGCTGAACGAAAGCAAATGCCGCTTGAGGAAATGGAGCGCTGGCTGTCACCGGTGCTTTCCTACGACCCGAGCTGACTGTGCCCTACGTCGCCCACCGCCACGGCCTAGTGGTTCGTCTGGCTTGGCCGGTCATACTGGGCATGCTCTCGCAGAGCATGCTCAACCTTGTTGATGCTGCCCTGGTGGGCCGTCTAGGCGAAACGGCGCTGGCCGGTGTGGGGCTTGGCGGTTACGCCATGTTCATGATGACGGCACTGGTATTCGGCCTGTCCTCCAGCGTTCAATCCCAAACCGCCCAGCGGCTGGGCGCGGGGCATTCCGGCCTCGCCCGGCCGCTGCAGGCGGGGCTGTTGCTCGGTTTGGTCAGTGGTACATTGCTGACGCTGCTGGCATGGTGGCAGGCGCCTGCAATTATGCAGTGGCTCTCGCCGACCCCGGACGTTCACTCCGTGGCCGTCGATTATTTCCGCTGGCGAGTGCTGTCGCTGGCGGCGATTGCGCTCACCCTGTGCTTTCGCGGTTACTGGAATGGCCGTCAGTACACACGCCTGTATTTACGCATTATTGTGGCTGTCCATCTGCTTAACGTGGTGCTCAGCGCGGGATTGATTTTTGGCCTTGTCGGGCTTCCCGAGCTGGGAGCCAGTGGTGCAGGCGTTGCCACCACGCTGTCGGTAGGCGTGGGGCTGCTGCTCTGGATAGGCATCACCGCCCGCCACAGCAGTGCCCTGACCTGGGCCCAGTTACGACCTGAGGTGCCGGTGCTGAGAACCACTGCCCGGCTGGCGTTACCCCACTCGGCCCAGCAGCTTTGGTTTGCCGCTGGCTATGCCGTGCTTTTCTGGCTGCTCAGCCAGCTCGGCACCGCGAGTGTTGCCGTGGGGCACGTGCTGATCAACCTGTCGCTGTTGCTGATATTGCCGGGTGTCGGTGTCGGCGTTGCCGCGATGAGCCTGGTGGGTGAAGCTCTGGGCCGGGATGCCGAGCAAGAAGCCCACCGCTGGGGGCTGGACGCGCTCTGGGTGGCCGCGCTATTGCTGGTGATACTGGCCCTGCCCATGCTCTGGATGCCGGACAAACTGCTTGGCCTGTTTTTCAAGGCGCCAGAATTGATTAAGCTTGGCACGCTGCCCTTACAGTTGACGGGCCTGATGATGGTCATTGACGTCGCCGCGCTGGTACTCGCTCAAGCCCTGATGGGGGCGGGCGCCCAGCGAACCGTCATGCTGTTGACGCTGAGCCTGCAATGGCTGCTTTTTTTACCGCTGGCCTGGTGGGTCGGCGTTAGTCTGGGCTATGGGCTACTCGGCATTTGGCTAATGCAGCTGATGTATCGCATCATTAACTCAGCCGCGTTTTTCTGGATATGGCAACGCCGCCGCTGGGCGACGTCGCTAGCGTAAATACTGTCTCAAACACTGGCTCAAATACGGCTCTAAATACCATTTTGATATAAAAAGATAATTATATATTCTTTTGTAGAATATGATGCCCGCGTTATGGTGGCGACACTGATTCGTCCCGTTTCAACGTGACAACTTCGCTTTAGCAGGACCGTGCCCCATGTATCGTTATGATATTCATGACCAAACGCTGGTAGATGAGCGCGTCGCTCAATTCCGCGATCAAATGGATCGCTACCGCGACGGGCGTTTGGGAGAAGAAGAGTTTCGTCCACTGCGTTTGCAGAATGGCCTCTACATCCAGCGCCATGCCCCCATGCTGCGGATTGCGATCCCTTACGGCATGCTGGCTGGCCATCAGCTGCGGGCGCTCGGGGATATTACCCGTCGCTACGACCGCGGCTACGGCCACTTCACCACGCGGCAGAACCTGCAGCTCAACTGGCCTGCCCTGGAAGATGTGCCGGATATCCTGGCGGATCTGGCGAAAGTCCAGATGCACGCCATCCAGACCAGCGGCAACTGCATTCGCAATACCACCAGCGACCAGTTTGCCGGTATTGCCAACGATGAAGTGGAAGACCCGCGCCCCTGGTGCGAGCTGATCCGCCAGTGGTCGACGCTGCACCCTGAATTTGCCTATCTGCCGCGCAAGTTCAAGATCGCCGTCAGCGGTGCTTCCCAGGACCGCGCGGCCATCCAGGTTCACGATATCGGCCTGCGTCTGTGGTACAACGAGGCAGGCGAACTGCGCGTCAGAGTCCTTGCGGGTGGTGGTCTGGGCCGGACGCCGATGATCGGCGACGTGGTACGCGACGACCTGCCCTGGCAGCACCTGCTGACCTATCTGGAAGCGTGCGTCCGGGTGTACAACCAGTTCGGGCGTCGCGACAACAAGTTCAAGGCCCGGATAAAGATTCTGGTCAAGGCGCTGGGGATCGAAGAGTACCGCCGTCGCGTCGAGGAAGAGTGGGCGCATCTGAAAGATGGCCCTCAGACGCTCAATGCTGCCGCGGTCGAAGCCGCAAAGAGCCACTTCCCCGAGCCGGATCGTCGCACCGTGGATGAAACCGCGGTGGCAGCTTATGAGGGTCTTCGTCAGGAAAACCGTGGCTTTGCGCGTTTCGTGACCAATAACGTCACCGACCACAAGGTCTACGGTTATAAAGCCGTGACGCTATCGCTCAAGCGCCGCGAGCACGCCCCCGGCGATGTGACGGCTGACCAGATGGACGCCATCGCTGATCTTGCCGACCGCTACAGCTTCGGGGAAGTCCGCGTGACCCATGAGCAGAACCTGGTGCTCTCCGACGTCCCGGTGGACGAGCTGGAAGCCCTTTGGCAAGAGCTCGAAACGCTGGGCATGGCCAACCCGACGGTGGGTACGCTCAACGATATCATCTGCTGCCCTGGCGGCGATTACTGCAGCCTGGCCAATGCCGTGTCGATTCCCATCGCCCAGGCCTTGCAGGAACGCTTTGAAGACCTGGATTTCCTTTACGACCTGGGGCCGCTGGATCTGAATATTTCCGGCTGCATGAATGCCTGTGGCCACCACCACGTCGGCCATATCGGCATTCTGGGTGTCGATAAAAAGGGCGAGGAGTACTATCAGGTATCGATTGGCGGCAACTCGACCGACGATGCCTCATTGGGCAAGATTCTTGGCCCCTCGTTCTTCCGTGAAGACGTCCCAGGGGTTGTCGAGAAAGTGCTGGAAGTCTACGTGGCCCAGCGCCATGAAGATGAACGCTTCCTGGATACTTATCGCCGTATTGGACTGAAACCCTTCAAGGAGCGTGTTTATGCCGCCTAATGACAAGCAGGCCGAGGCGGTTGAGATGACGCCGGTTCATGCCGATCACCTGATCGCCAATGGCGAACTGGCGGCGGAAAACGCCTGGTGCGTGTCTTACGACGCAGAGGCGCTGCCCGAGCAGCGCCCTGCCTTTGTCCCCCTGGCGCTCTGGAAAGCGCATCAGGAAGACACCGAACTGGCACCGCTGCTGGCAAGCGATTGCGAACTGACGGTGAGCCTGGCGGATGAGCTCCGTTCGGCCCCGGCAATCGCCATTCACTTTCCGGCATTCACCGACGGCCGTGGCTACACCCTTGCTCGGTTGCTGCGCGAGCGCTTTGGCTATCAGGGCGAAGTGCGTGCGGTAGGCGATGTGCTGGTCGACCAGCTGGAATACATGCGCCGCTGTGGCTTTACCGCCATGGCGCTTCGCGATGACCAGCATCCCGAGGATGCCCTGCGGGCGCTGAGTTTTTTCAGCGTGCGCTACCAGCCGGATGTCGAAGAACGCCAGGCACTGTTTGAAAAACGTCTTAACGCTCACCATTGAGCACATCATAGCGAACCCGCCAAAGGGGCAGCCATGCGGCTGCCCCTTTTCGTTGACGGCTAATTCATGGCTGGCTAGCCACGACGTTTTTGCTGCCGTTCACGGTTGTTGGCTTTGGCGCGATCGCTCTTGCGTAGCATGACCCAGGTAGCCCCCAGCCCGCCTTCCGAGGGCTGGGCGGAGATATAGGCCTGTACTTCGTCAAACTGGATCAGCCATTTGCCAATATAGGAACGTAATACATTGGCGGGGCTGTCGATCTCACGCCCTCGACCGTGGACAATCAGTACCGAGCGCAGGTCGTGCGCGTAGGCATCCTGAATAAAAGGAAACACCAGCCTACGGCACTCGGCCAGAGGCCGCCTGAGCAGATGAAGCTGTGCCTGAACCGGGTAGCCGCCGTGCTTGAGTTTATGGACCACCCCCTGCTGGATCCCCTCGCGGCGGTACTCGATGGGGTCAAAGGGCGGTATCAGGTCGACAAAATCATCGGATAGAAAGTTGTGCTCATCAATCTCTGCTTCAGCGCGTTCGCGCCTTGCCAGCTGCGCCTCGGAAGGACGCTTGCGCGCATCACCGGTATCCGCCCGATTTTTCTGCGCTAGCGGCTTCACGTCGCCCACAAGCGCCCGAAAGTCGGTCTCATCACGAAGTGGCTGGTTCATGGCAGGCTCTCCGACAGGATATGGCTTTTATCCTACCAAACCCGCACCGATTGCTTAAGCGTCTTGTTACGCTTGTGTTCCACGCTGACGCACGCCACCCTACGCTTTCTGCCTGCTGCATAAGGAAACACCATGGCCTGGGTCAAACGCCTACTGGTGCTATGTGCAATACTGCTGCTGGGCCTTGCCGGGTGGCTGTGGCTGACCATGCTCAGCCCGTGGTTTTATGAGCGCCCCGACGATCTTGAGGATATCGAACAGCGCACACACCAGGTGTTTGTCTACGGCACGCTGCGCTATGCGCCGGTTCGCTGGGTGGTGATGGGCGGTTCGGGCGACCCTGAGCCAGCCACGCTTGAAGGCCATCAGCGCAACGGGCTTGATTTATCGCCTTCGCCTGGCAGCCAGGTGAAAGGGCTTCGCCTGAGCGTCACCGCCGATCAACTCGCTCGCCTGGATCGCTATGAACGCCTGGGGGTTCGCTACGAGCGGGTGGAGAAGCAGCTTGCCGATGGCACCCGTGCCTGGGTCTATCAGCGGCTACCCAATGCGCAGGGTACGCGTTTGTCGTTACCCGCTGCCCACATTGCTCTGGTACCCTAAGAGAATAATCTGCTTGGAGTGACTATGTCCGGTTCATTGCCCTATGTCTTGATACTTTATTATTCGCGCTCGGGTGCCACCGCCACCATGGCTCAGCAGATGGCTGCCGGCGTGGAGCAAGTGGCAGGCATCGAGGCGCGCCTGCGCACTGTGCCGCCGGTTTCCCCCACCTGCGAAGCAACATCGCCAGAGATTCCGGAGGAAGGTGCGATTTATGCCGAGCTCGACGACCTCCGTCACTGTAGCGGCCTGGCACTGGGCAGCCCGACCCGGTTTGGCAACATGGCATCACCGCTCAAATATTTCCTTGATACCACCAGCAGCCTTTGGATCAATGGCGCCCTGATCGACAAGCCGGCTACCGCCTTCACCTCGAGCTCGAGCCTGCATGGCGGGCAGGAAGCGACGCTGTTGACCATGCTGGTTCCGCTGCTCCACCACGGCATGGTCTACGCGGGCGTGCCCTATAGCGCCACCGAGCTGCTGGCCACACAGACCGGTGGCACGCCCTATGGGTCAAGCCACCTGGCAGGGCCACGGAGCGACCGCTCAGTCGATGAACACGAGCGCGCCTTGTGTGTCGCTCAGGGCAAGCGCCTGGCCAAACTGGCGCTGGCAATGCGGACAATGCGCGAGGAGGCGCCATGAAGCAGTGGCTGGAGCGCGTTGAGCAACGCCACGGCGTTGATCTTCTCACCTTTCGAGCGCGGCAATGGGTATTGGCAAGTTTTGGCCTGTTGCTGATAATGATGTTGTTGCGTGGTTTCATGGTCCAGGACGCGGCCTTCAGTTGGCGCCCCATGGCAGCCTTTGTGCTCCCTCTGGTCCTGTTTCTGCCTTCCATTATCGGAAGGCGTCCGCGGGGTCACGCCTGGTTGGCGTTTGTCAGCCTGCTGTATTTCAGCCAGGGCGTCATGGTGGCTACCCTTCCAGCACAAGCCCTGCGTGGCGTCGCCGAGGCCGTCCTGTCACTGGCTTTGTTTACCGGCTGCATGGCCTATGCGCGGTTCCGCAGCCGCCAAATACGTGCTCAGGGCTAATCAAGACTTGAGCTTTGTTACCACACCCGACACCATGTGAAAAATTCTTGATGGAGAGCCTAGCAATGGCACGCGACATAGCGGATATCAGGCGTGATTATGAAGGTGGCCTACTCGATGAATCCCAGGTCCCTGATGATCCCCTCGTGTTGTTTGATGAATGGTTCAGTCTGGCTATCGAGCAGGAAGGTAGGGACAGCAATGCCATGACGCTGGCAAGCGTCGACAGCCAGGGGCGCCCTCATGCGCGCGTGGTCCTGTTGAAAGGGTTCGACGATCGCGGCATGGTGTTTTACACCAATTATCATAGCCACAAGGGCAGTGAACTCAACAATGTGCCCTACGCAGCGCTTACCTTCTGGTGGCCATCGATTTCCCGCCAGGTACGCATTGAGGGCGCCGTCGAGCAGGTGGCCGCTGAAGAGTCCGACGCGTATTTCGCCAGCCGCCCACGTGGCAGCCAGCTAGGTGCCTGGATTGCCACCCAGAGCGTGGTGATACCCGACCGTAACTGGATTGAAGAGCGGCAGAAGCGTTTTGAGCAAGCCTATGAGGGGCAGGAAATTCCGCGTCCCAACCATTGGGGCGGCTACCGCGTGAATCCTGACATGATCGAATTCTGGCAGGGCCAACCCAGTCGCCTGCACGACCGCATACGCTATGAACGTCGCGAAGGCGGCGAGTGGAACTCTTTCCGCATGGCGCCCTGAAGATTCCCTCCGGCTGGCCAATGCAGCAGGCTGGCTGGCCATGGCTTGTACGCGTCTAGTCCGGCAGGCTTTCCAGCCGGTGGCGCTGCCACTCGCTTTCGGGCTCGTTGAGCCGCATGATGGCATCGATCACCTGCTCTTCCATGTTGTAACGGCAAGTGAAGCCCAGGTGCTTCATCAATGCCCGCATGGGATGATTATCCGGCATGATTTTACCCACCATTTCCAGGGTGCCAATGTGGGTGCAGTAGGCGATCATTTTCTTCATCAGCAGGCTGCCGATCCCCAAGCCCTGCATGTCGTCGCGAATAATGACCGAAAATTCCGTTCGAATGTTATCCGGGTCATTCCAGACACGCACCACCCCGAGCATCTCCTTGCTGCCATCATCACGCTGATGTTCGGCAATAAACGCCATCTGGCGGTCGTAATTGATGTGCGACAGCACCGACAGATCACGCTGGGTTAAATCCGACTTGTTATGAAAATAACGGAAGCGAATGCTTTCTTCGGAAAGCTGGCGGTGAAAGTTGGTAATCAAGGGCGCGTCTTCAGCACGAATCGGCCGCACCTCGACCTGCCAGCCGTTTTTCAGCGTCAGCCATTCACGCAGTTCTTCCGGGTAAGGCATGATGGCGAAGCGTGCCGGGGGGCCGAGGTCCATGGCAAAGTCGACGGCCAGCATGCCATCGCGGTTGAGCAGCAACGGGTTCAGTTCAAGCCCGCGCAGCTCGCCCAGGTCCGAGGCCATTTGCGACAGCTTTACCAGCAGCTGGCATAGGTGCTGGTTATCCCGGTCGGGGTCTGACGAGTGTTCGCGTATCAACGATGCCGCGTGGGTGCGATTGACCACATCCGCTGCCAGGCTCATGTTGAGAGGCGGTAAAGCGACTTGGCGGTCAGCGAGCACATTGACTTTATAGCCGCCAATGCCGAACACGATCAGCGGGCCGAATACCGGGTCTCGGGTAATGCCCGCGCACACCTGCATGGAATGTTTGCCGCGTTGCATGGGCTGCAGGCAGTATTCGTGAATCGCGTACTCGGGGTACTTTTCGTTCACCTTTTCGCCCAGTTGGCGAACGCCATCCGCCACCTGCTCGGGCGTTTCAAGATCCTGAAGCAGTCCCGCCGAGATCTTATGCGGGTGCTTGCGATAGCGATAAGGGCGGCAATTGCCCTCATGAACCACTTTAAGCGCTTTGGGACCTTCAATCTTTGCGGCAATGTCCAGCGCCTGTTCGGCACTGGTGAGGTAATAGCTGGTGGCTGCAGGAATGCCGTAAGCCTCGAGCACTTGGGCCGTTTCCGAGTGGCTTAACGTCTGACGGCCCTCCGCCTTCGCCTCACTGATCAATGTCCGGCACTCCGCACGAATCTCGGCGCTGGTGGAAAACGGCAGGCTGGGCGGTGTTTCCTGAAGCAACTGCTGAACGCGCTGGTAGTCCACCATATGCATGAAAGCTTTCACCGCCTTCTCGGGTGAAATATAGGTGGGAATACCGGCCAGGTTGCATTCGTGGCGGGCATTCAGCGCCTCCTTGAGCCCCATCCAACTGGTCAACAGATTGCGACGGAAGGCCTTGCGGTTGGCAATCAACGCTTGTGCGGTGACCAGCGAAGGCGCGAGGCGCGTTGGCGCATGCACCACGAGTACCGCATCCACATTGGCATCTGCGGCGACAATTTTCAGCGCTTCGACAAACCGCTCGGGGGTGGCGTTGCCGCCCAGGTCAACGGGGTTTTCACCGGGTTTGCTGAAATCGACCTGGCTTTGATGCAGCGCCTGCTGCGTTTCATCGCTGAACTCGGCCAGCTTGCCCCCGGCGCTGACCAGCTTGTCGATGGCCAGCATGGCAGGACCCAAACCGTTGGACACTACCGCCAGGCGGTCACCCCGCAAGGGTTTCATGCGCGAAAGCGTTTCCAGGGCATCCAGCAACTCGTCGGAGTCGTCGACACGCACTACCCCGGCGCGTGAGAAAGCCGCGTCAAACACGACATCGCGATTGGCAATACCCGGGGTCGGGGCCATGCCGGAAATATCCGAGGCAAAGGTTCGCCCGCTCTTGATCGCCAGCACGAGCCGGTTTCTCGAGGCGTCGCGTACCGCGGTCATGAAATGCTGCGCATCGGAAATCCGCTCGAGATGGAGCAGAATCGCCTGCGCTGGCGAAAACTGGTTCACGTAATCGATCAGATCCGGCAATAGCACATCAACACTATCACCCACGGTAATCAGGTGCGAAAACCCCACATCGCGCCCGGCCGCCCAATCGATCATGGCGTTGGCCAACATGCCTGACTGTCCAAGATACGCCACCCGGCCCGCCTTGACCGGCTGACTGGCATAGGAGGCGTTGAGTTTTTTTGCCGGCACGATCAGGCCCATGCACTCAGGCCCCAGCACACGGATGCCGGATTCTCGGGCAGCCCTCAACATGCGCTCGCGTATCGAGCCTTTATTGCCCGTATCGCGGTCCAGATAAGCGCCCCCGGACAGTACCAGGGCGGCTTTTACCCCAAACTTGCCCAACTGGTGGATCAATTTGGGCACCCCGTCAATGGGCGAGCAGATGATGGCGAGGTCAGGCACCTCAGGCAAGTCGTCAACGCGCTTGACACAAGGGTCACCGAAGACCTGATCATAGCCTTTCAGATTCACTGCCCAACGCTGCCCCTTGAATCCACCTTCATGGATATTGCGTAGGACCAGGCCCCCAAGCGACGCCGGGTTTTCGGACGCGCCAATGACGGCAAGCGTGCGGGGTTCAAAGAAATGGTGCAAAAAACGTGTGCTCACGTTTGCCTCTCCTGGAACGGTGCAGGGCGATGTAAGACTTATGGACACTGTCGCGTATCAGCGTCTCGCGATTAAGGTGATACCAGCTACCATGGAGCGCTTGAATGATCACTGCCTACCTTACCCACCCCGACTGTTCATTGCATCATATGGGGCCGGAACATCCTGAAAACCCTCAGCGACTGGAAGCGATTCGAGCGCGTCTAGCATTATCGGGATTATTACAGCAAACCATGCAGGCCGATGCCAAGGAAGCGGATGACGCGGCACTCAACCGGGTGCACGCCACGCGTCATCTTGACGCCCTTAGCAAATGCCTGCCCGAGCAAGGCATCGTATCGCTTGATGGCGACACCTTGATGAACCCGGACAGCCTGAAAGCGGCTCGTTTTGCTGCCGGTGCGGTGGTCAAAGGGGTCGACCAGGTCTTCAAGCGCCAAGCCGACAACGTATTTTGCGCAGTTCGCCCGCCCGGGCATCATGCCGAAGCCGCCGAGGCGATGGGGTTTTGCTTTTACAACAACATTGCCGTCGGCGCGGCCTATGCAAGGGAACGTTACGGTGCCCAGCGTATTGCCATACTGGATTTTGACGTCCACCAGTGCAACGGCACGATCGATATTTTCAAGAATGACCCCGATGTGCTGATCTGTACCAGCTTCCAGTATCCCTTCTACCCATGGCGATATTTACGTAGCGAATGGCAAAACGTGGTCAATACGCCCTTGGAAGTCGGCACGCAAGGCGCCGAATTCCGTCGCCTGATTGAGAGCCAATGGCTACCGGCGCTGCACCGCTTCAAGCCTGATCTGGTGATGATATCCGCCGGGTTCGATGCCCACCGCGATGACCCCATGGGCGATGTGTGTCTGGCAGACGAGGACTTCTACTGGGTCACGCACATGGCGATGGAAATTGCCACCCTGTATGCCGATAACCGCCTGGTTTCCTCGTTAGAGGGTGGGTATAACCCGACCTCGCTGGCAAGTGGCGTGGAAGCACACCTGAGAGCCTTGCTAGGCTTGCCCTTTGCTTTGGGCTAACCACAGGGCCACGTATCGATTCCACAAGCAAGGGCCACCGTGGCGCTGTCTTTCAGTGCGCGCAGGGAAGGCCCGAGCTAAACCGATATAATGCCAGATAAAGTCTCAAAGCCAGAAAAGCCTTAAAGACAGTTGGTGGGTTTGGGAAGTCCCGCAATACGCGCTACCACCTTGGCGGTACTGCCAGGAAAGAGCCGCATCAGATAAATCGAACGGCCTTTGTCACTACCCAGCGCCTGCTGAGTGGCTTTGACGAGCGGCCGCATCGCCGGTGCCATTTCGTAACGGCGATAGAAACCGCGCGCCAAGTGGATGATTTCCCAGTGTTCGGACGTCAATTCGATACCTTCATCGTCGGCCAACTGGGTCGCCACCGCTTCCGACCAGTCACTCATGTCGACGAGATACCCTTCTGGATCCAGCGTTACGTTAGCCTCGGTGTTCTCCATCAGTGTACTCACTGTTGCCTATCAGCTGTTCAATACCAGGTGACCGACTGTCGATGTTGCTCGGTCAGCGCTACGAACCCGTCCATATCCACCGTTGACAACCCATGGGTTGCCGCGATGCTTGAGAGCCCTCTGGCGACGAGGTCTTCTTCAAGCAAAAATACCGCGTAGTCATTCTGCGTCCAGCAGTGTAGATCCGGGTCAAGCGCCGCCGTCACGCCTGCCTCGGTCAGCAACAGCGTATCCCCCGCCTGAATGGCCTGCTCGACCTGCTGGGCGACCTCGCTCGTGGGTGGGGTTGTCAAAATATGCAGGATCATGAAACACCCTAGAAGTTGAGGATCGGGCGGTTTTGGCTAAATAATGCTTTGACCTGCCTCTCACTGAGCGGTGTTACACCATCGACAAGCGCTTCGAGAGGCAACTTCAGGTCATCGAGCACTCGCTGGGGAACGTTCAACTGATCGATATCATACATCTCGAGCATGTCGATGGTCGGCAGACTGGCCTTCTGCCCCGGGGCGCCTGCAAGCTGTTCCCTGCACAACGCCAACGCGCCCTGCCCCATGAACAGCAGCCTTACAGATTGGCCAAAGGCGGCGCCAACCAGAGCGGCGTCTAGCCCCTCACGCAGCCAGTTCGAATCATGGGGGGCATGACGAATGATCACCAGCAGGTCTTCTGATTCACGCATGGACGGCCTCAACTGGCAAAGGTAATCAAACGGTCGCAGCGCCGTTGCAGCGTCAGCAACTGGCCAAGCCCGGTCAACTCGAAGGGCGCTTCCAGGTTGAAGGCATCATGGCCATGGCGGGATGCTTCAGATTGACTGATGACACCACGCCTCAGCGCAGCAGCGATACATACATCCAGGGCTACATCGTGCTCTTTATGAAGCGCCTTCCAGGCGTCGCGCAGGTTCAGCTCGTCCTGCGGCGGTGTCATTAGCATTGACGCATTATGAACACCGTCGTGATAGAAGAAAACGCCAACGAGCCGATGCCCCCTTGCCAGCACCGCATGGGCAAACCTGAGCGCCGAATGAGGCGCCGGTTGGCTATAGGGGGCCCCCATGACTAACAGTCCGTAATCCATTGCCCTTACCTATCGTGGTGTGGCTAATGATATCGCGCACATAATAAAAAAACAGACCCTAATGATAGGGTCTGTTGGGCTTATCGCTCTGTTTAACGCCAGATCGGTTAATCGTTGCTCATGAAGCCCAGCAGCGACAGCAGGCTGATAAACAGGTTGTAGATAGAGACGAAGAGCGTGATGGTCGCCAGAATATAATTCGTCTCACCCTGGCGATGGATGATTTCACTGGTCTGGTAAAGAATGGCCGCTGACGAAAACAGCACGAAGCCAGCCGACACCATTAGCGACAGCGCGGGAATGTTGAAAATCAACGCCGCCACCATCGCGAGTACCAGCACGATCGCACCGGCCACCATGAAATTGGCTAGGAAGCCAAAATCTTTCTTGGTTATCAGGGCAACGGCTGAAAGGCCGATGAAGGTGATACCGGTCATGGCCAGGGCATTCATGATCAAGGCGCCGCCATTGGGCAATGCCAGGTAGGCGGACAGAATCGGCCCTAGGGTGAAGCCCATAAAGCCCGTGAAGGCAAATGTAGACAGCAGGCCTAACGCTGAGTTGGCCGTTTTATGGACCAGGAACATCAACCCATAGGCACCAATGAAGAACACAAAGATGTTCAGTTGCTGAACGCCCATTGCGACCGAGGCGCCTGCGGTGACCGCAGAGAAAAGCAGCGTCATCGCCAGCAACGCGTAGGTGTTACGCAGCACTTTGTTGGTGCTAACCGAATTGGCCACACCGCCAGAGGCTGATTGCGCAATATGTGAGTCGTTGTAACTCATGTGTTCATGCTCCGTAATGATCTATCAAACAATTGACCAGCATGCCGTTCCCAAGTTCCAGACGCAAGTCTTTGTCTTACACGCTCTTCGTCTTTAGTGATTGGATATTCAATCCTGTATCAGTTTAGCAAGCGCTAGCGTTGAACCGGAAATCGTCGTTGTAAACTACGAAGTCGGCATTTATTGGCCGCACAACACCTCCTTTAACCTTTCGGAAGCGAGCCTGCCATGAACGTACTGATTAGCCAACCTAGCTTGGTACGTCTTCCTCATCGTCTTTCAGGGGCGTGTTGTTGGTAACCGCGGTTTGACGTGCGTCCTGAGGGGCGTTGTAGAGGCGCGCATCAATTACATGCAGTACCGCTAATTGTGCAAACAACACAACAAAACAGATAATCAGACCTTTTAGCATGGCGGCTTTCCATAAGGGCTCCCAATGAGCCTTATAGCTGCATATTAGTGCAACGCCGTACCAATACAATCGATATTTTACGCGTAGCTTGCCCGATGTTCGGAACTTGCCAGGATAGCCATCAGCCAAGCTGGCAAGCGCCGCTCCAGGTAATAACCGGGTGACCAGGGTGAGCCTTCAATAAAGCCCACATGCCCCCCTTGGCGATGAAACTCAAGCGCCACGCTATCAGGTAATGACGCTGGATGTGGCACACTATCTGGGTAAAGAAATGGGTCGTCTTGTGCCTGGATGATCAGTGTCGGCACAGTAATCGACGAAAGGAAGTGCAGGCTGCTGCATCGCTGGTAGTAATCGGCAGCGCTTGAAAAACCGTGCAATGGGGCTGTCACCCGCTCATCGAATTCCCACAGCGAACTAATCCCCTTTAGCGATCCCAAGGCTAGCAGCCTTGCGTATTCATCGGGGTCGCCATTTATCGCAAATCGCTGGCGCTTGTCTGTCATGTAATGACGCAGGTCGCGTAAAAAGCGTGCCTGGTAAACTTTCGACATGCCCTGGCGTATTCGCTTGGCACTGTGATCCAAACGGAACGGTACCGAAACAGCGGCGGCTGCCTGCAGCGGTGTATCACTGCCCTGCTCGCCCAGGTATTTCAACAGTACGTTGCCGCCCAGCGAATAACCAATCACCGCCAGGGGCTGGGCCGGTCGGCGCATGGACAGCATCCCGACAACCTCAGCGAGGTCGTCACTCACCCCGGAATGATAACCGCGAGCGAGTCGATTGGGTTCCCCAGAGCAACCCCGCCAATTCACCGCCACGCTCTGCCAGCCTTGCATGGCTAATGCCTGCTGCTGGCCGAGGATGTAACGCGACGAAGAGCTGCCGGTCAGCCCATGAAGCAGTATGACGCAAGGCGTGTCGTCGTCACCGCCGCCATACCAGTCGAGATCGATGAAGTCCCCATCCCTTAGCGTCAGCCGCTCCCGTTCGCGCGCTAAAGGCAAGGCTGAGCGAAATAATGGGCTATACAGTGTTTGCAAATGACCGGCGGACAGCCAACGGCAGGCACCAAACAAGGACATAGGTAATAAAACCATAAGTATCAAAGAAGAAAGGAATGACTGATAGAAGTACACAAAATATTGTCAGAGTGCCAGCGCTGCTGGTGTTTATCGACCTAGCTCGGTTACTCTGACCGTTCAATTTTTGAAGGGTGATCGCATCAATGTTGGGATTCCTGCAGGGATTTTCCTATGGCCTCTTCATGACCTGCCTGCCCTGGTTACTGATCGGCCTGTACAACCCTGGCATAGCGCTCCCGGTGGCAACCCAAGGGCGGCTGCAGGTCGTCTTCCGCTATTGTCTGGTCATCCCTTTCATCAGCATGCTGCTATGGCTGACCTCTCTTTGGGGTGGTTTCAGCCCCAGCCTGCTCGGCTGGTTGGCGGGCATCGTGGCCATCCCGGCGGCACTGCCCATAGAGCGAACGCTGCGCGGATGGCTTGCTCGCCGCCGTGAACGTCGCCGCGAGGCTCAAAGTATCGCCGAAGCGCAACGGCGCCGAACCCAGGAGGAGCGCAAGGCCTATGAGGCTGGCGTATCGGTGCTCGATCCGGCAAGGCCACCCGAAGGCGCCGACGATCTTGTGTTGGCCATGTGTCGGACCAAACAGAGCCTGCTGGATGTCAAACGCCCTGACCTGGCGATTCTCGCGGACCGTCTCTATAGCCGCTACCGTCATGTCATGGATGTCCTGAGCGGTCGCTTCCACACGGGTGAGCTGGCCTTTGAGCGCTCCCGTGGGCTGGTTACTCAGGTGTGTCTCGGCGCGGTGGATACACTGACGACCATGGCCTCCCAGGCCCGCGGCGTGGTCAGCGTGGATGGTCAATACGTCCGCGGTCGGCTGGAACGGGATGGCAATCGGCTAAGCGACGAGGAGCGTACCGCCCTGGTGCGTCGGCTCGACCTGCTGGTGGAGACCGAACACCGGCTCAATGAGCTTTCCGCCCGAATAGAATCGGCACTTACCGTGCTCGACGATACCGCCGTTTCCATGGCACGCATCGAAACAACGCGACCTCAAGCGTCCGTTACCACCGAAAAAGCGCTGGAGGATCTGCGCCGCTTCGTCGAAGGGGCCGATCGTTATGCACGCAAAGACTGATCCGGCAGTCATTGATACAGTAAAGTATTCACGACGCTTCTTGATCACTCAGTTTTTATCCTCTGGAGACGCCCATGACTCAGCCATCGGATGACCAACCTCGCCTCTCATTGCCACCCGTGGACGAGATTGCCAGCCAATTGGGGGCGCATCGGGACGAGTCGCTTGAGCCTGAAAGTCAGGACATTGACCCCGAGCTCACGTCCATGGCTGACCGTTTTATAGAGGACATTCTTGGCGAGGGTGATGAAGCGTCGGCGGTTCGCCAACGCCGTGCCGTGGACGAAATGGGCCTGGAACTTCAGCAGCAGGCCGCCCATCGCAGTGCCATGCTGCAAACACCGCTTCGCAAGCTGGCCCACCAGGGCGACGAAGGCGGGCCGGTTGCCAAGGCACTGAGCGACCTGCGGGGCCGCATGGAAGGTCTCGACCCCACCCGTCACCGCCTGGCGCCCAGTGCACTGGACCGCGTGATGGCGATCATTCCCGGCGTCGACAGTCGCCTGCAGCGCTACTTTCGCAAGTTCGAGAATGCCCAGCAGGCCCTGGACGCAATCATCGAGGACCTGGAAGGTGGTCGCGATATGCTGCATCGTGACAACCTCACCTTGAGCGATGACCAGAAGGCGCTCAATGACATCCTCAGCGAGCTCAACCGCCAGATCGCGTTGGGCCGTTTGATCGACCAACGCCTTAAGGATGATGTTGCCGAGCGCGACACGCATGATCCGCGGCGTCAATTTATCGAAGAGGAACTGCTCTTTCCGCTTCGTCAACGCATTGTCGACCTACAGCAACAGCTGGCGGTGAGCCAGCAGGGTGTATTGGCGCTGGAAGTCATCATCCGCAACAACCGGGAATTGATGCGTGGCGTGGACAGGGCCATCAACGTGACGGTCTCGGCCCTCACTGTGGCAGTGACGGTCGCCATGGCGATGGCCAATCAGCGTCTGGTACTGGATCGTATCGAATCCCTCAACGCCACCACATCCCAGATGATCGGCGGTACCGCCAAGGCGCTACGCCAGCAAGGCGTGGACATCCAGAAGCGGGCCTCCTCGGCGATGCTCGACATGCAGGTGCTCGAGGAAGCGTTTGGCGAGGTGATGGGCGCAATCGACGACCTTTCAACCTATCGTCAGGAAGCGCTGCCTCGCCTGGATGAGCAAATAGACCGCCTCGCCGCTTTGTCAAAGCAGGGAAGCGCGTCTATCGAACGTCTACGAGAAGGTAATGAGGCGCAACCGAAGGACGGCCCCGCCTCCACCTGATGGGTCCGCGCCCTATAACGGCTACTTGAAACGCGAGGAAGCATCCCGGAAAGCCTTGCGCATCAATTCCCAGGAATCGTCCATGCCCTGGCGGACGGTATCCCAGGCCTCTTCGCTGGCATGGCGCAGTTCCTCAAGCCTTTGCTGAGTCTCCGCCTGGCGTTTCTTGAGTTGCTCGATATCCTCGTGGTACTTGACCCTGGCATCGTCACTGGCCTGGCGGGCCTGAGCGGTTAGCTTGTCGATCTCAGCATTCCACTCGTCGAGCTTGGCTTTCATTTCCTCGATGAACTCATCGCGTTGGCTCATGGCCATCCTCCCCTTGCGGTAATGGATCCGGAAAATGCTATCTCCAGTTTCCTGGAATCTGTTGATCGTCGAAAGGGCTTAGGTTCGCCCCTTTTCGCTCGCTGATAGCTCCTCTGGCTTGGGCGGCTCACCGACCTTCACTGCCCCAAGGTCTTCGTGGGACAACCCACGGAACAACGCGAACATCATGGCAAATACTAGAATGAACATTGGCAGACCGACAACGGTAATCACCTCCTGCAATGCCGTCAGTCCCGCGTCGCCAGCAAGCACAATAAGCATGGCCGCCAGCATGCCTTCAGAGACACCCCAGAACACCCTCTGATGCCAAGGGCCAGGATCAGGGCTGCCGGTGCACAGCATATCGACCACCAGTGACGCAGAGTCCGAGGACGTGGCAAAGAAAATAGCCACGATGACAACGGCCAGGCCTTGAATCAATGTAGCGGCCGGGAAATTCTCAAAAAACGCAAACATGGCAAGCGGAATGCTTTCACCAACGGCCGCAGACAGGACACCGGCCTGCTCGCCCATTGCTTCCCGGGCCTCAGGCCCAATCCCGTCAATCTCCATCGCCGACCAGCCGAAGATCGCAAACCAGATCAGCGTAAAAATAGAGGGGGCGAACAATACCCCAAGGACAAACTCACGGATGGTCCGTCCACGAGAAATCCGCGCCACGAATATGCCGATGAACGGCGACCAGGTAACTGTCCAGGCCCAATAAAAGACGGTCCAACTGCCCTGCCAGCCCCAGCCACTGCCATCATCGTTGGTATAGGTCGCCAGTGTGTCATTCCAGAATGCCATGGGCAGCAGGTTCGATATGTAGAGGCCAAAGGTCTCAACAACGGCACGCAGAAGGAAAACGGTAGAGCCTGTAAAAAGCACAAACACCATCAGGCCAACAGCCATGCCGATATTGATATTGGAGAGCCGTTTTACACCTGAATCCAGCCCCGCCACGATAGAACCAACAGCAACAGACGTCAGAATGGTGATAATGACCACCTTGGTAATCACTGCATCCGGAATATCGAACAACTCAGTTAATCCTGCATTGATCTGCTGGGTACCGAGGCCAATGGAGACCGCCACGCCAAAGAGGGTGCCGAGAATGGCAAAGATATCGAGGCCTTTGCCGACAGGACCATAAATCCGCTCGCCTATCAGTGGGTAAAAAACCGAGCTGAAACGCATCGGCAGATTGTAACGATAGATAAAGTACGCAAACGCAAGGCCCGGCATGGCGAAGATCGCCCAGGTATGCAACCCCAGGTGATAGATCGAAAAGCTCATGGCATCGTCGGCGGCTTCTACAGAGAAAGGCTCAACATCAGGCCTTGGCGGCGTTGTAAAATGGGAAATAGGTTCCGCTACCCCCCAGAACATCAATACCGTGCCGATACCACCTGCAAACAGCATGGCGAACCAGGAGACATTGCTATAGGCCGGCGTTGCATCATTGCCACCTAGTCGGATTGCCCCGAAACGGCTGATCGCTACCCAAAGTAGAAAGGCTACCCAGCTCGTCACCCCAAAAATAAAGAACCAGCCTAGATTGGTAACGATCCATTCCCGGCCAGCACCGAAGGCTTCCCCTATGGGGCCCGGCGCAATCAGAATCACGACCAGAAAAAGGATCATGATCCCAGCAGACGTGAAAAATATGGTGGGGTCCGTCCTGAGACCAAGCTTCCGCGCAAGTGCATCCATCATCGTTACTCCTATCGCCTTTCCGACAACATAGGAGTTGTTGGCCGATGACGCCATGTTACGAAGAGTGCAGGCCCTTCTTCGGCTGGATTTATCTGTGTAATACTCGTTTGTGGCAATGATCCCTCACTATCAACAAGCCGGAGTTTGTTCATGTCGCGTGCTATCGAAATTCCCGCCGCCGACGGTACCATCGATGCTCACATCTTCACGCCCGGGAACGCCAAAGGCCCCTTTCCGGCGGTTATTCTGTTCACGGATATCGGCGGTCTGCGCCCCTGCTATCACGAGAAAGCCCAGCAAATCGCCAGCAATGGCTATGCCGTATTGATGCCCAACGTCTACTATCGCGATGTAAGCGGCGCTGTCGTGCCTGAGGGCAAATCTTTCCGCGACCCTGACGTACGACCAACGCTATTAGAGTACGCAAAACATCTCACACCCGCGGCACAATCCCGTGACTTCGTCGCCCTTCTAGACGGCATCGATAACGCAGCCGAGTTCGAGAAAGGCAGGATGGCGGTGGTTGGCTATTGCATGACGGGGGCCTTCGCACTGCGCATGTCGGCTGAACACCCCAACCGCGTGGCGGCGGCGGCCGGCTTTCATTCGGCCCGGTTGGCAGAAGCAGACGACCCTAACAGCCCCATCCATGTAGTCGGCGACATTGAAGGGCGCGTCTATTTCGGTCATGCCGACCAGGACGAACTTTTGCCCCCCGAGCAGATCGCGCGCATGGACGCGGCGTTAGCCGCCGCTGGCGTGCACTTCACCACCGAGCTCTACAAAGGCGCTGCCCACGGCTTCACGGCCAAGGATGCCCCTTCCTTTAACGCAACCGCCAATGCGCTGCATCACAAGCGCTTGGCCTTGCTCCTGGAAGAGACGTTGTAAGTAACGTTTGAGCGGCAGCGGTCCATCTGTATGGGCCGCGATGAAGTCAGCGCTCAGCCTGACCGCCAGAAGCTGACAATCTCAATGACTCTTAAAGAAATTGAGCACCTGCCCGTTTGAATAACTAGATCATCATTATCACGCCAACCCTGCAATCAAGTTTGCTCGGGAAGGCAGGGCCACGTCATCTTCCATCCATCATCCCTCCCCTGCCTCTTTGTCGTACATTACCACTCGGTTCCTGCCTTTACGCTTGCCACTGTAAAGCATCTGATCTGCCCGCGTGATCAGGGTCTCGAGGTCGATGTCCCCGGTGCGCGCAATAGCGACACCTATCGTAACGCTTGGACATAGCGTTTCCATTTCTTCCTGTAACGGCAGGTCTGCGACCTGTTGTTTCAGTCTTTCTGCCACCATTTTCGCGTTTTCAGGGCTGATATTCGGAAGGGCCACTACAAATTCTTCACCGCCAAAACGCCCTATCACATCCGTGGGGCGAAGGCATTCCGTACAGACCTCTGCAATCTTGGTTAGAACCCAATCCCCACGACGATGGCCCCAGGTGTCGTTGATGGATTTAAAGTGGTCCACATCAATCATGAAAAAACCGAATGGCACCTTTTCCCGTTGCGAGTGTTGCAACAGCTTTTCAGCCAAGTTCATGAAATGACCGCGATTATTGAGTCCCGTCAGGCCATCCCTCTCGGCCACTACGCGCAACTGCGTTTCCAGTGATTTGCGGTGCGCGATTTCCTCATGCAACTGCTGATTTTGATCGCGCTCTTCGTGAAGCAACGCAAACTGCTTGCGTTGTAGGCTCTCCAGGCGTAGCAAGGCACAGAACCCCACCACGTTGGCCATAATCAACAGCAGCGCTATACGCAGTATTGTCATTGGGCCAATCTCCGCAAACAACGCTGAAAAGGCCAGAAACCCAATATTCAAATAGAGGCTGGCGAGCGCCGCCACCGTCAGCAGGTTGGGAATCAAAAGATAAAAAGCCATAGTGGCTACCACCACCGCTGTTACCTGTGTGGGAAGGCTGTCAGGGCGCAACGGCACAATCAAAATGATACCTGTCGCCAGTAGCCATAGCGGCAAAGCATGCAACCAGACTTTGCTGGAATAGCCGCCCCAGCGCCCGATAGCGAAGGCCAGGAAAAGGCAAAGACTCACCACCCCGATACGCATAGCGAGCAGCAAATAAAACTCTCGGGTGATGCCGAGAAGGTAGTAATCCGAAATGGCAAACATGCCAAAGATCAACGCGGCCACCGTCAAGTAAAGGCAGGACTCAAACCGCACCCTAGACGCAATGGACCTGCGATACATTGACTCACTTCCACTTTCACAGAACTGACCGGTCAACCAATGCACCTGATAGTGCGTTTTTAGTGACGACAAGACCCCATACTCCCCGAGTAAAACGGCGATTGCCTCAGACTTTGACCAGCGCAGCTGACTTCGCCGATCTTTAGCTGAGAAAATAGCTCATGTTCCCACACCTTGATGTTGGTTCCATCAACCCTGAATACCGCATGTGATGCATTTATGTTGAACGCAGGCTTTCTAATGAGCCAGTGTTATACCGTCTCGGCATGACACAACGATATGCCCAAACAAGGGAAACCAAATGTTCATATTACTCGATGATATGTCGCTTCCAGCCGCTGTTGCCCTCTTCAGTTTTTGCGCAGTTGTCATTGGTATCGTTGGCACCCGACTCACTCGAGTGGTTGATAACCTAGCTGATCGCACTGGCTTAGGCGAAGCTATTGCGGGAGCGGTTTTGCTTGGAATGGCTACCTCGCTATCAGGCATTGTGGTGTCGGTCTCTTCTGCCTGGACCGATAAACCCGAGCTGGCAATGAGTAATGCCCTGGGTGGTATCGCCGTCCAGACGCTATTTTTAACGATCGCCGACATGGTATATCGGCGCGCCAATCTGGAACACGCAGCAGCCTCGCTTGGCAACCTGATTCAGGGGGCATTACTTTTGTGTCTCCTCAGCCTATTGCTGGTGGGGCGTTTTGCGCCTGAGTGGACTTTCTGGCAGATACATCCGATCACACCGTTATTATTTATTGCCTACCTATTTGGTCTAAGGCTGATTAAAAATGCTCACACACGCCCCATGTGGTCCCCGACAAGAACCCGCGAGACGCGTGAGGACCAGCCCGATGAATCGTCTGGAAAGCTTACGCTCAAGCGGCTATGGCTCATTTTCCTGGGACTCGCGCTGGCAATAGGCTTCACCGGCTGGTTGCTGGAACGTAGCGCGACGATTATTGCTGCCGAAACAGGGCTTAGCCAAGCCGCCGTCGGCGTCCTGCTCACATCAGTCGTAACATCGTTACCCGAGCTTGTAACGACGATTGCAGCGGTACGACGGGGAGCGTTAACGCTCGCAGTGGCTGGGATAATCGGCGGCAATGCGTTTGATACCTTGTTTGCCGCCGCATCAGATGTGGCTTATCGGGGCGGCTCGATTTATCACATCATTCCCAATCATGTGATGCTATGGGTGGCCCTTACTGTATTGATGACGGGGGTGCTCATGCTGGGCCTTCTGCATCGCCAAGAGCAAGGGCCGGGCCGTATTGGCTTTGAAAGCATGGCAATAATCGGCCTTTATTTGGCGGGAATAATCATACTCTTCAACTAGCAGTGCGAAAGCGATCATCCCCGCGAAAAAGTACTGTACGTATAAGCCCTTATGGGTGACCGACATTCGCACCAGTTCAAGCCAACACCTCCTGGGCATTGATCAGCGTCAGTCGCCCGGTTTGGAAAGCGCCGGTATCGATATAGAAAACATTGCCCAGCCATGTCGGCTGCTCAATGATCGTATGCCCGACCACCACGGCATCGATACCGGTCACCGGCGCTTTGTCCATACGCTTGATACGGGAACGCCCCCACACAATTTGTTCTTTTTCGGCAGGGCCTGCATCTTCAATCATTGACCAGTCAGTGGGCGGCTCAGCATGAACAATGCCTACCTGCTGCCCCATCACTTCAACCTGGCGCGCATAGGGCAAATACGCCAACGCCTCGAAGAGTATTTGGCGGACTTCGGTCCGATTCTCTTTGCTCGCCCAGGTACCGCCGTTGATCATCCAGAGGCTTTCAGCGTTTCCACCCCTCTCCAGAGCCTCCAACGCTAGCATTTCGTGATTACCGCGCACGCCGAAAAACCAAGGCTCGAATGGAAGCGACAGGCATTTCATTGAATCAGCGCCCCGATCGATCAAGTCACCCACGCAAAACAGGCGGTCCTTTATCTTATCGAAATCCACGCGAGCCATGGCCTCGATCAGCAAGTCGTACTGCCCATGAAGGTCGCCGACGATGAAGTCCCTTCCCGCGATGTTCTTTCCGTGTTTTTGAATCAAGCTCATTGCGATAGCTCCTGGTTGCAGCAGGATGCTCAGAGGCCCCGAGAAGCGAGGTTGCCAAACGCCTCAGGCACAATTTGGACACAGTGAAAGACCGGTGCATTTAGCGGAAGGGTTATTGAGCAGAAAACGGAAGACCTAGAAACGCAAAAGGCCCCGTCAAAACGGGGCCTTTAAAGCAAGGTGGCGGAGGGACAGGCTGCCGCTTCCACACTTTACGCAGTGTCACCGAGTATCATAACCCGCCCACAAGGCCCGTATTTACCGGATTACTTGTATTATCTAGCATCATCTCCTATCATCCAATTACTTCCCCTATGTGGGGTAGTAAGTTGGAGGATACGAAATGCCCAAGAAAGCCCGAGAACTATCAGCCGCAGAGGTAAGGCGACTCACTGACCCCGGCCTATACGCCGTGGGTGGTGTGGCTGGGTTGCAACTTCAAGTGACGAAGACCGGCGGACGTTCGTGGGTTTTCCGCATCAAGGTGGGCAACCGTCGCCGGGATATTGGCTTAGGTGGCTTTCCTGACGTTCCGCTGGCAGACGCCCGAGCGAAAGCCCGCGCGCTGCGTGACCAGGTTATTGCTGGAATCGACCCGGTAGAAGAAAAGCGCACCGCCCGCCTCGCCCTGAGAGCACAAACAAAGCGCCTCACCTTTGACGAAGCCAAAGAGAAGTTTCTAGCCCTCAAGCGCCATGAGTTCAAAAACGCCAAGCATGCCGCGCAGTGGGAGAGCACGCTGGCCACTTACGCTTCACCGATCATCGGCACTAAGCGCGTGGACGAGATCGCCCTGGCTGATATCGAGGAACTGCTGACCCGAGATAACCTTTGGTTGGCAAAGACCGAGACGGCCAAGCGTTTGCGTGGACGCGTCGAGAAGGTGCTGGATTGGGCCACTGCTGGCGGGCACCGTACCGGCGATAACCCTGCCCGCTGGCGCGGCAATCTGGACGCCCGCCTGCCCAACCCCAACAAGGTAGCCACGAAGGGCCATCATTCCGCCCTGCCAATAGACGACATGCCGCGATTCATGAGCCACCTCACTGAGATGGACGGCAATGGCGCCCGCTGCCTGGAGCTCACTATCTTGACCGCTACGCGCTCCAGTGAGGCCAAGGGCGCCAAGTGGAGCGAGATCGACCTTGAGGCGCGCTTGTGGACGATACCGGCCAGCCGCATGAAAGCAGGCAAAGAACACCGCGTACCGCTCTCACGGTCTGCCCTATCGCTATTAAAGGCCCTGCCGAAGCACGAAGGCACAGACCTTGTATTCCCCTCCGCTCAGGGCAAGCTGCTTTCTGAAAACACCCTGACAGCCGTTGTTAAGCGGATGGACGCGGCGATGCCCGAGGGGCAAGGTTATCGGGATCCAAACACAGGCGGAATTGTCACCGCTCACGGCTTCCGCTCAACGTTCAGGGATTGGGCTGGGGAGCGCACTGCCTACCCTGGCGATATCTGCGAGATGGCGCTGGCCCACACGATCAAGAACAAGGCTGAGGCGGCTTACCGTCGAGGCGACCTGCTGGAGAAGCGTCGCCGACTGATGAAGGACTGGGCGCAATTCTGCGCAGAGGGCGCCGCGCAAGCGAGCGTGACGCCAATACGAGCCCGAGAGGGCTAACAAGGTGGCCCCAGGGTGCTGACACACCCCAGGGCCGACAAATCGGCAACTACTGAGGAGAAGCCGACATGCAAGAACATAATACCACCAACATCGATCAGCTCGGCAAAAATGCAAGCCGCAGGTTTGAAACACTTAGCAGGCTTGAAACACTTGAAAACCGCATCGGCTTAATGGCCACCCTGGCCAACATGATCAACATCGACAGGATGCGTGATGGCAACGAAGGGGAGGAGCCTATCTTCACTGACTACCACTACGGCTCGCTGGTAGAAGCCATCGATATAGTGGCCGAGAGCTGCTATGGAGAGATTGGCAAGCTTGAACAGGAAAATGCAAAGGAGACGCGCTCATGAGCCTATTCAAGATCGTTTTTGCCCGCACTGGCCAAGAAAATTCTATTGAAGCGACCGACTGGCGTGAAGCTGCACGCCAAACTGGCCGCGATGATGCGTGCTTAGTCGAACGAATCGGCGAACGTGCTTACGAAGCCACTTTCGACCCCGACTCACCTACAGCCATCACCTGCCGAGTTCGCCGCGGCACCGATGAAGATGCTTTCCAGTTTGCTTTGGATAGCGTGACTCACGCAGTTGACGGTGAGGCCAGAGGGGGTGCTGGCATTGCGTCGGCTTGATCTATGTTGGGCTGATTGATGGGAAACGGGGCCAAGTGATCCTTGATCCCTGTTTTTAAAGGAATTGCGGCGGAGTATATCTCCGCCTTCATAGTGGCGATAGCCAAAAAACTTGGGAGGTGGTGTTAGGTGGCTTATGACTTAACCCTGCGAAATGCCCTGAGAGAACTCGTGAACGGCAACGCTGAGCCTTTAGCTGAGTTGGTAGAACTTGGATATACCGGCAACCTTCACGAGACTTTGCAGCATTATCCAGAAGCCAGAAAAAAAATGGCCAAGGCGATACGTACCGGGAAGCCCCTCGAGCGCAGAGAGCACCCGTGGGAGCGCCACCTCTTGGATCAGCGTGACTGGTATCTATGCGGCCGAGTCGCCTATTGGATAGGCCGCGGCATGGACGACCGCTGGCAAGATGAGAAGAACGTCCCTGATGGAGCAACAGTTTGGCACTACGCTGCGTCAGAGTGGCCCGAAAACCCAAGTGATGGCTGGCCGGATGTGCCCCGCCCAGCAGTCTCAAGCCTACAGAAAATCTGGCAGGCAACTATCCGAACACCTGACTCTTTTCGGTTGCTGAATATGACACATGAGTTTTGTCTCGGCGTCGAACATGAATTGCCGGATATAGATGACGCAGTTGGATTCATAAGTCACCAACTTAGCAAGGCCGATAGACTTGGATTAATGGATTCCATCTATTCCAAAGAACTTAGCGCAGCTTTACTTAAGACTTGACTCCCCTATTCTTTACCATGTTCAACTTGCCCGCCTTCTATCTTAGTGTCTGATTTTATTTAACTTTATTTCTGGAAATCAAATCGTGCTTTTTGGTTTCCAAGAGTTATCTCTTTGTACCCCCCAGCATTGCCTTGTACCCAATGACAGAAGGCAATGACCAATGACGTACTCATCTGCAAAGCAAACCGCAAAACGCTTCGGGGTCTCCGAGGTGACAATTTGGCGCTGGGCTCGAGATGGTGTTAGCGATTTCCCCAAGCCCATCAAGTTAGGCCCGAACTGCACCCGTTGGCGCCTTGAAGATATCGAAGCGTGGGAAGCCTCCCGCCAGGGGATCGCGTAATGATCCCCAGCCGCCGCAACTTCGACCTATACCCTGCCCTTTGCTGGGCAGCATCCGACGACAACCAGGGCCCGGCACTAGCCAGCATCCTTGATGAGCTAGTGCTATCGCCAGGCGAGGAAAGCGCAAAGCAGGCTCGTCGGCATCTACGTCGTCTGTTCGAGGATTACGCAAGGGAGGCCAAATCATGATAGCCAGCATGAAAAATCCCGGCCGTGGGGGCGACCGGGACACTTCCAAAATACTACCGAAGATTGATCCTACCACCCACGCCGGCAAAGTCCTAGCGGCGCTGCGTGAAAAGCCCATGAGCAACATCGAGTTGATATGGGAGCTGGACATTGCGCACCCGCCCGCAGCCGTGAGGGATCTTCGTCGGGCCGGTATCCCCATCGTGACCCAAGAGCACCCGCACCCGAGAAAGCTTGGAGAGAAGATCAAACGCTATCACCTCATGAGCGCCGGGTGACCGTATGGCGAAACGCCGAAACAGGTCTGTTTCCACTTGGCAGGGTGGATACCTCGCCCTGCCCAAAGTGGTCACCGACCACGAAGACTTCCGCCAGTTAACGGCATCGGCACACAAAGTTCTGATGGCCCTGGCGTGCAAGTACAACGGGAAGAACAACGGCGATCTTTCTGCTACTCGCACGACAATGAAAGAGTGGGGAGGCATGTCCCATACCACCCTTTCAAAAGCCCTCAGAGAGCTTCAAGAGCGACGCCTAGTGCTGAAGACCAGGGACGCTCTAATCGGTCGTGATGGAGCCCGCTGTGCCTTGTACGCGATTACCTGGCAGCCGATAGACCATTGTGACGGAAAGCTAGACGTTGCCGACACGAACGTGCCGCCGAGGAGATGGAAATCATGATTCGATTTTTACCGTGTCCAGAAATTGGACTCAGACGGGCCAGAAAATGGAGCAGTTGGGTGTCAAGGCGCTGTTTCGACATTTCAATGCTCCAGAAAATGGAGCAGTTGGCCCAATTTTTCACCTTCACCACGTCCAGATAATGGACACCTTACTAAGTTACCAATGGGGTACAGGGTTATGGGTCAGTGTATTCAAGGGGGAATGGGGCAATCGAGGTGCAAAAACATCGCGCCGCCCTCGCCTGCACACCGAAGTGGAGTTCTCGGCATGGATAACGTAATCGAGTTCAAAAAGCCCAGGCATTGCAGCAACTGCGATATATGCGGCAAGCCTGATGCTGGCGCCCACACGCTGGTGAAAGACGAGAATGGCCAGTATCTAACCAACCGGGTGAGGTGTGGCCGGTGCTTTACCAATTACGGCGACGCTGCCGCCGTCTCATTCAACGCAAAGACTAGCCCGGCCACCAGTCAGATGAGCGAACCGCTGATGGACAGCAGCACCCATTGGCAGCTTCTAGAGCTGATGACCGAGCTGGCAGAGCTCCGCGACAAGACTGGAGACACACAGCTCGAGGGGATCGTCCAGAAAATGGGTCTGATCATCGCCAGACATGAGCCCCGGAAATGACCTGCGTACAGGCTCGAAACAGGATCATCACTCGAAGTGGCGGACATACCGTCCGACATTATCGCTCTATCATTAGGGCTCATACCGAAAAAACGAGAATCACCCAACTATCTACCCAACTTAAATCATGGATTTTTTGCCGTTTTATTGGTATTACTGTTCATATATTCATACTGGATGAGCAACCATGAACAAGCAGCCAGGACGCCCCAAAGGGGTACGTAATTTGAAACCTAGCCAAGAGACGGTTCGCAGCTATTACCGCCTTTTGCAGGCAAAGGCCGACCAAGGCGATGCGAATGCCGCTGGCTGGCTTTTACAACTCGACCTGACCGACCAACAGAAGAAGGAAACCGCCCAATGAGCTTTGCCGATGAAAACGCCGCCCCTGTAAAGCGCGACGATATGACCCCAGCACACAGCCGCAACCCGACCGCCATGGAAGCCACGATTGGCGAAAAGCCGGAAGTAAAAAAGCTAGAGCCTGAAACACCGCGCCGGATTGATACCATCGGCTCAGCCAAGTGGCATGACACCGCGATGGAAGCGCACCCGGACAACCATTTCTTTACCAGTGCCAAAGGCGACCATCTCAGCATTACCAACGCGCTCGACATGCTCGACAGCGTGAACAAGACCCGCGACCCGCGTGTGACCGATGCTGCCCACGCCGAGAAGCTGACAAAGCAGGCTGAGCAGGCCGCCCAACGCATTACCGACCGCATCCCGAAGACCCTACAACGCAGCGCTGATGCTATTCGCAACCATCAGAAAGTGATGGATGATGCCCTGAAAATCAGTATGGATAGCGACCATGGCCGCGAGATCCGCGAACGCCTGTCACGTATGAGCGACGACGACCGCCGCAATGCAATCCATCAGGCCGCCGCCGATGGCGACCATCACGTGATGGCTGCCGTTATCCATGGCCCAGGCTTCCTAACCGGCATCAGCGAGGCGGACAAGGCCAAGTTTAAAGACCACTACGCACGCCGCCACGCGCCGCAGCTAGTGAAGGAACTCGAATCCATGCAGCGAAGCGCCGACAAGCTGGAAGCCGCGCACTTCGACGCTGTGGATCACATCAACCGCCACTACGTGAACCGCAAGGCAGACCCAGACGTTCAGCGTGCAACCGAAGCACAGAAACGCTACGACGACGTGTTACGGAATTTGTAATGACAAGCCGAGACGCCAAAGGCCGTTTCGCCAAGGGGAAGTCCG
Organism: Halomonas sp. Mc5H-6; assembly: GCF_024124705.1. Taxonomy (NCBI): domain Bacteria; kingdom Pseudomonadati; phylum Pseudomonadota; class Gammaproteobacteria; order Oceanospirillales; family Halomonadaceae; genus Halomonas; species Halomonas sp. Mc5H-6. Next base: position 640,794 of record NZ_JAMXSI010000001.1, read on the forward strand.
GCAACCCTACCGGACGCCCCAAGGCCGCTGACGAGCTGAGACGGCGCTTAGAGAGCGGTATGGACGGCGCTGCCGATGCGGTGCTTTCCGCTGCTGAAAAGGGCGATATGCAGGCGTGCCGTTTGATACTCGAGCGCCTGCTGCCTGCTGTCCGCCCTGCCCACGCCCCCGTTCAATTCGACCTCAACGAAAACGCACCGCTTGCCGACCAGGCGAGGCAGATACTTGCCGCCGTCGCCAGTGGCCAGCTACCGCCCGACCAGGGCCGCGCCTTGGTGGATGCAGTGGCCGCCGTGGTGCGTGTCGTGGAGTTGGACGAGATCGAGCGCCGATTGAATGCCATCGAGGATAAAGATAATGGGACAGTTCAATAACAACGGCTGGATCAACGCAGCCGCCAGTAAGCGGCACGCCGCCGCCATCATCAACCGTGGCGAGGAAGTCGCCCGCCTATGGGATCACACCGCAGAGAAGGCCAGAGAACGCGCCGAGAAGCTGCGCACCCTTCAAGGCTGGCGTACTGCCGAGGTGGTGCTTTATGAGGCGTGAGGTGCTTAAACGCGTCGATGCTGCCGAGGCTGGCGAGCAAAGCAAAGTCGTTGCGCAAATCAGCGCCATCATGGACGAGCTGAGCGACAAGGCAGCCGGTGGCAGTGGCCACAGAGGCGACAACGAGCTTATGGCCATTTTGGAGGGCTGCGACGATGAAACGTGAAGTGCTACAGCGTATCGAGGCCCTGGAAGCGGCCAAAGATGGGGCTCCTGAGATATGGGTAGCCCCAACAGAGCGCGGCCTGGCTGGTTGGGAGTGTATGGGGCAAAACAGCGTTGACTCGAAGAAGGTTCACCGCCTGCCGGGCGAGTCAGACGAAGACCTGGCCAACCGCGCCCGCGAGTGCATGAAGGATCTTCACCGAGCCGACCCCAGCACTGCCAAAGCTGCCGTGTACTTCGCCTTTGACGACATAGGTATGACCCGATGAAACGAGAGACGCTGAAGCGCTTAGAGAAGCTGGAAGGCGATAGATTTATCAACGAAGTCGGCACTCAGGCCATTTTTATTACCATCGTGGACAACTCAGGTCCAGGTGCAGGCAAGCCACTGCCAACACTTGGCTGGCGATTCCAGCGGCATAATGACGATGACGTGATGACGATGCGCGAGCCTGGCGAGGATGACGACAGCCTACGGGAAAGACACCTGGCTGCCGTTCTACCGCTGCTTAACCCTGGAAGCGTGCCGATGTTCCTGCCCATCAATCCAGAAAACCACCCTGATGAATTAGCCGACGCCGGGACTTGTTCCATTTGAAATGGAGGAAGTGAAAGCCGGATTTCCGGCTTTTTGCGCGTTTCAAACGCGGAAGCCTGCGGTAATTACTACCTTTCAATAGCTTGCCCGACTTCTAATTGTGATTTTATCCCGCATTTAGATGTGAACCTGCGTCACTTCTAGGCGTGGGCAATTCTGCCACCCCAAAACGCCAAATTGGCGTTCCCGGCCCAAGTACACGCGCAGTGCGACGCCTCTAGTGCAACAAAACGCAACAACCCACAACGCCTGCATGAATTTTCAGATAAGCACAAAAAACCCGCCTCTAGGGCGGGTCTTCGGTTATCTCTGCTGCATATGCTTGGCTAGCTTGCTCCAGCGGCTTGCAAGAGTGGAGCAAGATACTGTTGGGCCATCCACCACGCTGCGCCGATAGTCGTGCCGATGGCGGCTAGTAGACCAAGAGTAATGACGGTCAGTCCGGCAAAGGCAGACTTCCAGGTAACAAAATTATTCAACTTTGCATCCATTGTGTCGAACTTGCCCTCCATCCTGGCGAGCGTGACTTTGATATCGCCAGCGTCACTCTCCAGCTTTCCGACTCTGTGCTCTAAGTTACTCATGGGCGGTTCACCTCCATCGTTACCCCCATTATCACCGCCACGGAAGCGCTTTTCCACTGCTTCACGTTCTGCATCGCTACGCATTTCCTGTAGCTGCTGGATTTTATCGCCCGAATCAGCCATTTTTGTCTGCCTTCATTTGGTCAATGGCGCGACTCACAGCCTTGAAAGCCTCTTCGCCTTTGCTGCGCATAGGTTCATCATTCTGCATACGAGCAGCCTGAGAAAGCTCAAGCGTTGCTTCAATCAGCTCCAGCGTCATACCAAACAGTCGAGCATGGTCTTGATGCAGACTTATGATTCTCTCTTCTAGTTCTTCATTCGTCGCCATAAGTCCAAAACCTCCCACCAAAAAACCCGCCTCGATACCATTCTTGGTATGTTGGGCGGGTTGTTGGGCAACGTGAGAAAACGTCTCTAAGTTGCTGATAAATATGTAATATTGGCGGAGGGACAGGGATTCGAACCCTGGAAAGGCTATTAACCTTTGCCGGTTTTCAAGACCGGTGCATTCAACCGCTCTGCCATCCCTCCGGCTTACGGCTGCATATACTACCAGCTTTTCCTTGGAAGTCAACGTCTTTAGTACAACCTTAGCCCGACCCGAGTAATTTTTCCGCCTTGCATATCGCTGACTACCCAATGAATGCCATGCCAGTCCACATCGTCACCCACCACAGGGTGACCGCCTACGCGGAGCGATACAAACTCGGCCAGGGTCATGTCTTTCTCACCCGGGCTCAGTGTCAGGCCGTAAGCCTGGGCAATGTCCTGCATTTGGGCGCTGCCATCCAGCGTAAAGGTACCGAAGAAGGCACGCTCGCGCTTGAGCTTTGAATCACCATTGAACAGTCGATTGAGCGCGTTCAGGTCTTCCGAACGGCCGATCACGCAAATGACATCGCCCAGCTTGAGCCGGGTGCTGCCTTTCGGGTGCAGCATGGCGTGTTCGCGGAATAGCGCCGAGATAAGCGCGCCGGAGGGGAAACGCAGTAACCGGATGGGAACGTCTTCGAGGTCTTTGTTTTCAACCGAGTAGACAAACATCTCGTAGTCGTTTTCCGGCAATATACCCAGCGGGCCACGTCGGTCTGGGGTAGTCCCTATGGGCACCTCCACTTTGAGCCAGCGAGCCATAACGGTCAGCGAGCCGCCCTGGATCAAAAGCGACATAAGCACCACCGCGAAGGCCACATTGAAGTAGAGCGAGGCGTTCTCCACGCCGTCGATCAAGGGAAAAATGGCCAGCACGATCGGCACCGCGCCGCGCAGGCCTACCCAGGCGATAAACCAGGTTTCCCGCCAGCGAAACTTGAAAAACGGCTTGATGGTGATCAACACAGCCAGCGGGCGGGCAATGAAAATAAGAGCCAATGCCACCAGAGCGGCGGGAAGCGCGACGTCCCAGAGCTCGCTGGGCGTTACCAGAAGCCCCAGCACCAGGAACAGACCGATTTGGCTCAGCCATGCCAGGCCATCGTGAACGGGCAGGATAAAGTTGAGGTGGCGGCCCGGCTGATTGCCAATCATCAGGCCCGCCAGGTAGATCGCCAAAAAGCCACTGCCGCCCAGTACGCTGGTAAGGCCAAAGACACTGAAGCCCAGGGCAAGGGCTAGCATGGCGTAGAGGCCCGGCGCCAGGTCCAGCCAGCGTAACAGCTTGGCACTCAGCCAGCCGCCGCCAAGCCCCACCACTAGGCCGATACCGAATTGGGTAATGAAAAACAGCAGCGTATCGACGGGGCCGCCGATGTCACCCACCAGCAGCTCGACCAACATCAAGGTCAGGAAAATCGCCATCGGGTCGTTGGTGCCCGACTCGATTTCAAGCGTGGCCCCTACCCGCTCGTTAAGGTTGACGCCTCGTCCGCTTAGCATTGAAAACACCGCGGCAGCGTCGGTGGAGCCGACAATGGCCCCCACCAGCAACCCCTCAGCGAGCGATAGATCGAACACCAGCATGGCAATGCCACCGACAATGGCGCTGGTGATAAAGACCCCGAAGGTGGCAAGTGAAAGCGCCGGTTTGAAGCCGACGCGGAAGGTTTTAAGGCGGGTTCGCAGGCCACCATCCAGTAGAATCATCGCCAGGGCTAGATGGCCGATGGTGAAAGCCATGTAGTAGTCATCGAACTGGAGCCCTAAGAGCCCTTCTTCACCGGCGATCATACCCAGCGCAAGAAAGATCAGGAGCAGCGGAACCCCCATCATCGAGGAAAGACGGCTCGCCAGAATGCTGAGCGCCATCAAGGAACCGCCGACCAGGAAAAACGTGTAGATTGCGTCCATGACTCTCCGTCTCTGCTCAAGGCTCGCTGATTATCGCATGCCAGCGTTGAATTTACTGCGCCTCATGGGCTGACAAGGCGTAATTGAAGGCTGGTCAGATGATTAGCGTGCCAGATACACTTTGCTTTCTGTTACTGGGAGTGATTGATGATGCTGACCCGTTTGTGTCGCACTTGGTATGTTTTGCTGTCTATAAAAGTCGTTTTATTATTCGTAAGTTCAATGACATACGCAAATGAGTCGGATGCTCAAAACCCGACCAGTGACAACCAGCTCGAGCTCAACAGCAGCGTTGAGGTGCCGCCCACCTGGTGGACGCCCAATATCGAGCCAGATGAGCCTCAACAGGAGGCGCCGACGAAAGCCGTCACCCCAGCGCCTCCCCTTGAGCCGCCGCCCCTTGAACAGGTCAGCATCATGCTGGACTGGTTTTTGAGCCCCAAGCACGCAGGGTTGATCGTGGCTCAGCAACGCGGGTTATTTACCGCCCAGGGAATGGAGGTTGAGCTTCAAACACCGGCAGACCCAAGCGTTGGACTGAAACTATTGGCCGCCGACGAGATCGACTTTGCCCTGACCCGCCAGCCGTCGCTGCACCTCTATGTGCACGACGGCGCCCCCATTGTACGCATTGCCACGCTGATCGAGACACCGCTAACGGCGGTGGTCGTGGCAGGTGAGCTTGAGGATCCCATCAAGGAGAAGCTTGCGAGAATGCGCTATGGCTATACCAGTCGCGAAGGTCTTGATCTGTTCATCCCTTACTTGATCCCCAAGGCACTCACCCAGGCAGGCAATATCGCGCCCCCGGTTAATCTGCATTTTGACGTTCGGCGGGCTTTCGTCGAGGAACAGGTCGATGCCATCGTCGATGCGCCTTTTCATTCATTGCCTGAACAACTGGCGAATGAAGGTATCGACACGCAAGTCATACGCCACAGTGACCTGAATATTCCCCGCTACGACGGCTTGGTGCTGTTGGCCAACCGAGACGGTGCCATTCGCCGTGCCAAGACCTGGTCCCACATTGTGAAGGCCATAGAAGACGCGCATTACTGGATATTGGAGAACCCGGATGCCGCCTGGGAATTACTGATCAGTGCCGAACCGGTGCTGGATAACCCCATCAATACGGCAAACTGGCAAGACCTGCTCAGGCGGATCGCATTATCGCCTGGCGCGGTGGACAATCGCCGCTATCAGGCATTTGAACAATTTCTTGTACAGCAAGGCCTCAGCGAGGCCCCCTTGCCAGTGTCGCGCCTCGCCATCGACCCTCATGCCCTCTAGTCAGGGGCGTCAATCACCGATGAAAACGGCAAACGCAATTGGATGACACCCAGCGTCGTCAACGACCGGCACGGATTGATCCGGACATGCTCAGCCAGCTACCGCCTGGTCCTGGGGTGTACCTTTTCTATGGCCATAACCGGCTACCGCTTTACGTCGGTAAGAGTATCCGGCTGCGCGACCGCGTGCGGGACCATTTTCGGCGGGCCCGCCACGACCATAAAGCAATGAGGATGGTCGAGCAGATACAGCATATAGAGTGGGAAGAGACAGCCGGGGACCTTGGCGCCCAGCTACGTGAAGCCCAATTGGTCAAGTCGCTGCTACCGATCATGAACCGTCAGTTACGTAAACAGCGCGACCTGACCACCTGGCATTGGCCTGCGGGGGCGGCACGACCACAGCTGCTCAGCGGCGCGGCGCTTAATCAACCGACAGAGGGAGGATTCTTCGGCCTTTACCGTAATGCCTCCAGTGCCAAGGAGGCCTTGCGTGAGCTTGCCGAGGCGCATCAGCTTTGTCCCCAGGTACTGGGCCTGGAAGCGGGTAAAGGCCGTTGTTTTGGCAGCCAGATAGGTAAGTGTCGCGGCGCCTGTTGCGGGAGCGAAACGATCAGTGATCACACGCAGCGGGCGCAGGCAGCGTTGCAGCCCCTACAGGTCAACACCTGGCCGTGGCCGGGGCGTATTGCCATCAAGGAATCAACCCCGGAGCGCGATGCAGCAGCCTGGCACGTGATAAATCAGTGGTGCTACCTGGGAAGTGCCGCAACCCTAGCCGCTGCCAAAAAGCTGGATGCCGCGTCGGCCAGCTTCGATATCGACAGCTATCGCATCCTGCAGCGTTTCTTGCGTCAACCTGATGAGCATGGCCTATCCATCAAGCCTCTATGAGCTGGCCTAGGAAGTTTGCGCTGCCAAGAATGCGTCAACCGATTGCTGGAAGGCCTCGGGCTGGTCGGCATGCAACCAGTGCCCGGCTTGTTTTAGCGTCACGACCCGCGCAGTAGGGAGCACCTCCCGCAGCGCGGGCAACATGGCGTCGCTCACGTAGGGAGACTCATCGCCGCGTAGCACCAGCGTCGGACCGTTGTAAGGTGCCTCTCCCGACGGCAAGCCGATGATCGCCTCATAATCCTGGCGAATGTAATCCAGCCCAACGCGCAATTTGAGCCCGCCCTGCTCGCTCCGCACCAGGTTAGTGGCAAGAAACAGCCGCGTTGGCCGGGAGTCGACGTGTTCCGCCAGCAGTTCATCCGCTTCGCGGCGATTGGCGGGCTGACCTTCCCTCACCCGTTCCAGCGCGGCAAAGACATCATCATGGCCGTGCTGGTAGGCCACTGGTGCAATGTCCGCCACCACCAGCGAGGCAACGCGATCAGGGTGTTGGCGCGCCAGGCTGATCGCCACTTTACCGCCCATGGAATGCCCCACCAGATGAACCTGGGAGAGTCCGAGCTTGTCGAGCAATGCAACGACATCGGCGCTCATTTGGGCGTAGCTCATTCCCTCGGCATGGGGGGAGCGGCCGTGGTTGCGCAAATCAACCGCAATCACCCGCCGCGAGGTTTGCCATACCTTGAGATGTGAACGCCAGTTATCGGCGCTGCCGAGAAGCCCGTGGATAACCACCATGGGGGTCGCATCGGCGTGCGCATCCGAGGGCTGGTCCAGGTAGTGCAAATCTATTGGCAGGGCGTCACTCATCGGAGCTCCTCGTCACTTAATGGGAAATTAGGCAGTGCGCGGCGCAATGTCGGGCTGATCGGTCCAGACCACCAGCCGACGCGTCAACCAGGACAACAACAGGCCATACAGGGGCAGGAAAAACAGCAGACTGATGGCGAGCTTGATGGCGTAATCAACGGCAGCAATTTCCACCCAGTGGGTCGCCATGAAGGGATCCGGGCTCTGGTAAAAAGCGACCGAGAAAAACGCAAAGGTATCGGCCAGGTTGCCCAGCACGGTAGAAAACACCGGCGCGACCCACCATACCCACTGACGCAAACGGTCAAACACCTGCACGTCCAGTAGCTGACCAATAACGTAGGCCAAAAAGCTTGCCAGCGCGATACGCGCGACAAACAGATTGCCTTCACTCAATGCCCCCAGGCCTGCGAAATTTCCCTGCGGAAACACCACGGAGACCACATACGAGACGACCAGAGCAGGCAGCATGACGCGCAGAACAATGGCTCGGGCGGGTCCCTTGCCAAACAGCCTGACGGTCAAGTCAGTGGCCAGAAAGATAAACGGAAAGCTGAATGCCCCCCAGGTGGTATGGAAGCCAAACAAAGTGAACGGAAGCTGAACCAGATAGTTACTGGCGGCGATGATACCAATGTGAAATGCCACCATGACGGCGAGGCAACGGCGGTGTTGAGCGTCGTTTAATACAAACATGCGGCTGGCCTTTTTGTGATAACGAGGGGTTAGGGAACCCTCAATGCATTGCGCACCCAGTGCGGCGAGAGGCGCATTATACGCCTTCTCGACCGCAATAAAAGTGGGCGGCGGTCAGCAAAGGCTAGGCGTGAGGTGGTGTTTCGTTCGCGCGACCGATCCGGTGATCGCACATGGCGCGATGCACATCATCGACGCTGGTGGGGTCATCGATAGTGGAAGGAATGCCCACCTCCTGGCCATCGGCCAGGTTGCGCAACAACTTCCGCAAGATTTTTCCGGAGCGTGTCTTGGGCAGCCGGTCGACGACAATGACTTGCTTGAAGCAGGCCACCGGGCCAATTTGCTCGCGTACCCGCGCAATCAACGCTGCTTCGAGTGCTTCTTCACCTTCAGTGTAACCATCCTTGGGAATCACCAGGCCAACAGGCAACTGCCCTTTAAGATCATCATGGACACCAATGACCGCGCATTCGGCGACCGACGGATGTCCACCCACCACTTCTTCCATTTCACCGGTAGAAAGCCGGTGGCCTGCCACATTAATCACATCGTCGGTGCGCCCCATGATGAACAGATAGCCCTGCTCATCAAAAAAGCCGCCGTCTCCGGTCAGGTAGTAGCCTGGGAAAGCTGCCATGTAGGCAGAGTGGAAACGCTTAGGGTCTCCCCAAACCCCGGTTAAACACCCCGGGGGCATCGGCTGTTTGATAACCACACTGCCCTGTTCTATGGGGGCGGCTTGCTCGCCATCGCGGTTCAGCACCTGCACATTAAAACCCGGTACCGGCACGGTCGCCGACCCGGCTTTGGTGGGCATGGGTTCGATACCCGGCAGGTTGGCCGCAATGGGCCAGCCGGTTTCGGTTTGCCACCAGTGGTCGATAACCGGCACGTCGAGCAGGTCGTCCAGCCAATGATAGGTGGGCGGATCGAGCCTTTCGCCCGCCACATAAAGGTGCTTCAGACTGCTGATGTCGTACTTTGCAAGCCATTGGGCATCCGGATCTTCCTTTTTGATTGCGCGAAAGGCCGTGGGCGCACTGAAGAAACTGGTAACGTTATATTTCTCGATGAGGCGCCAAAAACTCCCTGCATCGGGCGTTTTGACCGGTTTGCCTTCGTAAAGAACCGTGCTGCAACCGTGTAATAATGGGCCATAAACAATATAGGAATGGCCGACGACCCAGCCAACGTCTGAGGCGGTAAAGAACACGTCCCCAGGTGCCAGGGCATAAATCGCCTCCATCGAGTAGGCAAGGGCCACCGCATAACCAGCGGTGTCGCGCACAATGCCTTTGGGCTTCCCCGTTGTGCCTGACGTATAGAGCACATAAAGCGGATCGGTGCCCTTTACCGGCACACACTCGGCCGGGGTTGCCTGGCTGACAAGGGTTTCCCAGTCGTATTCCCGTTCGTTGAACTCGACGTCACACTCCGCGCGGACTTTGATAATGCAGGCATCAGGCCGATGCGGGCTTAAAGCCAGGGCCTCATCGATGATCGGCTTGTAGGCCACGACCTTGCCTCCCTCGATACCGCAGGAGGCCGCGACGACGACTTTCGGCGCGGCGTCTTCGATACGCGCGGCCAGTTCATGGGGAGCGAAGCCGCCAAATACGACCGAATGAATCGCCCCTAGCCGGGCGCAGGCGTACATGGCCACCACCGCTTCCGGAATCATCGGCATGTAGATGACCACCCGGTCGCCTTTTTCAACACCTAGCTGCTGGAGACCACCGGCAAACGCCGCCACCCGCTCCAGTAACTGACGATAGGTAATGGTTTGCTGGGTTTGCGTCACCGGCGAGTCCCACAAAATAGCGGCCTGCTCTCCTCGCCCCTGATCCACATGATAGTCCAGGGCCGCGTGGCAAAGGTTCATCTCACCGTCGGCAAACCACCGCGCATGCTGCTGATCATCGTAGGTCAGTATCGTCTTGGGCGGCATCATCCAGGGAATCCGCTTGGCCTGTTCGGCCCAAAACTGTTCTGGCTGCTCAATGGATTGCTGGTAAATCTGCGGGTAGCGGCGCATGAAAACACCTTTCATTCTTGTGATTGGAAAATGCTTTGAGGATTGTTGACACTGTATGCACTAAGTCAACGCTTTTCTGTAAGACCATGGGCTACCCGCCGACATGCAGTTCTCGGCCTGGTTTTATTGTCGACAGTGTGTGTTTATTACCATTGATAAACCGTTAAACAGCAACTTGGACAAACCTCACTAAATTACTGATCATTAAATAATTAGTCCCTACAACGCGGCGATGCCTTCAACAACCTATAACAACGCTACCTTCCAGAGGTAGACCAGGAGATACCCATGTCGGCTTCCAAGAGTGCTGCGCGCTTGCTTAATCATAACGGCCACGCCATCGAAGCGGGAACCAACCTGTTGAAAGCATTGGCCAATGAAAAACGGCTGCAGATTCTGTGTCTGCTCGCGGGTAAGGAACTCTCGGTAACGCAGATCAACCAGCAACTGGCACTCAGCCAGTCTGCACTTTCACAACACCTGGCGATTTTGCGTCGCGACCAGTTGGTGAATACTCGGCGGGAATCACAAACGATTTATTATTCGCTCAGCAGTGATAGCGCCAAGGCCATTATCACGACCCTGGCAGATCATTTTGCTGCTTGAAATGCAGCAACGAGGCGAGCTTAGCGACGCTGCCAGCCAGTGGCTTCCAGCATGCTTAGCCCTTTAAGTACGGCGTTTTCGACACCGCTGGCAATCGCCAGGCCAAACTTGCGGCCAACAGTCTTGGGGGGCTCCAGCTTCACCCGATAAACGCGGGTTTTTGAGATACGTTCCATCAGATATGCTTCGCTGGTGCCGACACTATCGACCAGTTTCAGACCCAAAGCTTCGCTGCCATACCAGATCTCGCCTGTCGCCAAGGCATCGATATCCATGTCGGGGCGGCGCTCGCTGACATATTGCTTGAACAGTCGGTGCGTGTTCTCAAGGTCTTCGAGAAATTTTTCACGCCCTTCGTCGGTATTCTCTCCCAGCATGGTCAGCGTGCGTTTGTATTTACCCGCCGTCAGCATTTCAACATCGACATCGTGACGCTTTAGCAAGCGATGTATATTGGGAATCTGGGCGACCACACCAATGGAACCCAGCACGGCAAAAGGTGCCGCTTTGATGTGATGGGCGGTACATGCCATCAGGTAACCGCCACTCGCCGCCACCTTGTCCACGCACACAGTGGTCGTAAGTCCTGCTTCTCTCAGGCGATCCAGTTGGGCAGCGGCCAGGCCGTAGGCGTGAACCAGCCCACCGGGTGACTCAAGGCAAATCACCACTTCATCGTCAGGCTTGGCGACCTCGATAAGCGCGGAGATTTCCTGGGCAAAGTGCTCGGTGGCCGACGCTTTCATATCGCCTTTGAACGTCAATACCCACACATTGGGTGTTTCAGTTTCACCCTTTTCGTTGCGCCGATGCTTGTCCTCACGGCGGAAGGTCTTGAGTAGTTTTTTACGGATGCCGGCAGGCGTTGCGGCGAGGCGCAGGCGGCGCGCCCGGCTACGGCGCTGTTCGTGCAAAGGTTCTACGTGCAATGTCAAATCGCGCTCGCCCCCCGACTTGGCTCGTGCGACAAGCAAAACGCCAATGCCGATGACAGCAACGACAATGCAGGCTTGTACGATAAACGTACCTATCTCTACGACCCATTCGTTCACATGCATCTCCTTGATTGATGTGCATCAAGCAGCCATCGTTGATCGCTGTATCCAAAACGCCGCTTGATATGAAACATATGTTTGAAATACTCTTTCGCCCCAAGGCGGCTAATTGTACGATGACGCTACAGGTTGCACGCTACTCCATTCCATCTCGTTTTTAACGGAACGCCATTATGTCAACCAACACCCTCGAAAAGTTGCAAGCCCGATTTGATCCTCAGGCCGCTCAGGGGATGCATGAGATTTTTCAGTTTCATTTTTCTGACGCGGGCAGTCACTACCTGGATATCCAGGATGGCAAGCTCGATGTACAAGAGGGCGAGCATGACGACCCGTCGGTTAGCCTGAGCATGAGCACGGATACGCTGAAAGGCATCATGAATGGTGATATCAATGGGATGTCGGCGTTCATGACCGGCAAACTCAAAGCGACGGGTAACGTGATGCTGGCCACCAAGTTGACAAGCCTCTTTCCCGGCGAATAAAGCGACAGCTCCCTGCCCTTTTCACCGCCAGCGTTTCAAATGGGTTTCAATCAGCTCGCGCGAGATCGAATAGGTCGGCGGTAATGTCGGCAGTTGACGGGGCGAGAACCACGCTGCATCACTGATTTCCACCCCGTCAATGCGAATCCGTCGCGTGGTCGCTTCGGCAAAAAAGCCCAGCATGAGTGAATGCGGAAATGGCCACGCCTGACTCTGGTAATAGCGTAGCTGGCTGACGTGAACACCTACCTCTTCAAAAATTTCCCGATGTACGGCCTCTTCAGCGGATTCACCCGGCTCTATGAAACCCGCCAGGGTTGAGTAGCGGCCAGGTGGAAAACGCGGACTGCGGGCCAGCAGCATCGCCTCGCCACTGGTCACCAGGGTAATAATGCAGGGCGAAATGCGCGGGTAGTTACGGTGGCCGCAGGCGTGGCAATGCATCGCAAATTCAGTGGTGAGCTTCGTGGCTTCTGCGCCACAGCGACCGCAAAAACGATGATTTTCCAGCCATGCCCCCACTTGCAGAGCGGTGGATAGCAGCGAATACCAGTGTGTCGGTAACTCACCCATCCATTGCCGCCCGTCTATCCATCCCTCGCCTGGCGATGGGGCTAATTGCAGCGCAACAGGCTCCTCATCCCAGTAGCAAAGCGGCTGCATATCCTGAGTCCACGGCTGCCAGGGATGGAGCGGGGTCAATGCCTCGTCATCTGAGGCCGACTCAGCGGGCGCAAGACGACTGCGAGAAAGGTAAAGAACACGCCCTTCCCGGGCTTCATGGGGTATTTCTCGTCTAAGCATTGCCCGGCGTATCCTCGAACCAGCGTAGCTGATGCGTTTCACATTTCGCCAAGTGCGCTTGCCGTTCATCCTGGCTGGGCGCAATGACCCGAAGCTGCCCGGGCGATAACGACATGCGCTGCACCGACAGTCCTGTCTCGGACGGCGTGTCGCTACGCTGTTCTTGATTGACCTCGGCATCCAGCGTGAGCGCCGTCTGCCCGCCGGTCATGGCCAGATAAACGTCAGCCAGTATCTCGGCGTCCAGCAGGGCGCCGTGCAGTACGCGATGACCGTTATCGATATCATACCGCTTGCATAGTGCATCAAGACTGTTGCGCTGGCCCGGGTGCATCTTTCGGGCCATCACCAGGGTGTCGAGAATGCGGCAATGATCACCGACAGGGCCCAACGGTTGATCACGGTTCTTCAGCATTTTCAATTCGTGATCAATGAACCCTACATCGAAGGGCGCGTTATGAATGACCAGCTCGGCCCCTTCGATAAAAGCCCAGAACTCGTCGGCAACCTGGGCAAACACGGGTTCGTTGGCGACTTTGGCATCATCAATCCCGTGAACCGCGACTACCTCAGCATCGATGTGACGCTCTGGATTGATATATTGGTGGTAAGTACGGCCGGTAAAACGCCGATTGACCATTTCCACGGCACCGATTTCCACCAACCGGTGCCCTTCTCTGGGATCAATACCTGTGGTTTCCGTATCCAGGATGACTTGGCGCATCATGGCCTCCTATGCGTTTTGTACTGCTTCATCAATTGCCTGGTTGGCAAGGGCATCGGCTCGTTCGTTACCGGGATGGCCGCTATGCCCTTTTATCCAATGCCACTCAATTTGATGGCGCTGGGCTTCGGCATCAAGCTGCTTCCACAGCTCGGCATTTTTGACAGGCTGTTTAGCGGCGGTTTTCCACTGGCGTTTACGCCAGTTATGAATCCACTGCGTGATACCCTGACGAACGTATTGGGAATCCGTCCAGATGGCCACCTGACAAGGGGTATTCAAGGTACGCAGCGCCATGATGGCCGCCATTAATTCCATTCGGTTATTGGTGGTTTGTGCTTCATACCCGTACAGGGTTTTCTCATGCTGGCCGCTTGAGAGCACAACGCCCCATCCGCCGGGACCGGGATTCCCGCGGCAGGCGCCATCGGTATATACGGTTACCTGGGGTAACCGGCCAGTGTCAGTCACGTTATCTGCGTCCTTGAATCAATAATGGTTGCGCTTGGGGTCTGTAGACTGGATCACAGCGGTTAGCGGCTATTGGTACGCGTCGCCCCCAGGGAACTCGCGGCAACCGGCGCCTTCAGACCGAATTTAATGCGTTGCTTGGGTGCATGGCGTTGGCGGCGCTTGGCCAGCACCATGTAGCTTTCCCCCAGAGGACAATTATAACGCCGACCCAGTGACTCCCAGTGCTCGACACAGCGCCCTCCCGGCCAGCTTCTAAAGCAGCAGTAGTCTACTCGTTCCACCTCAAAGTCGACAAATGCCAGCCAGTCACCCATCCGGCTGGCCGTTCGCCATTGCCCGTTCCAGGGGTATTGCCCATGGCGTTTGCGCCACTGTTTGACCACACCGCTCACCCCCAGAGGATTAAACCCGAACAGCACCAGCAGGCCACTGTCCGAGGTAACGCGCGCGGCTTCTTGCAGCGCATGATGGGCATCCTGCAGATGCTCAAGCCAATGGTGGAGCACGACGACATCCAGACAGCTGTCCGGCAATGCCAGCCTGTCGGGTGGGCAAATTAACGTCTGGTCGCTGGGGGCGCTGGCGCGGGTGGGTGCCCACTGCAGACGATGGGCAATGCCGGACATCGACATCATTGCTGGCCCCATTCCCATTTCAAGGCTATGACCACCGCAACGGGAATCAACGAGAGGGCCAAGGCAGGCGCGCTGGGAGTCCCACAATGATTTGCCTGCCTCTGTTTCCCAGTAGGCGCGGCTGGTCAATAGCGTGTGGGCGAGTGTGTCTGCCGCCGTTGAATTTGACATGTACCGCTCAACCCTCCACAGTAACTGCTTTTTGACGTCTTGCATCATAAAAAGCGCTGTTAATCATGAGCGCTAATCCATCTTTAAAGGATCTCGCCTATGCTGAGCGTGACACCGATTCCCGCCTTAAGCGACAACTATATTTGGCTGCTCCGACAGGACACCAGTCAAGAGGTGTGCGTGGTGGATCCTGGTGAAGCGTTGCCGGTTATCGAGTTTCTTGAACGCGAGTCGCTGTCACTGGGTACTATTCTGATCACTCACCATCACCCTGACCATACCGATGGGCTTGGGGAATTGATCAGACGCTATGCTCCCCGGGTCATAGGGCCGGTCAATCCCTCCATCGAAGGGATCGACGAGCGCGTCAGTGATGGCGATGAAATTCGCGTCATGGGCCGTCTTTTCGAGGTCATCGAGACGCCTGGGCATACGTTAGACCATATCAGTTATTTTACACCAGGGATTCCCCCATTACTGTTCTGCGGCGATACCCTGTTTTGCGCCGGTTGCGGTCGTCTTTTCGAAGGGACCCCTGAGCAGATGCACAAGGCATTAAAACGCTTTGCTGCCCTGCCGGAAGAAACCTTTGTGTTTGCTGCTCACGAATACACGCTGGCCAACCTCCGTTTTGCCAGCGAAGCAGACCCGGAAAATGAAGACGTCAAACACGCCTTAACGGAGTGTGAAAAAGCACGGGCACTAGACCGCCCTACCTTACCCAGCACGATAGGACGCGAGCTGAAAATCAACCCCTACTTGCGTGTCGATACGGAAAGTGTTCGTAACGCCGCAAGCAAGCAGGGCGCAATTGATAATGATCTCGCAACGTTCGCCACTCTGCGTGAGTGGAAGAATCGTTTCTAAACGCTATCGCAACGACGTAAACCACTATGACCTATCGCACGATTCGCCAACGTCTTTTGCTGGGCGCCGGCAGTACCGTGATCATGAGCCTGTTGCTGGCGGCTGCTGCCAATTCTCAGGCCTCAGCCAGCCAATACGGCCCTTCTCCACAGTCGGCCTCGAACACGCATGATGCCTCTGCGCCCGCTCACCCCGGGGGTACCCATGTACATTTCTGGGAAGAACTGATGCTGGAGCCGCAGGATGCCTGGAGCAAACTGCGCGAGAGCTTCCAATGGCGTGAACAGTCGCTGTCTGCCGAGGCGCAGGCACGTGTCGATGAGTGGATAGATCACTACCGTTCAAGTCCTGAGAATATTGCTGAAATTACCGAACGCGCCAGTCCTTGGCTTGCCTGGATCACTCAGCAGATAAGCGAGCGCAACCTGCCGGGAGAACTGGCCCTGATTCCGTTCGTGGAAAGCTCTTTTGACCCGAGTGCGCGAAGTCATCGGGGGGCAGCCGGTCTGTGGCAATTCATGCCTGGCACCGGTGACGCTCTAGGGCTTGTACGCAACGGTAATTACGACGGCAGGCTCGACGTTGTCACCTCGACCAACGCCGCGCTGGACTACCTCGAAATGCAGGCCGACCAGTGGTACAAGGGAGATCTGCAGCTTTCCCTTGCCGCCTACAATGCGGGCGCCGGGACCGTCAACAAAGCCAAACAACACGCCGAAAGCCAAGGCTTGCAAGGCAACTATTGGAACCTGAGCCTGCCCCAGGAAACCATGCAATACCTGCCGAAGTTGCTTGCTATCGCGACGATTATCGATGACCCGGAACGCTACAATGTCAGCTTGCCGGACATCCATACAGAACCGGCTTTCGCCAAGGTGAAGCTTGAGCATTCGGTTACTCTGTCTGAGGCCTCAGCGTTGCTTCAGGTGGATAAATCGGCGTTGACTGAGCTCAACCCCGGTCTCCTTAATGGTGCGCTCAACCCGTCAAGTGCTCAGACGCTGCTGGTCCCCGAAGACGTCGATCATGACGTTCTCGCAGAGCTATCAAACGGTACAGATGAACGCCAGAGCGTAGCCAGCGCCAATACACCCGATACTTACCGCGTTGAAAGTGGCGATAGCCTGTCTGTGATCGCGAGTCGCTATAATCTGAGCGCTCAAGAGCTGATGCGGTTAAATGAGATTGAACGCCCAGAAGCTTTACAAGCAGGTCAACTCCTGACACTTTCAGGACGTTGAGACTCATCGCCTTGTTGATAGGGAAATTGCCCCATGCGCTGTGGCGTTATTCTGCGTCCTGTTTTATGCCTTGCCCGTAACGCGCTGCTTGCGGCATCACTCCTGGCCAGCACTCATGCCAGCAGTGATGCCCGCGTCACAGAGTCCACCGCCACGGATGGCTCGGCACCTG
This sequence comes from Halomonas sp. Mc5H-6, assembly GCF_024124705.1. Lineage (NCBI taxonomy): Bacteria > Pseudomonadati > Pseudomonadota > Gammaproteobacteria > Oceanospirillales > Halomonadaceae > Halomonas > Halomonas sp. Mc5H-6. The sequence continues at coordinate 657,943 of NZ_JAMXSI010000001.1, forward strand.
TCGAAACCCAGCATGCCATGTCGCTGTATGACTCGCCTGCCCTCCCTGAGGATTTTCCGCACTTTTCCCACGTGAATCCCGACGCGCCCAAAGGCGGAAGTATCAAGCATACGGCCGTGGGTAGCAGCTTTGACTCGACCAACCCTTTCATTATTCGAGGCACGCCAGCCGCGGGACTACTCCAGATCTACGATACCTTGATGGCAAGCAACCCTAACGAGCCTTTCAGTCTTTATGGTTTGCTGGCAGAGGGTGTGCGTCTCGACCCCGATCGCGAATGGATCGAATTCGACCTCCGTCCTGAAGCTCGCTTCCAGGACGGTGAGCCGGTCACGGCTGATGATGTCGTCTTTTCGCTGAACCTGCTGCGTGATGAAGGTAATCCTTTCTATAGCAGTTACTATGCGGGGGTTGAGCAAGCCATTGCCCTGGATGACCATCTGGTTCGCTTCACTCTCAGCGACAGCGAGTCACGGGAGTTGCCACTCATCGTCGCCCAGTTCCCTATTCTGCCCAAGCATTACTGGGAAAAGCATGATTTTACCGCGCCGACCCTGGCGGCGCACCCTGGGTCTGGCCCGTATAAAATCGGCGAAGTGGACCCTGGCCGACGAATCGTCTATCAGCGCGACGACACGTATTGGGCAAAGGACCTGCCGGTCAACGTGGGCCGTTATAATATTGATCAGGTGATTTATGACTATTACCGGGATCGGGATATTGCCTGGGAAGCCTTCAAGGCCGGGTTGACGGACTTTCGCACGGACGCCCGCGCCGCCACCTGGGCGATTGGCTACGACTTTCCCGCTTATGAGGAAGGGCTTGTCAAGCGCATCACGGTACCTGACGTAAACCCCTCCATGATGCAGGCGTTTGTGTTCAACCTGCGCAAGGAGAAGTTCCAGGATCCGCGCGTACGTGAAGCGCTGAGCCTGACCTTTGATTTTCCCTGGCTGAACACCAATATTTTTTACGATACCTACCAGCGGACGAGAAGCTTCTTTGAAAACTCAGAAATGGAAGCCCGGGGCCTGCCAAGCGATGAAGAGCTTGCACTACTCGAACCCCATCGCGAGGCGTTGATGCAGTCCCACCAGTCAGAACGGCTGTTCACGGAACCACTGCCTATCGACCATCCTCTCGACCTCCGCGAACGGCTTCGCCTGGCGCTGAACCTGCTTCGCGAGGCGGGTTATCGCGTGGAAGACGGCGTCCTGGTCCATCAGGATACCCAGCAGCCGCTGAGCCTTGAAGTATTGCTTTACGATTCAGGACTGGAGCGCGTGGTACAGCCAATGTTGCGCAACATGGCCCGCCTGGGTGTACAAACCTCGATGCGTATCGTGGATATCAATCAGTACCTCAATCGCCAGCGCAATTTTGATTTTGATATGGTAATCAGCCATTTTCCCCAGTCGAACAACCCTGGCAATGAACAGCGAGACTTCTGGACCAGCCAAGCAGCTGATTCACCCCAGAGTCGTAATCGCATGGGCCTCGCGCATCCGGCGATAGATGATCTGGTGGAAAAGCTGATCCGAGCAGAAGACCGGGAAGAGCTCAACACCATTACCCGGGCGCTGGATCGTGTCCTGCGTTGGGGGTTTTATGTCATTCCCCACTACCATTCAGGTGAGACGCGGATCGCCATATGGGATAAATTCGGGTATCCCGACCCCTTCCCCGAATACGCCATGGATTTAGACGCCTGGTGGGTGGTCCCCGAACGTGAAGCCGCTTTACAGCGCCGGTCACGACGCTGACCTCGGCTTATTCTTGATGAACCATGGAGAGTTCTGTGGCACGTTACACCCTACGCCGACTGTTGCTGATGATTCCGACGCTTTTCGGGATCATGCTGCTCAATTTCATTATCGTGCAGGCCGCGCCTGGTGGCCCGATCGATCAAATGCTGGCACGCTTTGAAGGGGCCGATGCAATGGCCAGCACGCGACTGGATATGGGTGGCGCTGATGTTCAAGTCAACGACGAGTCCCGCGGCGCCAGGGGCATCGACCCCCGTTTTATTGAGCAACTGGAACAGCAGTTTGGCTTTGATAAACCGGCCCATGAACGTTTCATCGGCATGATGGCGGATTATCTCACCTTCGATTTCGGCACCAGCTTTTTTCGCGACCGACCGGTAATCGATCTGATGATAGAGCGCTTGCCGGTATCTATCTCCTTGGGGCTCTGGACGACCTTGCTGGTCTACCTCATCTCGATTCCGCTGGGCATACGCAAGGCCCTGCGCCATGGCTCGCGCTTTGACGTCTGGACCTCCGGGCTGGTCATCGTCGGCTACGCAATCCCCGGGTTTTTATTCGCCATCTTGTTGATTGTGCTGTTTGCCGGGGGTACCTACCTGGACTGGTTCCCCCTCAGGGGACTCACTTCCCCTTATTTCGACCAGCTTTCCACCTGGGGTAAGGTCAAGGATTATTTCTGGCATATCACCCTTCCCGTAATAGCTGCGGCGATTGGCAGTTTTGCCACCCTCACCATGCTGACCAAGAACAGCTTTCTGGATGAGATCCACAAGCAATATGTCCTGACAGCCCGCGCCAAGGGTGCCGATGAACAGCGCATTCTCTATGGCCACGTGTTTCGTAATGCCATGCTGATCATTATTGCCGGTCTGCCCTCAGCCCTGATTGGTATCTTCTTTACCGGCTCGTTACTGATCGAGGTGATCTTCTCCCTTGATGGGCTGGGCCTGCTGGGGTTTGAAGCGGTCATGCAGCGCGACTACCCGGTCATTTTCGGCACGCTGTTTCTCTACACGGTCATCGGGTTACTGCTGAAACTGGTGTCGGATCTCACCTATGTGTGGGTTGACCCGCGCATCGACTTTGCCACCCGGGAGTCGTGATCATGACTGCTTCGACGTTTCGATTTTCGCCCATTACCCGGCGCCGCTTTGCCGCTTTCAGGTCGAATCGCCGCGCATGGGTATCGCTATGGGTGTTTAGTGTCGTGTTTGTGCTGAGCCTTTTTGCCGAACTGATCGCCAACGATAAGCCGATCATCATGCAATACGACGGTCAGTGGTATGTGCCACTGCTGGTCGACTACCCCGAAACGGAATTTGACGGCTTCTTGCCCACGAGAACCGATTACCTGGACCCCTTTGTTCAGGAGCAGATCGAGAACAACGGCTGGGCGTTATGGCCCCTGATTCCGTTTTCTTACCAGACCCTGGATATGCAGATGACCCGCCCGTCCCCGGCCCCGCCCGATGGGCGCCACTGGTTGGGCACCGATGACCAGGGACGGGATGTGCTAGCGCGGGTGATATACGGTTTTCGGCTTTCGGTGGCATTTGCCCTGGTCTTAACGGCAGGGTCGCTGGTGATAGGCGTACTCGCAGGCGGTGTTCAGGGCTATTTTGGCGGCAAGACGGACCTTGTGGGTCAGCGCATTACCGAAATATGGTCAGGACTCCCCGTGCTGTTTCTGCTGATCATCCTCGCCAGTTTCGTGCAACCCGGCTTCTGGTGGCTGCTGGGTATCATGCTGCTGTTTTCCTGGCTTGGACTGGTGGACATTGTGCGCGCCGAATTCCTCCGCGCACGCAACCTGGAGTACGTTCGCGCGGCCAAGGCCATGGGGTTGCCGTCGCGACTGATCATGTGGCGCCACGTGCTTCCCAACGCCATGGTGGCCACCCTGACCTTCATCCCTTTCCTTTTCACCGGGGCCATTGGCACCTTGACCGCGTTGGATTTTCTGGGGTTTGGACTCCCACCGGGCGCACCTTCACTGGGTGAGCTTGCCGCCCAGGGCAAAAACAACCTGCACGCGCCCTGGCTGGGCATCACCGCCTTCATGACACTGGCCATTATGCTTTCGCTGCTGGTGTTTATCGGCGAAGGCCTGCGTGACGCTTTTGACCCCCGCCATGTCCAGCAGCCCACAACGCCCGCTAAGGAAACGCCCCATGCCTGAGCCGCTACTTTGCGTCGACAACCTGACCATCGCCTTTGATGGCAGTACCGTCGTCGAGTCACTGAGTCTGGAGCTACACGCAGGCGAGACGCTGGCCATTGTCGGCGAATCTGGTTCGGGTAAATCGGTATCGGCCCTGGGGTTGATGAACCTGTTACCAGGCAATGCCAAGGTAAGTGGCGAACGACGACTTAACGGTACGCGGCTCAACACACTTGGCAACGCCGAATGGAACGGGCTGCGCGGCAATACGGTAGGGGTTGTCTTCCAGGAGCCCATGACATCGCTCAACCCGCTACACCGGGTCGGCAAGCAGATTGGCGAATCCCTGCGCCTGCATCAGGGGCTGCGGGGAAAAGCCGCCCGAGCAAGGGCCAAAAATCTGCTCGAACAAGTGAAGCTGCCGCGCGCCGAGGAACTGCTCGATGCATGGCCCCACCAGCTATCCGGGGGGCAGCGTCAACGGGTAATGATCGCCATGGCCATTGCCAATAACCCATCGCTGTTGATCGCCGACGAGCCCACCACCGCGCTGGATGTCACCGTTCAGCAGGAAATCCTGGCGCTGCTTAAAGAACTGCGCGACCAGCACGGCATGGGCCTGCTGTTGATCAGCCACGACCTTAACCTGGTGCGCCGTCATGCAGACCGTGTGTGTGTCATGTTCCAGGGTAAAATTCAGGAGTCTGGCCCCGTCGAGCAGGTGTTTGAGCAACCGCAAAGTGATTATACCCAGCGTCTGCTCGCCGCCGAACCGGAAGGTCGACCATCGCCTGTTGGCGAGCGTCCACCGTTACTGACCGTCAAACAGTTGAGCGTCAGCTTCAAACGCCCCAAACCCGGATTATTCAAGCGTCAGCCGCCTGCCTTTGAAGCGGTCAAGGCAACCGACCTGACCGTCGCGCCGGGTGAAACCCTGGGGATTGTGGGTGAGTCAGGTTCGGGCAAAACCACCCTCGCCTCGGCCATCATGCGGATGGTGACCAGCCAGGGCGATATCACCCTTGGCGATGCCCCCTTGAGCAAGCTGACGGGTAACGACTTGCGCCGTCAGCGGCACCGGTTACAGATGGTATTTCAGGATCCCTATGGGGCATTGTCACCGCGTATGCCGGTATTCGATATCGTCAGTGAAGGGTTGCGCTTTCACTACCCTCACCTGTCTGCCACGGAAGTCACTGAGCGCGTCCATCAAACGTTGAGAGAAGTCGACCTGCCGGAAAGCTGTGCGGCGCGCTATCCGCATGAATTTTCCGGCGGTCAGCGCCAGCGGATCGCCGTCGCCCGGGCCATTATCCTGGAGCCTGAGCTGCTGGTGCTGGACGAGCCGACGTCAGCACTGGACCGCACCGTTCAAAAACAGCTGGTGACACTGCTACGGGACCTTCAGGCACGGCGCCAGCTAAGTTATCTGTTTATCAGCCATGATCTAGCCGTGGTACGCGCCATGGCCCACCGTATTATGGTCCTGAAAGACGGTGAGGTCGTCGAGCAAGGCCCTTGCCTGGACGTACTCGCCTCTCCTCAGCATTCTTATACGCAGTCGCTTATAGCGGCGGCTTATCTAAAAGATTTCGCGGGCTGACCCCTCTGCTTGCTTGATACTTCTCCCAAGCTTAATTCAGAGTTCGGGCATAGAAGTAAGATAACGGTATAAACTCGCAATTAATCTAAGACACGCCTGAGCCAAACTATTGTCAGCATGGTCAGGGCGTCATGGGCGATTAAAAGCTGGCGATTTCTTCCGTAGTCAGCTCACGCCATTCGCCAGGGGCCAGGGAATCCGTCAGCTCAATATCGCCAATTGAACGTCGATGCAGCGCTTCAACGTGATTGCCTAACGCTACAAACATGCGCTTGACCTGATGATAACGCCCTTCCGTAATGGTCAGCTCCGCTTGATGCGGCGCTAAAAACCGCAGCGTGGCTGGCTGAGTTGGCGTTTCTTCGCCGTCGAGCATAATGCCCTCGGCCACCTGGTTGATGGCCCACTCGGCCACATCGCCTTCCATGGGTTCGGCAAGCTCGGCGACATACACCTTGGCGCAGCGATGGCGCGGTGACGTCACGCGGTGCGACCACTGGCCATCGTCGGTAAGCAGCAATAGGCCAGTGGTATCAACATCAAGACGCCCGACCGGTTGTAAACGCTCTGCCTTGGGAAGGTCAATCAGGTCAATCACCCTCGGGTAAAGCCCTCGCCTGGCGGTACACTCCACATCGGCAGGCTTGTTCAGCATGATATAGCGTAGCCCTACCAGCGCCAGACGCTCGCCGTTAAGCACCACCACGTCTTCTTGCGTATCGATGTGCGTTGCTGCCTGCTTGATCGGCCCGCCGTTCAAGGTAACCTCACCGTTTTTTAGCGCGCGCTTGGCAAGGCTGCGCGTTAACGGGGTCGTTTCACTTAAAAAGCGATCAAGACGCATTATTGGCCGACTCCTGGGAGTAAGGAAAAGCGATCGGCGTCTTGCCAGGCAGGAAATTTTTCACGAAAAGCATCTAGATCCGTTTTATTGAGGCATCCCGTTTCTACAAACGGCGTATGCGCTGAATGGTCGATAAGTGGCTCGCCTTTGAAATCAACCAGCATTGAGTCACCACTGTAAGCCAGGCCTTTGGCGTCTTCGCCCACGCGATTGACGCCAATCACATAGGTCAGGTTTTCAATCGCCCGGGCCTGAAGCAAGGTGCGCCAGGGTTGACGGCGAGGTGCGGGCCAGTTGGCGACGCACAGCAGCGCATCATACTCGAAATGTTCGTCTTGTGCCGGCTGCTGGCGAAGCCAAACAGGAAATCTCAAGTCGTAGCAGACCGTCAGCAGTAGCTTGAAACCGTTCAGTTCAACGATGACACGCCGCTCCCCCATGCCGTAACGCTCATGTTCACCGGCCATGCGGAACAGGTGTCGCTTGTCGTAATAGGTCAGTTGACCATCCGGCATGGCCCAGATTAGCCGGTTGTAGTACTCGCCCTCATGCTGGATAGCCACACTGCCGGTCATGACGCACTGGCGTGACCGTGCCTGATCCTTCATCCAGGCAACGCTCTGGCTTTCATCCATGGGTTGAGCCATCTCACGGGAGTTCATCGTAAACCCGGTGGCAAACATTTCGGGCAGTACGATCAGATCCGTTTCCCGGTGATCAAGGTCACCCAAGAGTTGCTCAAGATGGGCATGGTTGGCTTCCGGATTTTCCCAGCGCAGATCGCACTGCACCAGGCTGGTTCTGAGTTGGCTCATCGAATCACTCCTTTACGCCGCTCACGTTGTCGCGTTTGTGTTAGATTAGCATTTTTAAATAATGAGGCTGCTATGCTTCCCACTCCACCACGCGATCCCGAAGCCGTCAAAGGGGTCACCTTTGGTTTGACGGCCTATACCATGTGGGGATGCTTCCCGCTTTTTTTTGCGCTGTTTGATGGCGTTCCGGCCATCGAAATACTGGTTCATCGCATCCTGTGGTCATGCCTCTTCCTGGTGGGCCTTATTACCCTGCTGCGTCGCTGGCCACCCGTCGTTGCCGCCCTGGTGGAGCCCAGGCGCCTCGGCCGCGTTCTCGCCTGCGCCCTGCTGATTGGGTTTAATTGGGGAATGTATATTTATGCGGTGGAAACCCACCAGGTGTTACAAGCCAGTTTAGGTTATTTTTTAACACCTCTCGTCAATGTGGCGCTGGGTATGCTGGTACTGCGTGAAGTGATGGCGCGGTTGCAACTGGTGGCGCTGGGCTTGGCCAGCCTGGCGATTGCCATTCAGTTTTTCATGCTGGGGGAGTTGCCGTGGATCAGTCTACTGCTGGCACTGAGTTTTGGAAGTTATGGTCTGTTTCGCAAACAGGTCCCGCTTGATGGCCTTTCGGGGCTTTTTGTCGAGACGCTGTTGCTGTTCCCCATTGCGCTGATCGCATTGACGGCCTTTAGCTGGCAAGGGACATCGCACTTTTTAGGCGACACCCAGACAACGGCCCTGTTGATCGCCAGCGGCGTCATTACGGCCCTCCCGCTCATGGCCTTTGCGGGCGCTGCGAGGCGTTTGCGCCTCGCGACACTGGGGTTTCTGATGTACATCAACCCCAGTATCCAGTTTTTAATCGCCCTGGCGGTTTTTGAAGAACCCCTCAGCTCAATCCAGTTGGTGACCTTCATCATGATCTGGACAGGGCTGGCCCTTTACTCCTGGTCTGCCTGGCAATCACGTCCCGGCCAGCTGTCGGCCAGGTAGCGCGGGCACATCGTCTTGATGGGTCAGACCCTGGGAAGCAGGTTCGCGCTCTGGCTGATAGCCGATACGGAAGCCGCCCCAGTGTCGTCCATTGATGTAGATGGGTACTGACAGATCATGCATGATCTCGCCCGTATCGCGCTTATAGGTTTGCAGTAGCAGTGGCTTTTCGTGTGCACCGCACCGGCGTCCGGTGGGGTCGTCGAAAATACGCTTGCTGCGACAGAATTTTAAGTCGTGATCATAGTCGCCAGTGGGCGCGCGGCTCACCGCCTGATTGTGGGTGGGCACATAGCCCTTCTTATCGCAGGTGATCGCGTAGCTCAGGTCAAGCTGGGTCAGCAGCGGCTCCTGGATATCGGGCAGATATTTATCGGTAAAGTCATCGAACGACGTACGATACAGCGGTGGCCGGGTATCGGGGATCTGCTGATAGCTGGGCTGGAACAGCGCCGCCTCGCTTAATTCGCCGCGTTTGAGAGCGTTCTCAAACAGTTTGCCCAGCCGGTCGGCGGCTTGCCGCGCCGCGTGGAAAACCTGCTGATGACGACCGTTGAGCCGCTGTTGAGCCAGCTCGCCATCGACACCTTCTGCCGCTTCCATCAAGGCACGGGCCTGATTCGCCAGGTCGTGCATATCGCGGTTGCCTTCATCGACGTCTGCTTCCAGCTCATACAATGTGTCGGCCACGGCCTGGCTATGTTGACGGGTATTATCGATGGCTTGTGCGACGCTGCTGATCTCGCTTTGCACCTGGTCAAATTCATGGGTAATGGTGCCCAGACTGCTGCCGACGTGCTGCATGTCAGCCGAACGGTGGCTGATTCGGCTCATCAGACTGCCCATGGATGACACCACGTTTTGCCCGCTTTGATGCATATCCTTGACGAGCTCATCCACGCTTTGGGTGGCCGTCGAGGTCTTGTGCGCCAGGTTGCGAACCTCGCCGGCCACGACAGCAAACCCCCGGCCGTGCTCGCCTGCCCGTGCAGCCTCAATGGAGGCATTGAGGGATAATAGGTGCGTTTGTTCGGCAATGTCTTCAATCATTGACGTGACGTTGCGCACACGCTCGATCTTGTCATTAAGCGAGGTCAGCATCTCCAGCGCCTGCTGGGACTGTTCGGACACATTGCTCATTTCCTGGATGATGTCGGTCAGTGCTGCCTGATTGTGATGACTGGCTTCGCGGGCGCTTTCAGCAAGCGTGGCTACCTGGGCAGCACTGGTGCTGACCTGCATGATAGCCGTGTTGATCGCGCCCATGCTGGCTGACGACTCACGCGCCATTCTCTCCTGTTTACTGAGACGCTGATCCATCAAATCTGCGTAGTGTGAAACTTCTGCCGAGGCGATGGCCGTGCTGCTGGCGCGCTTCATCAAGCGAAACGCCATGGCGCGTAGCGACGCATAATCGGCCATTAACCGATTGACAGGTCGCCTGCCCTCCAACGACTGCTGATCCGCCTGGTATAGCGAACCCAGGGCCATCAAAACACTCAGCGCCCCCGCGATGGTCGCCAACCCCACCGCTACATATCCCCCCAGTGTGCTGAAAGACACCAGCCACACCGCCAGTGCCAACAGCACCATGGGAACCGCCCATCGAATGATACGCATAGTCAGTTCTCTTGTTATTAATGTGGTTATGAGGCCCCAAGTCTTTCATTAGGGTTATTGTAAGCTTACTAATTAACGAGGATTAAATAAGTAACACTTTGGGGGCAGGACGCAACGCTGGGAATGAAATTCCCGCAGGGTGCCGTAATTTGACTTATAACTTGTTAATATAATGACCTACATTCGCGTTAAGCTGTTACGCAGCTTATCCATCGAAGATTTGAGGCGGATCGCCCCGGGAGCCCATGCTAAAGCGCTACTTGCCCATTCTGTCCTGGCTGTCTTACTACCATAAACGGTTACTGGGAGCGGATTTACTGGCCGGCGTGATTGTCACCGTCATGGTCATACCGCAGTCGCTTGCCTATGCCCTGCTGGCAGGGCTGCCGGCCGTGGTTGGCCTGTACGCCAGTATTTTACCGCAGTTGGTATATACCCTGTTTGGCACCAGCCGCACCCTGGCCGTGGGCCCTGTGGCGATTATTGCGCTGATGACCGGGGCTGCCCTTTCGTCGGTTGCCACCCCCGGCTCTGATGCCTACCTGGAAGCCGCCTTGGTGCTGTCGATGCTCTCAGGGGTCATGCTGGTCGCCATGGGGCTGCTGAAAATGGGCTTTTTCAGCAATTTCTTGAGCCACCCGGTCATTTCAGGGTTTTTAACGGCCTCAGGGATTCTGATTGCGGTCAGCCAGCTTGGCAGCCTGCTGGGGATCGAAAGCAGCGGGTTTACCCTGGTGGAGCGTTTGATGACCCTGATCCCCAACCTGGATGCCCTCAACCTACCCACCTGCCTTTTGGGCACAGGAACGCTGGTGTTTTTAGTCTGGCTTCGTCGGCATGGGAAGTCGGCACTCAGGCATCTGGGGCTGCCCAATAGCGTCGCCGACCTGGTCGCCAAGGCGGGGCCGGTTATCGCCGTGGTTGCCACCACGCTTGCCACCTGGTATTGGGGGCTTGCTGATCAGGGCGTCAATGTCGTCGGCGACGTACCGGGTGGGCTTCCCGCTTTCAGCCTGCCGTGGGCTGATGCCTCGTTATGGAAAGCGCTATTTATCCCGGCCTTGCTCATCAGCCTGGTCGGCTTTGTCGAGTCGGTGTCGATGGGGCAGATGCTGGCGGCCAAACGGCGCCAGCGCATTTCCCCCAATCAGGAATTGATTGGCCTGGGCGCAACCAACCTGGCGGCGGCCGTCACCCATGGCATGCCGGTGACAGGCGGTCTGTCGCGTACGGTGATTAATTTCGACGCGGGCGCTCAGACACCCGCTGCCGGGGCTTTTGCCGCGCTGGGTATTGCCCTGGTGACGATGGCGTTTACGGGCTGGCTTTACTACCTGCCGATCGCCACCCTGGCAGCAACGATTACCGTGTCTATCCTGACCCTGGTGGATATCCCCATGCTGCGCCAGACGTGGCGTTATTCGCGCAGTGATTTCTCGGCCATGGCGCTTACCATCCTCCTGACGCTTGTCGAAGGTATCGAGGCAGGTATTCTGGGGGGCGTGACCCTTTCCATTGCGCTTTATCTATACCGCACCAGTCGCCCGCACAGCGCGCTTGTCGGGCGCGTTCCAGGTACCGAACACTTCCGCAACATTAGCCGTCACGATGTCGAAACCGTCAGCCGTGTGGCGCTCCTGCGTATTGATGAAAGCCTGTACTTCGCCAATGCGCGCTATCTGGAAGATACGCTCTATAACCTGGTGGCCAGCCGCCCCGAACTGGAACACGTGGTACTGATCTGCTCAGCCGTTAACCTGATTGATGCCTCGGCACTGGAAAGCCTCGACGCCATCAATGCCCGCCTAAAAGATTCAAGCGTCAAGCTGCACCTTGCGGAGGTAAAAGGCCCCGTGATGGATCAACTCAAGAAAAGTGACTTTCTTGAGGCTCTCACCGGTCGCGTCTTTCTCAGTACTTACGCTGCATGGCGGGAGTTCTCCCGGTAACATCGCAAAAATGGTCTGCCTTTATTGGCCATGTTTCCTGATATATTCCCGCGGGTCACGCGGGTAGTATCGTTCGGGCTGGCTTTCAAGGTGCGTGAAGTAGCGGGTATCTTTGTAGGGCATCTTCATGAACCCAGAGACTCCCAGGCCTTCAATTTCGCTGACTGATGCGAGCATTTCCACCAGCAATGCGCGAAATTCGTCTTCCCTGGAAGGATCGAGAAGGCGATAGTAGCTATGAATCTTGAGGTGCTTGGGCAGCGCCTCAAAAATGATCATACCGGTGTGATGAATCTCGTTAAGCTGTTTGAGTACCTGCATGATCGACGCTGGCAATGCTAATAGCTCTTCGGGATCGGGACCATCCTCGAAGTAACTATGCTGACGCGTGCGGTCCTCAAGCTCCGGAACGGCGCTCATTTCATAGCTGATCGCCATGCCGGGTTCGCAATTAAAAGGCTCCGACGCTGAACCACGCTCAAGGTGCAATGTTTGGCGGGCGTTAAACAGACAGCTCTTGAACACCCCTTGGCGATGGATCGCCCGCGCCAGGTGCACCATGTTATTGACCGCTTCGATAAACGCAGGCTTCAATGCCGGATCGTGCAGGTTCAACGACGAATCAATATACACACCGTCGCGCTCCCAGCGCACCGCCAGGCCGCCTACAACAGGGTACTTGCCCAGGCGGCTCACCGAGGCCAGAAAGGCTTTTTCGGTTTCCCCCATCCCCTGCATGAACTGTTTGTAATAGCGGTCCAGCTGTACATCGTTAACGTCGTTGAGGGTTTCAGGGGCATTGGCTTCACGCAGAAATGCCTTGCGAGAACTGTACACCACGGTGTCAATTTCCTGTTCAGCCGGACGCCCCCATACCGGTACCAGCGGTGATTGAACGCTACCCGGCAGATCGAGCATCACCACGCGGACCATCCGCGGCATGGCGCGCAGGAAATAGTCGCCCGCCTTGCGACGCAGGTGAGGATCGGGGTCGAGCATAGCGTCCAGCGTTCGGGCAAACTCCATGGGAAGCCCCAGCGAACTGGCAGGAATCGCGCGATGACCAAAGCGGCACGACTGCGCAGATGCCAGGGCATACAAAGTGCCCGCCACGCCCTGCTCGTCAAAACGTGGCGACGAAAGGCCCCCGTTCAACTGTTCCTCGCCAATGAAGTAGACATCGCCCAGTCGGGCATTGGTCTGTTGCAGGTTATCCGACATCAACTCCATTACATTGTTGCCGACGAATTGCAGTTGGGCATCGAGTTGGGCAAAGACGGATGAGCCCCAGTCGATCAGCGCGATGGACTCGTCAGTCGAATCAAAGACCAGATTGGAAGGCTTGATATCACCGTGGACGACAGGCCGCGCCTTGGGGCCTGCCTCTCTACGCAACGCCATCAGGATATCGGCTAACTGTGCGGCGATGCGAACGATAAGGCGGGGCGACAGTCGGCCTTCCCTGAGCGATACCTGCTCGAGATTCAAGCCGGGCGCGCGCTCCATGACCAGAATCGATTGCCCCCGCGCGCGCTGGTAGGTAATCAACCTGGGAATGAGCGGGTGCGACACCTGCTCCAGCATGAACGCCTCTTCTTCAAGGCGTTCCTGGAGGTGAATGGGCAGGGTAATACGCGAGAACTTGAAAACGTAGTGCGCCGTCGCTCCCTGGATCGGCGCACTACCGGCAAAAACGAAACCGTAGGCTCCCTTACCGATCAGCTCGATGTCCCGGTAGCCCAACTGGGAGAGCTGCTCCTGGCACAGCGCCACCCAGTCCTTGAGCTTGCGGGCATCGTGGTGACTCAGCAGGTATACCGACTGTTCCTCGGGTATATAAAACTGCTGAAGGGGTGCCTGAGCCATGGTCGCCTGCGTTATCCCAGATGCAACAACATGCTATCCGGGGCTTCCAGAAAGCCCTTCCAGGTATTACAGAAGCGCGCGATCGTACCCCCGTCAATAAAGCGGTGATCCCCCGCCCAGGTAACCGTCATGATCGCACGCCGCTGGACCTCGCCGTGGTCATCAAAACGTGGCAGCCACTGGGTTTTACCAATCGCCACGATGGCGGCTTCCGGGGCATTAATGATCGGCGCCGCGTAGGTACCGCCCAGCGCCCCGATGTTGGAAATGCTGATGGTCCCCCCTTTGAGATCCGCCTGATCCACCCGCCCTTCTCTGGCCGCATGGGTTAAACGCCCGACTTCCCTGGCAATCTCCAGCAGCGTCAATCGCTCGACACCTTTGACATTGGGCACCAGCAACCCGGCCTTGCTGTCCACGGCCATGCCGATATTGCACTGGGCGTAGTAGTGCAGCTCATCGCCTGCTTGATTGAGCTGGGCATTGATAATCGGCGATTCGGCAATCGCCAATGCCATCGCTTTCATGAAGAACGGCATCAGCGTCAAGCGCTCGCCCTGGGCTTCTGCCAACGGTTTCAAGCGTTCCCGCATGGCGAGAAGCTGCGTCACGTCGATTTCCTCACCGTAATGAAAATGCGGGATCGTGCTGGCCGATTCCACCATGCGCTTGGCCATCATCGCCCGCATGCCACGCAGTGGCTCGACCCGGCTCACGTCGCCACTCCCCCGTGATGACGTCTCTTGAGAAGACATCGAAGCGGCCTCGCCAGGTTGGTCTAGATGCGCCAGGACGTCTTCCTTGAGGACGCGACCGTCCTTGCCGCTTCCCGCAATATCGGTGAGCTGCAACTGATGCTCTCTGACCAGCCGCCTGACGGCGGGGCTGGCAGGCACTTTCCCCTGAGTAACAACCGCTGGTGTTGTGGGTGACGGCTGGGTTCCCGCCTGTTTTTCAGCAGCAGAGGGCTGACTTGACGACGACGCTTCTGAGCTGTCATTCGATGCCTTTGCCTCACCGGCGTCTTCACCGTCAGCCTGGTAGGCATAAAGCGGGGCATGAACCTTGGCAATTTGCCCCTGATCGACATACAGCTTCGTGACAACGCCTGCTTCATGGGCGGTAATTTCCACCAGCGCCTTGTCGGTCATGACCTCGACAACCGGCTGATCTTCTTCAATCCGGTCGCCTTCCGCGACGCGCCATTCGACCACTTCACACTCGACGATACCCTCGCCGATGTCCGGCAGCATAAAATCGCTCATTGTTGTTCTCCTCTGGCGTCAAAAATTAACGCTTTCACGAATCGCTTCAAAGATTTTCAGATGGTCGGGTAGATACTCTTTTTCCAGCACCAGCGGGAAAGGCGTATCCAGCCCGGTCACCCGTGCAATGGGCGATTCCAGGTAGAGAAAACAACGCGCCTGAATCGTCGCGGCAATTTCACCGGCGAAACCGCCGGTCAACGGCGCTTCATGGCTGACCACCAACCGACCGGTCTTGAGAACGGACTCGGCGACCGTATCTGCATCCCACGGCAACAGCGAGCGCAGGTCGATGACTTCGCAGTTGATACCCTGCTCCTCTGCCAACTCCACGGCCTTGCCAATCACTTCCATCTGCGCGCCCCAGCCGACCAGGGTAATATCGCTGCCCTCCTTGGTGATCTCGGCCTCACCAATGGGAAGCTGGTAATCATCTTCCGGCACCTCGCCGACCGCCGCGCGGTAAAGCCGCTTGGGTTCTAAAAACAGCACCGGGTCCGGGTCACGAATGGACGCCAGTAATAGCCCTTTGGCCTGATAGGGGTTGCGGGGCACCACGACCTTTAACCCAGGGGTATGGGTGAAGTAAGCCTCGGGCGATTGCGAGTGGTAAAGCCCGCCGGAAATCCCGCCACCGTAGGGTGTGCGAATGGTCAGGCCGCCGACGTTGAACAGATCTCCCGAGCGATAGCGGAATTTGGCGGTTTCGTTGACGATCTGATCAAAGGCGGGAAAAATATAATCGGCAAACTGAATTTCCGCCACCGGAACCGATCCCTGAGCGGCCAGGCCGTTGGCAAAGCCAATGATACCCTGCTCGACCAAGGGGGTATTAAAACAGCGGGCCTTGCCGTATTTTTCCTGCAGGTGGCTGGTGGCACGAAAAACACCGCCAAAAATTCCCACATCCTCGCCAAAGCAGATGACTTTTTCGTCTTCCGCCATGGCGATGTCGAGGGCGTTATTGATCGCCTGAAGCATATTCATTGTCGGCATGTTATTCGCCCCCCTGGGAGTCGGCATCCGTACTCACACTCAGGTCCAACGACTTGGCTCCCCGCGGGTAAGCTTCCGGGTAACGGCGGATATGCTGCTTGAGCTGGTCGAACTGTTGCTGCAACGCCGGGGTGACATCCGCATAGACATCGCTGATCAGGGAATCCAGGGGCGGGGGTGAGCGCTTTTCGGCACGCTTCATGGTGTCCAGTACTTCACGGCGCAGGCTTTCCTGCTTGCTGGCCTCCTCGTCTTCGCTCCACCACCCCTTGGCCAAGAGCCACTTCTGCATGCGCAGCAGCGGATCTTTGGCACGCCAGGCTTCTTCTTCATTTTTGGAGCGATAGCCCGACGGGTCATCGGAAGAGGAATGTGCGGCCAGACGATAGGTCATCGCCTCTATCAATACCGGTTGGTTGCGTTCAACGGCGAGTTCGCGCGCTTGGCGCGTGGCTTCATAGACTGCCAGTATGTCGTTGCCGTCCACACGGATCACATGCATGTGATAGCCAAAAGCCCGGGGGGCGATACCGTCGGCTGCAAACTGCTCGGCTGCCGGTGTCGAAATCGCGTAGCCATTGTTGCGGCAGAAAAAGATCACCGGGACCTGGTGGACCGACGCCATGTTCAGCGCCGCATGAAAATCGCCTTCAGACGCGGCGCCTTCCCCAAAGAACGTTAGGGTACAGTGCCCATCACCTGCCATTTTTTGCCCATAGGCATAGCCTGCGGCCTGGGGAATCTGGGTGGCAAGCGGCGAGGAAATGGTCATGTAGTGGAGCTTTCGCGACCCATAGTGAATCGGCATCTGGCGGCCTTTGCCGTAGTCCAGCTCGTTGCCGAACAGCTGATTCATGAATTCATCAATGGAAAACCCGCGATACATCAAGGCACCCTGCTCTCGGTACTGCGCCATGATCATGTCGGCATCGTCGAGCGCCGCGGTGGCGCCTACCACGGCGGCTTCTTCGCCCGTGCATTGCATGTAGAAAGACAGCCGCCCCTGACGCTGGGCCGCCAACATACGCTCGTCGAGGATACGCGTTGCCAGCATCGCGTGGTAAATGCGCAGGGCATGGTCTTTTTCAAGCCTGGGGGCATCAGCCTCGCTGTAGAGCTCGCCCTCGGGGCTCAGTAAACTGAAGGTGGGAATCGAAAATTCATCGCCTGTCAGAAAAACAGGCTGGTGTGCATGCTGTGTCATCATTATTGTCCTTGTCGTACCCCTTTTGAGGGCAGTGTTGTCGGTGATGACCTTTTATGCCAGTGGATTTATCTGACATTGGTCAACGCAACACCTGCGACAGTAACGCAGCTGAGACACTTTAGGGATTCGACTTAAGCGGTATAGAGGCGCGAACGCAGCCGTTCCTGAAGTCGCTCGAACAGGCTATCGACGGTTAGTGCCAACAGCGCAATCGTCAGCGCCCCCTGGACGATATACGCCATATTCCCGTTCACGATACCGGCAATGATGGGATCCCCCAGATTGCTCGCGCCGACGGTGGCGCCGATCGCGGCTGTCGAAATATTGATGGTGATGGACGTCCGAATGCCGGCCAGTATGACCGGGGCCGCCAAAGGCAACTCCACCTGGCGAAGGGTTTGCCAACTCGTCATCCCCATCGCGACGGAGGCACTTTTCACTTCTTTATCAACGTCCTGTAGGCCGCCTAGCGTATTTCGCACGATGGGTAGCGTGCCATACAGCACCAGCGCAACAATAATCGGCAGCGTGCCAAAACCTAATGCCGGCACCGCCAGCGCCAGCACGGCAACCGGTGGAAAGGTCTGCCCCAGTGAGGCGACTTGCGCGACCAGAGGTAAAAAATTACGCCCCCATTCCCGTGTCACGACAATCGCCGCCAACACGCCCCCCACCACGGTAATCACGGCGGCCGCGCTGACCACGAGAAGGTGCTGAACAAGCAGTGATGCAAGGCTAGCGCGTTGATAGACAACCTGATTGGCATCCGGCTCAATCGCACGCAGCAGGCCGTCAGCGTAGGGAAATCCCCAAACACACGCCATCAAAAGGACCAGCCAGATAGCTGGCCACTTCGCTTGGTGAGCGCCGCGCGCCGTCAGTGAACGGCTCAAGGCATCATGACTCACGCGCTTTTCCTTGTTCCGGCTGGGCTTCCTTGACGATCTTGCGCAGCGTCAGCTCGCCTACCGGGACATCGTGTTGATCCACGACAGTGAGGCGGTCCGTATGATCACGCAACATCATTGAAAGCCCCTGGCGCAGGGAAAACGTCGCGGGAATCCGCGATTGAGCGGGCAAGGTGGGTCCCATCGGGGCCATGTGGTCCTTGACCCGGGTCAGAGCAGCTTGCTTCAGACCGCGCTCGAGTCCGCCGAGCAAGGATTCGACAAAAGAGTCCTGAGGATGTTGAAGCAACGCCAGTGGCGTGCCCTGCTGGACAATACGGCCTTCACGCATCACCACCAGGTGATCCGCCAACCTTAGCGCTTCATCCATGTCATGGGTAACAAACACCACCGTTTTGTGCATCTTCGCCTGAAGCCTGGCAAGTTCATCCTGGAGCTTTTCGCGAGTGATCGGGTCCAGGGCACCAAAGGGTTCATCCATCAGCAAGATATCAGGGTCAGCGGCCAGTGCCCGCGCCACGCCTACACGCTGTGCCTGCCCCCCCGACAGCTGATGAGGGTATTTGTGGGCGAATTCATCTTTCGGCAAACCCAGCAGGCCCATCAGTTCGTCAACTTTTGCCTGCACTTCGGCGGCGGACCATTTCAGCAGCCGTGGTACAAGGCCGATATTGCGGGCCACCGTCCAATGCGGGAATAGCCCCGTATGCTGAATCACATAGCCGATGCGACGCCGCAACTTGACCGGGTCATAGGCGGCAATCGGCTGGCCATCCAGTAGGATGTCACCCTCGCTGTGCTCGATCAGGCGGTTAATCATCCGTAATGTGGTTGATTTGCCGCAGCCCGAGGTACCCACCAGCGCACAAAACTTACCTTTTGCGATGTGCAACGAAATGTCATCCACTGCAACAGCATCGCCAAAACGTTTGGAAACGTGGGCGAGTTCGATCATTGGGCGCCTCCAGGCCGCACGGTATTTTTTGGCCGGAGGATATCCGACAAGGCCCCGAGGCCGGCGTCTGCTATAAGCGCCAGTATCAGAATGGGCAGCGCGCCCAGTAATACCATGTCCATCGCCGCCTGCCCCAACCCTTGAAAAATAAAAGCCCCCAGGCCACCCGCACCGATCAAGGCAGCAACCGCCGTGAGGCCGATGGCTTGAACCGACGTGATTCTTATACCCTCGAGCAGCACCGGCAAGGCCAGTGGCAAACGCACCTGCCAGAAGCGTTGGCTATTGCGCATGCCCATCCCGCGTGCCGCTTCAAGGGTCTCAGGACTGACTTGCTCGAGGGCAATATAGGTATTTCGCACCATCGGTAGCAGGCTGTAGGCAACCAGCGCCAGCAAAGCGGGTGCCCAGCCAATGCCACTCACCCCCAGTCGAGACAGCAGCGGCCACTGAGCCGCCAGCCAAGCTAAGGGGCCCAGCATCAAACCGAACAGGGCGATACTCGGAATGGTCTGCAGGAAATTGAGCACCCCAAAGGCGACTTTCTGAAAGTTTGCATAGCGGCGCATCAGCATGGCGAGGGACAGCCCCAGTCCGATGCTGATGGCAACGGAGACAATGACCAACGTTATATGTTGTCGCAGGGCGCGCCAAAATTCGTCGTTCCGGGCGCGAAACTCCTGCCCCAACGCCAGCGCTTCAAGCGCCCACATGGCGCACAACCACCAGACGAGTGCGACGCCCAGAAGCATCAGGACGGTCCAACGCCGTGGCAGCGCTAAACGCAAGCGCAGCTCGATCCAGCACAAGAGCAATAGAGACAGCATCAACCAATAGGCCATGCCCATATTCAGGCGAGCCTGAGGCATATCATTACTGACCAGCCGGTCGCTGGCCACCATCAAGCCAAACGGCATCAGAAGAAGCAATAGACAGACGCCTACCAGGGCAACCTGATAATTCTGTCGGCCAGGCTGGAGGGACAGCAGCATGAGGGTGATAGTGACGCCGCTGACCAGCAGTGCCCCCAACCAGCCCATGGCTTCAACCAGACCAGCCCCCTGGCCGCTGACAATCCGGTTGGGAGACACGCTGACCACATCGAAGAGCCAAAGAGCCGCCAGCATGACACTCAGGAGAACGACCAGAACACTATTGGGCCGCCATTGTCGCCAAGCCATTTGCGGACTTGGCAATGCATCCAGTAACGCCATTATCAGTCGTTATCCAGGCTATCGAGGTAATCGCCTGCGACATTACCGGGTGACATGCCGTTCACCGCCACGTCAGCATTGAGTTTCTGCAGCGTTTCAAGATCCAGCGTGCTGAATACGTCTTCAAGCAGCGGCGCGATATCAGGGTAAGCTTCCAACACGCTTTCACGTACTACCGGAGCTGGCTGGTAAATTGGCTGAACGCCCCTTGAGTCTTCAAGCACCATGAGGCCCAGCGCATTCAAACCACCGTCGGTACCGTATGTCATCGCGGCATTGACGCCACTGGTCTGCTCGGCCGCTGCCCGCATGGTGGCCGCTGTGTTGCCGCCGGAAAGCACCAGTAGTTGATCTTCGCTGAGTTCAAACCCATAGGCCTGCTGAAAAGCGGGAAGTGCCTGCTCGGATTCGACAAACTCGGCGCTTGCCGCAAACTTGAACTCGCCCCCTTCTTCCAGATAAGCCGCCAGGTCATCGAGCGTCTCCAGACCATTTGCCTCTGCGACATCCTTGCGCACGCTCATGGCCCAGGTATTGTTGGCACTGGCCGGTGTTAGCCACACCAGTCCCTGCTCGGCATCGCGCTCCCGGACGGTTTCATACGCCTGTTCCGGGTCGTTCCATACATCGCTGTCGCTCATATCAAAGAAGAAGGCGCCGTTGCCGGTGTATTCGGGATAAAGGTCAATTTCTCCCGCTTGCAAGGCGCTGCGTACAACACTGGTGCCCCCCAATTGCAGGCGATCCTCCGTGGGAATATCATGGCGCTCCAGCGTCTGTATGATCAGTTCACCCAGCACGGACCCTTCCGTGTCGATTTTTGACGAAACCACCACCGGGTCATTGGCATTGACCGATGATAGCGGTAGCAGAGTAAAACATCCGATGGCGATGGCCGATTTAGTCGCAAAACGCATTGTCATCATCCTTTTGCTGAGTTTTGTAGGAGTATATGCCCGTCGTGCGTTGAAGTCAGATTCACGTCGAATCCAAAGCGCTATCTAACGCGCACTCACCATCGTTTGGCCCTGCTCATGAAGCAGACTCAAGGACCCAGGTGGTGCCTTCTCGGGAATCTTTAAGAATGATCCCCAGATCCGCCAGCTCGTCGCGGATGGCATCGGCTTGCGCAAAATCCTTGTTGGCCTTGGCCGCCTGACGCTGGGCGATCTTTTCGTTGATGGCCGACTCGCTCAGCGGAAGATTTTGCTGCTGCGAACCTTTCAGAAACGCCTCTGGCGATTGCTGCAGAAGTCCCAGCACACCGCCCAGCTGTTTCAATTCAGCTGCAAGGACCCGCGCCTTCTCAGGCGCATCGGATTTGGCGCGATTGACATCCCGCGCCAGGTCAAACAAAACCGCCAACGCTTCGGGGGTATTGAAGTCATCATCCATCGCTTCAGTAAAGCGGTCGCGATAATGGGTGCCCGCTGGATCATCGCTCTCGGTGCTGACATCAAGATTCACGCCATCCAGCGCCGTATAAAAGCGTGTCAGTGATTTTCTGGCTTCGGAAAGCGAATCCAACGAGTAGTTAATCGCACTGCGATAGTGGCTAGCGACCAGCAGATAACGCACCACTTCCGGGTCGTGCTCAGCCAGCACTTCACGAATCGTGAAGAAGTTACCCAGCGACTTCGACATCTTTTCCTGGTCGACACGCACGGCCCCTGCGTGCATCCAGGTGTTTACGTAGGTTTTGCCGGTGGCCGCTTCAGACTGCGCGATTTCATTTTCGTGGTGAGGGAAGGTCAGGTCCGGCCCCCCCCCATGAATATCGAAAGTGTCACCCAGGCAGCAGGTCGACATTGCCGAGCACTCAATATGCCAGCCGGGGCGTCCGTCTCCCCATGGGGAGTGCCAGCTCGCCTCGCCGGGTTTGGCCGCCTTCCAGAGCACGAAATCCAGTGGATCTTCCTTATGGACGTCTACGTCAACGCGGGCGCCTGCGCGCATGTCGTCCAGCTGGCGATTATTCAGCTTGCCGTAATCCGCGAATCGGCGAACGCGGTAATACACATCGCCGTTTTCGGCCGGATAGGCAAAGCCTTTATCAATCAGCGTCTCGATCATGGCGATGATATCGTCGACATGCCCGGTCGCTCTGGGCTCATGGCTGGGCGGCAAAACATTGAGGCGCGCCTCGTCTTCATGCATCGCCGCAATCATGCGCTCGGTCAGCGCCGAGATACTTTCTTGGTTTTCATCGGCACGCTTGAGGATCTTGTCGTCAATATCGGTGATATTGCGCACATAATTGACGTCATAACCACGCTCCCGCAGGTAGCGCGTAATGACATCG
This sequence comes from Halomonas sp. Mc5H-6, assembly GCF_024124705.1. NCBI lineage: Bacteria > Pseudomonadati > Pseudomonadota > Gammaproteobacteria > Oceanospirillales > Halomonadaceae > Halomonas > Halomonas sp. Mc5H-6. The sequence continues at coordinate 680,398 of NZ_JAMXSI010000001.1, forward strand.
AACGCCACCATGACGCGGGCATGGCCAAGGTGGCAGTAGTCATACACCGTCATGCCGCAGACGTACATGCTCACCTTGCCCGCCACCAGCGGAGTAAAAGGCTCTTTGCGACGTGTCAGCGTATTATAGATATGCATGTGCCGATTCCTTAACCTTTCTGCTTGATTTTCGCCCAGCTGTCCTTGAGCCCTACGGTACGATTGAACACCAGATGGTCTGGCGTCGATACATGCCGATCAGCACAGAAATACCCCACGCGCTCGAACTGGTAGCGTGCTTCAGGGCCCGCCTCCGCCAGGCTGGGCTCGCCAATGGCGTTGCAAACCGTCAGTGACTCAGGGTTCAGATGATCCAGAAAGTCGACATCCTTATCCCGATCAGGCTGTTCGACCATGAACAAATTATCATAGAGACGCACTTCCAACGGGATACCATGGTCGACGCTGACCCAGTGAATGACCCCTTTCACTTTGCGGCCCTCGGGATTTTTTCCCAGGGTGTAAAAATCAACCGAGCAGCGCAGTTCAGTCACCTCCCCGGCGTCATCCTTGATGACCTCATCGCAGCAGATGACATAGCTATTGCGCAAACGGACTTCCTTGCCCGGTGCCAGGCGGAAGAACTTTTTGGGTGCATCCTCCATGAAATCATCTTGGTCGATGTATATCTCGCGGGTTAACGGCACTTTGCGCATTGGCATGTCGTCACGCGCCGGATGACCGGCCACTTCATAAACTTCTTCGTGATCGTCAGGCACGTTGGTCAGCACCACTTTCAGCGGCTTCAAGACACACATTGCGCGGGGCGCATTATCTTCCAGGTCCGAACGAATCGCGTGAGTCAGCATGGCGATATCCACCAGCCCGCCATCGGCACGGGTGACGCCAATCATCTCGCAGAACTTGCGAATGGCGGCCGGCGTATAGCCGCGACGGCGCATGCCCGAAATGGTTGGCATGCGCGGATCATCCCAGCCGTCGACGATCTGCTCGTCCACCAGCATCTTTAGCTTACGCTTCGAGGTCAGCGTGTAGTTGAGATTTAACCGGGCAAACTCGATCTGACGGGGCTTGGTCGGCACCGGCAGATGATTCAGGAACCACTCGTAAAGCGGCCGATGGTCTTCGAACTCCAACGTGCAGATAGAATGCGTCACGCCCTCGATGGCATCAGACTGACCATGGGTAAAATCGTAAGACGGGTAGATTTTCCACTTATCGCCGGTCTGATGGTGGCTGGCATGACGGATGCGATACAGGATCGGGTCACGCAGGTTGATATTGGGCGATGCCATGTCAATTTTGGCACGCAGCACCTTTTCACCCTCAGCAAACTCTCCCAGGCGCATGCGCTCGAGAAGGTCAAGGTTCTCCTCCGCGCTACGCTCACGGTAAGGGCTCGGCTGACCCGGCTCGGTCAGCGTGCCGCGGTATTCGCGAATCTCGTCAGGCGTCAGGTCATCAACATAGGCTTTATCTTCACGAATCAGGTGTTGCGCCCAGGCATACAGCTGGTCGAAGTAGTCAGAAGCGAAACGCACCGGCCCTGCCCACTGGAAGCCCAGCCAACTGACGTCCTCTTTAATCGCGTCAATATAGGCCTGCTCTTCTTTGGCAGGGTTGGTGTCGTCAAAGCGTAAATGACACTCACCACCCATCTGCTCCGCCAACCCAAAATTCAGGCAGATCGACTTTGCATGGCCGATGTGCAGGAAGCCATTGGGCTCCGGGGGAAAGCGCGTCACAATCTTAGTGACCTGGCCGCCCTCGATTTCGTCGCGTACTTGGTTGCGAATGAAGTTCGGCGCTGGGGTGGTCTCGTTGGTCATGGTGGTGTTGATAACCTCGTGGTGGATGGCGTGCTTGGCTGCGTCTGCCTACTCTAACGGTATAGCGCTTCGCGGTGCCAAGCAAAACCGTTATTATAACGTGACGCCGATGCACAGCGCCAAGGCGAACGCCTTTATTGAACAGGAATTTATCTATGATCGTATTACAGACGAACCACGGTGACATCACGATTGCGCTTAATCATGAAAAAGCCCCCGTTACCGCCGCCAACTTCGAGCAATACGTTCGCGATGGGTTTTACGACGGCACCCTTTTTCACCGCGTCATTGATGGCTTTATGGTCCAGGGCGGTGGTTTTGATCAGGATTTCAATCAAAAACCCACCCGTGATCCAATCGAAAACGAAGCGGATAACGGGCTGAAAAACACCCAGGGCACCCTGGCCATGGCACGCACTCAGGACCCTCATTCCGCCACCGCACAGTTTTTCATCAATGTCGGCGACAACAGCTTTTTAAATCATAGCGGCAAGAATTTGCAGGGTTGGGGTTATGCCGTTTTCGGTGAGGTGGTCGACGGCATGGACGTGGTCAACGCGATTAAAAACGTCAGCACCACCCGTCGCGGTATGCATGCCGACGTACCCGCCGAGGACGTTATCATCGAACGCGCCTATCTCAAGGAAGCCGAATAATCTCCGGGAGCTGTATGCGTACCCTGCTAGTTGCTGATATGCACTTGAGTCATGACACCCCTGAGATTAATCAGGGGTTCCATGATTATTTAGCCCATACCGCCCAAGGAGCGGATGCCCTGTATATTCTGGGTGACCTGTTTGATGCCTGGATCGGCGACGACCTTCTCGATACGCCTCACCCGCTGGGCGCTATCGCTCGAGAGGTCACTCAGCAATTGCACCGCCTCAGCAGCGATGGAACGGCGATATATTTTATTCACGGCAACCGTGATTTCCTGCTGGGCCAACGCTTTATCGATGCCTGCCAGGCAACACTGCTTTCCGAGGTAGAGCAAATCGAGCTCCAGGGGATGCCTGCCATCATCTTGCACGGCGATAGTCTATGCACCCAAGATGAAGCGTATATGGCATTTCGCCAACAATCCCGAGACCCTGAATCGCAAGCCCAGATACTTGCCATGCCGCTGGAGCAACGCCTTGAACTGGCCAGCAGCCTGCGCATGCAGTCGGGAGATGCCAATGCCAAGAAGGCGGATGCCATCATGGATGTGACCCACGATGAGGTGGTAGCGCTGATGGAAAAGCATGGCGTCACGACCATGATTCATGGTCATACCCATCGCCCCAAAGTGCACGATTTAACCGTGGAAGATGTCCCTGCCAAACGCTTCGTACTTGGCGACTGGGATGCCAGGCACGGCTGGGATATCGTGGTCGAGAAATCAGACCATACGGCCCCACGATTGCGCCAGTTCCCCCTTACCAATCCACCGTCTCCCTGAAGACGAGCACTATAGAAGCACTATAAAAAAAGCCGATCCCTTGGATCGGCTTTTTCGATGGGACTGGCATCACGCCTAAGGCTTATCGCTCAATTTCGGCATCACTGCGCAGGTCTTCAACGAGCCCCTGAATGATGGCCTGTGCACGCAACTGCTGCGCCATCTGAGCGACAAAACGCTCGCGCTCTTCATCCGCATCTCCCGCCGTTACTTCGTCAAGCGCAAGCAGCGCAACGCCGGTGGGCAATACCGTCGTTTGATAGGTGCTTTCTCCATCATCGGGATGCGGCATCCGGAAAGCAGCTTGCACGATCAGTTGAGAAGCCGTGACTTCATCCTGGCGGCGGACATTGTTGGCTTCCAGCCATTGCTTATCAATCGACTCACCTTCTTTCAGACGTGCCACCATGTCTTTGGCTTGCGCCTGAAGCCGCTCCTGTTGCCGTTGGGCGCGTACCGCTGCCTCCACCTCATCGCGCACTTCATCTAACGGTAACTGGGTCTGTTCACGATGATCCGCAACGCGCACGACCAACCGACGGTCTTCGTCGAGCTCGATCACTTCGCTGTTATAGCCTTCCTCCAGGACGTCATTACTGAACGCCTGCTCCAGGACACCTGGCTCAAACAGGACGCCACTGCCCTGATCATTCCGGGCCAGCCAGTCGCTTTCTTGAAGGGGTAGCGACAGATCTTCAGCGACGCTTTGCAGGTCATCTGCTGCAAAGCTCTCGTCGATAAGCTGCTGGACCTTATCGTTAAACGCATCACTCACTTCGTTCATTGCAACATCTTCACGCAGTGAATCCCGCTGGTCCTCAAACGACGCTCGCTCAATGTCGGTGACTCGAATGATATGCAGGGCGCTGTCCATTTCGACGATCGATGACGTTTCCCCTTCATCCAGAGAAAATGCTGCCTCATCAAAGGCATCGCCGAAGAAGCCACGGCTGATTGTGCCCAGGTCGCCGCCTTCCTCCGCACTGGCCGTATCATCGGAATAGCGAAGCGCTGTATCGGCGAAAGACTCGCCGTTCTCAAGGGCTTGTAGCGCCTCTTCCGCCCGTTGCCGGGCTTCTTCGCGATCCCGCTCATCACCGAATGTAATCATGATGTGCGAAACGCGGCGGTCTGCATCTGCGTTACGCTCTAGCCAGGCTTCGCGTAGCGCTTCTTCATCCACGTCGGCGTTCCTTGCCATTTCGCGCCGGTCGATCAAGACATATTCGAGGCGCACCTGCTCGGGGCGCTCAAAACGGTCGGCATTGGCCTCATAGTAGCTTTGCAGCTCGTCTTCGCTGATCTCGATATCCCCTTCGAGATCATCTTCGTCCAACATCACATAGCGAAAACTGCGCTGCTGACGCTGGAGTTCTGCCAGGCGCTGGCGCTCGTTGTCCAGGGTGAAATCGCTAAACGCAAGGCCCTGCTGAAGCTGTTGACGCTTGACGTCCACTTCAAGCTCCTCGCGGAACGAAAGAGGCGTATAGCCAGCTCCTGACAAACGGTTGCGAAATATGTCGGGCGAGAATCGCCCATCTTCATCCTGAAATTCAGGAATACCCACAATGAGCTGGTCGACCTGGTCTTCGGATACGTACAAGCCGCCTTCTTCAGCGTATTGGGTAAGCAGTGTTTGGGTTACCAGCTCATCCCTTATGTCATTACGCAGTTGACGCTCTTGCTCAGGCGGCACCTGGCCTGAACGCATAGCACGCTGAACTTCCAATTCAATCTGTTGGCGCATGATGGGCTCGCCATTCACGCTGATTTCTTGATTGGGGTCGTCACCGAACAGACCAAATAAAGATTCCACACCGAAAAGCGCCATGGCGGCCACCATGACCCCGATAATGATCTTGGCTCCCCAGCTTCTGGATCCATTCCGAATACTTTGCAGCATGTTGCCCTCAGGTCGTCACAGCTAAACGGGTCGCCCCTAAAAAGTGAGCTAGAAAATAACATGGGCGCATCGCGGTTGCGATGCGCCCATAGATGACTACAAACGCTTACAACTTAGTTAACGGCGTCTTTCAATGCTTTACCAGCTTTAAAGCTAGGGACTTTTGCCGCACTAATCTGGATCGGCTGACCTGTTTGTGGGTTACGGCCGGTTCGCGCTGCACGCTCTTTAATCGCGAAGGTGCCAAAGCCCACCAGTGAAACACTATCACCATTTTTCAGGCTATCGGTGACAGACTCCACCATGGCATCCAATGCGCGGGTTGCCGCTGCTTTCGGAATATCTGCAGACGCGGCAATGGCTTCAATCAGCTCAGACTTATTCACACTTCACCCCTTGACTGTTTCAAAAAAATGGTTCTAAAGACATGGTCACCGACGGTATCGACGATCAAGGCATAGCAGCGTTTTATAGCAATGCCCTGAAACGCCTGTCAAGCGACCTTGCCTGGATGTGCCCGCCATAAAGGCCTCGGGCAATGCTACAAACAAAATGCTAGCAGTTGGCCGACGTTGCTAATGTGTATTGGCGACGGCAGTGTTACCCAACGCTTTATCCGCTTTAGGTAGCGGCGCACCTTCCAAAGGCTCCTCCGCCAACGCCACGGCAAGTACATCGTCAATCCAGCGTACGGGACGAATATCCAGTGCATCCTTGATATTGTCCGGTACCTCCTTGAGATCGCGACGATTTTCTTCCGGAATCAGGACTATCTTTATACCACCACGACGGGCTGCCAGCAATTTCTCCTTTAGCCCACCAATCGGCATGACTTCACCACGCAGGTTGACTTCACCGGTCATCGCCACATGGCTCTTCACCGGGCGCTGGGTATAGGCAGAGACAATCGCCGTTACCATGGCCACCCCGGCACTCGGCCCATCCTTGGGCGTGGCACCCTCTGGGACGTGAATATGCAGGTCCTCTTTCTCGAACCGCTCGGCGTCGATACCGTATGCCTGGGCTCTGGCACGCACAACGGTTTGTGCCGCACTGACGGACTCCTTCATGACATCGCCGAGCGAACCGGTTTTGTTGATTCGCCCCTTGCCAGGCGTCACCACCGATTCAATATTCAGCAATTCACCACCTACGGAGGTCCATGCCAACCCGGTCACGCGGCCCACCTGATCATCTTCTTCGGCAAGCCCATAGCTGTAGCGCCGAACGCCCGCATAATGCTCGATGTGCCTGGCCGCAAGCAGATCCGGTGGCAGTTCGCCATCTTTGACGGCCGAAGGCTCTATGCGCTCGCGCAACACTTTCCGGCAGACCTTGGCGATCTGGCGCTCCAACTCGCGGACACCCGCTTCACGGGTGTAGTAGCGAATAAGCTCAAGCAAGGCATCATCTTCGACCGCCAGCTCGTCTTTTTTCAGACCGTTGGCTTTCAACTGCTTGGGTAGCAGGTAACGCTTGGCAATCGCCAGCTTTTCATCTTCGGTATAGCCAGGCAGACGAATGATTTCCATACGATCCAGCAATGGGCCTGGAATATTCATCGAATTGGCCGTGCAGATGAACAGCGTTTCGGACAGATCATAATCCAATTCAAGGTAATGGTCGCTGAAGCTGTTGTTCTGCTCAGGATCCAGAACCTCTAACAGCGCAGAGGCTGGGTCCCCCCGGTGGTCCATGCCTAATTTGTCGACCTCGTCCAACAAAAACAGGGGGTTTTTAACACCAGCCCGACTCATGCGCTGCATCAGCTTACCCGGCAAGGAACCAATATAGGTGCGCCGATGGCCTCTGATCTCGGATTCATCACGTACACCGCCCAAGGCAAGGCGTACGTATTTGCGGTTAGTCGCCCGCGCAATCGATTGGCCTAGCGACGTTTTACCCACCCCGGGCGGACCGACCAGGCACAACACGGGACCTTTCATCTTGCGGACACGCTTTTGTACCGCGAGATATTCCAGGATGCGTGACTTTACCTCTTCCAGACCGTAGTGGTCTTCATCGAGCACCTGCTGGGCTTTCTGCAGGTCGTGCTTGACGCGAGTGCGTTTTTTCCACGGCACTGCGATCAGCCAATCCAGGTAGGACCGCACTACGCTGGCTTCAGCGGAGTTGGCCGCCATCATCTTGAGCTTGTTCAGTTCTTGGGTGGCTTTATCCGACGCCTCTTTAGGCATGCCAGACGAAGCAATCGCCTGCTCATATTTTTCCACTTCGTTGGGTACATCATCGAGCTCGCCCATCTCTTTTTGGATGGCTTTCATCTGCTCGTTCAGATAATACTCACGCTGCGTCTTTTCCATCTGCTCTTTGACACGCGTGCGAATCCGCTTTTCCACCTGCAAGAGGTCAATTTCAGACTCGATGAGCGCCATCAAATGCTCAATGCGATCGCGCACACGATCCATTTCCAGGAGCTCTTGCTTATCGCCGATTTTCAGCGATAAATGCGCGCAGATGGTATCCACCAGACGACTCGGGTCCTCAATGCCGGACAACGAGTTAAGTACTTCATTGGGCACTTTTTTGGATAGCTTGACGTACTGCTCGAACTGATTGAGCAGTACGCGAACCAAAGCTTCTTGCTCGCGGGTCGTCAGCGGCTGGCTTTCACGGGGCATCAGGTAGGCCTGAGTATAACCATCAGCATGTTCTTCGATGCGACTCACATCCGCACGGTAGTTGCCTTCGATCAGCACCTTCACCGTTCCATCAGGCAGCTTCAGCAGCTGCATGATGTCGGCCACCGTCCCCATGGCATAAAGGTCGGCGTTGTCAGGCTCATCTTGAGATGCCTCGCGTTGAGCCACGAGTAGAACGCGCTTGTCAGCCTCCATTGCCGCCTCGAGGGCTTGGATCGACTTTTCACGTCCCACGAAAAGGGGAATCACCATTTGCGGATAAACCACCACATCGCGCAATGGTAACAGGGGTAGACATTGTGTCTGTTCGGCGCTCTGCTGCATCGCAGACGTTCCTCGATAAATCAGATGAGTTCTGGGAAGAGAACTGACTACGTTTAAAGCACGGCCTAGGCACCATGTAGCACTGCGCTACTAATGATAAGGGGTCGCCTAGGCGACCCCTTGACTGGCGCTAACCGCGAAAGCGATAGAAAGCTATGGGTCGTCGGTGATGGACTTAACCATCGGTGCCGTCGACTTTTGCCTCTTCGTGCTGGGAGTAAATCAACAACGGTTCACTTTCACCGGCAATTACCGAAGCTTCGATCACCACTTTGCTGACACCTTCCAAAGAAGGGATTTCGTACATGGTATCAAGCAATACGGATTCAAGGATCGACCTTAAGCCACGCGCACCGGTTTTACGTTCCATCGCTTTTTCAGCAACGGCACGAAGCGCATCATCACGAAACTCGAGCGTCACGTTTTCCATTTCAAACAGCTTGGCATACTGCTTGATCAAGGAGTTCTTGGGCTCGGTGAGTATTTCAATCAACGCTTCTTCAGTAAGCTCGGTTAACGTGGCGATTACCGGCAAACGACCGACGAACTCTGGAATAAGGCCAAACTTGACCAGGTCATCCGGTTCCACATCGGCCAGCATTTCACCGACGCCGCGAGACGACTCCTTGCTCTTCACCGTCGCATTGAAACCGATACCTCCCTTTTCAACGCGGTCGCGGATGACCTTATCCAGCCCGGCAAATGCGCCACCGACAATAAACAGCATGTTGGCGGTATTGACCTGCACAAATTCCTGCTGGGGATGCTTGCGCCCTCCCTGCGGCGGAACAGATGCTGTCGTGCCCTCAATCAACTTGAGCAACGCTTGCTGTACGCCTTCACCGGAAACGTCACGCGTAATTGACGGATTGTCGGACTTGCGCGAAATCTTGTCTATTTCGTCAATGTAGACGATGCCCCGCTCCGCTTTCTCGACGTCATAGTCACACTTCTGCAGCAGCTTCTGGATGATGTTTTCAACATCTTCACCCACATAGCCCGCTTCCGTCAGCGTGGTGGCATCGGCAATCGTAAACGGTACGTTCAGCAGTCTTGCCATGGTCTCGGCCAGTAGCGTCTTACCGCTACCCGTCGGACCAATCAACAGGATGTTGGATTTTCCGAGTTCGACGTCGCTTTCACGCACTTCGGATTTCAGCCGCTTGTAATGGTTGTACACAGCGACCGATAGGACCATTTTTGCACGGTCCTGTCCGATAACGTAGTCGTCAAGCGTATAACGTATCTCGCGAGGCGTAGGTAAACGCTCTTCATCGCTCTCGGCATCGGCTTCGAGAACTTCTTCGCGAATGATGTCGTTACACAAGTCGACACACTCATCGCAGATATAGACGGATGGACCGGCAATCAGCTTCCTTACCTCGTTTTGGTTCTTGCCACAAAACGAGCAATAAAGCAGCTTGCCACCTTCGTCTTTGCCTTTGCCGTCGGCCATTCGCGTACCTCTTTCACTGCGGCGGTAAAAACCGCCTTGTAAGCTCGTTGGAAATGCAGTATCCCGTCACGCTATCAGGATGTAGGCCGCTTATCCAGCACTGCATCAATCAAGCCATACTCTTGGGCCTGGCTGGAACTCATGAAGTTGTCACGATCAGTGTCACGCGCAACATCCTCGATATCCTGGCCTGAGTGATGCGCCAGAATGTGGTTCAGCTTCTCACGGATACCCAAAATCTCACGGGTATGGATTTCGATATCCGATGCCTGACCCTGATAACCACCCAGCGGCTGATGGATCATCACGCGGGAATTCGGCAGGCAATAACGCTTGCCTGCTGCACCGGCGGTCAACAACAAGGCGCCCATGCTGGCTGCCTGGCCGATACATACCGTCGACACATCAGGCTTGATGAACTGCATGGTGTCATAGATCGACATCCCCGCCGTGACCGACCCGCCAGGCGAGTTGATATACAGATGGATGTCTTTATCAGGGTTCTCTGACTCAAGAAACAGCAGCTGAGCGACGACCAGATTGGCTGTGTAATCTTCGACGGGCCCTACCAAAAAGATAACGCGCTCTTTAAGCAGACGCGAGTAAATATCGTAGGATCTTTCCCCTTTGGCGCTTTGCTCCACCACCATGGGCACTAAACCGCCGGCGTTTTGAATATCAAATTCACTCATTTAGGTGATTCCTTGCGTCCGATAAGGGAATGGCGCACCCAGACGGTGCGCCAGCGTCAGGGAGCTTACGCGCTGGTGGTTTCACCTTCTTCAGCGCCCTCACCTGCCTCAGCCTGTTGCTGAGCCGCTGCCAGCACTTGCTGGTAGGACATTTCAACATCAGCGACGGTTGCTTGCTCAAGCAGCTTATCAACCGCTTTTTCTTCGAGAACGGCAGATTTGACCTGGGTTTTCATCTGTTCGTTGCCCATATAATAGTCAACGACCTCAGAAGGGTCCTGATACTGCTCTGCCAGCTCCTCAACCTTCGCCTTGATCTCATCGTCTGATGCGTCAAGCTCGTTTGCCTTGATGACCTCGGCGAGTAACAAGCCGACCTGAACACGGCCCTTCGCTTGCTCTTCGAAGAGTTCATTGGGCAGTTGACTGACGTCGAAATCCTCACCGAGGCCGAACTGCTGAGCAGCCTGACGCTTCATGCCGTCTGTCTCTTGCTGAACCAGCGCACTCGGAACCGGGATGTCGTTGGCTTTTTTCAGCGCATCCAGCACCTGCTGCTTGACGCGGTTATCGACCGCCTGTGCTGCTTCACGGGTCATGTTCTTCTTGATTTCAGTGCGGAACTTGGCTTCGTCACCGCCTTCAACACCGAAACGCTCGATGAACTCGGCGTCAACGTCCGGCAGCGCCTGACGACTGACCTTGTGCACCTTGACCTTGAAGGTGGCTTCCTTACCCGCGAGGTGCTCGGCCTGGTAGTCCTCGGGGAACGTCACGGTGATAGTTTTCTCGTCACCGGCTTTCGCCCCGATGAGCTGCTCTTCAAAACCGGGGATGAAGCTATTGGAACCAATTACCAGCTCATGGCCTTCAGCACTACCACCTTCGAAGGGCTCGTCGCCGAGATAGCCCTGGAAGTCGATGGTCACTTGATCGCCGTCTTCAGCAGCAGAGTCGACCTCTTCATAGGTCGCATTCTGCTTGCGCAGTGTGTCGATCATTTCGTCAACATCAGCATCGGTGACCTCTACCACCGGACGCTCCACTTCGGTTCCCTCAATCGAAGCAAGCTCGATTTCCGGATAGACTTCCATGGTGGCGACGAATTCAAAGTCCTTACCCGCTTCGTTGACGATTGGTTCAATTTGCGGGTAGCCCGCCGGATTAAACCCTTCATCGGTAATTGCGCGCACGTAGCGTTCACGCATTACTTCGCCAATCACTTCGTCACGCACGCTCTGGCCGTAACGCTGACGAACCACGGTCATCGGCACTCGCCCTTGGCGAAAACCATTCAAGCGAACGTTCTTCGCCGTTTCTTTTAAGCGAGTATTGACAGCCTCATCGATTTCGCCGGCAGGCACTTGAATCGTGATGCGGCGTTCAATCTGGGAGGGCGTCTCGACGGAAACTTGCATGAATTGTCCTCTAACGGCTGGGCGTTGTGTTGATTACTGTAAATAAGTCCAAGGGGCGATTTTAAGAACCCTGGCGCATCGTGGCAAGCGCCATGCTCGCAAGATGGGGGCTGCATCCTGAAAAACAAGGGGAGGATGCTCCCTTCAGAGCCCTTTTGGCATCGATTTAGTGCCAAGACGGACGATTTTCATGATCTGTCGCCTTATTCGGCCGACCACCACAGACTGACAACGTGGGCGACAAGACCAAAGGTGCTTGCATGGGAAATGAATACCTGCCAGCTCATCCAGTCGGTGAATAGCGCATGCCACGCCCCCATCACCAACACCCCGAGTATCATCATGATGGAAAGACGCTTGAGCCTGCCCGGAAGCTGCTGCCGCCCCTCTCGAGGCAGGAGACGCCATTGCAAGACGGTAGCCACCAACACAGCCACCAGCGCCAGCAGTATCAGCGTCAAACGGGTTTCGTGGCCACCCGCCATGTAGCGAGGCAAGGCGGCGAGCATCACCACACACAGCCCTAGCGCACTGCTCACTTTATTGGCTGACGCCGCCTTGCCCGGCTGCATCAGCTGTTCACCGGCAGTTGCTCAGACGCCAGCCATTCTTCAACCCAGGGCAATGCGGCGTCATCGGCCATGAAGGTTTCCATGGCGTCGATTTCCAGTCGCTCACCCAGGCGTCTTGCCCCGAGGTCCGACAGCAGCTCATCCAGACGACGACCGGCACCGCAAAAGGTGTCACCGTAGGAGCTATCGCCGAGCGCTATCAGGCCATAGGACAACGAGGAAAGCGACGGACTCTGAGTCTGAAGGTCGCGGACGAAAGGTACAAAGTTGCCTGGAAAGTCACCGCTGCCGGTGGTTGATACGCAGAACAGAACGAGATCCGGCGTCGAATCGGTAATGTCCGCCAGTACTGGCTGCTCCAGAATATCAACCTCGTAGCCCGCTTCCTCGAATAGCGGCTTGACCTGCTCAGCCACATCCAATGCACCGCCGTACATGGTACCTACTGCTATACTTAGCCGAGGCATTACGACTCCTCAAACAAGGGGGTGTACCGCCGACCAGAAGCCGACCAATACCCGATGAATTTACTCAAATATTAACATGCCTCAGTGACGCGGCGCACCCTCTAAGAGGGTCTCTAGCCTCGTGGATAATATAAAGCCCCCGTTGACAAAGGCGCATCAACGAGGGCTCATCAGTGGCTTACAGGGAAAAACAGAGCATTTGCGTTACGTTATGATGCCGACCCCCGATAATGCTCGACTTGCTGCTTGAGCTTTTGCCCGGGGCGGAAAGTCACAACCCGGCGCGCTGAAATGGGGATTTCTTCACCGGTCTTGGGGTTGCGACCTGGCCGCTCACGCTTGTCGCGAAGATCAAAATTACCAAAACCTGACAGCTTCACCTGCTCGTTTTCTCTCAAACAGGCTCGAATTTCCTCGAAGAAAGCCTCAACCATGGCTTTTGCTTCCCGCTTGGAAAACGATAGCTCGGTATGTAAATGCTCCGCCAGCTCTGCTTTGGTTAACGCACCCATGGTCATCCTCCGTGTAGCACAAAGCCGCCAAGCATACGAAACGAACGCACCTTGGCATTTTTAGCCGCGTAGCTCAGCGCCCAACTCAGCTTGCACCTGCGCCACTATCGACTCTACCAACTGATTGATTTCTTCATCATTAAGCGTGCGCGATGGGTGCTGCCAGGTCAAGCCTAGCGCGATACTTTTGTAGCCTTCGGCGACGCCCTTACCAGCATAGACATCAAATAGCGTTATGTCTTTGAGGTATTCGCCTGCTTTTACCTTCGCACTATCCAGCAACGTCTGTACGGGGCGATCAGCGGGCAGTGTAAAGGCTAAATCACGGCGCACTTCCGGAAAGCGTGACAGCGGTTCGAAAGCGGGTACATCCCCCTGGCTCAAGTGATCCAAACGCACTTCAAATACGACCGCATCGACTTTAAGCCCCAGCGTCGCCCTCACCTGAGGATGCAGGGTGCCGACCCATCCCGCCGGCTTGCCTTCAAACATCACCTGGGCACTCTGACCGGGGTGAAGGGCTGGATGCTCGGCGGGCTCGAACCGCCACGCATCGCGATTACCGCCCAATGTCAGCAAGCTTTCCAGGTCACCTTTGAGGTCATAAAAGTCCACGCTGGCCTTGACGCCGCTCCAGCCTTCCGGATCCCGGCTGCCGCACACCAGCGCCCCCATCATCGGCACTTGCGATAAAGCATCCAGTTCACCGTTGAAGACCAGCCCCGTCTCAAACAGGCGCACCCGGCTTTGCTGACGGTTAAGATTGTGCTCCATCGCCCGTACCAGTCCCGGCATCAGGCTGGCACGCATCACCGACATGTCGGCGGAGATGGGGTTGGCAAGAACTGGCGAGACGGCGTCCGGCAGCATGGCCGACTGTAGCTCCGGAGCCACAAAACTATAGGTAATGGCTTCCTGAAACCCCCGCGCCACCATTTGCCGACGCAGCTGCCCAAGGGAAAGCTTGGCTTCGTCCGTGGGACGCAACGAGAGCCGCGCGGTGGGGCGACGAACCGGCAGGTTATTGTAGCCGTGGATTCGCGCCACTTCTTCAATCAGATCTTCTTCAATGGAAACATCAAAGCGCCAACTGGGTACCTGTACCAGCCAGTTGCCTTCGCTTTCTCTGGCGCCGAACCCCAGGCGCTCGAGAATATCGCCGACGTCATCGTCGGCCAAACGCTTGGAAAGGGCTTTTTCAAGCCGCTCACCGCGAAGCTTAATGCGCTTGGTGGTCGGCATTGCAGCCTCACTCTTCGCCTCGACAACGGGCCCTGCCTGGCCACCACATATCTCCAGAAGAAGGCGTGTCGCACGCTCGATGGCGAGGGGCGTCAGTTCCGGGTCGACGCCCCGCTCAAAGCGATGCGAGGCATCGGTGTGCAAACCGTAGGAACGGGCCTGACCGGCAATGGCCACCGGGCTAAAGAAGGCAGCTTCCAGGAATATCGTGCGTGTTGTTTCGCTGACACCGGACAACTCGCCCCCCATGATACCTGCCATCGCCAGCGGGCCTGTCTGATCGGCAATCACCAGGGTTTCAGGCCGCAGGGCTATCTCCTGCCCGTCCAGCAGCGTCAAGACCTCCCCTGGGCGCGCCATCCTCACGACGATGCCGCCACTGAGGTTGTCCCGGTCAAAGGCGTGCATGGGCTGACCAAGCTCCAGCATCACATAGTTGGTGATATCAACGACTGGATCAATCGAGCGGATACCGCTGCGCCGCAAGCGCTCGACCATCCAGAGGGGTGTTACAGCGCCTGTATTGACGCCAGTGATGACACGCCCCAGATAACGCGGACATTGGTCCGGCGCTTCCAGGTCGACCGCGAAGGTATCATCGATCGTGGCAGGCACCATCAGCACTTCCGGTGCCGATACAGCCAGGCGGTTAAGCACACCCACCTCACGCGCCAAGCCTTTAATACTCAGGCAGTCGCCCCGGTTAGGCGTGAGATCGACCTCAATGGTCATGTCATTAAGGTGAATAAACTCGCGAAAATCCATGCCAACAGGCGCTTCGACGGGCAGCTCGAGAATACCGGCCGAGGTATCTTCCTCAAGGCCGAGCTCGGAGGCGGAGCAAATCATGCCCTGCGACTCGACGCCACGCAGCTTGGCTTTCTTGATCTTGAAATCATCGGGCAATACGCCGCCGACCCGGGCAAATGGCACCTTTTGACCTACGTCGACATTGGGCGCCCCGCAGACCACCTGAACCGACGAGCCACTGCCGTCATCCACGGTGCACACGTTGAGCTTGTCAGCATTGGGATGGCTTTCCCTGGTCAGCACTTCCGCTACGACCACGCCGCTGAATGACGCGGCCACCGGCTCGACAGCATCGACCTCCAGGCCTGCCATGGTGATCTGGTCGGCGACTGCTTGTGTATCCAGCTGCGGCGAAACCCACTCGCGCAGCCACTGTTCTGAAAATTTCATGGTCGTTCCTGTGGTTGGCGAAGGACTTAAGCGAACTGGCGCAAGAAGCGCAGATCATTCTCAAAGAAAAGACGCAAGTCATTGACGCCATATCGAAGCATGGCCAGGCGCTCGGCTCCCATACCGAATGCAAAGCCCGTATAACGCTCAGCATCGATGCCGGAATGACGAAAGACTTCTGGATGGACCATGCCGCAGCCCATCACCTCCAGCCAGCCACTGTGCGAGCAGACACGACATCCGTCTCCACCACACATGACGCATTGAATATCGACTTCCGCCGACGGTTCTGTAAAGGGGAAGTAGGAAGGACGAAAGCGTACCGAAAGATCATCCCGCTCGAAAAATGCATGCAGGAAATCTTCAATCGTGCCTTTCAAATCCGCAAAGCTGATATCTTCATCCACCAGCAGACCCTCGACCTGATGAAACATCGGCGTGTGGGTCAGGTCCGAATCACTGCGGTAAACGCGCCCCGGGCAGACAATCCGAATAGGCGGTTCAGTGCTTTTCATGGTACGCACTTGCACGGGCGAGGTATGGGTCCTCAACAAGCGCGTTGCATCAAAGTAAAAAGTGTCGGCCATGCCGCGGGCCGGGTGATGCGAGGGAATATTGAGCGCCTCGAAATTGTGATAGTCATCTTCAATTTCAGGCCCGACTGCGACGTCATAACCTATGCGGGTAAACAGTCCCTCGATCCGTTCAAGCGTGCGGGTCACCGGGTGCAGACCGCCAGCCGACTGGGTGCGACCGGGCAAGGTAATATCGATACGCTCCGCCGCCAGACGTGCTTCAAGGGCCTCGCTTTCAAGCTGCTGGCGTTTGGCGTCGATTTCTGCCGCCAATGTCTGCTTGGCTTGATTGATACGCTCACCTGCAGCTGGACGCTCTTCGGCGGACAGTTTGCCAAGCCCTTTAAGCAACGTCGTCATTTCGCCTTTTTTGCCTAAATAACGTACGCGCACTTCATCCAATGCAGCGACGCTCTGTGCCGCCTGAATGGCGTCGCGTGCTTCAGATACCAGCGCGGGAAGGTGGTCCATCCTGTTCATCTCCGAATTAAGCGATTTCCATCCTGAGGATGGCGTGTCATGTTGTGGTTGAAGAGCGTGACATAAAAACAGGGGAAGAGCGGCTGCTCTTCCCCTGTATGGGTCACACTAAAATGACCTTGGCGTTCACACTGGCACTACCGGTGCCAATTGAAGCTTATTGGGCAGCCTTGGCTTTTTCCACGATGGCAGCAAACGCCGCTTTTTCATGAACGGCCAAATCCGCCAGCACTTTGCGGTCAATTTCGATACCAGCCTTCTTGAGACCGCCCACAAACCGGCTGTATGACATACCGTTCATGCGCGCGCCCGCGTTGATACGCTGAATCCACAGCGCACGGAACTGGCGCTTGCGATTACGACGGTCACGGTAGGCATACTGACCGGCTTTGATGACCGCCTGCTTAGCTACACGGAATACGCGCGAACGAGCACCGTAATAACCTTTGGCCTGCTTCAATACTTTTTTATGGCGACGACGGGCAACTACGCCACGCTTAACACGAGTCATAACACACTCCTGACTTTATGACTGAGGCAAATGCTCTCAGGATAGAAAATTCGACGTTACAGATTCGGCAACATGCGCTGGATCAGCGCCTTGTCAGACGCATGAATCTGCTTCATACCGCGCAGCTGACGCTTACGCTTGGTCGACTTCTTGGTCAGAATGTGGCTACGGAAAGACTGCTTGTGCTTGAAACCATTGGCTGTCTTCTTGAAGCGCTTTGCAGCACCACTGTTGCTTTTGATTTTCGGCATGAGGAAAACTCCGCTCGATGTTTTTTAGAAAATCCAGGGCCAACTGCCAATAATGGCAGCCCGTTAACTTCGCCGTTGGATCACTTCTTTTTCGGGGCAAGGATCATGATCATCTGGCGGCCTTCCATCTTCGGAAATGATTCGACCGCTCCGATATCTTCCAGGTCGGCGGCAATCCTTTCCATCAGCTTTCTGCCGATATCCTGATGTGCCATTTCACGACCACGGAAGCGCAATGTGACCTTCCCCTTGTCACCACCTTCAAGAAAACGCGTCAGGTTTTTCAGCTTGACCTGATAGTCGCCCTCGTCGGTGCCAGGCCGGAATTTAACTTCCTTGACCTGGATTTGCTTCTGCTTCTTCTTCTGAGCTGCTTTTTGCTTTTTCTGCTCAAAAACGAATTTGCCGTAATCCATAATCTTGCAGACGATGGGATCGGCATTCGAAATTTGCACGAGATCCAAACCGGCAGATTCAGCACGCTCCAATGCTTCGGTGGTGGGCACTACACCCAACTGCTCACCGTCGCTATCGATAAGACGCACTTCTTGCTCGGTAATTCGCTCGTTCATTGGTGGGCGCTTGTCTGCTGGACGCCCGCGCTGGTTGCTTCTCTTGATCGTTCCGTCTCCTTAGCCAATTGACGATGTCGCCAGGGCTGCTCGCTCAGCACTGAAACGCTCGATAAATTCATCGACCGTCATGGTGCCGAGATCTTCGCCGCTGCGAGTTCGCACGGCCACTGAGTCAGCGTCGACTTCCTTATCTCCTACCACCAGGAGATAGGGAACTTTCTGTAACGTATGCTCGCGGATTTTAAAGCCGATTTTCTCGTTCCTCAAGTCCGCTTTTGCTCGCATTGCATTTTTTTGCAAACGTTGCTCTAAAGCAAGGGCATAATCACGCTGCGAATCGGTTATCGTCATCACGCTGACCTGCTGCGGTGCTAGCCATAATGGCATTGCGCCTGCGTAGTGCTCAATCAAAATTCCCAAAAAGCGCTCGAAGGAACCTAATATAGCACGGTGCAGCATCACTGGCGTTTTGCGAGACCCGTCTTCGGCTACGTATTGCGCTCCAAGCCGGCCTGGCAAGTTAAAGTCGAGTTGTAGCGTACCACATTGCCACACGCGATTCAGGCAATCGCGCAAGGCAAACTCAATCTTCGGGCCATAAAAGGCTCCCTCACCCGGCTGTAAATCCCAGTCAAGCCCGGTGGCATTCAGCGCAGCCTCCAAACCCTGCTCGGCCTGATCCCACATACTGGCCTCGCCCAGAAAGTCCTCGGGCCGGGTTGATAGCTTAAGCTCCACGTCTTCAAAGCCAAGCGTCTTATAGACCTGCAGTGTAAGCGCAATGAAGGCTTCCGCTTCCGCCTGAATCTGGCTTTCAGTACAAAAGATATGCGCGTCATCCTGTGTAAAGCCACGGACACGCATCAGACCATGCAAGGATCCAGACGGCTCGTTGCGATGACAGCTACCAAACTCTGCCAAGCGTAACGGCAAATCACGATAGCTCTTGAGCCCCTGATTGAAGACCTGCACATGGCACGGGCAGTTCATGGGCTTAACCGCATACTCACGCTTTTCAGATTCCGTGGTGAACATCAGCTCATTGTAGTGACCCCAGTGACCCGACTTCTTCCACAGGGAAAGGTCCACGACCTGGGGTGTCTTGATCTCCTGATAACCGTGTTCACGCTGGACCTGACGCATATAATCTTCCAACGCCTGATACATCGTCCAGCCGTTGGGGTGCCAGAACACCATGCCAGGCGCTTCTTCCTGAAGGTGAAAAAGATCCATCTTGCGCGCCAGCTTGCGATGGTCCCGCTTTTCGGCTTCTTCCAGCCGCTTCAGATAAGCCTTGAGCTGCTTTTTATCGCCCCACGCCGTTCCATAAATCCGCGTCAACATGGGATTCGAGGCATCACCGCGCCAATAAGCCCCCGCCAGCTTGGTCAGCTTGAAGGCTTTAAGGTGGCGGGTATTGGGCACATGCGGGCCCCGACACATATCGGTATATTCTTCATGGTGATAGAGCCGGATAGTGGCGCCTTCGGGAATATCCCGAACGATTTCCTGCTTATAGGGCTCATCACGGTGCAGGAAGGTCAGCATGGCTTGATCACGATCGACGTACTCCCGCACGACGTCATACTCGTGATCAATCAGCGCTTTCATACGCCCTTCTATTGCTTCCAGATCATCAGACGATGCCGATCCGCCAAACTCAATATCGTAATAAAAGCCATCTTCAATGACCGGGCCAATCGCCATCTTGGCATTGGGGTATAGCTGCTTGACGGCGTGGCCAATCAAATGTGCGCAGGAATGCCGGATAATATCCAGCCCCTCAGGGTCACGGGCAGTAAGGATGGCCACTTGAGCGTCTTGCTCAATCAGATCAGCGGCATCAACCAGAACGCCGTCGATTTTTCCGGCAATGCAGGCCTTAGCCAAACCAGGGCCAATGGACTCTGCCAGTTGCATAATGGAAAGCGGTTCATCAAATGTTCTCTGACTGCCGTCTGGCAGTGTCACAATGGGCATGCGGATTTTCCTTGAGCGCAGTGGTGATCCATACCAAGGATCACATTTCGCTATCAATGATGTAAAAAAATAGGCTGACGATAACGACGGCAAAGACTAACAGATGCCAGGCTTTGCATAAATAAAAAAGCGGAGGGCCCAAGCCCTCCGCTTCATTCAATTAACGCGTCTTAAAACCGTAAGGTCGTCGCGCTAACTACGTACCTTAGTTCCACTCATCCAGCTCTACACGACGGTTTTCAGCACGTCCTGCAGCAGTTTCATTTGTTGCAATTGGCTGCTCCTCACCGAAACCTTCAGCCATCATGCGATTGGACTCGACGCCACGAGTCGCAAGATATTCAGTCACTGACTCGGCACGAGCCTGGGACAGATCCATGTTGTACTGATTGGAGCCAACTGAATCGGTGTGACCTTCAATGCGGACACGAACGCCAGGATTATTCACCAAGCGCTCAGCAACACCATTAAGCACATTTTGCGCTTCAGCAGTTAGTTGAGCGGAATCAAACTCAAAGTTGACATCCTGTAGTACAACGCTGTCAGGGCAACCCAATGAATTGACTTCAACACCTGCCGGTGTATTGGGGCACTGGTCACGGTAGTCCGGCACACCATCGTTATCAGAGTCCAGCGGGCAACCGTTAGCATCTACCGCGACACCTGCGGGTGTACCCGGGCACTGATCGCGGTAGTCCGGCACACCGTCGTTGTCAGAATCCAGCGGGCAGCCTTCGGCATCGACAGCTGCACCGGCAGGAATTTCACCACCATAACTCGGGCATTGAGGTTCCATAGGCTCGGGGCTGCTGTCCGCACACAGCATAGCACCGATAGTGGCACCAGCTGTCGCACCAACAGCAGCGCCCGTATCTTCGTCAGAGCTGCTGCTGCTCGCGTAGCCAATACCGCCACCTATTACGCTACCGGCCAAGCCACAAACAAACGGATGCTGATACCAGCTGCGATCGTTGCTGGCGCTCATTTGGCCGGAAGACTGGGAGGCAGAGCTAGCGCAACCGGAAAGGCCCACTACCAGAGCAGAACCGATTAGCAAGCCAGTCGTTGATTTTTTCATGCAGAACTCCTTCTTGATCCAATGCTGACATGGTCATTAGTGACCAGATCATCTAATGCTTCTTTTTAAGCGAGAGCATCCATTTTTCGCTTGCCTGACACCGCCTGAACTTGTCTTCCTCGGTGTGAGGCCGTTGGTCATAGTACCGAATCAATGCCCTTAGGCAACATGTCGATTTATCAACTTGTTGCAGACGCTGACATACCTCAGCATAGCAAATTAAGCACGAAGAACACTATAAACCAGCCGTTACACTTAAAAAAATTGGGCAATCACTGTACTGACCGCTCAATGAAGCCCTTGCCCACCCTTTTTACGCCATGTCATCACAGCTTGCGCAGCGGCTAACACGGCACTGCGCATTTGTTCTTCCGCGGCAAGACGTTCACGATCTTCTTCCATGCGCTCTCGCGGCGTCAATTTCTGCCTGGCCGAATGGGTTTTAAGGTGCTTTGTACGGTCATAATGCTCTGCAAAGGCCTGGAACTCAGGCTTTTCGGTCAGGCTCGGGTCGATAATCTCCAGCAAGACTTTGCAACGCCAGGCGCCTTCGGTAATGTCGACCTGCTCCTGAACCAAAGCAGCGGTTACCCAGTCGAGGTTTTCCAGGCTCTTCAACTGGGCCTGCTGATCTTCAGCGACGCGAAACGCATCACGCCGCTTGACTTCCTTGCGTAAACGGTAGGCGTAGCCTGCCAATGCGGCAATTACCACAACCGCAAACAAGACGAGTAGCAATGCGTACGTCAGACTCATGATGCTCCTTATGCAAACCGATTAATTGCTTTACCAGGATTGTACATGTCTATGACAGAGACCTTACAGCATCTACATCGATCACGCTAATCATATCGGGCTTGCCGATTGGCGGCGAGCGGTACTATTTCGGGGTGTGAACTTGCCTTATCAGGCGATAAATAGTTTGCCGCGGGGGGAAAGTTAAGCCTGTAAGCAATTTTATCCATCCTGCTGTATCGCCACTGCCGCCAGGCAATTAAATAGCTGACACTAAGCGCCATCGCGCCGGCGGTATGCAGTAATGCCAACCAAAGCGGCAGCCAAAGGACGACACTGGCGATGCCGAGGCCTACTTGAAGGCCGTAGATCCTCAATACCATCAGTAACCCGCGCGCCGCGCTGTCATGCCGATATCGCCACCACAAGACCATCAGAGCCACTCCCAGCAAGCCACCTCCCAGCCGATGCGTCATATGAATCGCGGTTCGCGCATCAGCGTGAAGTTGACCGTGCAAATAATTGGGGCCTACGGTTTGGGTCAAATGGAAGCCTTCACTAATATCCATTTCCGGCCACCATTGAGCGTTGCACGACGGAAAGCCCTGGCATGAGATGCCTGCATAGTTGCTCGAAACCCAGCCCCCCAGTGCAATCTGGCAAAATAATAATACGGCCACCACCCACCAATGTGCGGATGTCCGCCGTGGCAGCCGATCCGCATTTTGCTGTACTGCTTTTAGACGGCAATGCAGCAATACAAACAGCAACAGAATCCCCATACCCCCCAGCAGATGCAGCGTAACCACCTGGGGCCATAATTTAAGGGTGACGGTCAAGGCGCCAAACGCCCCTTGAGCAGTAATGGCAACAAACAAGATAATGCTAAGGTGCAATGGGTACTGCTTTACATGTCTTAGTGTCCAGCCCAGCCACAGAAGCAGAATGACCGTCGCGCCAAGCATGGTTGCAACATAACGATGTAACATTTCAAGCCAGGCTTTCGATGCCTCCAATGGAAAGGCTGGGTACCTGATGGCCGCGTCATCAGCTGTAGGCACCACCCACTGTCCATAGCACCCTGGCCAATCAGGACAACCCAGACCTGCATCAGACAAACGCGTCCAGGCACCCACCAGCATCACTAGAGCAGTAAAGAAAATACCGATAAATGACAGCCACTTGACGACGGCAATACGCTGTTGATCAACCATTGAGTCCTCCCACGGCAAAGCGCTTGCTCTAGGCTACATGGCGTTGACTTTGAATAAATGTTGCGTGTCGTCGAGTATATCTGCCACCGGTACAGACGCAGGAAATGACAACGCAGGTCGCCCCTGGGGATCAATCAGCCACACGCTATTCGCTTTTCGCCATGAGGGAGACTCCTCCCAACGCGCCAGTTGCTCACCAGGCAATGCCTGACCTCCTCCGCCGATATTCAATCGCGCCAACCGATGAGCGTCACGACCCAGAGCGCGATGCATTCGCCACAGGATGTCTCGACGTTCAGCACACTGAACAGAGCAATCAAACGCTAATGTCCAGTGATCTTCGCCAACGCCAGCCTTTGAAACCGTTTCAAGCGGCCAATGCTCAAGCAATGGGAGTTGATCAGCAGGTGAACCGTGAGCCGTTATCTGCTCAGGAACGCCAATACGCCACTCAACCATTCCCCAGGCGGTGATAATAGGCGCGGAAAAAATAATGAAGATCAAGAGCAATTTAATCCGCTGACGATTGACTGGTTTAATGGCTGTCATCATATCCCCCTCCTGATGCTTTTGGGTCGAGTAAAGATAACGCCTGCCAACCCACATCGTGATCAGTGCTACCAGCGCAAGCCCCCACCACTGAAATGCATAGGCAATGTGCCGACTCGCAGGCATCACATTGGCTTGCCACCATTCTGAAAAAACGCCATCGCCGGTCTGCGCATGCACCCACCCCTGGTAACGAAAGTCAGGTAGCACTCCCTGCCAAGGCGTAAGGCTGATTTGTTGAAGGCGTTCTTTTTCCAGGTTGGGGCCAAATAACAAGCCATCATCCCTTGCTTGCTGCCATTGCCCGGTTATAGAGACTTGTTTCTGGGGCGTCGTTATACTCGGTGAGTCACGGCTGGTGCCGGTTTCAACAAAACCACGCTGAATCAACCAGTACTGCCCGAATCTATCTTTAAACGGGGTTAAAACGGCAACTCCCAAACGCCCCTCGACAATTCGGTTATCTAAAAAAAAGGTATGTTCGGATATATACTCACCATTAAGCGTAAGCTCGGCCCCTTCGGTAGGTAACGTTTGCGGGTCAACCAATGCAGGCGCCTTGTCTCGAGCTGAAGCCGCCGCTTGTTTATCGTTGGCTCTGTCCCACTGCCATGCGCCAAGAAAGCCGCCCAGCAGCACCAACGACAACCAGAATGCATACCAGCCATATAGACGCCAGCGACATGAGGAGTACTTTTTCATGCTACTTAAATCACTCATTATCATTGTTTTTTTCGCTATGTTGATCAGCCTGGCGGTAGGCGCGGGTTACCTGTTACGCGATGGCTCTTCTTCCAAGCGACTGCTTACATCTCTAAAATGGCGGATAGGCTTTGCTGCTCTGCTCTTATTGCTCATTGTCTATGGGTTCGGGAGCGGCCAACTCACCTGAAGACTCAAACGACATAAACGAATATAAACAGCCCTAACCATACGACATCAACAAAGTGCCAGTACCAGCAGGATGCCTCGAAACCAAAGTGCTCGGTATCCGAAAAATGACCGCGTATGATACGCGCCAGCATCACCATAAGAATCAAGGTACCAATAATGACATGAACGCCGTGAAAACCCGTTAAAATAAAGAACGTAGACCCAAAAATACCGGCTTCCAGCGTAATACCATAGTGCTGGTAAGCTTCATAATACTCGACGCCTTGAATAAAAATAAAACAGCAGCCAAGTATGACCGTTCCAGCCAGCCAGTTTCTGCATAAGCGACGCTTTTCTGCCTTGAGTGCTTCATGAGAAATTGTCAATGTGATACTGGAAGTGACCAACAGCAACGTATTCACTAACGGCAGTTGCCAAGGACTGAAGACATTGTCAGGCCCTGAAACCGAGGCATCCGGAGGGCTCAACAAAGGCCATTCGGCAATAAAGTTCGGCCATAAAAGCGCCGAAACACCTTTTGCCCCCTCACCGCCCAACCAGGGTATAGCAAACATGCGAACGTAAAAAAGCGCACCGAAAAACGCGGCGAAAAACATCACTTCGGAAAAAATGAACCAGCCCATTCCCCAACGGAAAGAGCGATCCATCTGGCTATCATATAGGCCCAAGTGAGACTCATTGATCACATCACGAAACCAGAATGTCATGACCGCTATAACGGAGACGACACCTATTGCAATCAGTAAGCTTGTAGTGCCATAAACAAGCTGTGCACCCAAACCCGCCATCATAAAACCTGTTGCCAAAGAACCTAGGATCGGCCAATAGCTTTTGGCTGGAACATAATAACTTCCGCCACTCATGTTAAATCCCCCCGTTTTTGTTATTCATATATTGTGCCACTGTCGGGCGGTCGTTGCTTTCCTCCAAGGGATACAGCGTATATACCAATGTCACGGTCGCTATATCTTCTGGCAGCGTATTGTCCAGTTGAAAAACAAGCGGGATGGTAAGGTTCTCGTTGGCATCAAGCCGCTGTTCCTGAAAGCAAAAGCAACTCACCTTTCGCACATGAGCGGAGGCAACGGATGGACTAACGCTGGGAACTGCCCGTCCCCAACCGGCCGACTGGCTACGGTTGGAGAATGTAAAGTCCACCTCCGTCATCTGACCGGGATGTACCTGGACTTGGCGGGTTTCCACACCAAGTTGCCACGGAAGCCCGGCACTTGTCCGGGTGACGAACTGAACCGTCACATAGCGATCACGGTTAACATCATTGCCCAAAACCTGTTGCGCGGAGGTACTCACCTTTCCATTAATACCCGTTACTTCACAAAAAACGTCGTAAAGAGGCACTAATGCAAACGCAAATGCAAACATACCAATCAAGGCGACAATCGTCTTGGTGACTGTTTTCCTGACGCCTTCCGTTTGGTGTGAGCGCATATTTCACTCCAGATGACTAAATATGGATAACCTATTTTTCTACTTGTCGAAACACGGGGGGTGTCTCGAACGTATGTAGAGGAGCAGGACTGGGTACCGTCCACTCTAAATCCACTGCGCCTTCCCACGCCTTGGCGGGAGCCGGTTTACCGCCCCTTACACATAAAATAATCACCAGCACGAAAAGCAATTGCGACGTGCCAAAAAAGAAGGCCCCTATGCTGGATACTAGATTAAAATCGGCAAATTGAAGGGCATAGTCAGGTATCCTTCTTGGCATACCAGCTAAACCAGCAAAATGCATTGGAAAAAAAGTCAAATTAACGCCAATGACGGAAAACCAGAAATGCCACTTTGCTAGCGTTTCGTTTGGATAATGCCCTGTCCACTTGGGCAACCAGTAATAAACACCCGCCATGATGGCAAAGATGGCGCCTGGTACCAGTACATAATGAAAATGGGCGACAACAAAATAAGTGTCATGATACTGAAAATCCGCTGGCGCAATTGCAAGCATCAGGCCTGAAAAGCCACCGATGGTAAACAGCACCACAAATGCAAGCGCAAACAGCATGGGAGACTCAAAACTTATCGAACCACGAAAAAGTGTCGTCACCCAATTAAAGACTTTAACGCCCGTAGGTACGGCAATCAGCATCGTCGAGTACATGAAAAATAATTCAGCCACTAATGGCAGCCCCACCACAAACATATGATGCGCCCATACCAGAAAAGACAATAGGGCAATCGCCGCCGTGGCATAAACCATCGAGGCGTAGCCAAAAAGAGGCTTTCGAGCGAACGTCGGGATAATGGCCGACACGATGCCAAAGGCTGGCAAGATCATGATGTAAACTTCAGGGTGGCCAAAAAACCAGAAAAGGTGTTGAAAAAGCACCGGGTCTCCGCCACCCCCTGCATCAAAGAAGCTGGTGCCAAAGTTGATATCCATCAGCATCATGGTAATGACACCAGCCAGAACCGGCATGACGGCAATTAGCAAAAAGGCAGTGATTAACCACGTCCATACGAAAAGAGGCATGTCCATTAACCGCATGCCCGGGGCGCGCATATTTAAAATGGTAGCGATGATATTGATCGCCCCCAAAATGGAGCTGATACCCGCAATGTGCAGCGCAAGGATAAAGAAGGTCGTTGATGCTGGCGCATAGGCGGTCGATAGGGGTGCATAGAATGTCCAGCCAAAGTTAGGACCGCCACCCGGCATCAGCAACGTAGAAAGCAGCAGCGTGAACGCAACGGGAAGCAGCCAGAAGCTAAAGTTGTTCAAACGCGGCAGCGCCATATCGGGTGCGCCGATCTGTAACGGTATCATCCAGTTGGCAAGCCCAGTAAAAGCAGGCATGACAGCTGCAAACACCATGATCAGGCCGTGCATGGTGGTCATCTGGTTAAAAAACTCTGGTTCGACCAACTGTAATCCAGGCTGGAATAACTCGGCACGCACAACGAGCGCAAAGATGCCTCCAATAAAAAACATGGATAAGGAAAAAATCAAATAAAGCGTGCCGATCTCTTTATGGTTGGTTGTCAAGACCCAACGACGCCATCCCGTCGGTTGCGCCGGATGATCGGCAGCCCCACCCGCTGTCGCGACCGCATCGCTGTGCTGTAGCGTAGACTGCAAAGGTATCCTGGGTGCCATATCTGTCTCCAAATTTATTCTTTTCGCTGTAACCTGCAGTGCCTATCGATCATTCTGTTTGTTCGGCAACGCGCGCGGGCTGCACCTGCTCCTGGGTATCGTTCCCCCAGGCGTTTCGCGTATAGGTAACGACCGCGGCAATTTCAACCGGATTAAGCGTATTGCGGAACGCAGGCATTGCGGCACCCGAAACGCCATTGATGACTTTGTCCAAGTGCCAGTCGAGATCATCAATCAACTGCTGATTCCCCGCGAGTGCTGGAAATGCCGGGGGAGAACCCTGTCCATCTGGTTGGTGACATGATGCACAAATGGATTCATAGACAGACTCTCCTCTGTCCATTAATTCTTCCATTGCCCATTCACGCCCAACCCCCTGCGCTTCTTGATCAGCCGCTTTTTTACGTTCCGTCAGCCAGTCATCGAAGGCCTCTTCTTCCATGGCCTGCACCACGACCGGCATGAATCCATGGTCAATGCCACAAAGCTCTGCGCACTGGCCGCGATATATGCCTGGCTCATTGATCCTGACCCAGTTTTCGTTGACAAATCCAGGAATCGTATCTTGCTTGACGGCGAGATCGGGCACCCACCAGGAATGTATAACGTCATCTGACGTCATTAAAAAACGGATTTTACGATTGATCGGCAGCACGAGGGGCTCATCAACTTCCAGGAGATAATTCTCTCCGCGAACTTCCTCGCCGCCGACTTGGGCACGCGGTGTACTGAGGTTGGAAGTGAACGCAACATCTTCACCCAGATATTCATAGCGCCAGCGCCATTGCTGCCCCGTTACCATAACGTCCAATTCGGCATCTGAAGCGTCGTACATATTCTTTAACGTAGCCGTCGCCGGCACCGCCATGCCGACAAGGATAAGCACAGGAATTACCGTCCAGAGAATCTCGACCTTGGTGTTCTCATGAAAGTCGGCAGCTTTTGCGCCTCGTGAATGACGATAGCGAAAAAGCGAGTAGAACATAGCACCAAAAACCACCACGCCAATGACGACGCATATCCAGAAAATGGTCATGTGCAGACCGTAGATATCGCGGCTTACATTGGTTACCCCGAGCGGCATGTTCCACGATTGAGCAAAGCAGACACTGCTGCTCATCACGCCCGCACTGAACACTGATGGTCGCCACCATAAGCGCATTGAAGCCCCCTTGTTTTTTTTGTTGTGGCTGAAACCAACAACCCGAATGGATATAGGTAACAGACGAATGCCCATATAACGTTATTGACTGCAGTATAGAAAACACCCGCCAATGTTCACGTGATTTGTAAAAAATAAAGCTGGCTTGCTTATCCCGCAACGACAGTGGCAAGCCCCCAGAGCGCCACGACAAAGGCTAAGGTAATGATAATAAAAGTAATAATAAACGCGGCTGGATGTTTGGAACTGAAGTCTTCGCGCCTTTGACGGTCATTTTGAACACCGATGAGCGCTGCGAGCACCGATTTGATCACCGACCACATACTCACCTCGTTGCCGCTTGCCGCGATGTTGCTTCCGACGGCTTTCTATTCTGTTGTAATAGGGTTTTTTAAACGATAGTTCACGCTCGACATGTTACCCTGAAAACTATTCAACGCTTTTGGGTCATTCTTCACTTGCTCATTTACTATTCCGCTGCTGACTTCTATAGTTGATTGATAATATTGATTTTAACGTGTTCTGCGGAGATAACTGATGAGCATGAAACTGTTGAAAACAAGCATCCTGGCCCTGGCTTCGTGCCTGCTGGTGACATTGCTCTCCGGCTGTACCACTTACACCTGGGAAGACGGGTCAAAGAAGACCGTATTCGGCGTACCAGCAGAGGATGAAAGGCTGACGGAAGAGGAACGCCGCGCTCAAGGCGTACGCTACCGCGAGCCTGGGGAGATACCTGAATAGTGGATCGACGGGACCTTGGGGCTCATTAGGCCGAATAAGCACATTTCCCCTATCTGCGGCTATTCGTTCGGCCAGTGGCAGCTGCAGAAAGAGGGTTTTACGGCCAAGGATGCTTTGGGTAACGCCCGCGCATTTCTTTACGTACTTCAGGGTAGACATTCGTCCAGAAGCTGCGTAGATCCTGGGTAATCTGAAGGGGGCGCCCCGCGGGTGATAGCAGATGAGTCATCACGGCGACGCGACCATCGACAATCCTTGGCGTTTCCTGCCAGCCAAACGCTTCCTGAAGCTTAAGCGCCAGCACCGGTGGTCTACCTTGTAAGCAAGGTGCATAATCAAGCGCAATTTGTCGGCCACTTGGCACACGCAACAAGGTAGGCGCCAAACGCTCAAATTGGGATTGCTGATCCCAAGTGAGTGATGCCAGCAAGTACGTATCGAAAGGCATTTTTTCCATCTGGCTCATACGGGTAACCCCGGCCATGTAGGGGGCAAGCCAGGTTTCAAGCGTTGTTATTAACGCCTTATCCGACCAATCGGGCCACCGCCCATCAAAAGACTCGTGCAGTATCGCCATACGTCCCTGTAACTGCTGAACAGGTGGCGTAAAGATCATGTCAGGGCGCTGCTCCAAGGCGTTCAGCAACGCCGCCATGACGTCTTCCTCGGGCAGTTTGCCAAGTGCAGCAGTGGCTAATACCAGCTCACCGTGACACTGCACCCTTTCGCCGATCAGCCTTCCCTGGGCGTCTGACCACCAGACACGATTGACCCACTGCTGGGTGGCCGGATACAGGCTAATAAGGGTGTCTAGCGAAAGCGGCTCCGCCACGTATATCGTCGCTTCGCTGGTCGCACCCTCTACGTTGACGGCCACCAGGTAAGGCTCGTTGGCAAGCGGATGGCTGACCGGCAAGGTGGCCGTTTTACCATTGGCGAGTTTGAAGCGACCTGGGCTGATGCGCTGACCAATACGCTCTGGATACGCCAGTGCCACAAGCGCACCCAACGATGCGTCTTCAACCTTAGCCGGAAAATTGGCTTTGGCAATTCGTGCCAGCCGCTTGGTATCACGCTGCCACTGAGGGTACCGTGCAGGTTGAGAAAAACGCTGAGCCAGCGCATCACGAAGCGAGCCGTTGATACGATCCCTGCTTTCAAGGAGCGCGGCCAGCCCACAGGCCAACGCCGTCGCGTTGATATCGACTGACTTCACCAACATCGCACCGAGCCTTGGGGCTACCGGCCAGCGCGCACATTGTTCACCCAACGGGGTCAACATACCCGATCGATCAATGATGCCAAGCTTAGTCAGTAGCGCTTTCCCGCTTTGCCAGGCGCCGCTGGGTGGCAAGGTCATCCAAGTCAGATCGTCAGGGGACTGTACGCCCCATGACGCCAGTTCAAGCACCAGCCTGGAGAGATCCGCCTGCTGTATTTCCGGTTCACCAAAGGGGACGAGCGGCTGCTCTTGAGACCATAGACGGAAACATAGCCCGGGGCCTTGCCGACCCGCGCGACCGCGCCGTTGATCGGCGCTGGCGCTATTCACCCACCGGGTGGTCAGTTGCGTGAGCCCCAAACGAGGCTGGAACAGTGGAACACGCTCTAACCCAGAGTCGATCACCACATTCACGCCATCCACCGTCACGCTGGACTCCGCGATAGCCGTCGACACGATGACCCGCGGACGCGAAGCATCCTGCTGAAGGGCCACCTGCTGCGCTTCTACTGGCATGCGACCATGCAACGCGCGTACTTCGATATCGAGGGAGCTATCCTCCAGCTTCTTCACTAGCCGGTTTATCTCGGCCACACCCGGTAGAATCACCAGAATATCCCGCGACCCCGATCGATTTAAGGCGTCATCGACAGCCTCACAGACACGTGTCTCCAGAGCGGTATCACTCGGTACCGGCCAATAGATCGTTTCAACCGGGTACTGGCGCCCGGTGCTTTCAATCACCGGCGTCTGTTCCCCAAGCACTTTTTGTAAAGCCGACACATCGATAGTGGCTGACATCACAATGAGGCGTAAATCGTCGCGAATGCTTTGCTGTACATCCAGTGCCAGCGCCAGGCCCAGGTCCGCCTCGATGCTGCGTTCATGGAACTCATCAAAGATGATGCCGCCAACCCCCTCAAGCAGCGGATCATCCTGCAGCATACGGGTCAGCACCCCCTGGGTGACGACTTCCAGACGGGTATACCGGCTTACCTGGCTGTCCCCCCGCATCCGATAACCCACTGTATGGCCAACCGATTCATTGAGTTGCCGGGCCATGAAACTTGCCGCTAACCGCGCCGCGACCCGCCGTGGTTCAAGCAGCAAGAGCGTTTTCCCTTGCGCCCAATGGCTATTCAAAAGCGTCAGAGGCACCCGCGTCGTCTTCCCCGCGCCAGGCTGGGCCACCAGAATAAGTCGATTATGGCTGTCCAGGGTTTCTTGCAGGGAGGCTAGATGCGCCTCAATGGGTAGCGTGGACATACTAATCACCGCGGCGCTGCGAGAGATGCATCGTGGCGCTGAACGCCACAGCCTTTGATGATCACCTGCTCAAGAAATTGGCAAATCGATTCGAGGTCTGCTTCATCCAGAGCCTCTTTACCCAGAATCCCGGTGACCTGGGCACTATATTCAGCGTAATGCTGAGTCGCGGACCAAATGAGAAAAATCAGCAAGTGCGGGTCCAGGTCGTCCATCTTGCCCTGATTCGACCACTGGCGAATGATGGCCGCTCGAGAAGCGACCCACTCGCGTAGTTCGCCAGACAGATATTTATTTAGAAAAGGCGCCCCGGCTAAAATTTCAGCGGCAAACAGTTTTGAGCCTTCGGGATAACGCTGACCAAGCACTATCTTGGTGCGAATGAATTCGCTTAGCACACGTCCTGGGTCACTTTCTGGCGTGATGTCCTCAAGCACCGCATTCCATCGGCTCATCATGCGATTGAGCAACCGGACATAGAGCGCCTGTTTGCTGCCCATGTAATACAGAATATTCGCTTTGGGCAGACCGGCTTTATCGGCAATCGCCTGGAGGCTCGCTCCCCGGTAACCATATTGCGAAAACACCTGTTCAGCCGCGCGCAAAATGCAGTATTCGATGCGGTCCCGACCGACGTTATCCTGGTCTGCTGTTTCAGCCGTCATTCACTGAGTTCCTTTATCAGGTGCTGGGTAGATGAGTATGGAAGTTAACGGCGCTTCACGTTACATGCTCCAAAGCCCCGCACAATACGGTTCTTCGCACCTTATCAGGGCAACAATCGAAGCCTTGCATAACCGTCCATTTTGTCTCAAGCTCAAACGATATTGACCGATCGGTCAAAACAATGAAAACGGAGTTTGGTATGGCGACGATTGAGTTTTTGCTCAATGGCACCCCCAGGCAATGCGATGTGCCACCGGACACGAGCATTTTAACGCTATTACGCGACCATTTGGGGATGACGGGCACTAAAGAGGGGTGCGCCTCCGGCGATTGTGGCGCCTGTACGGTCGCCATTCGCAACCGGAGTGATGCTGGATCGTGCTTTCAAAGCGTCAATGCCTGCATCACGCCTGCACACCAGCTCAACAGTCGGCACCTGGTCACCGTCGAAGGCTTGGCGCAAGGCAATCAGTTGCACCCTGCCCAGCAGGCCATGGTTGACTGTCACGGCAGTCAGTGCGGCTTTTGCACGCCGGGTATCGTCATGTCGCTGTTTACGCTACATACTACTCAGCAGCGCCGCCCTACCCCTTTGACCCCTGAACGCCTTGAAGCCGTGCTAGGTGGCAATTTATGCCGCTGTACCGGCTATCGCCCTATCCGCGATGCAGCCTTGGGCATGCAATCATTGCCCTGGCAGCCCCCTCAATGGTTTGACGCCTCATTACCAGCGACCTCAGTGTCCAAACCTGATCGGGTCGATGAAAACGCATCGCTGTTTGCCCAGCCAAGCACGCTGGATGAACTGACCAGAGTGCGCCGCCGTTACCCCAATGCCCGCCTCGTCGCCGGTGCAACGGATCTATGGCTGGAAAACACTCAGCGTCTGGTCGAACTGGATCAACTGATTGATGTTACCCGAGTAGACGAGCTCCGCCGGATTGAGGAAGCCTCTTTTCAGGGACAATCAGGCTGGTGGGTAGGCGCTGGCGTCACCTACACCCAGCTTGAACCACTGTTGGAGCCCCACTTCCCGGCCTTTGCCCATTTGTTACACCGCCTCGGCTCCCAGCAAATACGCAATACAGGCACCATTGGCGGCAATATCGCCAACGCGTCTCCCATTGGTGATACGCCCCCGGTTCTGCAGGCGCTTGATGCCTGGGTGGAACTGGCAAACGCTGACGGGTCACGGCAAATCCCGTTGAGTACGTTTTTTATCGATTATAAAAAGACCGCATTGGCTGCAGATGAAGTGGTCAGCCGGGTGTTTATTCCCAAACTGGCTGATACCGCTACACTGAGGGTCTGGAAACTCTCCAAGCGTCGGGAAGATGACATCTCAGCGGTGTTGGGCGCTTTCTGCTATCGCCTGGAAGCAGGTGTCATGCTCGACGTGCGCATTGCGTTCGGCGGCATGGCCGCAACCCCTAAACGAGCCCTTGCGACCGAGAAAGCACTGGAAGGCCAGCCATTGTCGAAAACCAGCTTTCAAGCGGCCCAGCAGGCACTTGACGACGAATTCACCCCCATGAGCGATGTGCGGGGTAGCCAGCTTTATCGCCAGCAGGCCGCTCGCAACCTGCTAGAGCGCCTGTACCTGACGCTTTGTGCGCCCAACCAGGAGGTGATGCTCCATGCGTACGCTCACTAGACTCGATGCCGACAGCCGCCGAGCCCGCCGCGAATTGCATGACCATATTCAAGGCTCCGGTCCACTTGCTCGCCATACGGTCGATAGCCAGAGCCAACGCCAGGCGGGCAGTGCAAGCTTTCACGAAAGCGCTCACAAACACGTCACGGGTAAGGCAGCTTACATTGACGATATCAAAACGCCGGCAGATGCCCTGCACGTTGCGCTGGGCTTATCGCCAGTCGCCCATGGCACGTTAACCAAGCTCGACCTTGAGGCGGTCAGGCAAGCACCTGGGGTGATCGATGTTATAACGTTTGATGACGTACCGGGGCACACTGACATTGGCCCGGTGTTCCCGGGTGACCCTATCTTCGTGGACCGGGAAATCAGCTATGCAGGCCAGTGCCTCTTTGCAGTGGCTGCAACCACCTTACAGGCCGCGCGCCGGGCCGTGAAACTTGCCAGGCTGGATATCGATGAACACCCCGCCAGCCTTGATCCTGTCGCGGCTACCGAGCGTGAAGAGTTCGTTCGCCCGACCCATGTTCAAGAGCGTGGTGACTGGCAGGCAACTCTGGAACAAGCATCGCAGCACATCGAGGGCGAACTTTTTATTGGTGGACAAGAGCATTTCTACCTTGAAGGACAGGCATGCATCGTCTTGCCCAGCGAGGATGAAGGCGTCATCGTCCATACCTCCAACCAGCACCCAAGCGAGACCCAAAAGCTCGTTGCTGAAGTGCTCGGCATTCCTTTCCACGCGGTAACCGTTGAAGTGCGTCGCATGGGTGGTGGCTTTGGCGGCAAGGAAACCCAGGCCTCTCCCTGGGCCTGCATGGCTGCGCTTTTTGCCCGCCGAACGGGCAAGGCAATCCGTCTACGATTGCCACGCAGCGAGGATACCCGCGCCACGGGTAAGCGCCATCCTTTCCATAACCGCTATCAGTTGGCGGTCGATCATCAAGGCGTCATCGAAGGTGGCGAGATCACCTTGATTGGCGACTGTGGCTACTCGCCCGACCTCTCTGACGCCATTGTCGATCGCGCCATGTTTCATGCCGATAACGCCTACTCGCTAGGCAATGCCCGCGTGACGGGGCATCGCGCCAAGACCCATACGGCCTCGAACACCGCCTTTCGCGGCTTTGGTGGGCCGCAGGGAATGATGATTATCGAAGCGGCCATGGATGATATCGCCCGTCGGGTCGGCGAGGACCCGCTGACCATCCGGAAGCGCAATTTCTACCGCCAGGGGCGCGACATCACCCACTATGGCCAGCGGGTTGATCAGACACGATTGCTTCACACACTGGTGGATACGCTGGAACACAGCAGCGACTACTGGTCGCGTCGTGAGGCCATTACCGCCTTCAATGCAGCAAGTCCAATTATCAAAAAGGGCCTTGCCCTCACACCGGTCAAGTTTGGCATCTCATTTACTGCTCAGCATCTAAACCAGGCCGGCGCACTGCTTCACGTGTATACCGATGGCAGTATCATGATCAATCATGGCGGGACGGAAATGGGCCAGGGCCTGCATACCAAGATCTGTCAGGTGGTCGCTCGAGAACTGGGGTTGGATCTGGACAGCGTCCGCATCAGTGCAACCCGTACCGACAAGGTGCCCAATACATCGCCCACTGCCGCCTCTAGCGGTGCCGACCTGAACGGCATGGCGGCGCGGGACGCCGCCAGCAAGCTCCGGGAGCGGCTGTTCGACTTTGCCGCGGAGCACTATTCAGAAGGTCTGGACCGTGAAGGTATGCGCCTGGAAGACGGTATGCTGATTGCCGGTATCGGCGAGAGTGAGCGCCGCATCCCCTGGGGGGAACTCGTCCAGACCGCTTATCTCAACCGTATTTCGCTCTCAGAAAAAGGCTTTTATGCCACGCCGCTGATTTACTACGACCGCGCCACCGGCCAGGGGCGACCTTTCTATTACTATGCCTTTGGCGCAGCCGTTGGCGAAGTCAGCGTGGATACACTGACGGGGGAATATCAGGTGGATCGCGTCGATATACTCCACGATGTGGGCGATTCCCTTAACCCTGCCATTGACATGGGCCAGGTGGAGGGCGGTTTCATACAGGGATTGGGCTGGCTGACCAGCGAAGAGCTCAAGTGGAATGATAACGGCATGCTGATCAGCGACGGGCCAGCGACTTATAAAATTCCCACTTTCGGCGACCTGCCACCGATTTTCAATGTCGAACTGCTGGAAGGCCACCCCAACTCCATGGCGAGCCTTTATCGCTCCAAAGCCGTCGGCGAGCCGCCCTTCATGCTGGGGATTTGCGTGTGGTCAGCACTAAGGGATGCCCTTTCAAGCCTGACGGGCTATCAGGTATCGCCTCACCTCGACACCCCGGCGACGCCTGAACGGGTCATGTTGGCGGCCAACGCCATCAGGCAGAAAGCGTTATGACCTTAACCGCTCCAGAAAGCTGGCATGCATCATTACATCGCTTACAGCGTGATGGCATCCCCCATG
Source organism: Halomonas sp. Mc5H-6 (assembly GCF_024124705.1). Classification (NCBI taxonomy): domain Bacteria; kingdom Pseudomonadati; phylum Pseudomonadota; class Gammaproteobacteria; order Oceanospirillales; family Halomonadaceae; genus Halomonas; species Halomonas sp. Mc5H-6. The sequence continues at coordinate 717,260 of NZ_JAMXSI010000001.1, forward strand.
TACTGGCCACTCAGGTGACCAGCGCAGGCTCGACCCCCCGCGAGCCCGGCGCGCGGATGGTGATTACGATTGATGCTATCTTCGATACGCTGGGTGGAGGTACTTTCGAGTGGCAGACGATCAGCGCTGCACGTAACTTATTACAGCAGCAGCGCTACGGCTTACACCTGGAAGCTTTTTCCCTGGGTGGGCGTAGCGGTCAGTGCTGCGGCGGCTTCGTCAACATCCTGCTGGAAGTCTTTCCCGGTGCAGAAGCCCATGTCGCTATATTTGGCGCGGGCCATGTCGGTCGCGAAATCGTTAACTTGAGCGCCCCTCTCCCTTGGCAGTTGCACTGGTACGATAGCCGAAGCGATATATTCAGTGAACAGCTACAACAGCAACCGCGTCTTGGCTGTCATACGCTTGGCGATCCCCAGCGGACAGTCTCGGAATTACCACCGCAAACGCATGCGCTCGTACTGACCCATAGCCACGATCAGGATTACGCCCTGATTGCAGGCCTCATTGAGCGCGATGATGTCGCTTCTATTGGACTAATTGGCAGCGACAGTAAATGGTCAAGCTTTCAGGGACGTCTAAAGCGAGCAGGCCATGACGCCGAGAAAATTAAGCGTGTGCGAAGTCCCATCGGACGCATCCACGCCACCAAGCTCAACAACAAGACGCCTTATGCCATTGCCTTGACCGTGGTCACCGAGCTGCTCTGGCTAACCGACACGCCCTCCTTACCAGAAACACGTGGCCTTGCGCCTGACGCTGCACGTGCTTTAGTTGACGATACGAAGACGACCCAGAGTTAATATGAATCCTACTACCGATACGTTTATTCGTGCCGAGTTGATTAGTTTTGCCCGCGACCCTGGGGATGGCGATACGCCCGAGCCGGGCAGCTTTGAGCATTACGGCGACGGCTTACTCTGGCTGAAAGGCCAGCATATTCATGCCGTGGGCCATTTCAACGAATTACTGCCGTCACTACCGGAAAACAGTGATGTATTGGACTATCGCGATAAGCTGATCATGCCGGGGTTTATCGATACCCATGTTCACTATGTCCAGTTGGATATCATGGCCTCCTATGGTCGCCAACTGCTTGACTGGCTAAACGACTACACCTTCCCCGAAGAGTGTCGCTTTGCCAATCATGCCCATGCAGAAGCGCTATCCAATGCTTTTCTGGATGAAATGCTGCGCGCGGGTACAACCACTGCTCAGGTATTCGGCTCTAGCCATCCCGGCTCCGTGGATGCCTTTTTCTCCGCCTGTCAAAAACGTCAGTTGCGTATGCTGGTCGGCAAGGTATTAATGGACCGCAACGCGCCCGAGGGGCTTTTGGACGGCACGACGGGTATTGCCGACAGTGAGCGACTGATTGAAGACTGGCACGGCAAGCAGCGGCTGGGGTATAGCGTTACCCCTCGCTTTGCGCCTACGTCGACCAAAACGCAAATGGATGCGGCAGGCGCTCTTCTGCGTAATGACCCCAGCCTATGGTTACAGACTCATCTAGCGGAAAACAGCGGGGAGCTTGACTGGGTGGCAGAACTGTTTCCCGGCAGCCCTGACTATTTAGCCGTATATGAAGAAGCAGGCCTTGTTGGCCCTCGCAGCACCTTTGCTCACGGCATTCATCTTGATAATGACATGCGTAAACGGTTGGCGGGTCGCGGCGCGAATATTGCTTTTTGCCCTAGCTCTAATCTCTTCCTGGGCAGCGGGCTCTTTGACCGAGAGGCCGCGAATGAAACCGGCATGGCATTTACCTACGCCAGCGACATCGGCGCAGGCACTGACCTATCAGGCTTTGGAACGCTTAAAGCAGCCTATCAAGTGGGTCAGCTACGCGGACAGCCACTTACCGCCTGGCAGGGTTTTTATGGTTTAACCAAAGGGAATGCAAAGGCCCTCTCGCTAGATAGCCATATCGGTCAATTGGCGCCCACGCTTGAGGCTGACTTTGTAGTGATCGACCCCCAGGCAACGCCGCTGCTTAAGCGTCGCATCAACCACTGCACCACACTTGGCGAGCGGCTGTTTGCATTGATGATGCTGGCCGACGACCGGGCCATCTATGAAACCTGGGCGGGTGGACAGTGCCAGCACCGTAGGGATATAGCTGAATAAAGGAAAAAGAAGCAGCAAATAAAAAACCCCAGCTCCTTTTGGAACTGGGGTTTTTCTTAATAGGTGCCTGACGATGACCTACTCTCGCATGGGGAGACCCCACACTACCATCGGCGCGAAGCGGTTTCACTGCTGAGTTCGGCAAGGGATCAGGTGGTTCACGCTTGCTATGGTCGTCAGGCGTAACTGGCTG